>NZ_CP046909.1:0-635506 GCF_009789655.1 Paraburkholderia acidiphila
GTTGCCTCCGCCGCGTCGCAACCTGCCGCGGTGACGGGCGGTACGGGTCTGGCCGGCATGGTGCAGGCCGCGTCGGCCGCCGCCGCGCAGGCCACCGCCGAAGACGCCGCCGACCTCGATCTGCCCAGCCTCGACGCGAACGAAGCCGCCGCCGGCCGCCGCACCTGGCGCCCGGGCCAGGGCGCGGCCGCGGCTGCCTCGAGCGGCGAACCCGACCCGACCTACGAGCGCTCGAAGCTCAACCCGGTGCTCACGTTCGACAACTTCGTGACCGGCAAGGCGAACCAGCTCGCCCGTGCTGCGGCCATTCAGGTGGCCGACAACCCGGGCATCTCGTACAACCCGCTGTTCCTGTACGGTGGCGTGGGCCTCGGCAAGACCCACTTGATCCACGCGATCGGCAACCAGCTGCTGCTCGACAAGCCGGGCGCGCGCATCCGCTACATCCACGCCGAACAGTATGTGTCCGACGTGGTGAAGGCTTATCAGCGCAAGGCGTTCGACGACTTCAAGCGTTACTACCACTCGCTCGACCTGCTGCTGATCGACGATATCCAGTTCTTCTCGGGCAAGTCGCGCACGCAGGAAGAGTTCTTCTACGCGTTCGAGGCGCTCGTCGCCAACAAGGCGCAGGTGATCATCACGAGCGATACGTATCCGAAGGAAATCTCGGGTATCGACGACCGTCTGATCTCGCGCTTCGACTCGGGCCTGACCGTGGCGATCGAGCCGCCCGAGCTGGAAATGCGCGTGGCCATTCTGATGCGCAAGGCGCAATCGGAAGGCGTGAGCCTGAACGAAGACGTGGCGTTCTTCGTCGCGAAGCATCTGCGCTCGAACGTGCGCGAACTCGAAGGCGCGCTGCGCAAGATCCTCGCGTATTCGAAGTTCCACGGCCGCGAGATCTCGATCGAGCTGACCAAGGAAGCGCTCAAGGACCTGCTGACGGTTCAGAACCGCCAGATTTCTGTCGAAAACATCCAGAAGACGGTGGCTGACTTCTACAGCATCAAGGTCGCCGACATGTATTCGAAGAAGCGCCCGGCCAATATCGCGCGTCCGCGCCAGATCGCCATGTATCTGGCCAAGGAGTTGACGCAGAAGAGCCTGCCGGAAATCGGCGAGCTGTTCGGCGGCCGCGATCACACCACGGTGCTGCACGCCGTGCGCAAGATTGCCGACGAACGGACCAAGGACGCTCAGCTCAATCACGAGCTGCACGTGCTCGAGCAGACGCTGAAGGGGTAACACGCCGACGAGCAGCACCTGAATGGCGGGGCGGACGGTCGCATCCCGAAGGGTTTGCCCTGTTTATTTCGCGGATCGCCCCCAATTTAGGGAAGTGGTCCGTTTTCAGGCACAATATGGGTTTAACCGCCCGGCGGTCCGGGGCGGGAAACACGCCGCGGCCTGTGCTGCATCAACCGCCTGAGCGGCGCCGAAGCCGCCGCCCACACTTGCGATTCGTGGGGTCGCGTCGGCAAAACCGGCGCCAGGCGGGCGCGCAGACCGTCACATCAACGAAGGAACTCTATGCAACTGGTCAAGACCGAACGCGATAACCTGCTGAGGCCGCTGCAAACGGTGAGCGGCATTGTCGAACGCCGCCACACGTTGCCGATCCTCGCCAATCTGCTGATCACCAAAACCGGTTCCGACGTCTCGTTCCTGTCGACCGACCTCGAGTTGCAGATCACCACGACCGCCGACTTCGGCGTCGGTAACGACCAGGTCGCCACGACGGTCGCCGCTCGCAAGCTGCTCGACATCCTGCGCGCCATGCCCGACGGCCAGGTCACGCTCACGCTCGCCGACAAGCGCCTCACGGTGCAGTCGGGCAAGAGCCGCTTCGCCTTGCAAACGCTCGCCGCGGACGAGTTCCCCACGGTGGCGCAGGCCAAGGACTTCGGCGCGAACCTCGCGGTGCCGCAGAAGACGTTCCGCCAGTTGCTCGGCATGGTGTATTTCGCCATGGCGCAGCAGGACATCCGCTACTACCTGAACGGCATGCTGCTCGTCGTGGACGGCGACCAGCTCATGGCGGTCGCGACCGACGGCCACCGTCTCGCGTTCTCGTCGATGAAGATCGAAGGCTCGTTCGCGCGCCAGGAAGTCATCATCCCGCGCAAGACCATTCTCGAACTCCAGCGCCTGCTCGAAGACATCGACGACGTGCTGAAGATCGACATCGGTTCGACGCAGGTGAAGTTCACGTTCGGCCAGGTCGAACTGGTTTCGAAGCTCGTGGAGGGCAAGTTCCCCGACTTCCAGCGCGTGATCCCGAAGGCGCACAAGAACACCTTCCAGATCGGCCGCGAAGAACTGCAACGCTCGCTGCAACGCGCTGCGATTCTCACGTCCGACAAGTTCAAGGGCGTGCGCTGCATCATCGAGCCGGGCCAGCTCAAGATCATGTCGACCAACGCCGACCAGGAAGAGGCGCAGGAAGAGCTGGAAATCGCCTACCAGGGCGACACCATCGACATTGGGTTCAACGTCACGTATCTGCTCGACGTACTCGCGAACCTGAAGGTCGACACGCTGGAAGTGAGCCTCGGCGACGCCAGCTCCAGCGCGCTCATCACGATTCCCGAGAACGAGGAATTCAAGTACGTGGTGATGCCGATGCGCATCTAAAAAGCGCGACAGAAGAAGAACACCAGGGGGCGCTGCGCCCCTTTGGCGTTTTTATGGCTTTTTGAAAAAGTCTCGAGCAGTAACACAGGCAGTACGCAGAACCGGAAAATTCCATGACTGATACGAACAACTCGCAACCCGACAACAGCAGCTACGGCGCCTCGTCGATCCAGATCCTCGAAGGACTGGAGGCAGTGCGCAAGCGGCCCGGGATGTACATCGGCGACACGTCGGACGGCACCGGTCTGCACCATCTCGTCTTCGAAGTGCTCGACAACTCGATCGACGAAGCCCTCGCCGGCTACTGCAACGACATCCACGTGGTGATCCACGCGGACAACTCCATCTCGATCACCGACAACGGCCGCGGTATTCCCACGGACGTGAAGATGGACGACAAACACGATCCGAAGCGCAGTGCCGCTGAAATCGTGATGACCGAGCTGCACGCGGGCGGCAAGTTCGACCAGAACAGCTACAAGGTCTCGGGCGGCCTGCACGGCGTGGGCGTGTCCTGCGTGAACGCGCTCTCGAGCTTCCTGCGCCTCACGGTGCGCCGCAACGGTAAGAAGCACTTCATGGAATTCCACCGTGGCGTGCCGCAGAACCGCGTGCTCGAAGAGCGCGACGGCCACACGGTCTCGCCCATGCAACTGCTCGGCGACACCGAAAATCGCGGCACCGAAGTGCACTTCATGGCCGACGAAACCATCTTCGGCAGCGTGGAGTACCACTACGACATTCTCGCCAAGCGTATTCGCGAGCTTTCGTTCCTGAACAACGGCGTGCGCATTCGCCTGACCGACCAGCGCTCGGGCAAGGAAGACGATTTCGCCTTCGGTGGCGGCGTGAAGGGCTTTGTCGAGTACATCAACAAAGCGAAGACCGTCCTGCACCCGAACATCTTCTACGTACAAAGCGAGAAGGACGGCGTGGGTGTCGAAGTGGCGATGCAGTGGAACGACAGCTACAACGAAAGCGTGCTGTGCTTCACGAACAACATCCCGCAACGTGACGGCGGCACGCACTTGACCGGCCTGCGCGCGGCGATGACGCGCGTGATCAACAAGTACATCGCCGACAACGAAATCGCGAAGAAGGCCAAGGTGGAAACCTCGGGCGACGACATGCGCGAAGGGTTGTCGTGCGTGCTTTCCGTGAAGGTGCCGGAGCCGAAGTTCAGCTCGCAGACGAAGGACAAGCTGGTGTCCTCGGAAGTGCGCGCGCCGGTTGAAGAAGTCGTGGCGAAGGCGCTCGAAGAGTTCCTGCTGGAGACGCCGAACGACGCGAAGACCATTTGCAGCAAGATCGTCGACGCCGCGCGTGCTCGCGACGCCGCGCGCAAGGCACGCGAGATGACGCGCCGCAAGGGCGTGCTCGACGGCGTGGGCCTGCCGGGCAAGCTCGCGGACTGCCAGGAGAAGGACCCGGCGAAGTCCGAGGTGTACATCGTCGAGGGCGACTCGGCGGGCGGCTCGGCCAAGCAAGGCCGCGACCGCAAGTTCCAGGCAATCCTGCCGCTGCGCGGCAAGGTGCTGAACGTCGAAAAGGCGCGCTACGACAAGCTGCTCTCCTCGGAGCAGATCGTCACGCTGATCACCGCGCTCGGCTGCGGCATCGGCAAGGACGACTACAACCTCGAGAAGCTGCGCTATCACCGCATCATCATCATGACCGACGCGGACGTGGACGGCGCGCACATCCGCACGCTGCTGCTCACGTTCTTCTATCGCCAGATGCCGGAGATGATCGAGCGCGGCTATGTGTATATCGCGCAGCCGCCGCTGTACAAGCTGAAGGCGGGCAAGGACGAGCGCTATCTCAAGGACGATTCGGAGCTGAACGCGCATATGCTGCGCCTCGCGCTGCAGGGCTCGGAGCTCGTGCCGAACGAAGGTGCAACGCCGATCTCCGGCGACGCGCTTGGCGAGCTCGCGCGCTCGTATCAGCTTGCACGCGGCGTGGTGGACCGTCTTTCGCGTCTGTACGACGAGCGTGCGCTCGAAGCGATCATGGACGGCGTGGCGATCGACCTGTCGAGCGAGGCATCGACCGAGGCTTCGGCGCGTGCACTCGAAGCACAACTGCGCGACGATCCGCTCAAGCCGGAAGTGAGCGTGGTGCCGATGTACGACCAGGTGCGCGAGCAACGTTCGCTGCGCGTGGAGCGCCGCCATCACGGCAACGTGAAGGTCTCGGTGATCGACGAGGAGTTCCAGCTCACCGCCGACTATCAGCAGCTCGTGAACACGGCCAATACGTTCAAGGGCTTGATCGGCAAGAACGCCGTGATCAAGCGCGGCGAACGCAGCATGGCCGTGAACGACTTCAAGAGCGCGATGAAGTGGCTGATCGCCGACGCCGAGCGCAACGTGTCGAAGCAGCGCTACAAGGGGCTTGGCGAGATGAACCCTGGGCAGCTCTGGGAAACGACGATGGATCCGACTGTGCGACGTTTGCTGCGCGTACAGATCGAGGACGCGATCGCCGCCGACGGCATCTTTACGACGCTCATGGGTGACGATGTCGAGCCGCGTCGTGCGTTTATCGAGAGCAATGCGCTGCGGGCGGGGAATATCGACGTTTGATCGTGTTGTTTCTCAGAATAGTTGGCTGAATTCTCACAAAGTTGTCCGAATGGACGTTTGTGTTGGTAACGGTTGTCCCGATGCCACCTCTTATGTTGATTTGAAATTCTCCACGAATTAGCAGCCCGAGGGGCTGGGGGAAGCAGGTTTGTTCAACATGCATCTTCCGATGCGGCTAGTACAAATGCCCGGCGATGCTGGGCATTTTCTTCACTGCGACGGTTGGTGGCACGGTAGCCGGTGGTACTGTCTAGGGATAAAAGAATACTGAGGGACCAGCATGGTGCGGCCTTTGCGAAAGCGAACGGGAGCGGGAACGCTCTACGTGCGGCGAGCGGCAGTGGAAACGGAGATTACTGAGCTGGAACAGCTCGGTCCAGATGAGCTTGTAGCACGCTGCCGGTTGTGGCCAAAATCTGCCATCGGATTTGTGAGTCCTGAGGCCCTTCTTTACTTTGTGCGCACAGTCGATACTGCGACCCAACATCACGAGTCGCTGCTCAGCATCCTGATAGGCCGCGCGACGCGCCTTCTACCGAAACCTGACTGTCTCGATGGCTCGGCTGTGGACATTGATCGGTTAGCTATTCGTGATCGCGTCATGGATGCGTTTGTAGATCTACTTCTCGCCGATCAGATCCAGTATGAAGAGAGGCTTGATTACTTCGAGATAAATTTCAACGGAGCGATGGCGAAAGACCGCCTAGACGCCAGTCGCCAAGTATGGACTGAAGCGAATCGCTTGGAGGCGCTGGAGAACGAGGACGAGGAGATCACCTCAGAGGTTGAGAATGCGATCGAGCATTACAACCCATACGATCCTGATGAACTCGATAAAAAAGATTACCGGCAACTACTCGATGGGGCGATTGATGCGTTACCGCCTTTGCAGAGCCAAATTGTCGAAATGTTGCGCCAAGAGATTCCGATTACATCGGGTGACCCGGACACTCCTACAATTAGTAAGATTTTGGGTAAGGCGGAAAAAACCATCCGCAACCAGCGCGACCGTGCTTTCGCGACGTTGCGGCGACGTCTTGAGCGAAAGGAAGGCCTGAAATGAACCAATCGCAACCGATGACTCGCGACGAGGTGCTTTACGCCTTTGCCGTGGAAGATGTTGAGGGCCGCGACACGTTAATGCGCTACCTCGCGGCATATCCACAATATGCCCAAGATCTGATCGATCTATCTCGGGAGCTAGCGCGTCCCGTGTCGGATGAGTCGTTGTCCCCCGCCGATGCGCAGCGTGTGGACGCTGCAGTAGCCCGCTTTCGAGCCGCTATCGGACAGCGCATGCCGGTGAGCTTGGCGGCGCAAGCTTTTAATGTGGCGGCCGAACGTCTGCAACTTCCCACGCTGGTGTTGGTGTCGTTCCGTGAGCGCCGGGTTGATCTCGCCTCAGTGCCTGCGCGTTTCCTTGAGCGTCTGGCAGGAGCGCTGGAGAGCACTATGGATCAACTGCGTGCTTTCTTGGCGCAGCCCCCGCTGGTATCTGCTGCGCGGCAGAGCAAGTCCCGCGTTAAACCGGTTGCGGCAGTCAAGGTACCATTTGAGAAAGTCTTGCGTGACGCCGGCGTGGAGGCCGCGCGAGTGCAAGCTCTGATTGATCGGGGCGAGTAAGTGGACGCGATCGAGCTCGCCCGGCAACGAGCTACCGAGCTGCACTGCGGAGCCGTTCGTCTGGGACGCGACCCTTGGGCGCCGTATGCCTTCGCTGTTGCCGAAGCACAGTCCCGGCAATTGACAGTGGAGAAATGCGCACCGGGTGCGGACGCGTTGGATGGCGGTCGCGCGTTCTTCGATCGCGACGCTCGACTCATTATTCACGAGGACAGTGGGTCTGCCTTTGAACAGGCATTCCTGGTGGCGCATGAAATCGGTCACGCCGATCTCGGTGACGACGAAGAGGACGAGGGTCCCTACGCGATCGATCCCGCCCGCACCAGCGAGGCGGCTCCCGTGGGGCTTGATCGGGTCGTCGACTACAGTCATCGCCAGCGCCGTGAAGTCCAGATGGATCTCTTTGCGCGCGAGTTCCTGCTACCGCGCCCAGTGGTTCGGGAACTGCATCTCGGGCAAGGAATGACGTGCAGCGCTATCGCCACCCGGCTTGGCGCGCCGTTTGAAGTGGTGGCGCAGCAGATGCTCGACGCGTTGCTACTGCCCAGCGTGACCGCGACACCCGACCGGCAAGCACCGGTTATTCCAATGAACGACGCGCAGCGCCAAGCCGCCATGCATCGGGGACCCGCCTATCTGCTCCAGGCTGGGCCCGGTACCGGCAAGACGCGTACGCTTGTTGCACGGGTGGAGAGCCTGCTGGATGAGGGAGTGGACCCTCGCCGTATCCTGTTATTGACGTTTTCTAATCGCGCGGCCGCTGAAATGGCCGAGCGCCTCGCGCTTACGCGACCTGTGGCCGCCGCCGCGTTGTGGATCGGTACCTTCCATCGCTTCGGTCTGGATATCCTTCGGCGCTTTTATGACCTAGTGGATCTGCCTCCCGATCCACGACTTATGGACCGCACCGAAGCAGTGGAACTGCTGGAGTCCGTATTTCCCCGGCTGAGCCTGAGGCATTATCGCGACGTCTACGATCCGGCGCAGGTCATTTCTGACATGCTGAGCGCGATATCGCGCGCCAAGGACGAGGTAGTCGACACCGTACAGTACCGCGACTTGGCTCAGCGCATATACGACGCGGCAACGAATCCCGGAGAGATCGAGGCTGCCGAGCGGGCGTTGGAAGTGGCAACGGTCTACGAAGCATACGAAGACCTGAAGCGTACAGCCGGTTGCGTGGACTTCGGCGATCTCGTGTTGCGTCCGGTCCAGTTGCTGGAGGCCAACGAGGCACTGCGTCTGCAGTTGCAGCAGACCTACGATCACGTGCTGGTCGATGAGTATCAGGACGTCAACCGCTCGAGCGTTCGCTTGCTGAGTGCCCTAAAGCCGGACGGCAACCATCTGTGGGTCGTCGGCGACGGCAAGCAGTCCATTTATCGCTTTCGGGGAGCTTCGTCGTTCAACATTTCCCGTTTCGGGTCCCAAGACTTTTCTGGCGGCGTCACAGGTTATCTGGCGCGTAACTACCGTTCTGTCCCGGAGATTGTGGATACCTTCTCCATGTTTGCTGCAAACATGCATGTCGGCGGCTCGCACAGTGGACTTCAGGCCGATCGCACGTCGTGCGGCTCCTTGCCCGAGTTGCGTCTTGTGGCGACTGGCGAGCTCACCAGTGCTGCGTTGGCCGAGAACATTGACCAGCTGAGACAGGCGGGCTATCCGTACCGAGATCAGGTGGTACTTTGTCGGGGCAATGACAAACTCTCGGAGCTGGGCCAAGAGCTCGAGCGGCTTGGAATTCCCGTGTTGTTTCTGGGAAGTATCTTCGAAAGGCAGGAGGTCAAGGACCTGGTTGCCTTCCTGTCGCTGCTTACCGATCGACGTGCTATGGGGCTGGTACGTGTCGCTTGCTGGCCCGAGTTCTCGATGTCGCTCGAGGATGTGATACGAGTATTCGATCACCTGCGCACGACCGAGGCGGCACCGGGTGATTGGGGATCGGCCTTTGCGCATCTCTCGCCGGCCGGGCAAACCGCGTTCGGCGCGCTTGCTACCGCCTTGGCCGGCTTCGACTCCATGGCCCATCCTTGGACTGTCCTGACCACGGCCCTGCTTGACCGCACGCGCATGGCTGCGCGCATCGCTAGCGCAAGCCGTGTAACCGAACAGGCCCAAGGAATTGCCATATGGCAATTCCTGAATTTCGTACGTGTGCAGCCACCCGGGCAAGGTTTGCCGATCGCGCGGCTGATGGAGCGCATTCGCCGACTACTCCGACTACGCGACGATCGCGATCTGCGCCAGTTGCCAGCTGCCGCGCAGGGAATCGATGCTGTCCGGCTTATGACTATTCATGGTGCCAAAGGGCTGGAATTCCCGGTGGTGCATCTGACCGGCGCGAACCAGGACAGCATGCCTGGCGCATATCGACCGCCCAAATGCCCGCCACCCGAGGGGATGATCGCTGGGACGGTGGCCTCGTCCGAGGCGGCCGAGCGTGACGCGCAGGCACAGGAGCAGGAATGCCTTTTTTACGTGGCGATGTCACGCGCGCGTGACCGGCTCTTCCTGTACGCGGCTCAAGCTAAAGGAAACGGGCACCGGCGGCCGCTGTCGGAGTTTGTTGATCGGCTCGGTGCGCTGCAACGGCACTCGGTTACTCCCGCGCTGAGCTTGGCGCCAGCGCCGGACACCGTACCCGTGTCGGTGGCGTTTTCGGGGCAGGTAAGCTTCAATGCGCAGGCTGTAGCACTTTTCGATTCCTGCCCTCGACGTTTTCTCTACACCTATTTGCTTCAGGTGGGCGGGCGTCGTCAGGCCACTGCCTTTATGAAGATGCACGAGGCAGTGCGTTCAGTTTGCCGGACCATCGTAGATAGCGGCCAAGCACATGAATGGGAGAGCCACCTCGACGCCGCATTCGTGGAGTTTGAACTGCACGAGCATGGCTACGTCGCGGACTTTCGCGGGATGGCGGAGGACATGCTCCGGTTTTTTTTGCGCTCGCGCGATGGAGCCGTCATCGAGTCCGCGCAGACCTTGCACCTGCCTATTGGTGACCAGCACGTTGTCACGCGTCCGGACGAGATTCTGGTCAGGAACGGGGTGCGGACACTGCGTACCGTTCGTACCGGGCATGCTCCTAACAAGGAGCCCAAAGATGTGGGTACAGCCGCCGCACTGCTTGCCGCGCAACACGTGCTCCCCGGCGCCACCGTCGAAGTGATCTATCTGGCCGATGGTGAGGTCATGCCGCTCAGCCTTACACCTAAGCAACTGGCTAATGGCCACGGCAAGCTCGCAGACATCCTGATAAGCATCGGGGCCGGACAGTTCGAGGCCAGACGGTCCGAGTACACCTGTCCGGGTTGTCCCGCCTTCTTCGTATGCGGCGCGACTCCACCCGGAACACTTCACAAAGCGTTCTGAAAAATAATTTACCGGCTCTCTTCCGTCAGTCCGATTAAGCAAATGTAGCCAGGTGCCACCTGGTACATACCTTAAAGGATTTGACCATGAGTACCGATTTCGATGAAATCGACGATGTTGGCCAAGCGCTGCGGGAGAACCGCCCGCTGAAGGCCGCTCGCGCCTACCGGATTTCCCTCGCTCTGGATGGTGTGGATTTCCGCTCCGTCATGGTGACGGATCCGGTGCCGACCGGTCGCCAGATTCTGGCGGCAGCGGGCCTGGATGATCGTGACGACTTCACACTGTGCGCCATCCTGCCCTCGGGTGACTTCGAGGACGTTTCCCTCAATGAAACGTTCGACCTGCGCGGGCAAGGGGCTGAGCGTTTCATCGCGTTCCGTACTGACCGCGATTTCAAGCTCACCCTCAATGAGCGGCAACTGATCTGGGGACAGCCGACGATTCTCGGCGAGGCGCTCTACGTCTTGTCGGACATCGACGCGCAACAGGCAGTCTTCCTGGAAGTTCGCGGCGGCACAGATCGTCTGATCGAGCGCGAAGATCGCGTCGATCTCACCGAGCCGGGCGTGGAGCGTTTCATCACTGCGCGGCGCCCTGTCAAGGGCTATGTCATCGTCGTGAACTCGCGCGACGAACCGGTGCCCGAAAAGCGCGTTACGTTCGAGCAGGTGGTGCAACTGGCCTTCCCGGGCGCGCCGGCCGAGCCCAACGTTCGCTACTCCATGACCTATCGCCATGCGGCCTCGAGACCGCACGCGGGCGAGCTCGCCGAAGGCGGTTCGGTGGAAGTTCAACATCACGGGACGATCTTCAATGTCACCAAAACTGTTCAGTCTTAATGCGGATCTGCGCAAGTTGCGCGACGACGGCTACTTCGTGCAAATCGTAGGCGGTTTGCTGGTGATGCGCGAAGTGCCCTACGTCGACTCCCAGAAGCGAGTGCATACGGGAGTACTCGTGTGCCCCTTGGATCTGGCGGGAGATATGACGCGCAAACCTTCGACCCATGTCATGCACTGGGATGGCGATTTCCCATGCCGCGCCGACGGCACGCCGCTGCGAGAAATTGCCCACCAGTCCCAGCTCTTCGACTTGGGCCACGGCGTGACTGCTAAGCATGCCTTCTCGAGTAAGCCAGGACCTGATGGCTATCCGAACTTCTACGAGAAAATGGCGACCTACGCGTCCATCCTCGCGGGCCCGGCTGCAGTGCTGCAACCGGGTATCAGCCCGCGCATCTTCCGCGCGCCTGACGAAACGGAGACCGATACGATGTTTAACTATATCGATACTGCTTCGGACCGCGTGGGCATCGGCGGGCTTTCCGAAAAGCTTGAGGGTGAAGTCATTTCGGTGGTCGGCACGGGCGGCACCGGCAGCTACATCGTGGATCTGGTGGCCAAAGCACCAGTGCGCGAGATTCGCCTCTTCGACGCTGACGAATTTTTGCAGCACAACGCTTTTCGTGCGCCTGGGGCACCGTCGCTGGAAGAGTTGCGCGACGCGCCGAGGAAGGTCGACTACCTCAAGGGCATCTATAGCAGGATGCACCGCGGTATCGTTGCCCATCCGGTCAAACTTGACCATGCCAACGTCGAACTGCTTAACGGCACCACCTTTGCCTTTCTCTGCATGGATGCCGGGGAGGACAAGCGCGTGGTGGTGCAAAAGCTCGAAGCGCTCGGCGTGCCCTTCATCGATGTTGGGATGGGCTTGGAGTTGGTCGACGGTAGCCTGGGCGGGATTTTGCGCGTGACCACGAGTACGCCGGAGAAGCGCGAGCATATCCACGCCGGTCGCATCTCGTTTGCGGGAGGTGGTGAGCGCGACATCTACGCCTCGAACATTCAGGTCGCCGATTTGAACGCGCTCAACGCGGTCCTCGCCGTCATCAAATGGAAGAAGCTCCGGGGCTTCTATCGCGATTTGGAGCGTGAACACCACTGCACGTACACGACTGACGGCAACCTGCTGCTTAACGGGGATCAGACATGATGCGCATCACCACGCTTGAGCATCGCTTCGTTCGCAGCGTGCCGCGGGAACTCGCCCCGGGGATCCTGTATGTGTCGATGGACTACGCGACGGCAGTTCATAGCTGTTGCTGCGGCTGTGGCGAACAAGTAGTAACGCCGCTGTCCCCGACCGACTGGAAGATGATCTACGACGGCGCATCGGTCTCGCTCATGCCTTCGATTGGCAACTGGCAACTGCCGTGCCGCTCGCACTATGTAATCCGGCAGGGTCGAGTGATCGAGGCCGAACCTTGGAGTGCGGCACAGGTCGCAGCCGAACGCCGGCGCGACAAGGCAGCCAAGGCCAACTTCTATGGCGAGCAGGTCGACGACCGCAGCACCGACAATCGGGTGAGCGGCGAGATCACTTCAACGCCGCGTCGCTCCAGCAACTGGTGGTCTTCCATTGCCACGTGGCTTCTGGGCAGGTCGGACAAGTGACATGCAATTCATTGGAAAGTGCTGAAATATCTGCACGACACCGCGAAGGCACGGCTTGGCGGACCGTGGCAGTTTAAGCAAACCCATTGCAGTTCTTGAGCGAGCAGGCAAGGAAATTACATGCATCTTAACGATAAAAATACATCGCGACGCCTTTACCTGATGGAGGGTGGCATGCACCTCTATTCCAGCATGCCAACGGCAATCACGCCTGCAGATCTTTACGAAATTAAGGGCAATCCAGCGGCTCGTGCAGCTCTTGCCACCTGCAACATCTATCTGGTTACGGCACGTCGGCGAATCTACATTGATCCATCAAATGTTTCTCGAGAAGGCAACGTTGTGCATGGTGCTTTCATCGTACAGCGAACCTCTGGCGTTACGCACGTTCCCTTCGAACTGACAATTACGGATGAAATCGTAGTAAACGCAGATTACGTCAGGGATGTTCAGGTTTTTGGTAGCGGCACCCACCTCGCCGTCGTCACGGAAGGGAACACTACAATTCTCGCTGCCCATGTCGTTGTTGCGCACGCAGATTCGGCGTTGAGCGGTGAAGATAAAGACCTTGAAGTATTGTATGTTGGCCAAGGAATCGGCCGATCCGGCCAACGAAGCGCCATCGATCGCCTGCTCAATCACACCACGTTGCAGCGTATTTTGGCGGACGCATCGACATTCAGGCCCGACCACGAACTCATCTTGCTTCTGTATCGCTTTCAGAACCTCAAGATCATGTTGAGTACCGGTGGCGATTTGAATGCGGAGCCGGAAGCAAGCTCTGCCGAGGAACGGTTGCATGTGGACCGCATGCACCAAGCTACCTTGAGCCGTCACGCACAGGTCGCTTTGGCGGAGGCCGGCCTCATCCGGCACTTCCAGCCGATATACAACACGCAACTGAAAGACAGCGATTTTTCAGCACGGAAGAAGGCCAAAATCCTTCAAGACCTTCTGCGCAAGGACATGACAGGCTTGATCGTGGAGATCAGTAGCGGGAATGTCAGGTCAAGACTTCGCACTGAAAGTGCACACCCCATAGACATCAGCCAAATCTTCGACGAAGCTGCCCTGACCGGAAGCCGTCTGGAGTCTGAAACCGATAAACGAGCATGGGCAGCGGAACTTCATCAAATGGAGCATTCCCACTTTGCGCAGTTTGCCCTTACGACGCCGGATGAGCGTGACAGCTTCGTTCACGGCACAATATGGCAAGGGGAGACTCAGCGAGACAACGTTCCGAGAAGCTAGGGCAACACGCAGGAAAACATTTGCTGAAATCGATCGCCGCTGATCTTGTCTCGCATGTTATTAGTCGCCTTGTCGCTCGCGTATGCCTGCGCCAAATAGCCAGTACTGTCTCCCTGTATCCAGCAATCGTCGTAGACTTTCGACCGTGTCGTGAAAATCGGCCACTTGGTTCTCCTCTTGTTGGAATTTGATTGACGGGCCCCTTCGCCCACATTAAGTCACTGGCGGCACAGCTCGGAATCGTTTGCCTAACTGGGCGGCCTATTCGAATCCGTAGCCATTTGAGCGTCCCGACATACGACAGGCGGTCGGTCTGCCTGCAGTGAGAAAAAGACGGTTGCTTTCATGGGTTATTGTTGCGATGGTTCGCACTCCTTGCAGCACGACAGGCCGCTGATATGCCCTCGAGAATCATGGCTGCCTCCGCCCGATACGGGCGAAGGTGGCATGGGCTCAGCTAATGATCGGGATCCGATAGGGTAGAACCGTGTGTGCCCACGAGGTGTTGTTCAGCGCACGAACTCCCTCCGCATGGATGTTGTTGTTCCCGTCTACCGATCGCAATGTAACAACAATTGTGGCGATCAATGGGTCAACTAGGGAAGGTTGGAAAGCTCGAAGATTGACCCCTGCCTGCAAAGCCCACTGCGTTCCCTCTGTTCCGTTTGGGAAACGCTTGCGATGAATTTTCACAGGTGCCCATTTGCCGCCATGTTCCACCTGTGCCATCTCATAGCCGGAGGTTCCAATTTCGCTTTCGCCCGGGACGCGGCCATGGAAGTCGCCATTCGCGGAGAGAACACCAAATCCGAGTTCGACGTTGGCCCGTACGTATTCACTTCCTGCGTTGCCATCCAGCGGGGGGTTATAGGTTGCCGTGATGATAACTTCCCCTCTGAACTTTCCGTTTTCAATCAGCGACGCGGGGATTGGATATGGAGTCTTTCTCCATCGCATCGATGGATACAGTTGTGCTTCAAAGACCAGCGTGAAGCTGTCGTCGCTGTCGTATAACGTGCGAAGCACATTATCCGGCCTACCGGCGCCGAAGTATCGGCGTTCGTTCGGGCTATAGTCAGGTGACGATAATTGCGCGGCATGAATCATCAAGGCCTTAACGAGAGACGGATGCGGCGGAAGGTCTGCTCGTCCCTGAAGCGCGAACCACGTATGTGCGGCCAGATTTGAGGCGATCGGCGCGGCGAAGCTGGTGCCGAACGTGTGAGCGATTTGATCGTTAGGCGTAAGGGCTTTGACGCTGGCAAGTCCGGCGTCCCAAGGCTTATGAACTCCACCGCCGGCATGCACGATATCCGGCTTGGGTGTGAATACTGGGCCGGGACCGCGGCGCGAATAAGGAGGAGGTTCGCCGGTACTGGTGTACGAGCCGAATGCCGTCAAGTGAGTGACTGAGCCAACCGTGAGGGCCCGGACGGATTCGCCCGGACTCGATACGCGATCAGCAAGGGAACCGATCGGTGGCCACGCACGGCGAGGTAGATCAAGGTAATTTCCGGACGCCACCACAAACAAGACGCCGAATTTATCGCTGATCGAGTCCAATTCTTTCGCAAATTCACTAAATTCGTCGTTGGAGCACTGCGTTGCTCCGAGTGACAAATTCCAAATTTTGATGTCCGGTTTTTTTTCGACTGCCTCTTTAATGCGCTCAATAAGAATTCCGACGCCTGCTCCTGCTGCCTCCAATCCACAGACATCGTGAATTAGGCAGCCCATATCTATAGCGACGGAACGGCCGTACTGAAAGCAACTCGCGACGTTCCGAGCCGGCTAGCCACTTGGCTGCAAGAGAATTTAACTGAGTTTATTGCTCGACGCCCATCTTCGCTGCCGGATACCATCGTGTTCTCTTGAGTCAGAGGGTAACTTTTTCATGAGTCGCATGTTCAATCCACCGCATCTGGGCGCTACGCTACGAACGGACGTGTTGCCGGCGCTCGGCTTGACGGTTACGGCGGCGGCCCAGCAGCTCGGAATCACGCGCTCCGCGCTATCGCGCGTGCTAAATGAGCACGTCGCTAGCTCGCCAAAGATGGCGCTGCGTATCGAGGCGTGGTTGGGCATCGAGCACGGCGGCCGTGCTGACGTGTGGCTGGCTGGACAGGCAGCCTATGCTCTGTGGCAGGCTCGCCAGAAAACCGGGGAGCTACATGTTGTAGTGTGCTCCGGTTGAGCGCACCCGTTGAACTGGATGGCAGTGACGATCGAGAGGTAACTGGTCTCTGTGCTCACGAGGTAGACACGAAATGGCTTTCAAACTGACATTATCATTATTCACATGCAAGAATTGTGGGATTCACTAAAAGAACGTTGGCTTGACCGAAAGTTGCACGATAAGCTCTATCTTGTCGCATTCGCTCTGCTTCTCCTGCTCATTCTTCTCATGTTGTTCAGGGTGAACAACGCAACGCTGATAGATATCGCCGGCGCACCATCAATTTTGTGCTTCGTGGCTGGGTATATTACTTGGTGGATACCCAAGTTCCTTTACGTGTGGCGATCAGATATCGGTCGATTGCCCCTGATTTGGCTAAACGCATTGCTTTTCCCGATTAGTACGGGACTAGCTCGCATGGTTGTTGGAAAGGCAATGGGGTTGCCTCCACAGTCTCTTGACTTAACAGTAAATTTATTCGCAATACTATCTTTCCCAGTAATATGGGGGATTATATTTTATTTGATTTCTTTGATTCACGCAGTTGCCATTTTTTTAATCGGAATGTTGTCCTCCATGATAGACGGCGTATCAAATTCAACGCTTTTCTTGATTGATAGGGCGGACGGGGCCGCTCCGGTGGAAGGCAACGATCGGTGGCTCGTGAATCATGGAGTCGGGGGGCTGCTTACGGGAGTATTCATCGGGTTCACCATCTGGGGTTACACAATGCCCGTGTACTCGGAGCGGTTTGTTCGTCTTGCAGCCTATTACCTTGATTTCGGATACGCAGCGCAATATCCAGGCATCGATCATGGTAGACGCATGCGTTTACTAGACAATCAATATGCCGCTTACGCGGAGCTTGATTGGCCAAGCATAACTATCACTGTTGAGAAGCTCAAAAATTGATCGGCTGTAGCATCGCAATGTTGAACGTGCTCCGGTTGAGCGCACCCACTTAATTTAGCGGCAGTGGAGATCGAGAGGTCAGTAGTTATCGTGCTTACAAGGTGGATGTATCGGCGCTGTTACTTGAGGGCCTGTGCGTTAGTATTCCGGGGATATTCAACGGACAACTATTGTGCGATCTTCATGGGCCGAAGACAGGATTTCTGATACGGTACTGTTCCCTCGTTGCAGAAAAACTGTGCAAGTGCCTGTTTTTCATAGGGGCGCCAAGACAAGTTATCTGAGAGCCCACAGATCGTCCTCCAATGCTACGCTTGAAAAGCAAACGCCCGGGAAACCGGGCGTTTTCGTTTGATGCCGCAAAGCCGACCGACATCAGATAAAGCGTCCCTGGAGGCGCTATTTTTTTGTCGGGAAGAGGGCAGAACTTGCGCCCAGAACTATCCACAACTGCCAGCGGATAACCCTCGGAAAACCCCTGGAAATCACTGTGCATGAATCGGGGATAACTTCGACGGGGCGAAAAACGGGGAAAAGTTGCCAGCAGCTGCCTGGCGTTGTCCCGTGAACACCCGCAAGGTTATGTTTTTTCCACAGCCTTGTTTACTCAATGGTTTTCCACGGTTATCCACAGAATACCCAGGGGCTTGTTAACTATTACTACGTTTACGTATACATACATTATTAAAACCTTAGAACCCTCGCATCGGAAACGAAGATGCCGCCGTAAACCGTCCCGGCGGCATCGCTCAAACCCTGCGGATCGCGCGGCTCAAGCCAGCGGAATATAAAGCTCCGTCTTCAGGTCCTCCTGCGCCGCCTCGTCGGGCGTATTCAGATAAACCTCGAACGAAGGCGCCGAAAAATCCGGCTGGCGCCCGAGCTTCTGCAATCCTTCGCTGTAAAACCACATCCACGCTTGCTGCAGCCCCTCATACGGTCCCTTGTGGAGCACCATCGCGTGTTCGCCGCCACGCAGCTGAAACTTCTCGACAGGCGCCAGGATCTCCACAGCGGTTTCTTGCCCCAGATGCAGCGCTGCTTTCGAGCGCAGTTTCGATTCATCGACCGTCTTGGGATCGTCGTAGAAGATGCCGATCATCTTCGAGCCGGATGTGCGCACGTTGCGCTCGCCAAGCCACTGCGCGAGCGTGTAGAACGCGTCGCCGATCTTCATGTACGGACCCACGTGGCTGACGGCGAGCAGATCCATCGGCTCGAGGGTGAGGAGCTTCACGTCGCGGTTTGGCATGATGGCGTCTCCAGTGCACTAGCCGCGCGAATACGCGGCTGCATGCGGGCCAAGATAGCACCGCGCGCCGGGACACGCCCTTGGCGTGTCGGGCGCTCGAGACTCACAAACTCACACGCGTCACCGGATGCGTCTCGAGCCACGCGTTCTCTTTGTCGTCGTAGAGGCGCGAGCGCGTGAGAAAGCGCAGGCCCGTGGGTCGTTCGAGCGAAAACATGCCGCCGTTGCCTGGCACGGCGTCGATGATGAGCTGGGTGTGCTGCCAGTACTCAAATTGCGCCTCCGTCATATAGAACGGCATCCCGCCGATTGCTCCCAACTGCACGTCGGCATTGCCGACCATGAACTCGCCGGCGGGAAAGCACATGGGCGCGCTGCCGTCGCAGCAGCCGCCCGACTGGTGAAAGAGCACCGGACCGTGTTCGCGCGTTAGCTGCTCGATCAGCGCGAGCGCGGCCGGCGTGGCGGTGACGCGTTCGACCATCTCGTGACGCTCCTCTCAAGATGCAACGAAGGAGGCGTCGCGCGCAGTGGCGGCTCCTGGACCGCAAAACATTGCGCACGACGCGCCAGGACACGCTGCGCGATCAGAAGAACCCGAGCGGCTGCTCGCTATAGCTCACGAGCAGGTTCTTCGTCTGCTGGTAGTGGTCGAGCATCATCTTGTGGTTCTCGCGCCCGATGCCCGACTGTTTGTAGCCGCCAAACGCCGCGTGCGCCGGATAGGCGTGGTAGCAGTTGGTCCATACGCGCCCCGCCTGGATCGCGCGGCCGAAGCGGTAGGCGCGCGTGCCGTCGCGCGTCCACACGCCGGCGCCGAGGCCGTAGAGCGTGTCGTTGGCGATTTCCAGCGCTTCCTCTTCGGTCTTGAAGGTCGTGACGGACACTACGGGCCCGAAGATCTCCTCCTGGAAGATGCGCATCTTGTTGTGACCGCGGAAGACGGTGGGCTTAACGTAGTAGCCGTCGCCGAGTTCGCCGGTGAGTGTGTTCCGCTCGCCGCCAATCAGGCATTGCGCGCCTTCCTGCTTCCCGAGGTCGATATACGTGAGGATCTTCTCGAGCTGCTCCTGCGAGGCCTGCGCGCCGATCATCGTCTTCGTGTCGAGCGGGTGGCCCTGCTGGATCGCCGCCACGCGCTTGAGCGCGCGCTCCATGAAGCGGTCGTAGATCTTTTCGTCGATGAGCACGCGCGACGGGCACGTGCACACTTCGCCCTGGTTGAGCGCGAACATCGCGAAGCCTTCGAGCGCCTTGTCGAAATAGCTGTCGTCGTGATCGAGCACGTCGGCGAAGAAGATGTTCGGGCTCTTGCCGCCCAGCTCCAGCGTCACGGGAATGATGTTCTGGCTCGCGTACTGCATGATGAGGCGGCCCGTGGTGGTTTCGCCCGTGAAGGCGATCTTCGCGATGCGCTTGTTCGAAGCGAGCGGCTTGCCGGCTTCGAGGCCGAAGCCGTTCACCACGTTGAGCACGCCGGCCGGCAGCAAGTCCTGAATCAGCTCGACCAGCACGAGGAACGACGCGGGCGTCTGCTCGGCGGGCTTGAGCACCACGCAGTTGCCGGCCGCGAGCGCGGGCGCGAGCTTCCAGGCGGCCATCAGGATCGGGAAGTTCCACGGAATGATCTGGCCGACCACGCCGAGCGGCTCATGGAAGTGATAGGCGACCGTGTCGTGATCGATCTCGGAGATGCCGCCTTCCTGCGCGCGCACGCAGCCCGCGAAGTAGCGGAAGTGGTCGGCGGCGAGCGGGATGTCGGCGGCGAGCGTTTCGCGCAGCGGCTTGCCGTTGTCGATGGTCTCGGCCACGGCGAGCTTGTGCAGGTTCTGCTCGATGCGATCGGCGATGCGGTTCAGAATGTTGGCGCGCTCGGTGGGCGAAGTCTTGCCCCATGCGGCTTTGGCCTTGTGCGCGGCGTCGAGTGCGAGTTCGATGTCGGCCTCGCGCGAGCGTGGGATGGACGTGAACGCATGACCCGTGATGGGCGAGATGTCGTCGAAATACTCGCCGCCGAGCGGCGCTACCCACTCGCCGCCGATGAAGTTGCCATACTGCTTCTTGTACGGGAATTCGGTGGTCAGGAATTGCATGTCCGCGTGATTCATCTCCGTGCTCCTCTGTGTTCTCGATCTCGATATGGACGGCCGCGCCGCATGGTAAGGGCGCGCTACCGAGGCACGCTAACGCGAGAAGCATGCCAGCACGACGGCTGCGCGGCGTCGTGCCGCGCGGTAGCGGCCCGGTGCGTGGATGCCCTGAAAATGCGTGATACGCGGGCGAGGCATGCAATCGACGGATTGCGTCAGGCCGGAGCAGAGGGGCATTCGACTGCTCAAGAAGTGAACAGCCAGGAAGCGCAATAACAGCGGGAATCGGAGATTTGCGGCGCGCGGGCCGCACTTGCGGTAGGCTTTGCACCCGTAACAGTCAGGAGAGTCTGCATGTCGAGTACATTTGTTTGCCGCAACCAGTCGTGCGGCACCCCGTGGGAACAGTCCGAGGTCGTGATCAAGAACGAAGGGCAGGGGCCCTTGTTCCGGTGCCCGCTGTGCGGCGCACGCAACTACCTCGAGCAATTCGAAGACGACGATGGCAACGTCGTCTATGAACAGGTGGACGGCAAGCCCTTTCTTTGAGCGCTGGCGGCTAGAGGATCTGGGTCGCGAGCGTAATGCCGAAGAAGAAGCCGCCAACTAAGCCGAGCGCGCGGCCGACCAGTAGCTGGTTCAGATCCTCGTCCAGCATCAATGGGTCGCGCCGGTCGCGCAGCACCGTTTTCAGCAGCAAGGGGCGGATCAGGAGCGCGCATGCGGCGATCACGACCGGCACCGCAAGGCGGATAGCCAGGCTCACATGCTTCTCGGGCGGAATATCCAGCCAGACCAGCAGCAGGACCAGAAGCGTCGTGACGAGCGCACCGACGATTGCGCCTGCCACGAGCCGGTCGACAGGATGACCGTGCATCATGATTTACCTCTTTCAAGACAGTAGTTGACCTGACTATGATCGGCATCTAGTCAGAAAAACCCTATAGGAAGAGTCTGAAAGTGAGATAGGCTGTTCGGAATCGAATCATTCGGATTCCGAAATTATTTGCCGGTTGTGCCATTGCGGACCGGGTAAGCGTGGAAAGTGAAGGAGCGCCTGCCGACGAACCGCGCAGCGCGAGCGTCCGGCAGCGGGCCGCCGGTTTCAGCGGTTTCCTTCCCCAATTTAGTCGGACTATTTGTTACCTATCCATACGGGTAGGCTGGCGAGCGCTCCCGAGCGTCCTACAGTACTTCATACGATAAGAAACCACGGCAGGTCCAACGGGGAAAGCCATGACATTCGTCGAACAGGAAATCGCGCACATCGCGCGCGTGATGCCGCCGTCGCTGGCCGGCGATTTCGAGATGCCGGTGATGGGTGTGGCGTACTGGCGCAAGCGTTTGCACGCGCTTCTCAAGCAAAACCATCTGACCCACGTTCAGCTTTCGACTGTCGATACGCTGCTTCGCCAGCTCGACGGCTTCGAGGCGCTCAGCCGCTGGTTGCCGCGCCCGAAGCAGGCGTCGCGTCATGTGAGACGCGTGAAGTAGCCCAAGAGGATGCCCGCGGACGCGGAGAAATGCAAAAAGCCCGATCGCAAGGATCGGGCTTTTTGACTGAATTGGCTGGTGGGGCGTGAGTGACTCGAACACTCGACCTACGGATTAAGAGTCCGCTGCTCTACCAACTGAGCTAACGCCCCCAACAGAAGAAAGATTATGCAGGACTTTTTGGGACTTGGCAAGCCTTTTTCGCAGATTTCCTGAAAATAGTGAGTCGATGCGGCGCAAGCCCTGTCTGCGCTGGCGTTTGCGCCGTTACCGCTGCGGCCGTGCTGTCCCGGTATGATGTCGCCACCCTTGGCGTCAAACCGGGTTTCAAGCCAGGTTTCAAGCCAGTCGCTGTGCGCCGCCTGTTCACCGAGGTTGGCTGAGGTCGGTTGTCATCGGCTGGAATCGTCGCACGGCAATCCACAAAGGCAAACGATGGACGACAACGCAATCGACGCGCTGCTGGAGCGCGTACTGGCCCCGTGGGTGCGCGCGCTCGGGATGAGGCCCGTCGAGGTCTCGGAAGACAGCGCGACCCTGCGCCTGCCGTTTTCGGGCGAACTGCGCCACTCGGGCGGCGTGATCTGCGGCCAGGTTTTCATGGCGGCGGCGGATACGGCGATGATCGTCGCGATCACGGCCGCGCTCGGCGGCTTCAAGCCGATGACGACTGTCGCGCTGAACACCAACTTCATGCGCGCGGTGCGCAAGGGCGACGTGCTCGTAACGGCGCGCGTGTTGCGCATGGGCCGCAATCTGGTGTTCGGCGAAATAGAACTCTACGACGAAGACGGCCGGATGGCGGTTCACGCGACCTCGACTTACGCGCTGCTCGATTAAGCTTGGCGCTTCCGATCGTTTTCGGTCGCTTCGAAGGACGTAGAAGGCATGTTCGATCAGGTGGTTTTCGCCGGCGGCGGCAATCGCTGCTGGTGGCAGGCGGGGTTCTGGGACATCGTCCAGCCCGAGCTGCGCATTCACCCGCGCGTCATCACGGGCATTTCGGCGGGCGCGGCCACCGCGTGCATGCTCTATACACGCGACGCCGACTGGGTCATGCGCTATTACGAGGAAGCGCTGCGCCACAACAAGCGCAACGCCTACTGGGGCAATCTGCTGCGCGGCGAATCGGTGTTTCCGCACTACCGCATCTATCGCCAGGCGCTGCTCGACATCTACGGCGAGCCGTTCACACAGCTCCAGGACGCGCCTGAGATCCGCATCGGCGTGTCGCATGTGCCGCGTTGGCTAGGGGCGCGCAGCGCCGTGGCGGCGGGTCTCATCGCGTACAACATCGAAAAGCATATCCGCAAGACGCTACATCCCACGCTCGGGCGCAAGCTTGGATTTCATCCGGAGTTCGTGACGGCGCAGGAATGCGCGAG
Source organism: Paraburkholderia acidiphila (assembly GCF_009789655.1). GTDB lineage: Bacteria > Pseudomonadota > Gammaproteobacteria > Burkholderiales > Burkholderiaceae > Paraburkholderia > Paraburkholderia acidiphila. Next base: position 23,243 of record NZ_CP046909.1, read on the forward strand.
CGTGGAGGATCTGGCCGATCTCATCCTGCAGTCGTCGTGCACGCCGCCGTTCACGCCGGTTCTGCGGCGCAACGGCCGCCCGGTGCTCGACGGCGGCATGGTCGACAACGTGCCGGTCGGCGCGCTGGACGAGACGCCCGGCCGTGTGCTGGTGATGGTGACGCGGCTCTATCCGCGTCCGCAGATGTTCGTGGTGCGGCATCAGGCGGCGCAGGGCGTGCAGCAGCGCCTTTACGTGCAGCCATCGGCCAAGGTGCCGATCTCGAGCTGGGACTACACGAGCCCGCATCAGATGCAGCACGCCTACAACCTCGGCCGCGTGGACGGCGAGCGTTTCCTCGCGCGTTTGCCGGACGTCATGGAATCGGCCGCGCACGCCTGAGCGCACGCGGCCGGATCGGAATCAGCCGGAAAGACGCAGGGAGGGCGGCGCGCCGCCCGCATGCGGCCGCGCTTACTTGCGACGGCCGCCCTGCAGCGCTTCGGGGTTGGCGACGCTGGCGTGGTCGCCTGCATCGAACGCGAGGATGTTGCGGAACGCCGCGCCGAAGTACAGTTCGTAGCTCTCCCGCTCCACATAGCCGATGTGCGGCGTGCAGATCACGTTTTCCATGCGCAGCAGGCTGTAGCCCTGCAGGATCGGCTCGCTCTCATACACGTCGATCGCGACCATGCCCGGCCGGTTGTGCGAGAGCGCGCCGAGCAGCGCGTTTTCTTCCATCAGCTCCGCGCGGCTCGTGTTGACGAGCAGCGACGTCGGCTTCATGCGCATCAGGTCTTCCTGCTTCACGATCCCGCGAGTGTCATCGTGCAGGCGTAGATGTAGCGAGAGCACGTCGCTCTCTTCGAAAAGCGCCTCGCGGCTGGCGGCCGCTTCGTAGCCGTCGGCGCGCGCCGCTTCGAGCGAATGCTCGCGGCCCCACACCAGAACGCGCATGCCAAAGGCCTTGCCGTAGCCGGCCACGAGACGGCCAATCTTGCCGTAGCCCCAGATGCCGAGCGTCTGGCCGCGCATTACCGTACCCAGACCAAAGTTGGGCGGCATGGCCGACGTCTTGAGACCCGACTGTTGCCACGCGCCCTGCTTGAGGTTGGCGACGTACTGCGGAATGCGGCGCTGCGCGGCCATGATGAGCGCCCACGTGAGTTCGGCGGGCGCGACGGGCGAGCCGGTGCCTTCGAGGACGGCGATGCCGCGCTCGGTGCAGGATTCGATGTCGATGTGCGGACCGGCCTTGCCCGTCTGGCTGATCATGCGCAGATGCGGGAGCTTGTCGAGCAGTTGCGAGGTGATGCGAGTGCGTTCGCGAATCAGTACGAGCGCGTCGACTTCGGCGAGGCGGCTGGCGAGCTGGCCGAGGCCTCGCACTGTGTTGTTGAAAACCTTGACCTCGTGGTCGGCGAGCAGTTGAAAGCAGTCGAGCTTGCGGACGGCGTCCTGGTAGTCGTCAAGGATGGCAATTTTCATGGCGGCGGGTTGTTTTGCGTGTTTTGCATCGCGCCGTTCGTGGCGCGACTTCAGTGTTCATTTGGTGGTTATCCCACTATGCAGCACCGCGAAGGCTGGTATGAATATAGGGAGCCTTCACGTCGCTCGCCGCGTGCAGCAACGGGCATTGCAATTGCGCAAGCCCGAGGCTACGCACGCAGGGTTTTTGTCGCAGCAATCAGCTGCGATTTTGCAACTTTTAACAGCTTGTCGGGCTCCGATGCAAGCCGCTTTACAGACGGTTTCGAACCCCAGGCTAAAGGACCTTGACGACCTGCCCAACTGCGCGGACCGATTCGCATGTTGATCTGCCATCAACATTTAGGTTCGTATGAGTTGCGCCTCTCGCGTGCAGCGTCTACAAGGGCCGATCCCCTTTTTACAGCCCTAAAAATGGAGACAGCTCGATGAACCATCCCGACTACCAAGCCCAGGCCGCCGCGCAGGTGCCCGCCTGGGTCCGGCACCGGAAATTGATCGATTGGGTGCATAAAATCGCGGCGCATACGCAGCCGGATCGCATCGTCTGGTGCGACGGCTCGCAGGAGGAGTACGACCGCCTGTGTGCGCAGATGGTCGAGGCCGGCACGATGCGCCGCCTCAATCCGCAGAAGCGCCCGAATTCGTATCTCGCCTGCTCCGATCCTTCGGACGTTGCACGCGTGGAAGACCGCACCTTCATTTGCTCGCCCAGGAAGGAAGACGTCGGCCCCACCAACAACTGGGTCGCGCCCGCCGAAATGCGTGCGACGCTCGACGGCCTGTTCGCTGGCTCGATGCGCGGCCGCACGATGTACGTCGTGCCGTTCTCGATGGGCCCGCTCGGCTCGCCTATCGCGCATATCGGCGTGGAGCTTTCCGATAGCCCCTACGTGGCCGTGAACATGCGCATCATGACGCGCATGGGCCGCGCCGTGTACGACGTGCTTGGCGAAGACGGCGCGTTCGTGCCGTGCGTGCACAGCGTGGGTGCGCCGCTCGCGGCGGGCGAACAGGACGTGCCGTGGCCGTGCAACAAGACGAAGTACATCGTCCACTTCCCGGAAACGCGCGAGATCTGGAGCTATGGCTCGGGTTACGGCGGCAATGCGCTGCTCGGCAAGAAGTGTTTCGCGCTGCGCATCGCGTCGACAATGGGCCGCGACGAAGGCTGGCTCGCCGAACACATGCTGATTCTCGGCGTGCGCTCGCCGGAAGGCCGCAAGTACCACGTCGCGGCGGCGTTCCCGTCGGCGTGCGGCAAAACCAACTTCGCCATGCTGATTCCGCCGCCTGCCATGAACGGCTGGGAAATCACCACCATTGGCGACGATATCGCGTGGATCAAACCCGGCGCCGATGGCCGCCTCTACGCGATCAACCCGGAAGCGGGCTACTTCGGCGTGGCGCCGGGTACCGGTGAGAAGACCAACTTCAACGCCATGGCGACGCTCAAGGAGAACGTGATCTTCACGAACGTCGCGCTGACCGACGACGGCGACGTCTGGTGGGAAGGCATGACCGACGAGCCGCCCGCCCACGCGATCGACTGGACGGGGAACGACTGGACGCCCGAAATCGGCAAGGAAACCGGCCGCAAAGCCGCGCATCCGAACGCGCGCTTCACGGCGCCGGCTTCGCAATGTCCGTCGATCGATCCCGAATGGGAGAACCCGAAGGGCGTGGCGATCGATGCGTTCATTTTCGGCGGTCGCCGCTCGACCACCGTGCCGCTCGTGACCGAGGCGCGCGACTGGACCGAGGGTGTCTACATGGCCGCGACCATGGGTTCGGAAACCACGGCCGCGGCAGCGGGGCAGCAGGGCGTGGTGCGCCGCGATCCTTTCGCGATGCTGCCGTTCTGCGGCTACAACATGGCCGAGTACTTCGGCCATTGGCTTACCGTGGGTGAGCGCCTCGCCACGGCAGGCGCGACGCTGCCGCGCATTTTCTGCGTGAACTGGTTCCGCAAGGGGCCGGATGGCAAGTTCGTGTGGCCGGGCTTCGGCGAAAACATGCGTGTGCTCGAGTGGATGGTGCGCCGTATCGAGGGCAAGGCCACGGGGGATGAGCACGCGTTCGGCGTGTCGCCGCGCTATGGCGACCTCGACTGGAGCGGTCTGAACTTCACGCAGGCTCAGTTCGAACAGGTCATTTCGGTCGATGCCGATGACTGGCGCGCCGAACTCGCGCTGCACGCCGAGCTGTTCGACAAACTCGCTCATGGTTTGCCGGAAGTGTTGAAGGACGCTCGCAAGACGCTGGAAGCACGCCTCTAATCATGTGACGTGAGCGCTCACTATCGGAATGGCCGCCTTCGGGCGGCCATTTTTATTTCCGGGGCGGACGCATTGGTGCAGTGCAGAGGCCCGTCTGTTCGGCACTTGGCCGGTTATCTCGCTGCGATGCGCAAAATTGTTTCGGTTGAGGTAACAATCTGACATCCGTTAATGCATTTTGGGGCGCAGTCGAAGAATTCGTAAAGAAAATAAGGGCTTCGGAGGCAACTTCTGCACGATTTCTGCTGTCGTAGGAGAATTCGCGGTTTCCTCCGCTGATTAACAGCGGGGCAGTAACAGGCAGGAGTTGTCTCATGGATCATTTGCAGTCGATGCGAGTATTCGTCAAAGTCGCCGACCTCGGCAGTTTCGCCCGGGCCGCCTCCGCGATGGATATCTCCAACGCGGTTGCGACGCGGCATGTTGCCGACCTCGAAGGTCGGCTCGGCACGCGTTTGCTCAACCGCACGACCCGCAGTCTCTCCCTGACCGAATCGGGTCAGGTCTATCTCGAGCGCGCCCGCCAGATTCTCGATGAGCTCGAGGATGTCGAGCAGATGGTCGTCGCGCGCAATCACGAACCCGTCGGCACGCTGCGTATCGTCGCGCCGGTCGTTTTCGGGCTCCACAACCTCGCGCCGGTGCTGCAGACGTACACGCAGCGCTATCCGCAGGTCATTCCCGACGTCACGCTGGTCGACCGTCAGGTCGATCTCGTCGAAGAAGGGTTCGATCTCGGCGTCGTGACCGCGCGCCAGATGCGTAGCGCGAGCATTGTCACGCGCCGCCTCACGACCGGCTGCATGACGGTGTGCGCGACGCCAGCCTACCTCGAAAAGCACGGCACGCCCACGCGCCCCGAGCACCTCATGGAGCACCCGAGCCTCTCGCTGCCCTCCGAATACTGGGGCGATGAGCGCGTGTTCACTGGGCCGGAAGGCGAAGTCCGCGTGCGCCCGACCAACGTGATCGTGGCGAACAACACCGAGATGCTGCGCCAGTTCGCGCTGCTCGGTATGGGCATCGCGATCCTGCCGAGCTACCTGATTGGCCGCGACATGACGCGTGGGCGTCTCGTGCGGCTGCTGGGCGACTATCGTCTGCCGCAGGTGGAGATCAACGTCGCGTATCCAAGCCGCCGTCACCTGCCGGCCAAGGTGCGCACGTTTATCGACCACCTTGTCGAGCATTTCAGCCAGACGCCGAACAGCCAGCTCGGCGAGCAGTGGGTCAAGGACGGCCTTGCACGCCCGGCTGTGGCGGGTCGCAATGGCGTCGCGAGCGAAGACTACGACGTTGCGCAGCCCGTGCCGGGTGGAAGCCTGCACGACGGCGAGCACAACGGTGTGGACGCGGATCGCGCACCGAAGGCTGCGCGCGCTGCGGCGGCGCGCACACGGACGTCGGCGATCTCGCCGCTATAAGCTCGATATCGCCGTTCATCGGGCGATAAAAAGGCGCAGCTTCGTGAGAAGCTGCGCCTTTTGTTTCGCTGCGGTGCGCGGGCTTGGGCCGATGCCGGCCCTTGAAAGGAACGCTTACGAGCCCGTCTTGCGCGCCGGCGTCTTGCGGGCGGCCGTTTTGCGCGCCGGTGAGGATTTGGCTGCCGCCGTCTTGCGCGCGGGCTTGGCCTTGCCTTCTTCTGCCGAATCCGCCGCGTCGTTCGCGGCATCGTCCTTAGCCTCGGCCGATGCGGCCGACTTCTTCGCTGCCGTCTTGGCCGCCGTCTTCGCGCTCGGTTCCTTCTTCTCGAACTCGAAGCCGATCTTGCCGTCGGGTTGTTTGACGAGGAATGCCTTGAAGTTGCGGCCCGTACGCGACGACTTGAAGTTCGTCAGCAAGTCGGTACGGCCTTCGGCCAGCAGCTTCGCCATCTGGTCGCGCGTGATCTCCTGCTGGAGGATCACCTTGCCCGAGCGGAAGTCGCAGGTCTTCGGATTCGCGACCGAGTGCTCGCACACATAGCTCATGCCGTGCTCGAACACGTGGCCCTTGCACTTCGGGCAGGCGCCCACCGGCTCCTGCTGCGAGAAGTCGGGCGCTTCGCCATCTTCGGTACCCTGGTCCTGGCCGAAATCGAACTCGAGCTTGTAGTTCTTGATTTCGTCGTCGAACGAGAGCTTGAGGATGGCCGAGAACGGCCGGCCCATCTTGCTGCGGAAGCCCGAGAGCGGGCCGATCGTCTTGTTTTGCAGCAGCTCTTCCACTTCGGGGATTTCGAACTGGCGGCCGCCCGGAATCTTCGAGATCGAGAACTCGCACTTCGTGCACGCGAAGCGCCGGTAGTTTTCCTTCACCTGGCCGCCGCAATTCGGACACGGCGTGGTCAGCGTCGCGTAGTCGCCGGGGATCGTGTCCGAGTCGTATTCCTTCGCGCGCTTCACGATGGTCTGCGTCATGCGGGCGATTTCCTGCATGAACGCGTCGCGCGGCAGCTTGCCGCGCTCCATCTGCGAAAGCTTGTACTCCCATTCGCCGGTGAGTTCCGGTGCAGTGAGTTCTTCCACGCCGAGACCCCGCAGCAGCGTCATGAGCTGGAATGCCTTGGCCGTGGGAATCAGCTCGCGCCCTTCGCGCACGAGATACTTTTCGCCAAGCAGACCTTCGATGATCGCCGCGCGCGTGGCCGGCGTGCCAAGACCCTTGGCGGCCATGGCCTCGCGCAGCTCTTCGTCGTCCACGAGCTTGCCCGCGCCTTCCATGGCCGAGAGCAGCGTCGCTTCGTTGTAGCGCGCAGGCGGCTTGGTCACGAGCTGATGCGCCGCGATCTTGTCGGTCTTGACCTTCTCGTCCTTCTTCACCGGCACGAGGTTGGCGTCGTCGCCGGCCGCGTCGCGGCCATAGACCTGCAGCCAGCCCGGCTCGACCAGCACCTTGCCTTCGGTCTTGAAGTGATGTCCCGCGACTTCGGTAATGCGCGTGGTGACGCGGTATTCCGCCGCCGGGAAGAACACGGCAAGAAAGCGCTTTACGACGAGGTCGTAGAGCTTCTGCTCAGGCTCGGAAAGCGACTTCGGCGCCTGCAGCGTGGGGATGATGGCGAAGTGGTCGCTGATCTTCGAGTTGTCGAAAATGCGCTTGTTCGGCTTCACCCAGCCCTTGTCGAGCACCTGCTTCGCATGCGGCAGGTAGTTGTTGCTCTCCTTGAGCATCTCGAGCGTTTCTTTCACGGTGCCGAGGTAATCCTCGGGCAGCGCGCGCGAATCGGTACGCGGGTAAGTGAGCACCTTGTGCTTTTCGTACAGCGCCTGGGCGAGGCCCAGCGTGTTCTTGGCCGAAAAGCCGAAGCGGCCGTTGGCTTCGCGCTGCAGGCTCGTCAGGTCGAAGAGCGCGGGCGAGAGCTGCGTGGACGGCTTCGATTCCTCGGTGACCGTGCCTTCACGGCCGTGGCAGGCCGCGACGATGGTCTCGGCGGCCGGCAGGCTCCAGAGGCGCGAGTCGCGCTTTTCCGGATCGAACTCGTCCTTCTTGAATTTCGGGTCGTACCAACGCCCTTCGTAGAAGCCGCCCGCGCACACGAACTCCGCGCGCACTTCCCAATAGTCGCGCGCAATGAAGCGGCGGATTTTCTCTTCACGTTCGACGACGATCGACAACGTTGGCGTCTGAACGCGGCCAACTGTCGTGAGGAAGAAGCCGCCGCCCTTGCTGTTGAAGGCGGTCATCGCGCGCGTGCCGTTGATGCCGACGAGCCAGTCGGCTTCCGAGCGGCAGCGGGCGGCGTCGGCGAGCGGCTGCATGTCGTGGTCGCTGCGCAGGTTCGCGAAACCGTCGCGAATCGCCTGCGGCGTCATCGACTGGAGCCACAGGCGCTGGACCGGCTGCTTCGCCTTCGCGTGCTGCGCGATCAGGCGGAAGATCAACTCGCCCTCGCGCCCCGCGTCGCAGGCGTTGATGAGCTGCGTGACATCCTTGCGCTTCATCAGCTTGTTGAGCACCTTGAGCCGCGATTCGCTCTTGGCGATCGGGTTCAGGTCGAAGTGCGGCGGGATCACGGGCAGGTGAGCGAAGCTCCACTTGCCGCGTTTGACCTCGTATTCCTCGGGCGCTGCGATTTCCAGCAGATGGCCGACCGCCGACGAGAGTACGTAGTCGTCGCTCTCGTAGTACTCGTCATGCTTGGTAAAACCGCCCAGCGCGCGCGCGATGTCGTTCGCGACGGATGGCTTCTCGGCGATGATCAGAGCTTTGGACATGACTGGTTGCTTGTGGGTGTATCCGGTTGGCGCCCCGGGGCCGATGCCGCCTGAATGGGCGCTTGGGCGCGATGCCCGGCGTTGCCGCCCCGCTCGGGGGGCCGTTCTCGACCGCTTTATAGCACATGGCGCGGCGGCGTCGATTTTTACGTCATCTCATGATGACACCCGCTCAAGCGCCAAGGCGCCCAATCATAAGGGCGTGCCAAGGCGTGCGGCAAGCGGTGCGCCTGATCGGGGTCAGATAGCGGTGGCGTTCAAACCGCGCTCAGAGCGGGGCGCAGCTTGGGCGCGTCGGCCACGCCCGGCAGCGCCCTGAGGTCCGAGAGCATGCGCTCGACCACGGCGGCATGCGGCAGGACCGTGCCGAAAAAGCGCGTGGCGTGACCGTCTTCGATCAGGATTGTCGGGAAGTTCTCGACATCGAGATCGTCGAAGCGGTCGGCATGGGTTTCGATGTCGATGTACGCGAAGCAGACATCGGGATGCGCCTCGGCGATGCGGTCGAACGTGGCCCGGTAGTCGCGGCACGTCCCGCACCACTGCGCGCACAGGCACGCGACGAACAGCGTGTCCTGATTGCTGACGCGCTCTGCGATCTTGTCGGCGTCGGTGTCGAGGTCTAGCGCGGGCATGGTCGTTCCTTGCGTTCTCTTATATATAGAGCGGGGTATTTGGCGCGAATGTATCACGGCGGCGCGCGGGCAGTGATGCTCCCTCAATCCGCGGCATGAGCCGCCTCATGTCCCGCGACTGGCCCGCACGAACCAGCCGCCGGGCAGCGCATCGAGGTGCCCCGCGAGTTCGAGCTGCAGCAGCGTGCCTTGCAGCACCGCTTCAGGCATGTCGGTGCGCTGGGCGAGGATTTCAACCGTGGCTGGCGCGTGTCCGAGCGCTTCGAGCAGGCGCCGGGCGTCGGCGGCAAGACCGGCGGCTGGCTTTCGTGCTTCAGCACGCGGGCTTTCGAGCGGCAGCGGCAGCGTCTCACCAGCGTCGCGCCGTGTGCGTTCGAACGGAACCGAGACTTTCTGGCGGCGCGGCTCACGCCGCGATGCGGGCGCGCGCCCGGCACCCGAGGGCTGTTGCCCGACGTTCAGCGCATCGAGGACCTCTTCGGGCGATTCGACCAGCTGCGCGCCCTGTTTGATGAGCCCGTGGCAGCCGCGCGTGAGCGGCGCGTGGATCGACCCGGGCAGCGCGAATACGTCGCGCCCCATCTCGTTGGCGAGGCGCGCCGTGATGAGCGAGCCGGAGCGTTGCGCGGCTTCGATCACCACCACGCCTTCCACAAGCGCGGCAATCACGCGATTGCGCTGCGGAAAGTTCGCGGAGCGCGCCGGGGTGCCGAGCGGCCATTCGGAGACGAGCGCGCCGTGCGCGGCAATCTCCGTGGCGAGTGGGTGATGAGCCGGGGGATAGACGAGATCCGCGCCGGTGCCGATCACGGCGACTGTGCCGCCATGCTCGTGGAGCGCGCCGCGATGTGCGGCGCCGTCCACACCGAGCGCGAGCCCCGAGACGACCGTGAGACCCGCCGCTGCGAGTGTGCGCGCGAAGCGCGCGGCGTCGTCGATGGCTTGGGGCGTGGCGCTGCGGCTGCCCACGACCGCTACCGCGCGTGCGTGGAGCAGCTCGAGCCGGCCCTTTGCGTAGAGCAGCGGCGGTGGATCGGGCATGTCGAGCAGGCGCGGCGGATAGGCCGGGTCGGCGAGCGTGATGAGCGCGTTGCCGGGCGCCGCCCGCCAGTCCTGCAGTGCTTCGAGCAGTGCTGCGAAGTCTGGGCGGGGCGCGGCCAGTGCGGCGTGCGCGGCTTGTGCGCCAGCTACCGCGGCGAGTGCGGCGAATGGTTGGGTCAGCACGTTTTGAGGCAGACCAAACGCGCCGAGCAGCGCCCGCAGCGCAGCGGGCTTCAGCCCCCGTGCGAGGGCGAGGCGCAGCCAGGCGGTCAGTTCCTCGGAAGACAGCGGCAAGGTCGTTGGCATTGCGTTCCCCGGGCGCGGACGGTTTGCCGCACCTCGTGATAAAATTTTCACCATCCGAAATACACCGTGGCGTCTTTACCCGTGGCACTGCGCGCACGCCTTCCTGCGCGGCGCGTTCGCACGGGCGAGCGCGCGTTCAACGTTGAATTGCGGCCCTTTCGTCCGAATATGCGTGGATATCCTCCGTATCCGGCATGGGACCCGCAAGCTGGCCGAATGGCCAGGCCGCGCATCGTTCCCTGTTCCTGGCTTTTTCAGGCGCCCAACGAGAAACCCGTCAAATCATGGCTCTACTGAACATTCTTCATTACCCGGACAAGCGTCTGCACAAGGTCGCGAAGCCGGTCGAGGTGGTCAACGACCGCATCCGCAAACTGGTCGCCGACATGGCAGAAACCATGTACGCCGCACCGGGCGTCGGCCTCGCGGCCACCCAGGTCGACGTGCATGAGCGCGTCGTGGTGATCGACGTTTCCGACGCGCACGACGAGCTGCGCGTGTTCATCAACCCGGAAATCATCTGGTCGAGCGCCGAGCGTGAAGTGCATGAGGAAGGCTGTCTTTCCGTGCCTGGCATCTACGACGAAGTCGAGCGCGCGGAAAAGGTGCGCGTGCGCGCGATGAACGAAAAGGGCGAAACCTACGAGGTGGACTGCGAAGGGCTGCTCGCGGTCTGCATCCAGCACGAAATGGATCACCTGATGGGCAAGGTGTTCGTCGAATACCTGTCGTCGCTCAAGCAAACGCGCATCCGCAGCAAGATGAAGAAGCTCGAACGCGCGATGTAATCGCTGTGCGTTGCGTCGTTTCATTCTTCGTCCACCAGCGTCCAGCAAACTGAGCATCGAGCGCCCATGAGTCACACCCTTCGCGTCATCTTCGCCGGCACGCCGGAATTCGCCGCCACGGCGCTCGCGGCGATTCACGAAGCGGGCTTTGCCGTGCCGCTCGTCCTGACCCAGCCGGACCGCCCGGCGGGCCGTGGCATGAAGCTCCAGGCAAGCCCGGTCAAGCGCTACGCGCAGGAGCACGGCATCGCCGTTGCCCAGCCGCCGTCGCTGCGCCGCACGGGCAAGTATCCGGAGGAAGCGGCCGCGGCACTGGACCTGCTGCGCGCCACGCCGCACGATGTGATGGTGGTCGCAGCCTACGGGCTGCTGCTGCCGCAGGAAGTGCTCGACATCCCGCCGCGCGGCTGCATCAACATTCATGGGTCCATCCTGCCGCGCTGGCGCGGCGCCGCGCCGATTCACCGCGCGATCGAAGCCGGCGACGACGAGACCGGCATCACGCTCATGCAGATGGACGCGGGGCTCGACACCGGCCCGATGATCTCTGAAGTGCGCACGCCAATCGCGCCGGGCGACACCACGGCGACGCTGCACGACCGCCTGGCGCAACTCGGCGCGAAGCTGATCGTGGACGGGCTCCTCGCGCTCGAGCGCGACGGCGCGCTGCCCGTCACGCCGCAGCCGGCTGAGGGCGCGACTTATGCCGAAAAAATCGGCAAGCAGGAAGCGGCGCTCGACTGGCGCCGGCCGGCCGTGGCGCTCGCGCGCCAGATTCGCGCGTTTGACCCGTTCCCGGGCGGCGCCGCCACGCTGGACGGCGCGCAGCTCAAGCTGTGGGCCGCCGAGCCGGTGGAGCGTTCGGCCAGCGCGAGGGCCGAGCCGGGCGAAATTCTCGATGTGAGTCCGGCAGGCGTGGTGGTGGCCTGCGGCGAGGGCGCACTGCGCCTCACGCAGCTGCAAAAGCCGGGCGGCAAGCGCCTGAGCGCGCGCGAATTCCTGGCCGGCATGCCGCTCGCGGCGGGCCAGCGTTTCCAGTTGCCCGAGGCTCCTGCGGCCTGAATCCGGGCTCGCGCCAGCGCCTGAAAATGGCCACCCGCGCAAGCGCCGCGCGGTGACCAGCGCGCTAGAATCATTAGCGTTTGAAGCGGCTTTTCGATTTTGAGGTTGTCATGTTCGGCATCACCCATTTCGGTTTCTTCCTCGTCGCCGTGTTTCTCCTGAACGTGACGCCGGGGCCCGATACGGCATATATCGTCGGCCGCAGCGTCGCGCAGGGCCGCGGCGCGGGCCTGGTCTCCGCACTGGGTATCTCGGCGGGCTGCTGCGTGCATACGCTCGCCTGTGCGTTCGGTTTGACGGCGCTGCTCGCGGCGTCGGCCACGGCGTTCACGGTCATCAAGATCGTCGGCGCGATTTATCTCGTGTATCTGGGCGTGCGGCTCGTCCTCACGAAACACGACGTCACGCCGGCCGAAGGCGCCGCGCAAGCCACGCCGCCTGCCGCTGCTGCGCGGCCGCTACGCCAGCTCTTCATTTCGGGTTTCTGCACCAACGTGCTCAACCCGAAAGTGGTGTTGTTCTTTGTTTCGTTCTTCCCGCAGTTCGTGGCCACGGGTAGCGAGCACAAGACCCTCGCTTTCCTGACGCTAGGTGCCGCGTTCGTGCTGATGAGCACGGTCTGGAGCAGCTTCGTCGCGTGGGTGGCGGGCAGCGTCACGCGGCGCTTGTCGGGCAAGGCGGGTGTGAAGAAGTGGCTCGACCGCACGGTGGGCTCGGCGTTTGTCGGCCTGGGCCTGAAGCTCGCCACGGCCACACGCTGAGATTGAATTTTTCGCATCTGCCCATATCTAACAAATCGCTTACAATGCGCTCGCTTATTGCTGGCTGACCGGCTGGCGGGCGTCCAACGATCGATTTGATCCCCTGGTGGGTGAAGGAGCACAGCACATGTTCAACTGGGTCAAAACCGCGATGTTGATGGCCGCGATTACGGCCCTTTTCATCGTGATTGGCGGGCTGATCGGCGGGCATCGCGGGATGATGCTGGCGCTGTTCTTCGCGCTCGCCATGAACTTCTTCTCGTACTGGTATTCGGACAAGATGGTCCTGCGCATGTACAACGCGCAGGAAGTCGACGAGACCACGGCGCCGCAGTTCTATCGCATGGTTCGCGATCTGGCCACGCGTGCGGGCTTGCCGATGCCGCGCGTCTACCTGATCAACGAGGACGCGCCCAACGCCTTCGCCACGGGCCGCAACCCCGAGCACGCGGCGGTCGCGGCGACCACGGGTATCCTGCGCGTGCTGTCCGAGCGCGAAATGCGCGGCGTCATGGCGCACGAACTCGCGCACGTGAAGCACCGCGACATTCTCATCTCGACGATCTCGGCCACCATGGCCGGCGCGATCTCGGCGCTCGCCAACTTCGCGATGATCTTCGGCGGCCGCGACGAAAACGGCCGCCCGGCGAACCCCATCGCGAGCATTGCCGTGGCGCTGCTTGCGCCGATCGCGGGCGCGCTGATCCAGATGGCGATCTCGCGTGCGCGCGAGTTCGAGGCGGACCGTGGCGGCGCTGAGATTTCGGGCGATCCGCAGGCGCTCGCCTCGGCGCTCGACAAGATCCATCGCTACGCGCAAGGCATTCCTTTTCCGGCGGCCGAACAGCATCCGGCCACGGCGCAGATGATGATCATGAATCCGCTTTCGGGCGGCGGCTTGCAGAACCTTTTTAGTACGCACCCGGCCACGGAAGAGCGCATCCGCCGCTTGATGGAAATGGCCGCGGGCGGCAGACGCTGAAGCGACCCGCACTAACAAAAAACGCCTCTTCGGAGGCGTTTTTTTTCAGCCCGTCGCCGCGGCGTCGCCGTCTACGTGACGCACGTCTGTTCGAGCCGAAACCCGCCATGCCCGTTGACGCAGTGAAACCACGAAGAACACGAAATAGACGCCGATGAACCAGGACACGTCGAGCGCGTAGTAGACGTGTCCAAACTTGACGACGATCCACGCGGCGACGAACGCCAGCGGCACGGCATAGAAGAACACGCGATCCATCCGGTTGTCAGTGTTGCTGCTCTGGAATAGCGAAACGTAGCAGCATGCGAAAAACGGCGCGATGTCGTATTCCTTCATTCTCGGATTCAGCGCGAGACAGAATGCGAGGACGTAGAACAGCCTGCCAGGTGCGTTTCCATTTTCGAATACCAGGAGTCGCCGCGCGCGTAACGGGTTCACCGCATACACGAATAGCGCCACGACAACCCCTTCGTAGAACAGCACATCTTCCAGAGTCGATAGCGCGCGGACGTGCTGCTCCAGTATCCCGAACAGCACGAGCCCGGAATCGTTCTGAGCGAGCATCTGCCAGCGCAGCAGGGTTTCGAAGTCGGTCCACAAGCGCGGTTCCAGCGCGAGTTGCGCGATGGTTGCGAGCGCAACACACAGAGGCACCGCGAAGAAATAGCGCATGCCCTTGGGGATAAAAAAGAACACGACGGCGTACGTCAGGAAGTAGATTTTGATGGAGGCAAAAAGGGCGATGAAAAACGCCAGCGCGCAATACTTTGCCGTCGCGCTGCGGCTCGTCTGCGAGGCGTGCGGCGAACTACGCGCTAAAGCGTCCTGGGAAGCCGCGTAAAAAAGCGCAATGATCAGCAGGTGAGCGAAGATCGCGAAGTTTCCCGTGAGGATGCCTCCCACGCCCGCGCCGCCGGTCAGAAAACCCAGCGCGCCCGCCGCGACGAAATCCGCATGTCTGATGCTCCAGGCGAAATAGATCAGCGACGCGACAACGAACGCCACATAGAGCCAGTGAAACGGCATGCGCGAAAAGAGATTCAGGAAGATGGGCGGATAGACGAAGGGAAATCCGTGCGGGATATACGGATTCGCGCCGCGCTTGAACTGGTCCAGCGCGTACGCGTACACCTTGTAGTCCCAGAAAGGCGCGAATAGCTTTCCCCGTCCCTGCTGGTACACGGAAAAGAGCGCAACGAAGGCCAGGAACGCGAAGTCGTGTTTTTTCCCGAGTGGTTTCATGATGGCCGCGACGAAGCTGGGGAGGCGTCTTGTGTCGCCATCATGCGGCGAGCCGTTAGTCGGTATCCGCCAATATGTATCCAGACGAATTCGTCGCCGCTGGCCCGTGCGCGCGGTGCGCTCAAGTCGAATCGAACAGGGCTGGTAGTGTTGCGCGCTCGCCACGCTACAATGGCTCGCTTGTGCATCAATGACGCCGCGATTCACCGCGGCCCGCATCCGGTTTCTTCATGACATCCAGCCCACCCCGGCGACCGAGCAAGCCGTCTCACGGCAAAAAGAGTTCCGCATCGTCTGCGCGCCAGCAGGGCACAGCGCCGGCGCACAGCCACGCCGTGCACCTGGCCCCCGATTCGCTCGGCTTTGCGCTCGACCAGGCGGCACATGCGGTCGGCGCGGTGCGCGCCGGTGCGGCGCTGCCCGCCGCGCTCGCGAGCGCCCTCGCCGCGTTGCCCGCCGACTTCGCGGCGCAGGCTCGCGGCGCCGTGCAGGACATCGCGTATCGCACGATGCGGCGCCTCGGCACGGTCGACTGGCTGATCCGGCAGCGCGTGAGCAAGGCGCCGCCGCCGCACGTCGCGAATCTGCTGGCCTGTTCGCTCGCGTTGCTCGCGCAAGACGAGGCGAGCGCTGCCTACACGCCGTTCACGGTCGTCGACCAGGCCGTACGCGCCGTGGGTGCGCGCCGCGAGATCGTGTTCGCGAAGGGGCTCGTCAATGCGGTGCTGCGCGGCTTTCTGCGCGAGCGCGACACGGCGCTGGCCGCCGCTCAGGCCGATGAAACCGCGCAGTGGAACTATCCGCGCTGGTGGATCGACGCGGTCCGCGCCGCGTGGCCCGCGCAGTGGCAGGACATTCTCACCGCTGGCAACACGCAAGGCCCGCTCACGCTGCGCGTGAACGCGCGCCGTGCGAGTGCCGCCGACTACGTCCAACGGCTCGCCGCCGAAAACATCGCCGCCACGCAGATCGGCGAACACGCCGTGCGCCTGGCCGCGCCGCTGCCGGTGGAGCGCATTCCCGGCTTCATGGCGGGCGACGTGTCCGTGCAGGACGCCGGTGCGCAAGTGGCCGCGCAAATCCTCGGCGTGCGCGACGGCATGCGCGTGCTCGACGCTTGCGCGGCGCCCGGCGGCAAGAGCGGCCATCTGCTCGAGCTTGCCGACATCGACCTGATCGCGCTGGAGAGCGATGCCACGCGCGCCGCGCGCATAGGCGAGAACTTCGCGCGCCTCGGTTTCGCGCAAGACGACCCCGCGCATCCGGCGCGCCGCGCAAGGATCGTGGTCGGCGACGCGGGCAATCCCGCGGCATGGCACGACGGCGAACTCTTCGATCGCATCCTCGCCGACGTGCCGTGCTCGGCCTCGGGCATCGTGCGCCGCCATCCAGACATCCGCTGGCTGCGCCGCGAGAGCGACATCGCGGCGCTGGCCGCCGAGCAGCGCCGCATCGTCGATGCGCTGTGGCCGCTCGTGAAGCCGGGCGGCGAGCTGCTCTATGTGACCTGCTCGATCTTCCCCGAGGAAGGCGAGGCGCAGGCGCGCTGGTTTGAAAGCACCCATGCGGATGCGGTACGATTGGACGCCCCGGGGCAACTGCTGCCCGAGGCGCTCGGCGCGCCGGCCCGTGGGCCAGCATGCGGCGCAGCCGGCGAGGCGCGGCACGATGCCGATGCAAAGGCCGAAGTGACGGCAACCGACCGCCCCGTTCCCGATCGCACCGCAGATCACGACGGATTCTTCTACGCGCGCTTTCAGAAACGGTGACCATCAAACGCTTCTTCCCGCTGCGGTTCGCGGCCCTGATCTGGCTGGTGTTCGCCGTCGTCGGCTTCGTGGCCGCCACGCCGGCGCGCGCCGACTCGATCGCGGTGCAGCGCGCGTCGCTCCAGGCCGACAGCAACGGCTGGAGCCTCGACGCCCGTTTCGACTTCGACCTCAACAGCAGCCTGGAAGACGCGGTCAACAAGGGCATTCCGCTCTACTTCACCACCGACTTCGAGCTCACGCGCGCGCGCTGGTACTGGTTCGACGAACAGCCGGTGAGCGTTTCGCAAAGCATTCGCCTGTCGTTCCAGCCGCTCACGCGCGAGTACCGCGTCTCCAGCGGCGGCCTGCAGCTCGGCTTCTCGTCGCTCGCGGAAGCGCTCGCGGTCATCAAGCACGTCACCTCGTGGCACGTGATCGACCCCAAAGACGTGCATGCCGGCGAAACGTACACGGCCTCGGTGCGCATGCAGCTCGACGTCGCGCTGATGCCCAAGCCGTTCCAGATCGACGCCGTGAACAACCGCGACTGGAACCTCGCTTCCGACTGGAAGCGCTTTAACTTCACGGTGACCGAACGTGCTAAATAAAGTGCGCCGCGCCACCAGCTTCAGCAGCGTCGTCGTCAAGCTGCTCGTTTCCACCGTTGCGTTCACCGCGACGCTGCTGCTCGTCCTGCTCGCCGCGGCGAGCGCGAACACCGAGTTCTTCGACCGCTACTACGGCTGGCTCTATGCGGCCAATATCGTCGTCGCGCTGATCTTCCTGTCGGTGGTCACGGCGCTCATGATCGTGATCGTCGTGCGCTTGAGGCGCGGCAAGTTCGGTACACGGCTGCTCGCGAAGCTCGCGTTCTTCTTCGCGCTCGTGGGCGTGGTGCCGGGCGGCATCATCTATATCGTTTCGTATCAGTTCGTCTCGCGCTCGATCGAGTCCTGGTTCGACGTGAACGTGGAAACCGCGCTCACGGCAGGCCTGAATCTCGGGCGCGGCATGCTCGACGCCTCGTTGTCCGACCTGCAAACCAAGGGCCGTCTCATGGCGGAGCAGATCGCGAGCGGCGACGCCGCGGGCACGACGCTCACGCTCCTGCGCGCGCGCGACCAGTTCGGCGTGCAGGACGCGATGATCGTCGAGCCGGTGCGCAGCATGTCGGGCGCGGCGCCGGACATGCACGTGGTGGCGCAGGCGTCGAGCAACTTCTCGTCGCTCATGCCCGCAGATATGCCCACGTCGCTCATGATCGATCAGGCGCGCGGGCGCGGCTACGCGGCGATCGAAGGCGAAGTGGACGGCGACCCGCATCAGCTGGGCTCGAAGGGCGCGCTGCGCTTGCGCGTGGTCACGCGCATTCCTGATGCGAACACCACGGATCTGCAGCCGGTCGAGCGTTTCCTGCAACTGGAGCAGCCGGTGCCGGCGGCGCTCGCGCGTAACGCCGACGCCGTGCAGCGCGCGTATCGCGAGTATCAGGAGAAGGCGCTTGGCCGCACCGGCCTGCGCAAGATGTATATCGGCACGCTCACGCTCGCGCTCTTTCTCGCCACCTTCGTTGCGATGATGCTGGCGCTCGCGCTCGGCAATCAGCTTGCAAGGCCGCTCTTCCTGCTCGCGCAGGGCACGAAGGAAGTGACCGAGGGCGACTACACGCCCAAGCGCGAAATCAAGTCGCGCGACGAACTGGGCTTCCTCACCCAGTCGTTCAACGCGATGACGCGCCAGCTGTCCGAAGCGCGCCAGGCCGTGGAGAAGAACCGCGTCGCGCTCGAGCATTCGAAGGCGTATCTCGAGAGCATTCTCGCGAACCTCACCGCGGGCGTGTTCGTGTTCGACCGGCAGTTCCGCCTCACGACGGCGAACCCCGGCGCGGAGCGCATCTTCCGTCAACCGTTCCAGACGCAACTTGGCGTCGCGCTCGATCATATCGGCGCGCTCACCGAGTTCGGCGCAATGGTGCGCAAGGCGTTCGCCGATCAGGAAGCTTCGCGCACGGACCGCGAAGGCGGCGATCAAGATCGCGGCCACTGGCAGCAGCAGTTCTCCGTGCCGATTCCGGGCGAGGCTGATCCGCTCACGCTGCTCGTGCGCGGCGCGCGCCTCGTCTCCGATACGGGCCGCGACGCGGGCGACATGCAGACCTCGGGCTACGTCGTGGTGTTCGACGACATCTCCGACGTGATCTCGGCGCAGCGCTCGGTGGCGTGGGGCGAAGTCGCGCGGCGCCTTGCGCACGAGATCAAGAATCCGCTCACGCCGATCCAGCTCTCGGCCGAACGCCTGCAGATGAAGCTTTCCGACAAGCTCGCGCCCACCGACGCCGAGGTGCTCAAGCGTGGCGCGACCACCATCGTCAATCAGGTCGCGGCGATGAAGCAGATGGTCGACAACTTCCGCGATTACGCGCGCACGCCGCCTGCGGTGCTCGCGAACCTGCAGCTCAATGAACTCGTGAGCGAAGTGCTCACGCTCTACGGTGTGGGAGAAGGCAAGAGCGCGATCAAGGTCGAGCTCTCCGACTTGCCGGTCATTCGCGGCGACGCCACGCAATTGCGCCAGGTAATCCACAACCTGCTGCAAAACGCGCAGGACGCGGTGGCCGACACGCAGAATCCTCACGTGACGCTCGAGACCCGCGCCGTAGAATACGGAGACCCCGACGCGCAAGGCCGCACGCGCGTGGCGGTGCGTCTCACGGTTTCGGACAATGGCCCGGGCTTCCCGGCGCGCATCCTCACGCGCGCGTTCGAACCCTATGTGACGACCAAGGCCAAAGGAACAGGACTCGGGCTTGCGATGGTCAAGAAGATCGTCGACGAGCACGGCGCGCGCATCGACATCCGCAATCGAATGAAAGCGGGCGATGTAATCGAAGGCGCGCAGATCTCGATTCTCTTTCTCCAGTTGGCGGACGACATCCCCCCAGATGCCGCCACGCCGGGACCCGGCCGAGCCGTGGCGGGGCAGGCGCGTGCCGAAGCGGAGCAAGGATCAAAAGCAACAGTGCAGACAAGGGCAGCGTAAATGGCAACCATCCTGGTGGTAGATGATGAAATGGGCATCCGGGAATTGCTCTCGGAGATCCTCAGCGACGAAGGACACGTCGTGGAGCTCGCGGAAGATGCGCAGCAGGCGCGCGAATTCCGGCAGCGCCACGTGCCGGATCTCGTGCTGCTCGATATCTGGATGCCGGACACCGACGGCGTGACGCTGCTCAAGGAATGGGCCGCGCAGGGCCATCTCACGATGCCGGTCATCATGATGTCGGGGCACGCGACCATCGACACGGCCGTCGAGGCGACGAAGATCGGCGCGCTCAACTTTCTCGAAAAGCCGATCGCGCTGCAAAAGCTGTTGAAGGCGGTCGAGCAGGGGCTCGCGCGCGGCACGGCGGCGCCCGTTGCGCCGGCCACATCGGCGGCGGCGGGGAAATCGGTGGCGGGCGGACCCGCAGTCGTGGCATCGGCGGCGGCGTTGCCGGTGCTGGGCGCCGACGGCGTGCATGGCATGCAGGCGGGTGCGCCGGCCACGCAAACGGCTTCGATCTCGTTTGACATTCCGCTGCGCGACGCGCGCGACGCGTTTGAGCGCGCTTACTTCGAGTACCACCTCGCGCGCGAGAATGGCAGCATGACGCGCGTGGCCGAAAAAACGGGGCTTGAGCGCACGCACCTGTATCGCAAGCTCAAGCAGCTCGGCGTGGACCTCGGCAAGAGCAAGGGCGAGTGAGGGCGTGAGCGCTCGCGCGAAGTGAGTGGCGCGGCCCGGCTCACGAATTTCGCGAAAGCCCCTTGGCAAAGAGCGTATTCCCCGCTATACTCTTCTTTCTTCGTTGGCCCGGTAGCTCAGTTGGTAGAGCAGCGGATTGAAAATCCGCGTGTCGATGGTTCGATTCCGTCCCAGGCCACCAGAATGCAGCCCCAGGAGATCGTTCGATTCCTGGGGCTTTTTCGTTGTGCGCGCGTTGGGCGCCTGGTCTTGCGGTTCGAATACCCGACGGCGATGGTATCCAGGATATAAGGGTGCGCCGATGCCCGTGCTGAGGCCCCGGCCTATACTGCATGAGCCGGTGCGGGGTTGTCCCTGCCGGTCCGCGCGGACGCATCGAGCAGCGCAGGCTCGCGACGAAAGCATTCGCGCGGAAACCTCATACACGGAGTTTCACGGTGACTCGAACTGAAGCCAAGGGCGCGCTCGTACTGTTTTCCGGCGGCCAGGATTCGGCCACGTGCCTCGCTTGGGCGCTCGACCGCTACGAGAGCGTCGAGACGCTCGGCTTCGATTACGGCCAGCGTCATCGCGTCGAACTGGAGTGCCGCGAAGGTTTTCGCGCGGCGATTGCCAGCACGTTCCCCGAGTGGGGTGAGCGTCTTGGCGACGATCACATGATCGATCTCTCGGTGCTCGGCTCGATCAGCGACACGGCCATGACGCGCGAGATCGAGATCGAAACGGCGGCGAGCGGCTTGCCGAACACCTTTGTGCCGGGCCGCAACCTGATGTTCATGCAGATTGCCGCGGCGATCGCTTATCGTCGCGGGCTCAAGGTGCTCGTGGGCGGCATGTGCGAAACCGACTTCTCGGGCTATCCCGACTGCCGCGACGACACCATGAAGGCGCTGCAGGTCACGCTCAATCTCGGCATGGACACGCGCTTCGTGCTGGAAACGCCGCTCATGTGGCTCGACAAGGCCGACACGTGGCGGCTCGCCGAAAAGCTGGGCGGCGAAGCGCTGGTGGACATGGTGCGCGTGGAAACGCACACCTGCTACGTGGGCGAGCGCGCCGAGCTTCACGCTTGGGGCTTCGGCTGCGGCGAGTGCCCGGCGTGCAAGCTGCGCAAGCGCGGGTATGAAGCGTATCTCGCTGGCGAGAACGTGACGGAAGCACCGGTCTGAGCGTAAGGCTCGGGCCGCGCACAGCGACTTTCGCAGTGAAAATGCTCAGGGCCGCGCACGGGCGGTGCGCCCTGCCAGCACGTTGAACATGCGCCCGAGACCAACCGGCTTTGCACGCGCGTTGCGCGTATGAGCCAGAACCAGGCTGCACGATGACTTACGCGGTAAAGGAAATTTTCTACACGTTGCAGGGCGAGGGCGCGAACGCCGGGCGTCCGGCCGTGTTCTGCCGGTTCGCCGGCTGCAATCTCTGGTCGGGCCGCGAGGAAGATCGCGCCGAGGCCGTGTGCCAGTTCTGCGACACCGACTTCGTCGGCACCGATGGCGAGAACGGCGGCAAATTCCGCACGCCTGAAGAGCTCGTCGCGAAGATCGCATCGCTGTGGCCCGAAGGCGAGGGCAACCGCTTCGTGGTCTGCACGGGCGGCGAGCCGATGCTGCAGATCGACCCGCCGTTCGTCGACGCACTGCACGCCGCCGGCTTCGAGATCGCGATCGAAACGAACGGCTCGCTGCCGGTGCTCGAAACCATCGACTGGATCTGCGTGAGCCCGAAGGCCGACGCGCCGCTCGTCGTCACGAAGGGCAACGAGCTGAAGGTCGTCGTGCCGCAGGAAAACCAGCGCCTCGCCGAGTACGCGAAGCTCGATTTCGAGTATTTTCTCGTGCAGCCCATGGACGGCCCGTCGCGCGACCTGAACACGAAGCTCGCGATCGACTGGTGCAAGCGCCATCCGCAGTGGCGCCTGTCGATGCAGACCCACAAATACCTGAACATTCCCTGATTCACGCGAATTTTTCTGAAGAAGCGCCGTGCTGACGATCACCCGAAAACTCGAATTCGACGCGGGCCACCGCATCCCTGACCACCGCAGCCAGTGCCGCAACCTGCACGGCCATCGCTACGTGCTCGAAATCACGCTGGAAGGCGACCTCGTCGAAACCGAAGGCGCGCCCGACCGCGGCATGGTGATGGACTTCGCCGACGTGAAGTCGCTCGCGAACCAGCATCTCGTCGATCTGTGGGATCACGCGTTCCTCGTGTTCTCGGGCGATACGCAGGTGCGCGGCTTTCTCGAAACGCTGCCGGGCCACAAGACGGTCGTGATCGACCGCATTCCGACCGTGGAGAACCTCGCGGCCATCGCGTTCGATATTCTCGCGAACGTGTACGACGCGCACTACGGCGTGAACCTGCGCCTGCACAAGCTGCGCCTGTACGAGACGCCGAACTGCTGGGCCGAAGTCACGCGCGACTGACGCCGGCGAGTTCCGCCTCGGCGGACTCACCCCGCCGTCTCACCCTCGCTCCGACGACCCGCGCAAGGCGGGTTTTCCGCGCCGTCGGGCAAGTTTTTGTCGCGGTATGATCGTTGCCGCAAGGCCTGCGCATCCCCGCGTGCGGCCCGACAAACACATAACGGAGCGAGACCTGCCGGCTGCTGCGCTGCCGGGCGAAACACCGCCCGCGACTCGCGCGCGCCCCGCAGCCTCGCCGGGAGCACGGCGATGAGTACCTTCACCAATCCCCTCAAGGAACGCCTCAAGGAGGCGGACCCGCTATTCGGCCTATGGCTTTCGATGGGCAGCGAAACCGCCGCCGAGGCGCTCGCGCACGCCGGTTTCGACTGGCTGCTGATCGATATGGAGCACACCCCGAACGACAGCGGCGACACCATCGCCCAACTGCGCGCCATTGCCGCCGCGCATATGCCCACCGAGCCCGTGGTGCGTGTGCCCGACAGCGAGCCGTGGCTCGTGAAGCACGTGCTCGACGCGGGCGCGCGCACGGTGATGTTCCCCAATGTGGCCTCGGCTGAAGAGGCTGCGCGCGCCGTGAGCCTCACGCAGTACCCCGATGCGAGCACGCCCGGCGGCCAGCGCGGCGTGGCAGGCGTAGTGCGCGCGGCGGCCTACGGCATGCGGCGCGACTACCTGCAGGGCGCGAACGCGCAGATCGCGACGATCGTGCAGATCGAGTCGGCGGCGGCGCTGGCCGAAGTCGAGAAGATTGCCAAGGTGCCGGGCGTCGACTGCCTGTTCGTGGGTCCTGCCGATCTGGCGGCGAGCCTTGGCCATCTCGGCGACTCGAAGCATCCCGACGTGCTCGCCGCCATGCGGCGCATCGTGGCCGCCGCACGCGACGCGGGGGTGGCTGCGGGCATTTTCGCGATGGACCCGGCTGGCGCGAAGCAGTATCGCGAGATGGGTTTCAGCTTCATCGCCCTTGCCGCCGACGTGATCTGGCTCGTGCGCGCGACGCGCCAGGCGCTCCAGGAGGCGAGATCATGAGGCGTCCGAAAGCGCTTTTTGAGCGCCTTCTTGCGCGGTTCCTTGCACTGCGGCTTGCACGAATGGCACGCGCGGTCGCCATCGGCTGTGTGGCTGGCGCGGCGCTCGGCATGAGCGGCTTCGCGGCAGCAGCCGACGGCGCAAGCGCCCCTCCTGGCGCCGAATCCGATCCGCAAACGGCCAACGCCGTTGCCGACTACAACGCGGGCAATCTGAGCGCGGCGCGCGCCGAGTTCCAGGCGGCGGCCGAGCGCGGCAACCGGCTGGCGGAGTTCAACTACGCGATGATGCTGGTGAACGGCGAAGGCGGGGCCGCCGACGTGGGCGAGGGCCGCAAGTGGCTGCGCAAGGCGGCGGACGCGAACATGTCGCACGCGCAGTACGTGTACGGCAAGATGTACGACGACGGCGACTTCGTCGAGCGCGATCCGGTCCAGGCGCACCAGTGGTTCCTCAAGGCGGCGAAGCAGGGCCACGTGCAGGCGGAGCTTGCGCTCGCGAATCAGTACCTGGACGGGCGCGGGACCACGCGCGACAACAAGCAGGCGTTCTACTGGTACAAGAAGGCCGCCGAGGGCGGCGACATGACGGCGCAATACGTGACCGGTTCGTTCTATGAGCGCGGCGGCGACGGCGTGCCGAAGAACCTCAACGTCGCGCGCGCGTACTATGCGGCGGCGGCGGCGCAGGGCGATCCCGTGGCGCGGCTGAAGTACCAGCAGTTGAGCGCGCAACTGATGAAGTCGGCGCCCGCGCAGTAAGTGCCACGCAGCTAGAGTCAGAAAAATCGCTGAAACGAAAACGCGCCGGACAATGGCGGCGCGCTTTTTCTTGTTGCATCGATCGAGCGGACATAACCGCTCGCCGTGCCTTCAACTCTGCATCAACCGCTTCTGGCGTCCCACGCTCATGATGAGCCCGATCGCCACACCGAGCGTGGTGAGCGCGGTGCCCCCATAGCTCATGAACGGCAGCGGCACGCCCACCACCGGCAGGATGCCGCTCACCATGCCGATGTTGACGAACGCGTAGGTGAAGAACGCCATCGTCAGCGATCCGGCCAGTAATCGCCCGAAGAGCGTTGCGCCATTCGCGGCGATATAGAGCCCGCGCGCGATCAGACACATATAGAGCGTGAGCAGCACGAGGCCGCCCGCCATGCCGAACTCCTCGGAAAACACCGCGAAGATGAAGTCGGTGTGCTTTTCGGGGATGAACTCCAGGTGCGACTGCGTACCCTTCAACCAGCCCTTGCCGAGCGGGCCGCCAGAACCAATCGCGATCACCGCCTGGATAGTGTGGAAGCCCTTGCCGAGCGGATCGGAGGTGGGATCGAGCAGCGTGCAGATGCGGTGCTTCTGGTAGTCGTGCATGAGCGGCCAGTTCACCTGCGGCTGGCAGATCTTGTCCTGGAACGCCGCGATAGAGGCCACCGCGATCACACCCGCGATTAGCACCGGCACGATCAGCTTGAACGAGAGCCCCGCGAAATAGATGACGAAGAGGCCCGACGCGAACACGAGCACGGCGGTGCCGAGATCGGGCTGCTTGGCGATCAGGCCGACCGGCACGAGCAAAATCACGAAGCCGACGACGAAGTCGTACCAGCGCATCACGCCTTCGCGGCGCTGGTAGTACCACGCGAGCATGAGCGGCGTGGCGATCTTGAGGATTTCCGAGGGCTGAATCACCACACCGACGTTGATCCAGCGCTTCGCGCCTTTGCGCGTGAGGCCGAATAGCGCCACGGCAATCAGTAACGCGATGCCGAACGTATAGATTGGCACGGCGAAGCGCATGAGCGTGTTGGGCGGCACATTGGCGAGCGCCCACATCAGCACGAAGGTGAGCATGATGTTGCGCAGCTGGTCTTCCACGCGGCCCGGCACGTCGAGGCTCGCGCTGTACAGCGTGACGATGCCCACGCACAGCAGCAGGAACACGGTGAGCGCGAGCGGGCGGTCGAAGCCGAGGAACATCTTGCGCAGCGTGTCGAGCACGGCGCGCTTGTCGATCTTGTCGAGCTGGAAGAAAGGCATGGTGACTCCTTACTCGTCGATGCCGCCCGTTGCGGGCTTGGGCGGCGGTGCGAGCGTGGCCGCGTCGCTTGCGCTGGCGGGGCGCCGCGGGCGATGAGGGCCAGGGCCGAAGTGGCGGGGCACGGAGGCGGGCGCGGGGCGGGCGGCGGCCGTGTCGGGCGTGCCGTTCGCGCCGGCGGTGCCGCCGTTCACGGCATCGGTTGCGGCGCTCGCATCGGGACTAACGTTCTGGCCGGGCTTGCGCGTCCTGGCCGCTGCGCTGCTGGCGGGCATCGGCCGCGCCGCTGCGCCGGAGGCCGAAGCCGGACCCGCCGCGGCCGCGCCCGAGGCCGCCGCAGCAGCAGCCGAAGCCGATTCGGCTGCAGATGCCGCGCCGGGAATCGGCAGCGCCGTGAAGCCGGCGGCGACCCTCACAGGTTGTGCGACGGGCGTCGTGGGCGTCGCGGGCGTGCCCGAAGCCGCGCCGGCCGCTGCACCGGATGCCGCACCAGACGCCGCTTCGGGCGGCGCGCCGATCACGGGCGCGGACGCATCCTCCGTGGCCGAAGCCGCCGCGGCCACGGCCGCCTGCTGGACGCCCGGCTTCAGGCGGTCGACGAGGTAATAGTCGAGCACGCGGCGCGCAATCGGGCCTGCTGCCTGTGCGCCCCAGCCACCGTTTTCGACGATCAGCGCGAGCGCAATCTGCGGCTTTTCGGCCGGCGCGAACGCGATGAAGAGCGCGTGGTCGCGCAGATTTTCGGCGAGCGCATGCGCCTTGTACTTGCCGCCTTGCAGCGAGAACACCTGCGCCGTGCCGGTCTTGCCCGCCGACGTGTAGGGCGCGTTGCGGAAGACCTGGAACGCGGTGCCCGACTGATTCATCGTCACGTTTTCCATGCCGCGCTTCACCACATCGATATCGGCTTGGCTCACGTTCAGACGGCCGCTTTCGCTCGGCACCGTGAGGCGCTCCTGCTTCGTGATCGGATTCTCGATCTCCTTCACGAGGTGGGGCTTCATGAGCACGCCGTTGTCGGCGAGCGTGGCCGTGGCGTGCGCGAGCTGCAGGATCGTGAACGAGTTGTAGCCCTGACCGATACCCAGGCTGATCGTCTCGCCCTCGTACCACCTCTGCTGCTCGGGCTTGCGGTACGCCTTGCGCTTCCATTCGGTGGAGGGCAGGATGCCGCGCGCCTCGCCCGAGATATCGATGCCGGTGAGCTGGCCGAAGCCGAGCGGCTTCATGAAGTTCGCGATGTTATCCACGCCCAGGTCGTGCGCGAGCATGAAGAAGTAGGTGTCGTTCGACACCATGATCGCGCGGTTCATGTCGACCCAGCCCTGGCCGGAGCGCACGTCGTTGTTGAAGCGGTGGCCGCCGAACATGTAGTAGCCGGGGTCCGAGAAGCCCCACTGCGGCGTGCGTTTGTGCAGCGTGAGCGCGGCGAGCGCCATGAACGGCTTATAGGTCGAACCCGGCGGATAGGTGCCGTGCAGCGGGCGGTTCAGCAGCGGGTGATCGGGCGAGTTGTTGAGTTCGTCCCAGGTCTGCTGGTCGATGCCGTCCACGAACGAATTCGGGTCGAAGCTCGGCGCGGAGACGAACGCGAGAATGTCGCCCGTGGAAGGCTCGATCGCGACGAGTGCGCCGCGCTTGCCCGCGAAAGCCTGCTCCGCCACCTGCTGCAGACCGATGTCGATCGAGAGCACGAGGTTGTTGCCAGGCGTCGCCTGGGTGCGCGAGAGCGTGCGCACGGGGCGGCCGCCCGCCGTCACTTCCACTTCCTCGAAGCCCGTCAGGCCATGCAGCTCGGTCTCGTAGCTCTGCTCGACGCCGATCTTGCCGATGTAGTCGGTGCCGTTGTAGTTGTTTGCATCGAGACGCGGATCGTAGTGCTCCTGATCGTTGTCGTTCTGGTCGCTGGCGTCGTCGATGCGCTCCTGGTCGCGCTGCGAAATACGGCCGATATAGCCAATCACGTGCGCGGCCGTCGGACCGAGCGGGTACTGGCGGAACAGGCGCGCGCGCACTTCCACGCCGGGGAAGCGGAAGCGCTGGGCGGTGAAACGCGCGACTTCGTCGTCGGTCAGGCGCGTGCGGATCGGCAGGCTCTCGAAGTTCTTCGAGTCTTCGAGCAGCTTCTTGAAGCGGCGGCGGTCGCGCGCGTCGATCGGGATCACGGTCGAAAGCTGGTCGATCGTGTCGTCGAGCGTGTCGGTGAGCTTCGAGGGCGTGATTTCGAGCGTGTACGCGGAGTAGTTCTTCGCGAGCACGACGCCGTTGCGGTCCGTAATGATGCCGCGGTTCGGCACGATCGGCGCGACGGAAATGCGGTTTTCGTCCGCCTGCAGCGAGTATTTGCTGTGGTTCCAGACCTGCAGATAGAGGAAGCGGAACGCGATCAGCCCGAAGCAGACGAACACGAACAGCCCCGCCGCCGCGACGCGCAGGCGGAACTTCGTGAGCTGCTGCTGGGTGTCCTTGAATTCGGTCATGCTGTCAGACCCAGGCCCCGCTGTTCCAGGCATGAGGAACTTCGGGCCGGGGTGCGTAAGAGGTAGTCAAGCGAGTCTTCCAGCGGCGAGTGCGCGCCGCTCAAATGGGCCGGGTGTCGTCGGGATCGACGGGGCGGCGCTGCGGCAGGAGCAGCAGCACGCTCGCGAACGGCCAGAGGATGGCCTCGACGAAGCCGCTGATGAGGTAACCCCAGCCGGGAAACGAAGCGCCCATCAGCAGGCGGATCACGAACGGCACGACTTGCGCGCCGACCAGCATGGGCGTAACGGCGAACATCTGCAGGCCGATCGACATCCACAGCACGCGGCGGTGAATGGTAATCGCGCCGTACGAAAGCAGCGTGTACGCGAGCGCGTGCTCACCCAGCAGGTTCGCGTTGTGGACGTCCATGAGGAGCCCCAGGAAAAACGCGACGCCCATGCCGACCTTGCGCGGCTGGTGAATGTTCCAGAACAGCAGCACGAGCGCGACGAAATCCGGCACGCCGGGCACCTTGCCCCAGGGCAGCAGGTTCAGCAGGAACGCCGCCGCCAGGCTGAAAACGATGAAGTACGGATTGACCGGCTGGAGAATGTATTGCGGACGCGGCATCAATGGCCCCCTTGCTCAACGGCCTTCGCTGCCTCTTCCCGCAGGCTCTCCTTGGCCCTTTTTTCGGGCTGTTTTTTGTCCGTCGGCTTTTTGTCGGCGGCGGGCGCGTTTGCCGCGGGTTTTGCCTGCTGTGCGGGGGCCGCCGGCGCTGCGGCGGGCTTCGCCTTCGCGTCGTCGGCTTTCTTGTCGGCCTTCTTGTCCGCGGCCTTGGCGGCCTTCTTCTTTGCGTCCTTCGCCTCGGCGGCTGCCGCGGCTTCTTCGGCGACGATCGGGTTGGGCGGCACTTGCGGGACATAGTGCAGCACGAGCACCTGACGCGCCCCGCGCACCGCAGCGAGCGGCAGGCAGACCACGCGTGCGAATGCCGTATCGGCCTGCTTGTCCACGCGCAATACCTTCGCGACCGGCAGCCCTTGCGGATACACGCCGTCGAGCCCGCTCGTCACCAGTTCGTCGCCCACTTGCAGATCGGCGCTGATCGGCACGAAGCGCAGATCGAGCAGGTCGCCCTTCGCCGTGCCGTAGATCACGCTGCGCAGGCCCGTGCGCACGACTTCGACCGGCACGGCCTGGTCTTTGTCGGTGACGAGCGTGACTTCGGACTGCATGGGGAATACGCGCGTGACCTGGCCGATCACGCCGTCCTCGCTCAATACCGGCGAGCCGTTCTGAATACCCTGCTGCGAACCGCCGCCGATCACGACCTTCTGCGTGAACGGGTCGCGCGTGTCGTACTGGATGTCGGCGGGCGTGGTTTGCGCGCCGATGCGCTGCGAGAGCTGCAGCAGCGCACGCAGGTGCGCGTTTTCGGCTGCGAGCGAAGCGGCCGCGTTGGCCTGCTGCGAAAGCTGGAGATTGCGGGCGTGCAGCTGCGTGTTTTCGGTACGCAGCGAGGAGCTCGTCACGGCCAGATCGGCGGCGCCCATAAAGAAGTCGCGCGGCACGAGGGCCGCGCGTTGCAGCGGGTACAGGCCCGCGCCGAGCACGCCGCGCACGATCTCGAGCGTCTTGAAGCGCGCGTCGGAGACGAGGAGCGCGAGCGACAGCACGACGAAGAAGATCAGCCGTGCGAGTGCCGATGGGCCCTGTTTAAAGAGGGGCGGCGGACTGTATTCCATGGTCGGCGCCGGGGGCGTGTGCGGTTCGGTGAAACAGAGGGGGTAACGGAGGGCACCACGAAGCGTGAAACTTCGGCGCCCCGAAGGCTGCCCCGTTGCGGGCGCCGTGGCGGCGCGCGTGCCGCCACGCCACTAGTGGCGCGGCGACGCCTAAACCGCGCCGAGGGCGAGCGCAGCGGTGCGCGGCGCGCTTACTCGTACGAGAAGATGCTGCCAAGCTTGTCCATGCGCTCGAGCGCCATGCCCGAGCCGCGCACCACACAGGTGAGCGGGTCTTCGGCCACGAGCACCGGCAGACCGGTTTCTTCGGCGAGCAGGCGGTCCAGGTCGCGCAGCAGCGCGCCGCCGCCCGTGAGCATCATGCCGCGCTCGGCGATGTCGGCGCCCAGTTCCGGCGGCGTTTGTTCGAGCGCGATCTTCACCGACGAGACGATCTGGTTCAGCGGGTCGGTGAGCGCTTCGAGAATTTCGTTGCTCGAAATCGTGAAGCTGCGCGGAATGCCTTCCGACAGGTTGCGGCCCTTCACTTCCATTTCCTTGACTTCGGAACCCGGGAAGGCCGAACCGATTTCCTTCTTGATGGCTTCGGCGGTTTGTTCGCCGATCAGCATGCCGTAGTTGCGGCGGATGTAGTTGACGATCGCTTCGTCGAACTTGTCGCCGCCCACGCGCACCGAGCCCTTGTACACGATGCCGCCGAGCGAGATCACGCCCACTTCGGTCGTGCCGCCGCCGATGTCGACGACCATCGAGCCCGTGGCTTCCGAAACCGGCAGGCCCGCGCCGATCGCGGCGGCCATCGGCTCTTCGATGAGGTAGACCTGCGAGGCGCCCGCGCCGTGCGCGGCTTCCTTGATCGCGCGGCGCTCGACCTGGGTCGAACCGCACGGCACGCAGATGATGATGCGCGGCGACGGCGAGAACATGCGCGACTCGTGCGCCGTCTTGATGAACTGCTTGATCATCTGCTCGGTGACGGTGAAGTCGGCGATCACGCCGTCCTTCATCGGGCGGATGGCTTCGATGTTGCCCGGGACCTTGCCGAGCATCTGCTTGGCTTCCTTGCCGACTGCCTGAATCGTCTTTTTGCCGTTCGGGCCGCCTTCCTGGCGAATGGAGACGACCGAGGGTTCGTCGAGGACGATGCCCTTGCCGCGCATGTAGATCAGGGTGTTGGCGGTGCCGAGGTCGATCGCCAGGTCGTTGGAGAAGTAGCTACGCAGAAAACCGAACATTCAAAAATCCTGTCTCGCTTGTGGCCGACCTTCCAGCTTCGTGGGCGAGGGCGGCAGCGGATAAATTAACAGCCTCAGGGCGTCGTGCTCCGCCACGAGAGCACTCCGAATCGCTGCGGAGGGCGTCGCAAGGGGCGCCACGAGGGGCCTGAAACTGCGGGGATGGTTACCGGAGGCAGCCTGGCTGCGCCGCCCGTTTGATCTTGTCTGGCCGCATTGCGCTGCGAACAGAACTGAAAGGCGGATGCAAGGCGGTCCGGGTTTGGGTCGAACGCGTAATGATACCTTATAATTTTGCCTGTTTTGCAGGATCCGGAAGGCAGTTTTTGACCTCATCGAAGCTTTCCTCCACAACCGGATCCGGCGCGATAAACCGCTGTTGCAGCACCGAATTTCCGCACTGCCGCAGCTTCTTTTTCCGGTGACCGCATGGCCCTGACCCTGAACGATGTGAAGCGCATCGCGCATCTTGCGCGCCTCGAACTGGCCGACGCCGAAGCCGGCAATACGCTCGAACGCCTGAACGACTTCTTTGGCCTCGTCGAGCAGATGCAGGCCGTGGACACGACTGGCATTGCGCCGCTCGCCCACCCGATCGAGCAGATCGAGGATGTCGCGCTGCGCCTGCGCGAGGACGCCGTGACCGAAATCGTCGACCGCGAAGCGCTGCAACGTCCCGCGCCCGCGGTGCAGGACGGACTTTACCTCGTACCGCGCGTGATTGAGTAAACGCGCAGCATTTTTTCGCCATTTTCGAAACCTTTCGAGTTGTCGGAACTGTTCGAAAAGGCACGGACTCCCGAGTTTTCCCGGGTTTTCCGAGAAGCGGCCCATACGTTTGTCAACGTCTGTCGAGCTGCTTGTCGGACGGCGCAACGATCTGATTTCGACCACGCCGTGACGTTCTTCCAGGAATCACGCAATGCATGACAAAAGCTTGACCGAACTGCGCGCCGCGCTGGCTGCGAAGGAGTGCTCCGCAGTCGAGCTGGCCCAGCATTTTCTGGGCCGGATTGAGGCACATCAAGACCTGAACGCTTTCGTCGACGTCAATCCCGAATTGACGCTCGCCCAGGCCAGGTCCGCCGACGCGCTCCTGCACTCGGGCCACGCGGGCCCGCTCGCGGGCATTCCGCTCGCGCACAAGGACGTGTTTGTCACGCGCGGCTGGCGCTCGACCGCAGGCTCGAAGATGCTTGCCAACTATGTGAGCCCGTACGATGCGACCGTGGTCGAGCGGCTCGAGCGCGCGGGCATGGTCTGCCTCGGCAAGACCAACATGGACGAATTCGCGATGGGCTCGTCCAACGAGAACTCGCATTTCGGCGCCGTGAAGAACCCGTGGGACACGAAGGCCGTGCCGGGCGGCTCGTCGGGCGGCTCCGCCGCGGCCGTCGCCGCGCGCCTCGCGCCCGCGGCCACCGGCACCGACACGGGCGGCTCGATTCGCCAGCCGGCGTCGTTCACGGGCGTGACCGGCATCAAGCCCACGTACGGCCGCGTGTCGCGCTACGGCATGATCGCGTTCGCCTCGTCGCTCGACCAGGGCGGCCCGTTCGCGCAGAACGCCACCGATTGCGCGCTGCTCCTGAACGCCATGGGCGGTTTCGACGAGCGCGACTCGACGAGCCTCACGCACGAGCACGAGGACTACACGCGCTTCATCGGCCAGACGTGGAGCGCTAACGCCAGCGCCGACAAGCCGCTCGCGGGCCTGCGCATCGGCCTGCCGAAGGAATACTTCGGCGCGGGTCTCGCCGACGACGTGCGCGCGGCCATCGACGCGGCGCTCAAGACGTACGAGTCGCTCGGCGCCACGCTCGTGGAAGTCACGCTGCCGAAGACCGAGCTGTCGATTCCCGTGTACTACGTGATCGCCCCGGCGGAAGCGTCGTCGAACCTCTCGCGTTTCGACGGCGTACGCTTCGGGCACCGTGCGGCCGAATACCGCGATCTGCTCGACATGTACAAGAAGTCGCGCGCCGAGGGCTTCGGCCCTGAGGTGAAACGCCGCATCCTGGTGGGCACCTACGTGCTTTCGCACGGCTACTACGACGCGTACTACCTGCAGGCGCAGAAGATCCGCCGCATCATTGCGCAGGATTTCCAGGAAGCGTTCAAGCAGTGCGACGTGATCATGGGCCCGGTGGCCCCGAGCGTCGCATGGGATCTGGGCGCGAAGGGCGACGATCCGCTGCAGATGTACCTCGCGGACATCTACACGCTTTCCACGAGCCTCGCGGGCCTGCCCGGCATGAGCGTGCCGTGCGGCTTCGGCGCGGGTGCGAACGCGCAGCGACCCGTCGGTCTGCAGATCGTCGGCAACTATTTCAACGAGGCCCGCATGCTGCAGGTCGCCGACGCTTTCCAGCGCGCGACCGACTGGCATCGCAAGGCGCCGGCAGGGGTGTGAACATGGCAACACAGTGGGAAGTCGTTATCGGTCTCGAAACGCACGCGCAATTGTCGACGGCGTCGAAGATCTTCTCGGGCGCGTCGACGCAGTTCGGCGCCGCGCCCAACACGCAGGCCTGCCCCGTCGATCTCGCGCTGCCGGGCGTGCTGCCGGTGATGAACCGCGGCGCCGTCGAGCGCGCGATCCAGTTCGGCCTCGCGATCGGCTCGACGATCGCGCCGCGCAGCATTTTCGCGCGCAAGAACTACTTCTACCCGGATCTGCCGAAGGGCTATCAGATCAGCCAGTACGAGATTCCGGTCGTGCAGGGCGGGAGCATCACGATCCAGGTGCCGGCCAACGAAAAAGCCGGTACGGAGGCGTACGAGAAGACCGTCAATCTCACGCGCGCTCACCTGGAAGAGGACGCAGGCAAGTCGCTGCACGAAGACTTCGCGGGCATGACGGGCATCGACCTGAACCGCGCGGGCACGCCGCTGCTCGAAATCGTTACGGAACCCGAAATGCGCAGCGCGGCGGAAGCCGTGGCCTACGCGAAGTCGCTGCACACGCTCGTCGTGTGGCTCGGGATTTGCGACGGCAACATGCAGGAAGGCTCGTTCCGTTGCGATGCGAACGTTTCCGTGCGCCCGGTCGGCCAGAAGGAATTCGGCACGCGCGCCGAGATCAAGAACCTGAACTCGTTCCGCTTCCTCGAAGAAGCAATCCAGTACGAAGTGCGCCGCCAGATCGAGCTGATCGAAGACGGCGGCACGGTGGTGCAGGAAACGCGCCTCTACGATCCGGACAAGCGCGAGACGCGTTCGATGCGCAGCAAGGAAGACGCGCACGATTACCGCTATTTCCCCGACCCCGACCTCATGCCGCTCGTGATCGACGCAGCGTGGGTCGAGCGCGTGAAGGGCGAGATGCCCGAACTGCCCGCGACGATGCAAACGCGCTTCGTCGAACAGTACGGCGTGACGCCGTATGACGCGAACGTGCTCACGTCGAGCAAGGCGATGGCAGCGTATTTCGAAGCCGTCGTCGCGAAGGCCGGCGCCGCTCAGGCCAAGGCCGCCGCGAACTGGCTGATGGGCGAAGTCTCGTCGCAGCTGAACCGCGAAGGCCTCGACATCGAAGCCTCGCCGGTCTCCGCCGCGCAGTTCGCCGTGCTGCTCGCACGCATTGCCGACGGCACGATCTCGAACAAGATCGCCAAGGAAGTGTTCCAGGCGATGTGGGACGAGAAGGCAGCGGACGAAGGCGCCGCCGACCGCATCATCGAAGCGAAGGGTCTCAAGCAGATTTCGGATACCGGCGCGCTCGAAGCGATCATCGACGAGGTGCTCGCGGCGAACCAGAAGTCGGTGGAAGAATTCCGCGCCGGCAAGGAAAAGGCGTTCAACGCGCTGATCGGCCAGGCCATGAAGGCCACGAAGGGCAAGGCGAATCCGCAGCAGGTCAACGAACTGCTGAAGAAGAAGCTGGGCTGAGTTCGGGTGCGGCCCGCCTGATTCGGGCATGCTTGCAAGGCGGCGTCGTGCGTAGCAGTGCGGCGCCGCCTTGCCGCTTCAGGCGAGCGCAACGGCGCGCGCCTGCTTTGCCATCTGTATTCACGAGAGAGAGGAGAAGAACGCATGTCCAAGGTCCCGAGTCTCGACGATTACCGCGTACCGTACTTCAGCGACAAGAAGGCGCAGGCGTTCTCGCTCAGCGCGCTTGCGCCCGCCGCGAAGCCGTTTTCAAGCGGCAGCAAGGACGGCGACCGCGACCGTCTCTCTGAAATCGGCCAGAAGCTCGACGTGCTGCAGGAGCGTCTGCACGCGCAGCGTCACCAGCGCGTGCTGCTCGTGCTGCAAGGCATGGACACGAGCGGCAAGGACGGCACGATACGCGGCGTATTCCGCGAGGTCGACCCGCTCGGCCTGCGCATCGTGCCGTTTCGCGCGCCCACACCCATCGAGGCCGCGCACGACTTTCTCTGGCGGGTGCACCTGCAGGTGCCGGGGGCGGGCGAACTGGCCATCTTCAACCGCAGCCACTACGAAGATGTGCTCGTGCCGCGCGTGACCGGCCAGATCGACTCGGCCGAATGCGAACGCCGTTACCGCCAGATCCGCGATTTCGAGGCGCTGCTGGCCGAGAGCGGCACCTCGATCATCAAGTGCATGCTGCACATCTCGAAGGACGAGCAGAAGAGCCGCATCCAGGCGCGGATCGACGATCCGACCAAGCACTGGAAGTTCGACGTATCGGACCTCGAAGCGCGCAAGCACTGGGACGCCTATCAGGCCTCGTACCAGGACGCGCTCGCGGCGACCTCCACGGAATACGCGCCGTGGTATGTGATTCCCGCCGATTCGAAGACGCATCGCAACGTCATGGTGGGCGAGTTGCTGCTGCGCCTGATGGAAAGCCTGAAGCTCGAATTCCCGCCGGCCAAGGCCGAACTCAAGGGTCTCAAGATCGACTGAGACCGACCGTATTCCCTCGCGCGGCGCGCTTCGGCGCGGCGCGAGGCAACGTAAAAGCAGCGCACAATCAAAAGGAATGAAGACATGTTGCGTGTGATCACCGCGAATCTGAACGGCATCCGCTCGGCGGCGAAGAAGGGTTTTTTCGAATGGTTCGGCGAACAGAAAGCCGACGTGCTCTGCGTGCAGGAAATCAAGTGCTCGCAGGACGACATGACGCCCGAGTTTCTCGCGCCGCACGACTTCACGGGCTACTTCCAGCATGCGGTGAAGAAGGGCTATAGCGGTGCGGGCGTCTACTCGCGCCACGAGCCCGACGACGTCATCATCGGTTTTGGCAGCGAGGAGTTCGACCCGGAAGGGCGCTACGTGGAGACGCGTTACGGCAATCTCTCGGTGATTTCGGTGTACGTACCTTCGGGCTCGAGCGGCGAGGAGCGCCAGGCCGCGAAGTACCGATTCATGGACGAATTCATGCCGCACCTCGCCGAACTCAAGCGCGAGCGCGAAGTGATCGTGTGC
This sequence comes from Paraburkholderia acidiphila, assembly GCF_009789655.1. Lineage (GTDB taxonomy): Bacteria > Pseudomonadota > Gammaproteobacteria > Burkholderiales > Burkholderiaceae > Paraburkholderia > Paraburkholderia acidiphila. The sequence goes on from NZ_CP046909.1 coordinate 59,836, forward strand.
GGCGACGTGAACATCGTCCACAAGGAAATCGACATCAAGAACTGGAAGGGCAACCAGAAGAACTCGGGTTGCCTGCCCGAAGAGCGCGCGTGGCTTACGAGCCTGTTCGACGACGTGGGCTACGTGGACGTGTTCCGCACGCTCGACCCGCGCCCCGAGCAATACACGTGGTGGAGCAACCGCGGCCAGGCGTATGCGAAGAACGTGGGCTGGCGTATCGATTATCAGATCGCGACGCCCGGCATTGCGCACAAGGCGAAGAAAACGTCGATCTTCAAGGACATCAAGTTCAGCGACCACGCGCCGCTGACCATCGACTACGACTACAAGGTCAAGAAGTGACGGTCGAACCCGGCGCGCTCTGAAACCGCTTTCAGGGCGCCGAAACGACCTTGCGCTTCTGCACGGCCGGGATGCCCTCGTAGTCGGGCAACTCGGCGAGCGGTTTGCCGATGGCCTTCGCATAGAGCGGCATCATGTCGGCGAGGCGCTTGGCGATATCGGCGCGCCGCGCCGGCGTGTACGGATGCACGTAGATGAAGCCCTGGTCGCGGTCGGCGCGCGTCGCCACCGAGAGCTTGTCCCACAGCGTGAGCGCCGCGCGCGGATCGAAGCCCGCGCGCGAGGCGATATCGCTGCCGATTACGTCGGCTTCGGTTTCGTCGGCGCGCCCATAGTGCATTTCCACGAGCTGCGAACCGATACCGAGCGGAAACACACCGAGATCCGCGAGCCCGAAGAGTTGCGGCACGGCGCCCGATTCGATTTGCGCGGCCTGTTGTTCGCCAAGGCGCTCGCGCACGTGCTCGCGCACGGCATGCGCAATCTCGTGGCCGAGCAGCATGCCGAACTCGTTGTCGTTGAGCTTCACGCGGTCGAGCAGGCCGCCGTACACGACGATCTTGCCGCCCGGCAGCGCATACATGCGAATGTCGTTCGAGCGGATCACCGCCACTTCCCACTTCCAGTTCTTGACGCGATCGCTCCACTTCAGCGCATAAGGCGCGAGCCGGTCGACGAACGCCCGCACGCGCTGCACGTGCGGATCGCTTTCTGCATAGAGTCGGTTCGAATGCGCGGCGCCGCGCACGATCTCGTTGAATTCCGCAGTGGCCTGCGCTTCGAGCATGGGCGAGGGAATCAGGTTGCGGTACACCGCGGCGTTGCCGAAGCGCACTACGCGGCCCGTGTTCGGCGCGCCGGGCGAGAGGTTGCTCTGCGTCGCGTTCGCATTCGCATTCGCACCGCCGTTTGCTGCGCTGCTCCCCCCACCGTTTGCGCTATTCGTTGGGTTGATTGCGCCGTTGCTTGCGCTCGCGGCGCTGACCGCCGGCGGCGTTGCGGGGTTGCCCGGTACGGCCGCAGGAGCGCTCGTGGCGGCCGGGTTGTCGGCAGCCCAGGTATTCCATGCAGAAAGGCCCGGCCAGGCGGCGGCAAGCACCATCGCGAGCGCGCGAGCGCGCACGCCGCGGCGCTGCGGCGCACACTGGCTTTGCACGACGCTCTCATGCGTGCTCACGACCGGACTCTCCACGGGGCAATTCGAATGAGCAGCAGCATACCCGGTACGGCGAGCACCGTGCAGACGATGAAATAGTCGAACCAGCCGATCCGCGCGACCACGTAGCCGCTCGCGGCGGAAGCCAGCGTGCGCGGCACGGAGGCAAGGCTCGTGAAGAGTGCGAACTGCGTGGCGGTGTAACGCGGATCGGTCGTGCTGGCAATATAGGCAGTGAACGCGGCGAGTGTGAGGCCCGTTGCAAAGGTCTCGAAGCCGTACACGAGCGCGAGTGCCACAGCACGCGGGTCGAGCGTGAATTGCACGTTCGCGCCGAAGAGACCTGCGGCCCACGAGACCGCATGGCTCACGGCGAGCACCGCATCGTAGATCGCCGCGAGCGACGGCGAGCCCGCGCCGAGTTGCGCGAGCCACGCGAAGCCGAGCGTCGAAATCATCTGCAGGAAACCGAAGATCCACAGGCCGCGCCCAATGCCGATCTTCACGAGCGCCACGCCGCCGATAATGCCGCCCGCGAGGCTTGCGCCGAACGCCGTCATCTTGGCGATCACGCCGATCTCGGTGCGCGAATAGCCGATGTCGAGGAAGAACGATGTGGACAGCGTGGTCGCCATCGTATCGCCGAGTTTGTAGAGGAAGATGAACGCGAGCACAAAGAGTGCTGCGGCGAGACCGTCGCGGTGCACGAACTCGGCGAACGGCTGCACGATCGCTTCACGCAGATTCTTCGGCGGCGCGCCATGCACTTCGGGCTCTTTCACCACGAGCGTCATGATCATGCCCGGAATCATGAAGGCCGCTGTGACCACGAACACGGTGCTCCACGGCAGGTGGTCGGAGAGGATCAGCGCGAGCGAGCCCGGCACGAGCGCCGCGATCTTGTACGCGTTCACGTGCACGGCGTTGCCGAGACCCTGCTGCGTATCGGTGAGCAGTTCGCGCCGGTAGGCGTCGATGGAGATGTCCTGGCTCGCGCCGAAGAACGCCACGAGCGCGGTGAGCGCGGCCACGGTCCAGATCGAATCCTTCGGCGAAACGTAGCCGAGCGTGCCGATGGCGAGCGCCACCAGAATTTGCGTGACGAGCATCCAGCCGCGCCGCCGCCCCGGGCGCCAGCCTGGCAGGCGCGGCACGTAGCGGTCCATGAGCGGCGCCCACACGAACTTCCAGGTGTAGGGGAACTGGATCAGCGCGAAGAGGCCGATCTCCTTGAGGTTGACGCCCTCGGAGCGCAGCCACGCCTGCACCAGATAGACGAGCGTGAAGAGCGGCAGCCCGGAGGTAAAGCCGAGGAACACGCAGATCAGCATGTGCGTATTCAGATACGCACGCCAGCCGGGATGGGATTCGTGAGCGGTAAGAGCGGGGGCCTCGTGGGGCGGATTCTGCATGTCGTCGTTAGCGGCGGCGGTGTTGGGTGCGGTCACTGATGGACCGGTCGGGCGGAAAAACACGCGACGCCGCGCACGGCGTCATTTTTTTCTCACGCGATAGACCGCAAGACTACCACGCCAGTTCACACCCCAACGCACGGTCTGACCCCCGTGCAGCACGGCGCGATCGAGAATTTCGATGCCTACCTCGGGCGCGAGCGCCTCGAAGTCCTTCACCGTGAGAACACGCACGTTCGGCGTGTTGTGCCACTGGTAGGGCAGCGACTTCGAAACCGGCATGCGCCCGCGCAGCACCGAGAGCCGGTGCGGCCAGTAGCCGAAGTTCGGGAACGAGACGATGCACTCCTTGCCCACGCGCGCCGTCTCGCGCAGGATCGCGGCTGTCTGGTGAATGGTCTGCAGCGTTTGCGAGAGGATCGCGAAGTCGAAGCTCGCGTCCTCGAAGAGGCGCAGGCCGTCTTCGAGATTCTGCTGGATCACGTTGATGCCGTTCTTCACCGAGGCGAGCACGCCCGCGTCGTTGATCTCGATGCCGTAGCCCGTGCACTCCAGTTCCTCGGTGAGGAGCGAGAGCAGCGAGCCGTCGCCGCAGCCAAGGTCGAGCACTTTCGCGCGCGGTTCGATCCAGCGCGCGATGGTGCGAAAGTCGGGACGGGCGGAAAGACTGTCGAAAGCGCTCTGGTTCATGCGCCCACCTCAGCAGCAATACGTTCGTAGTAAGCGCGCACCACATTGTGATAGCGCGCGTCGTCGAGCAGGAAGGCGTCGTGGCCGTGCGGCGCGTCGATCTCCGCGTAGGTGACCTGGCGCTTGTGATCGAGCAGCGCCTTCACGAGTTCGCGCGAGCGCGCGGGCGCGAAGCGCCAGTCGGTCGCGAAGCTCGCCACGAGGTACTTCGCCTTCGTGTGCGCGAGCGCGCGCGTGAGGTCGCCGTCATACGCTTTGGCGGGATCGAAGTAATCGAGCGCGCGCGTGATCAGCAGATACGTGTTGGCGTCGAAGTAGTCGGCAAACTTGTCGCCCTGATAGCGCAGGTACGACTCCACTTCGAATTCCACGTCGAAGTTGAAGTTGTATTCGTTCTCGGCGCCTTCCGCGCGGCGCAGCGCCCGGCCGAACTTCTCGGCCATGTCGTCGTCGGACAGATAGGTGATGTGGCCGATCATGCGCGCCACGCGCAGGCCGCGGCGCGGCTTCACGTTGTGCGCGTAGTAGTCGCCGCCGTGGAAGTCGGGGTCCGAGAGGATGGCCGAGCGCGCAACCTCGTTAAACGCGATGTTCTGCGCCGAGAGCTTGGGCGTGGAGGCGACCACGATGCAGTGGCCGAGACGATCGGGGTAGCGCAGGCTCCATGCAAGCGCCTGCATGCCGCCAAGGCTGCCGCCCATGACCGCGGCGAACTTCTCGATGCCGAAGCGATCGGCCACGCGCGCTTGGGCGTCCACCCAGTCCTCGACGGTCACGACCGGAAACTTCGCGCCATAGGGCTGGCCGGTTGCCGGGTCGAGGCTCATCGGGCCGGTCGAGCCGAAGCACGAGCCGAGGTTGTTCACGCCGATCACGAAGAAGCGGTTGGTGTCGAGCGGCTTGCCCGGGCCGACCATGTTGTCCCACCAGCCTACATTCCTGGGGTCGTCCTCATAGATGCCCGCCACATGGTGCGAGGCGTTGAGCGCGTGACAGACGAGCACCGCGTTGCTGCGCGCGGCGTTGAGCGTGCCGTAGGTCTCGACCACGAGGTCGTACCCGGCCAGCGCCGTGCCGTTCTGCAGTTGCAGGGGCTCGTCGAAATGCAGTGTTTGAGGAGCGACGATGCCGATCGATTCCATTCGTTCCGCCTTGGTTTTTCGGGCGGCTAAACGGTGTCGGCGGGCGCGGAGTGCGAAAGGATTGGCGCAGCTGACGACCTCTTTAGCCGCATTTATATCGAACTCCAGGCCAGAAGCCTGGGAGTTCACGCGCCCGCAATCGAGTCAGCAAATCGGCGCGTGGGTATTGCATAAGGAACGCAGAGTATATCGGAAAAAGTGCAAAGCGACGCGGCGCACAGGAAAGGCGGGCCGGGCGACCGGGCCTCGCCTTCCCTTCATGTGCCCGCGCGCCGCGCGAGGCCGCGAAGCCTTATCACGCCTTGGGCGCAGAAGGATGCGCGTTGCGCCAGCGCCGCAGCTGCAAGGCCGCGATGATCATCAAGAGGCCGTAGAGCACCGCGTAGGCGGCGATCACCCAGATCAGCGAGAGCGCGCCCGCGCCGGGGAACATCGCGAAGAAAAAGCCCACCGTGGCCGAGAGCAGCCCCGAAATCCCGACCGCCCACGGATGCGCGATGGCGTGCCGGTACTGGATCGCGTAGACGATTTCGAAGATGCCGGTGAAGAACGCCCACACGCCGATGATCATCACGAGGACGATGGCGGTCTCGCCGGGCCAGAAGAACGCGACGAGCCCGGCGATCACGCCGATCAGACCGATGATGACGTAGGTCCAGCGCCGGGTGCCGCCGCCGCGCGCGCCGTAGATGAGCGCGAACGCGCCGTCGACGATCGCGTAGGCGCCCCAGACGATGGCGAGCGTAAGCACGGTGAGGCCGGGCAGCGAGAAGGCCAGCACGCCGAAGACGATGGCGGCGATACCGCGCGCGATGAGCCAGCCCCAATGCGCGGAGAGGCTCGTCAGGATGGGCGGAAGGCCGAAGGGCGGAACGGGACGGTTCATGCGGCGGTTCTCCTTGTAGCGACGCGGGCAGCCGCCACGAAAAAACGCCGCGCGGCCGCGCTATTGAAGAATGATGCGGATCTGCTCGTCGGCGTGCTCGCTCGGTGAACGAGTGAAGCCGCTTTGCGCATAGCGATGCCAGCAACCGATCACATAGCGCACGACCAGATTCGCACGGACCGTTGGATCGTATCCCTTGGTGGCAGGCTTCGCGTTGACATGGTCAGACCCCGAAATCGCTTTGCGCTCGGCCTCTTGCGCGAGGTCAACGCGCAGACACTGGCGCAGCGACGCCTCGACGCGATCGAGCATCTGGTTCACGCGCTCGGCAAGGCGCTCGTGCTCGCCCACGAGGGCTTCGCAGGTCAGGACGCGGGTCATGCCCGCGTTGCGCGTGGAAAAGTTGACGAGCATCAGGGCGATCGCGCGCGCCTGCAGGACGCCGCTCGGCTCTTTTTCGACGATCTGGTTGATGAGGCCGAAGAGCGTCTGCTCGATGAAGTCGATCAGGCCCTCGTACATCTGGGCCTTGCTCGCGAAATGGCGATACAACGCGGCTTCGGAAACCCCGAGGCGCGCGGCCAGCGCAGCGGTGGTGATTTTCTCGCCGCGCGGCGCCTCCAGCATGGTGGCGAGCGTCTGGAGAATATGGATACGGCGTTCGCCCGGTTTTGGGCGGGGAGCGCGGCGGGCCGCGCCCGGCGATTCTGCTGCTTCGACTGCTTCACGCGTTTCTGTCGGCTGCATGGATATCGTCCCTGGCGTTGGCCCCTGGGCTTACGCTCCCCCGTTTGACTTCGAGCGTCCCAACTGCAGGCCTGGTTTCAGGGATTTTAGCGAACGAATGCGACGATCGACATAGTGGGGCCTGCCGGTGCCCGGCAGATGCGCCGGCAAGTGCCCGGTGATCCAGACGGTGCGGATGCCAAGACGCCGGTAGCGCTTGAGGTGGCCGCGCGTGTCTTCGACCAGGATCGCGTCGGCGAGCGCGACGCCCGCCCGGCGCAGCGTGCCGCGCAGCATCGCGCGGTCGGGCTTGGCGCGCCAGTGGCTGCGCGAGCGCATGCCTTCGATGGCGATCACGCGTTCGAAGAGCCGCTCGATGCCGAGCGCCGCGAGCACCGCGTGCGCGTAGTCCTCGGGGCCGTTGGTGAGAACGATCTTGCGGCCGGGCAGCGAGGCGAGCGTGCGGCCGAGGCCGCGCTCGGCGTGCAGCATGCCGTGCAGGTCGTCGAAGGTGTGCACGACCTTGAGGAAGTCGTGCGGGTCGATCGGATGATGGCGCGCGAGGCCGAGCAGCGTCGCGCCGTAGCGGTGCGTGTAGCTCGTGCGCAGGTGATTGGCTTCGTCGCGGCTCACGCCGAGCGCGTCGATGATGTACTGCGTCATCCCGGCGTTGATGGCCGGGAAGATCGCGCGCGACGCATTGTGCAGCGTGTTGTCGAGATCGAAGAGCCAGACGGGGGCGCCGTAGCCCGGGCCGCGTGAGGCGGGGGCGCCTCGCGTGCCGGCGACGCGGCGCGGCCGGTGCCGGGCACGCCTGGCATGAAGGCTGGAGTGGGTCATCTCGGGCGTGAGACGCGTCGGCGGCACGCTGCCGCCGACGGTTGGCGGAAGCTCAATGCGAGCGGATCATCGTGCCGAACGGCTGTTCGGTCAGGATTTCCAGCAGCACCGAATGCTCGATGCGGCCGTCGATGATGTGCACCGAGCGCACGCCGCTCTTGGCTGCGTCGAGCGCGGACGAGATCTTCGGCAGCATGCCGCCCGAGATCGTGCCGTCTTCGAACAGGGCGTCGATCTCGCGGGCCGAGAGGTCGGTGAGCAGGTTGCCCGCCTTGTCCATCACGCCGGGGATGTTCGTCATCATCACGAGCTTTTCGGCGTTCAGCACCACCGCGAGCTTGCCCGCCACGAGGTCGGCGTTGATGTTGTACGAGAGGCCGTCTTCGCCGAAGCCGATCGGCGAGATCACCGGAATGAACGCGTCGTCCTGGAGCGCCTTCACGACCGCCGGGTTGATCGCCTCGACTTCGCCCACCTGGCCGATGTCGATGTACTGACCGGGGTTGTCGCGGTCCGGCATCATCAGCTTGCGTGCGTGGATCAGGCCGCCGTCCTTGCCGGTCAGGCCGACCGCATGGCCGCCGAAGTGATTGATGAGCGTGACGATATCCTGCTGCACCTCGCCGCCGAGCACCCACTCGACGACTTCCATGGTCTCTTCGTCGGTCACGCGCATACCCTGGATGAACGTGCCTTGCTTGCCGATCTTCTTGAGCGCCGTGTCGATCTGCGGGCCGCCGCCGTGCACGATGACCGGGTTGATGCCCACGAGCTTGAGCAGGATGACGTCGCGCGCGAAGCCCTGCTTCAGACGCTCTTCGGTCATGGCGTTGCCGCCGTACTTGATGACGACGGTCTTGCCGTGGTACTGGCGAATGTAAGGCAGCGCTTCGGCCAGAATTTCGGCTTTCAGGGTGGGTGCGATCTGCGAAAGGTCGATGGGCTCGGACATGGCGGCGGAGACAGGACGAAAAACAGACGAAACTCGCGGACGAAGATCCGCGGACGAAAAACGCGGCCGCAAAACGGTCGAAACAGGCCGGATTGTACAGGACTGGCGCGGTGCAGCAGGGAAAACGGCGGGGAAACAAAGCGCATCGGAAGGGCGGCGAGGCGCGTGCGCAACATGGACGCCAGCGCACCGGCAGCGCGGCAAAACGGGGCGAAATCGGCGGAAAAGAGCGGGAGGGAAAGCCGGGGCGCGAAAAGGCCGGCGAAGGGCGCGCACGCCGGCTGTGGCATCATCTCTGTGTCACCAACCCTTGGCTTCGAGAGGAGTGCGCACCATGACCGCCTCCGCCGTGCCCGCCACCGGCATGAAAAGCGCCCGCTGCCCGCGCTGCGGGAAAAGCTTCGACTGCGGCAGGAACACCGAACCCTTCGATTGCTGGTGCAAGTCGCTGCCCGCCTTGCCCGTGAGTGAACTCGACCCGCGCGGGCGGTGCCTCTGCCCCGAATGCCTTGCGGCGGGGGCGGCTCCGGCCGTGGGCGCCGCATCGAAGGGCAGGCGCGCTATGTCTTGACCCGGACGCTCTGCGCGAGCGCCGCGAGATCGGCGCTGACTTCGTCGAGCACAGGCTCCCACTGTTTAAACGTCTTTTGCCGGTAGAGCCGGGTATTCGGATACCACGGGCTGTCGCTGCGATCGAGCAGCCAGACCCAATGCGGATTCACGTCGAGCAAGACCCAGGTGCGCTTGCCGAGCGCCCCCGCGAGGTGTGCGCTCGACGTGCACACGGAAATCACCAGATCGAGCGAGTCGATGAACGCGGCGGTGTCGTCGAAGGTTTTCCACTGCGCGCTGTAGTCGGCGACTTCGAATCCGGCTTCTCGCGCGGCTACGATGTCCTCGTGAGCGCCGGGCTGCAGCGAGTAGAACGCCGTGCCCTCGATGCCGCCGAAATGCCTGGCATACCGTTCGAGCCCGACGCGACGAAACGGATTGCGTTTGTGCGTGAGGCTGCCCGTCCAGGCAAGCCCGACCTTCAGACGCTCTTCGCCCGCAAGGCGCTCACGCCAGTGCGCCGCTGCCTCGGGATCGGCCTTGAGATAGCCGGTGGGGCCGGGAATCGTCGCTTCCTGCGTGCCGAATATGAGCGGCAGGCTCAGCAGCGAGACTTCGCAATCGTAGGGCGGCAGGCTTTCGACGGGGCCACCCGCGCAGTACAGGTCGCAATGACCGCCGAGGCTGCGCGCGAGGAGCGCGCCCATCTGCGGGAACGAATTCCATACGAGCCGGCCGCCTTCGCGATGCACGCGCTCGGCAAGCATCGGCACAAAGCGGCAGAACTGAAGCAAGTCGCCCATGCCCTGTTCGCCCCATACCAGTAACGTGCGGCCCGCGAGCGGCTCGCCTCGCCATTCGGGCTTCGGGAACACCGGGCGGCCCGCAGCCAGTTCGCTCGACCCTTGCCAGCGCAGCTCGTGCCCGGGCCAGCCTTCGGCATAGTTAGCCCGCAGAAGCTGGGTCATCGACAGGTTCAAGCGTAGCGATGCGTCGTTGGGCGCATACTGGCAGCCGGCGCGCGCAGCGCTTTCGGCCTCGTCCCACTGCTGGGCTTCCTTGCAGGCCATCGCGTAGTTGTTCAGGGCGAGCGGGCTCTGAGGCGCGAGTTCGAGCGCCCGGCGGCTCGCTTCGATGGGACGCGCCGTGCGGCTATCCGTTGGGAATACGCGCGCAAGGTTGATCCAGGCGTTGACGTTGTCAGGCTCTTCGGCGACCGTTTCTTCGAGCAGCGGCAGAATCTGGGCATCTCCAAAATTGATCTGCATCAATGCCGTTGCAAGATTGTTGCGCAGATTTGGAAACGTACGCGCGATCGCCAGCGCGTGGCGGTAAGGTTCTACCGCTTCGGCGTGACGGTTTGCTAACTGCAGCGAAAGGCCCGCTGCGAACCACGCGGCCGCCCGTTTCGGCGCGAGCCGGGCGAGCGCAGCGCTCATGCGCACGGCTTCTTCCGCCAGAGCGCTATCCTGAGCGCGTGCGGCGATGAGCATGAGCGTGTCGTCGTCGAAGCCTTGCATCACGGTGCGCGTGGCGGCCAGCAATTCGTGTGCGGACGCATCGGGTGACTGGGCGGTTCCACCGGCCGCAGCCGCGTCGATGAAATCGAGGAAGAGCGTGCGCACAGGTTCGAGCACGTCAGGAAGTGAGGTCTGCATGATTCCTTCTTGCTTGTCAGAGAACGCCGAAGTGAATGTGGCCGGCGGATGACATAGATTGAAGCAAACCTTTTCAAGATGATGAATCAGACAAGTCTTAACCGGTAAACTGACAGCATGCATCGCATAACCGTCAGTGCTCGTGTCAACCTTAGCCATCTGTTCTGGCTGCGCAGTCTCGCCATCATCGGCCAGCTCTGCACGATCGCGTTCGTGCAGCTCTTCATCGGCGTGCAGTTGCCGCTGCCGGCCATGCTGTTCGTGATCGCCATGGAAGTGGCGTTCAACGGCGTGACCTGGCTGCGCGTCACGCAGGATCGTCCCGAATCGAATCTCGAGTTGTTCGGCCAGCTTTGGGTCGATCTCGGCGCGCTTTCCGCGCTGCTCTTTCTTTCTGGCGGCACGACCAACCCGTTCGTCTCGCTCTATCTGCCCTCGCTCGCCATCGCGGCCGCCGTGCTGCCGTGGTATCTCACCGCGTGGCTCGCGGCCTTCGCCGTGGCCTGCTACGTGCTGCTCGGCTTCGACAACGTTCCGCTCAATCTCGATAATCCCGCCAACCTGTTCGACTACTATCGCGCGGGCATGTGGGTGAACTTCATGGTGAGCGTGTGCCTGATCGTGTGGTTCGTCGCGCGTATGTCGCGCGCGCTGCGGCAACGTGACACAGCGCTCGGCGACGCGCAGCAGCGCCTGTTGCGCGACGAGCGCGCCGTGGCGCTCGGCGTGCAGGCCGCTACCGTCGCGCACGAGATCGGCACGCCGCTGTCGACCATCGCCATGCTCACCGAGGAACTGCGCGATGTCGCGCGCACGGACAAGGGCCTCGCACCGTATTCCGCCGACCTCGAACTGCTCGACAAGCAGATCTCGCTTTGTACCTCGGCGCTCGCACGGCTGAGAAGCCGCGCGTCGTCCACGGGCGCGCGCCAGGTCGTGAGCGAATGGCTCGGGCCGTTCGTCGAGCAATGGCGCCTGCGCCATCCGCATGTGAAGTTCGAACTCCTCGACAACGGACCGGGCGACTTCGCCCTCGACGACACCGTCGCGGTTGGCCAGATCCTCACCATCCTCCTCGACAACGCCGCGCGCGCCAGCCGCGATTTCGTGACCTTGCGCGCCTATGCGGCGGCACGAGCCGGTTACGTCGATTTCGAAGTCTGCGATGCGGGGCCCGGCATTCCGTCGTCGCTGCGCGCGTCGCTCGGCGCCGCGCCTGTGGATAGCACCCAGGGCGGTCACGGCGTGGGGCTGTATCTGGCGTTTTCGTCGGCGGCGCGGCTTGGCGGCTCGATCGAGCTCAACGACGTCACACCGCCCGGCAGCGCGTCGGGCGAAGTAAGCGGCGCGGACGACGACACGCCGCCAGGCGCCGCAACGGGCAGCGGCATGCGGACGCGCCGCGCGCGCGGCACCCGTGCGGTGCTGCGCTTGCCGGCGAAGCAGGTCAAGGCGGGTGAGGCGGGTCAGGTGAACCCAGCGGCGGCGGCGCGAGAAGCCGCGGCGTCCGCGGGTTCGGAGATTGGATCAGGCGAGGGGCCGGGCCGGCCCGACGCCGCGTAACAACACGGAGAAATAGGCATGAGCGATATGAGTTTTCTGGTCATCGACGACGACGAAGTGTTCTCCGATATCCTCACGCGCGGCCTCACGCGGCGCGGCTTCGAGGTGAAGCAGGCACACAATGCGGAAGAGGCGATTCGTTTCGCCAACCAGCAGAAGTTCTCGCAGATCACCGTGGACCTGCATCTCGGCAACGATTCAGGCCTGTCGCTCATCGCGCCGCTGCGCGAACTGCAGCCGGACGCGCGCATGCTCGTGCTCACGGGTTACGCGAGCATCGCCACAGCGGTGCAAGCCGTGAAGGACGGCGCGGACAACTATCTCGCCAAGCCCGCGAACGTCGAGATGATTCTCTCGGCACTCCAAAGCGATGCGAGCGCCATGCAGGCCGAAGAAGCCATCGAGCACCCGGCGCCGCTTTCGGTTGCGCGCCTCGAATGGGAGCACATCCAGCGCGTTTTGGCCGAGCACAACGGCAACATCTCGGCCACGGCGCGCGCGCTCAACATGCACCGCCGCACGCTGCAACGCAAGCTCGCGAAGCGTCCGGTGCGCCAGTAAGCGCGACGAACGCGGCAAAAGAAAAGGGACCCCGCGGGGTCCCTTTTTCATGCGCCATGCGTCGCGCTTAGAGTACGTAGCGCGACAGGTCTTCGTCCTGCGCCACTTCGCCGAGCGCCTTGTCGACATAGGCCGCGTCGATCGTCACGCTCTTGCCCGCGTGATTGCCGGCCGCGAACGACACGTCTTCCAGCAGCTTTTCGATCACCGTGTAGAGACGGCGCGCCCCAATGTTCTCGGTCTTCTCGTTCACGGAGAAGGCGATCTCCGCGAGGCGGCGAATGCCGTCTTCGGCGAAATCGAGCTGCACGTCCTCGGTTGCGAGCAGCGCCTGATACTGCTTGACGAGGCTGGCGTCGGTCGCGACCAGAATGGCTTCGAAGTCCTTCACGGAGAGCGAGTCGAGTTCCACGCGAATCGGGAAACGGCCCTGCAGTTCGGGGATCAGATCGCTCGGCTTCGCGAGATGGAACGCGCCGCTCGCGATGAACAGGATGTGATCGGTCTTCACCATCCCGTACTTCGTGTTGATGGTGGTGCCTTCCACGAGCGGCAGCAGATCGCGCTGCACGCCCTGGCGCGACACTTCACCGCCGCTGCCTTCGTTGTTGCGCGAGGCGATCTTGTCGATTTCGTCGAGGAACACGATGCCGTTCTGCTCGACGTTCTGCACGGCCTTGGCCTTGACCTCTTCGTCGTTGAGCATCTTCGACGCTTCTTCGTCGGTCAGAACCTTGAGCGCTTCCTTCACCTTGAGCTTGCGGCGCGTTTTCTTGCCGCCGCCGAGGTTGGCGAACATCGAGCGGATCTGCTCGGTCATGTCTTCCATGCCCGGGGGGCCCATGATGTCCATGCCCGCCTGCGGCTGCTCGACGTCGAGTTCGATTTCCTTGTCGTCGAGCTGGCCTTCGCGCAGGCGCTTGCGGAAGGTCTGGCGCGTGGCATTGTCGCCGCCTTCGGCATGGCTCGTTGCATCGGACGAACCGAAGCCTACCGGGCGCGCGCTCGGCAGCAGGATGTCGAGAATGCGGTCTTCGGCCTGGTCGGTGGCCTTGCTGCGCACTTTGCGCATTTCCGTTTCGCGCGTCTGCTTGACCGAAATCTCGATGAGGTCGCGCACGATGCTGTCCACGTCGCGGCCCACGTAGCCCACTTCGGTGAACTTGGTCGCTTCGATCTTGATGAAGGGCGCGTCGGCAAGCTTGGCCAGACGCCGCGCGATTTCGGTCTTGCCGACGCCCGTCGGCCCGATCATGAGGATGTTCTTCGGCGTGATTTCCTGGCGCAGCGGCTCGGCGACCTGCTGGCGGCGCCAACGGTTGCGCAGCGCGACGGCCACGGCCTTCTTCGCGTTCGCCTGGCCGATGATGTGCTTGTCGAGTTCCGAGACGATCTCGGCGGGGGTCATGGTGCTCATCCTGATTCCTTCTCGTGTGTCCGGCGGGTGACGCGAGTTATTCGATGGTTTCGATCACGCGGTTGTGATTCGTGTAGATGCACATGTCGCCCGCGATCTCGAGCGATTTTTCGACGATCTCGCGCGGCGAGAGTTCGGTGTTGTCGACCAGTGCCTTCGCTGCGGCCTGCGCGTACGAACCGCCCGAGCCGATTGCGCAGATGCCGCCTTCGGGGTCGAGCACGTCGCCGTTACCGGTGATCACGAGCGTCGTGGTCGCGTCGGCGGCGATCAGCATGGCTTCGAGGCGGCGCAGCATGCGGTCGGTGCGCCAGTCCTTGGCGAGTTCGACGGCCGCGCGCGTGAGATTGCCCTGATGCTTTTCGAGCTTGGCTTCGAAGCGGTCGAGCAGCGAGAACGCGTCGGCGGTGCCGCCGGCGAAGCCGACCATGACCTTGCCGCCGTAAATGCGCCGGACCTTCTTCGCGCCACCCTTCATGACGATGTTGCCGAGCGTGACCTGGCCGTCGCCGCCGAGCGCGACCTTGTCGCCGCGCCGCACGGATACGATCGTCGTGCCGTGAAATTGCTCCATGTGCGTTCCTTTTTACCGTTGATGCCGGGTTGGATGCGTAGGTGGAATGCCTGCCGCTTTCGGGTGGGCGCAGCGGCGCTCGCGCGTTGTGCATGCATGGGGGCGCCACTGCCCTGAATCCGGGTGCGTCGCGCGCGCCTCGGGCGCGCCGCGAGCGCATATCACCTGGAGTTTAGGGCGGCGCTGGGCATATCAAGGGCTGCGAGCGCAGAAAACGGCGCGGCGCTCGGGCGCACGGGAAAAGGGCGCAGAAGGCTGAGGAATAGCGCGCGCAAAAGAAAAAAGCGCACGGTGCTCCGTGCGCTTCGACAGGGAAGGCAAGTCACTAGCCGCGCAAGCAGCGCTTCGCGGCCAGAAAAAAGCTCAATCGCCGAACAGCTTCTGGCGCAATTCGCGGCGCTCCTGCGCTTCGAGCGAGAGCGTGGCGGTCGGACGCGCGAGCAGACGCGGGATGCCGATCGGCTCGCCCGTTTCTTCGCACCAGCCGTAGTCGCCGGAATCGATGCGAGCGAGCGATTGCTGCACCTTCTTGAGCAGCTTGCGTTCGCGGTCGCGCGTGCGCAGTTCGAGCGCATGCTCTTCTTCGATCGTCGCGCGGTCGGCCGGATCGGGAACGATCACGGTTTCGCGCAGATTCTCAGTGGTCTGGCCCGCATTGCGGAGGATTTCCGCCTGCAGCTGTTCGAGCCGGTTCTTGAAGAAGGCGAGCTGATCCTCGTTCATGTAATCCTTGTCGCTCATCTTCAGGATTTCGGCTTCGGTCAAGAGTCGTTTCGTCGTCATCTGGCTTGCTTCTTCAATGAGTGAGGCAAAACTGGCACATCTTGCCTGCACTTTTGTGTTGCCCGCAGTGGCCGCGGTGGCCTATATCCAACCTTCACCACTTTGCCAGGCGCAGTTACCGCGCCGTTATTGCGCGCTGGCGGGCACGGACGATGAACTGTCGTGACGCCCGAAGCGCCGCTGCGGGGCCGAACTCCTCTGGAAACCGGTCTTCAGATGCTCCTGAGGCATATATCGTACCGACTGCGCGCTGCGACCGTTGCGCTGCCGGCGGGGCGTCCCTCGGCTCAAAACCGGGGCACCTCTCTTCCAGTGGGGCCGTATTGTAACCGAACCGCAAACTCGCGCCGCAAGCGGGAAATCCCTGCCGTGGCCCGCCTGTCATCAGGCCGTTTGCGGACCGGTCGATATCCAGAAAATATAACGCGCCAATCGTGAAAAAGCGATGGTCGGGTACGTTATTTGACGCACGAAGCGGGAAGAGATCTTTGCGCAGGCCGCAAACGCAGCGCCAGCGCCATGTTGCGGCGCGCAAGATCCAGACGAAAACGCCCGGCGCGGGGCCGGGCGTGTATCGAAATAAAGCGGGAAAAACGGGAGAATTCCGTCAGGCGAGGCAGGCGTCGAGCCCGTCGGTGATGAGGTCCTGCGGCAACTCGATGCCGATGAACACCATCTTGCTACCCTTCTTCTCGATCGGCAGCCACTTGGCGGCCAGGTCGCTGCCCATCATCTGGTGCACGCCCTGGAACACCACCTTGCGATCCACGCCCTTCATGTAGAGCACGCCCTTGTAGCGCAGGAGGCGCTCGCCGTAGATCTGCAGGATGCCGCCGAGGAAGTCTTCCAGGCGGTTCGGATCGAACGGGCGGTCGCTGCGGTAGACGAACGACTTGATCTTGTCGTCGTGGTGCGCGTGGTGGTGATGGTGACCGTGGTCGTGGCCTTCGTGGCTGCACTGGCCGTGATCGTGGTCGCAGTCGGCGTGGTCATGATCATGCGCGTGTGCGTGACCATGGTCGTGATCGTCTTCAGCGAGGAAGTCCGGGTCGATTTCGAGCTTGGCGTTCAGGTTGAAGCCGCGCAAATCGAACACTTCCTTGATGTCGGTCTCGCCGAAATTCACCTGGCGGATCTGCGCCTTCGGGTTCATGTGCAGCACGCGATGACGCAGGTCGGCGAGTTCCTTTTCGTCGACGAGATCGGCCTTCGTGATGAACAGGCGGTCGGCGAAACCGACCTGGCGCTGCACCACTTCGTGCTCGTCGAGCTGATGGTTGCCGTGCTTGGCGTCAACGAGCGTGATGATCGCGTCGAGCAGGAATTCGTCGGCGATCTCGTTGTCCATGAAGAACGTCTGCGCCACCGGGCCCGGATTCGCGAGACCCGTGGTTTCGATCACCACACGGTCGAAGTCCAGCTTGCCGTCGCGCTTTTGCTGCGCGAGGTCGCCGAGCACGCGCGAGAGATCGCCGCGGATCGTGCAGCAGATGCAGCCGTTGCTCATCTGGATGATCTGCTCGTTGCTGTCCTGCACGAGGATTTCGTTGTCGATGTTCTCTTCGCCGAACTCGTTCTCGATCACGGCGATCTTCATGCCGTGCTTCTCGTTCAGGATGCGCTTGAGCAGCGTGGTTTTACCGCTGCCGAGAAAGCCGGTCAGGATGGTGACGGGAATCATGCTGGTTGCCATGCTGTCTGCCTGGTAGGTGTTCGAGGGGTACGTTCAGGCGCGCCGCTTCGTGCTGTCGCTGCCTTCGAGTGTTACAACATAACTTCTTATTGAAACATATCTGCGCCGCGGCTGCATGCGGCGGCCGGGCGCGAGCCCAATCGGGGCGGGAACAGGCGCTCCGGCGCGCCGCCCGAAAGGGCTCAAATAAGGCCGTCTCAGGCGATTTGCAACAGCAGGCCCTTCAGATATTCGCCTTCCGGGAATGCCGTGAGCAACGGGTGATCCACACCGGCGCCCAGGCGCTTGAGGATGCGAGCGTCCACCTTGGCGTCGGCGGCGGCGCCCGCCACGATCTTCTGGAACAACGCCGAATCGATCGCGCCCGAGCACGAATAGGTGAACAACAGACCGCCCGGACGCAGCAGCTTGAAACCCGTGAGATTGATGTCCTTGTAGGCGCGCGCGGCGCGGTCCACGTGCTCGCGCGAGGCCGCGAACTTGGGCGGATCGAGCACCACGAGGTCGAAGCGCTCGCCCTCGTCGTGGAGGCGGCGCAGCGTCTTGAAGGCATCGGCGTCGAGCCAGCTGGCGAGCGCCGCGTCGAAGCCGTTCGCCTCGACATTCTTCTGCGCCGTGGCGAGCGCCTCGCCCGACGAGTCGATCGATACCACGCGTTTCGCGCCGCCCTTCATGGCCGCGAGCGAGAAGCCGCCCGTGTAGCAGAAGCAGTTGAGCACCTCGCGCTCGCGCGCGTAGGTCTGCACGAGCGCGCGGTTGTCGCGCTGGTCCACGTAGAAGCCGGTCTTGTGGCCGTTGCGCACGTCCACGTGATAGCGCACGCCGTTCTCGTTCGTGATGATGGTTTCGGGCGGTTCGTCGCCGGCGAGCAGGCCAGTGATCTGTTCGAGCCCTTCCTTCTCGCGGATCGATACGTCCGAGCGCTCGTACACGTTCGGGCAGCCCGTAGCCGAGGTGAGCGCCGCCACGATCGCTTCCTTCCAAGCCTCGACGCCCGCCGCCATGAACTGGCACACGAGCTGGCCGCGGCCCTCGCCACCGTCTTCGATGTAGTAATCGACGATCAGGCCCGGCAGCCCGTCGGCCTCGCCGAAGATGAGGCGCACTGCGCCCGTGCCGCTCACCATCGCGCGGCGGTCGGCCACGGCGCGCTGCACGCGGCGCTTGAAGAACGCATGGTCGATCGGCTCGTTTTCGTCGAAGCTCCACACGCGCGCGCGGATCTGCGAATGCGGGCTGTAGGCGGCGCGCCCGAGAAAGCGGCCGTCGGCCGCGCGCACGATGACGGTCGCGCCGGGCGCGGGCTTGCCTTCCACGCGGTCGATCGCGTTCGCGTAGACCCATGGATGGCGGCGCAGCAGGGATTTTTCTTTGGACGGCTTGAGGGTGACGATATTCATGATGGCTTCAATGCTGGATGACGGAGCAGGCGCAGCGTGGCGTTGCATGCCACGTGGCGCGTGCTCCGCCGCGCTTTAATCGCGCTTCTTGGCGCGTGGATGCGCGGTGTCGTAGACCTTCGCGAGATGCTGAAAGTCGAGCGACGTGTAGACCTGGGTGGCCGCGATGCTCGCGTGGCCGAGCAGTTCCTGCACGGCGCGCAGGTCGCCGCTCGACTGCAGCAGATGCGTGGCGAACGAGTGCCGCAGCACGTGCGGGTGCACGTTCGCCGGAATGCCCGCCGCGATGGCGGCGCGCTTCACGCGCTCGCGCACCACGCCCGGCGCCATGCGGTTGCCGCGCACGGAGAGAAAGAGCGGGGCGTCGTCGTGCTTCACGAAGGCGCTGCGCGCGGCGAGCCAGGCATCGAGCGCGTCGAGCGCCTTGCGCCCGACCGGCACCATGCGGTGACGGTTACCCTTGCCGAGCACTTCGACTTCGGCGGCGTCGCGCTTGAGCCAACCCGCCGATTCGTAGCCGTCGCGCTTCACATAATGCACATCGAGCCCGACGAGTTCCGCGAGACGCAGCCCCGACGAGTAGAACAGCTCGAGCATCGCGCGGTCGCGCAACGTCTCGGGGCTGACTTCTTGCGCGCCGGCGACGGCGGGCGCTTCCATGAGGTGCGTGGCGTCGTCGACGGAAAGCGCCTTCGGCAGCGTTTTGGCGCGTTTGGGCGCACGCACGGCGGCCACGGGATTCGCATCGATTTCGATACGGCCCGCGAGCCAGCGATAGAAGGCGCGCCAGGCCGACAGCCGGTGCGCGATGGAGCGCGCCGAGAGGCCGCCCGCGTGCGCGCGCGCCACGGCACCGCGCACTTGCGCGGCCGTGATCGTTTCGAGCGGCTTGCCGCCCGCGAGCTTCTTCAGCTCGTCGAGTTCATGCGTGTAGCCGCGCAGCGTGTGCTCCGATAGCCGCCGCTCGTGTTCGAGCGTCGCGAGGTAATCGGCGATCGGATCGGTCGGGTTCACGTTGGGCGGCCTGGGCGAGCGTCAGTGCGGCAGCAGGCGCGAGAGCGCCGCGCTCGCGAGTGCGCCGATCTGCGTGAGGAAGTCGGTGGCCATGCCGTCGTGGAAGCGGCGCGGGTCGGGCGAACCCATGACCAGCAGGCCGAAGGCTTCGCCCGCCGGAGCGTCGTTCGAGGCAACGGCGGGTGCGCGCAGCGCGATGATGGCGACCGATTCGGCGGCGCCGTCGGTCGAGTCAAGCCACTGCGCTGCCTCGAAGCCGGTGTTCGCACCGCAGTACGGCGTGTCGAGGCTGTTCGCGAAGATGCGCACTTCCTCGCCGGTCTGGCGCGCGAAATCGGCTTGCCCGTAGGCCTCGGCCACGTCCCACACGCGCAGCGCGGCTTGCGGCATGTCGAACACGTCGCGCAGGTTTTGCGTGATGGAGCGCGGCAGCGCGTGCGGATCGCGCTCGGCAATCATGCGCGTGGTCCAGCGATTGAACTTCGCGGCGATCGAATCGTTCTCGTGGCCGTAACGCAGAAGTTCCGAAAGGCGGCGCTCGAGATGCTTGTTCTTCTCGCGCAGCATTTCCATCTGGCGCTCCTGCAGCGAGACGGCAGCCTTGCCGTGCGGATTGCCTAGCTTGATCGTCGCGAGCAGTTCGGCGTGCTCAACGAAAAAATCGGGGTGGGCGAGCAGATAGTCGGCAACTTCGCGATCGTTCATGTTGTGGACGCGTTGTAGTTGTACGGCGCGCACGGCGGCGCGCAGTCTGTCAGGCGTTTGAGTTTTCGTGCGGCGCGACGTTCTCTCATTGCACGCGCCGCAAGGCCTAAAGCGGGCTGGATTCGGTCCGAAATACGCGCTAGTCGGCCAGCTCGATCTCGCCTTCGAACACGGTGGCGGCCGGGCCCGCCATGGTGAGCGCGGCGGATTCGTCGCGCGCGCCGTCCCAGGCGATGGTCAGCATGCCGCCATGCGTATGCACCTTCACGGGCGTGTCGAGCAACCCGCGGCGAATGCCCGCCGCCACGGCCGCGCACGCGCCCGTGCCGCACGCGAGCGTTTCACCGGCGCCGCGCTCGAATACGCGCAGCTTCACTTCGTTGCGCGAAACGATCTGCATGAACCCGGCATTCACCTTGTTCGGGAAGCGCGCGTGCGTTTCGATCACCGCGCCTTCCGCCTTCACTGGGTATGCTTCCACGTCGTCGACTACCTGCACCGCGTGCGGGTTGCCCATCGAGACGACCGACACCCAGCGCCGGGCGCCATTCACATCGAGCGGCCAGAGCGTGTCGTTGCCTTCGCGGCGGCCTTCGAGGCCGTTCGCGTTGAACGGCACGCGCTCGGGTTCAAAATCGGGACGGTCCATGTCGACGACGACTTCACCGTTTTCCTGCACGACGAGCGTGATCGTGCCCTTCTGCACCTGCACGCGCACGCGGTTCGAATCGGTGAGCTTGCGGTCGCGCACGAATTTCACGAAGCAGCGCGCGCCGTTCCCGCAGTGCTCGACCTCGCCGCCGTCGCAATTGAAGATGCGATAGCGGAAGTCCACGCCTTCCACGGTCGGATTCTCAACGATCAGCAACTGGTCCGCGCCGATGCCGAAGTGGCGGTCGGCGAGCGCACGCACGCGCTCGGGCGTGAGCGCGAGGTCCTGGCTGTAGCCGTCGAGCACGACGAAGTCGTTGCCCGCGCCGTGCATCTTGGTGAATTTGAGTTTCATGCCGTTATTGTAAGCGAGGCCCGGGCGAAAACCCGGGCCTCGAACGTGGGCGCAACGCTTAGTCGTAGACGCTGGGTTCGCCCGGCGGCCGCGTCTTGAAGCGCTTGTGGACCCAGTAATACTGCTCGGGAATGCGCGGAATCTGTTCTTCGAGGAAAGCGTTCATGCGGCGCGCGTCGAGGTCGTCGTCGCCGGTTGGATAATTTTCCCAAGGTTTGAACACTTTCAGCCGATAACCCTTGTAATTGGGCAACACCTCGCCGATGAACGGTACGACTTGCGCATGACCCACCTTCGCCAAACGCCCGACCGCCGTGAGCGTGCATGCCGGCACGCCGAAGAAGGGCACGAACGTGGAATTGCGCATGCCGTAGTCCATATCGGCGCCGAGCATCACGGGCTTCTTGTCGCGCAGCCAGCGCAGCACGGCGCGCGCGCTGTCCGCGCGGCTCACCATTTCCGCGCCGAAACGGCTGCGTCCCGCCTTGGCCGCGGCTTCGAACTCGGGGTTCGAGAACGGCTGGTAGAGCGAGCCGCAGGGCCGGTGCAGCGAGTAGTTGAGGAACATGGAACCCGCCTCGATGCCCACGAAATGCAAGCCGAGGAAGAGCGTGGGCGGCAGGTTCGGATCGGTGAGATCGATCTCGCTGTCGAGCTCGACGATTTTTTCGAGCTTCTTCGCCGAGGCGAACCATTGCACGCTGCGCTCCATGTAGCTGCGAATGGCGTGACGGAAGTGCAGCCCCGCCACTTCCTCGCGCTTTTCGTCGCTCCATTCGGGGAAGCACAGGCGCAGATTCGTATGAACGACGCGCTTGCGGCGGCTCGGGATCTGGTAGAGCAGCCAGCCGAGGCCGTCGCCCAGACGGGCGACCAAGCCATAGGGCAGGATCGCGAACAGCTTGAGCAAGCCGATGGCGAAACGGGAGCCGAGTTTGCCTAGCATGCGGCAACTCCGCGGCAAGGTTTGCGAACTGTGAGGAAGGAAACGAACGGCACGCGGGGACACCCTGCGACAATTTAAGGAAGTCGCTATAATAAGGGCTTCGCCGAGTTAATAGACAACTTGCGGGGCGAAGCCGGATGCCGGTCAATGACTGAGTCACTGACAGCAGCCGGGCAGCAATTCCGCTAAAGCGTCGCCGCTTCAAAGCTCCCGAAGCTGGCTACGTGAACTCAACCGTCACCAGCTACAAGGAGCCTGACACGTGGCAAACGACTATTTCTTCACCTCCGAATCCGTCTCCGAAGGCCATCCGGACAAGGTCGCCGACCAGATCTCGGACGCGATCCTCGACGCCATCCTCACGCAAGACAAGTACTCGCGCGTTGCAGCGGAAACGCTGTGCAACACGGGTCTCGTCGTGCTGGCCGGTGAAATCACCACCACGGCCAACGTCGACTACATCCAGGTCGCGCGCGACACGATCAAGCGCATCGGTTACGACAACACCGACTACGGCATCGACTACCGCGGTTGCGCGGTGCTCGTCGCTTACGACAAGCAGTCGCCGGACATCGCCCAGGGCGTGGACCGCGCGCACGACAACAACCTCGACCAGGGCGCCGGCGACCAGGGCCTGATGTTCGGTTATGCGTGCGACGAAACGCCCGAGCTGATGCCGCTGCCGATCCACCTTTCGCACCGTCTGGTCGAGCGCCAGTCGAACCTGCGCCGTGACGGCCGTCTGCCCTGGCTGCGTCCGGACGCAAAGTCGCAGGTCACGATCCGCTACGTCGACGGCAAGCCGCACGCCATCGACACCGTCGTGCTGTCCACGCAGCACTCGCCGGACATCGACCTCGGCACGCTGCGCGAAGCCGTGATCGAAGAAGTCATCAAGCCGGTCCTCCCGGCCGAGCTCATCAAGGGCGACATCAAGTTCCTCGTGAACCCGACCGGTCGCTTCGTCATCGGCGGCCCGCAGGGCGATTGCGGTCTCACGGGCCGCAAGATCATCGTCGACACGTACGGCGGCGCAGCTCCGCACGGCGGCGGCGCGTTCTCGGGCAAGGATCCGTCGAAGGTGGACCGCTCGGCCGCCTACGCTGGCCGTTACGTCGCGAAGAACATCGTGGCCGCTGGCCTCGCGTCGCGCTGCCTGATCCAGGTGTCGTACGCGATCGGCGTGGCCGAGCCGACTTCGGTCATGGTCAACACGTTCGGCACCGGCAAGGTTTCGGATGCGACCATCACGAAGCTCGTGCGCGAACACTTCGACCTGCGTCCGAAGGGCATCATCCAGATGCTCGACCTGCTGCGCCCGATCTACGAAAAGACCGCCGCTTATGGCCACTTCGGCCGCGAAGAGCCGGAATTCTCGTGGGAAGCGACCGACCGCGCGCTTGCGCTGGCCGAAGCCGCCGGCACTGAGCCGGTGAGCGCAGCGCTCGCGTAAGCGTTCGCAAGCTCGTATCGCGCTGGCCGGCGGCAACGCCGGTCAAGCGCGTTGCGGTACGACGAAGAAAAACCCCGCAGGGCGCAAGCCCGTGCGGGGTTTTTTGTTTTCTGCGGACCGCGCCGGGTCTTAGCGCATCGCGAAGCCGAACCAGCCCGTGCTGCTCGCGCCCATGCGGCGCGGCTTGCGCGTGCTGCGCGCCACGTGAACCGTGGCGGGCGCGGCGAGCGTGCGCAGCGGCGCGTTCGGGCGATAGAGCAGCGTGCGCAGCGAGAAGTGGCGCGCGCCCGAGCGCATACGCAGCACGGCGAAGAACGAGTGGAACCAGGTGCGCATGTTGTCGACGGGCTTCGTTTCGCGCACCTGTTGCGCGAGCGCGCGGGTACGCGCGGTGTGGTGTCGAAGTGCGCGCACCAGATGACGGCGGGCCGGCCGGGCCGCTTTCAGGGCTGTATGGGCAGCGTGGGTCATGCGTTGACTATCGAAGAGGGTAGGCATGGCGGTTGAGCAATCGGGTTCGAGGTGCGCCTTGCGCGACGCATTGCGTCGAGCAGCAAACGTGCCTGTCTTCCAGGGCATCACGATCTGGGTGGACGGGAGACGGGCCGCATGGCGCGGCGTGGGACGCGAAGCGACGGATTCTTCTGTTGGAGCGCCTTATGCGGCAAGGCGTTCACCGCGATCCGTCGGTGCGAGGAGAATTCGACGATGTAAAACAACATGCGAAACAGGCTACACGCGAATGATGACCGCAGAAAGTCGGTTAATACCCGGCCCTGCGCGCCTTTGATGCATACGATCCCACCCTTTGTCCTCATCGCGGTGCGTGCGCGCCATTCGCGTGCGGCTCGTTGACGCGGCGCATGGAGCCACCTCGTGTGACAGCGTGGTCCTTCCCGCCGTGCCGGCACGCTTTACAATCGAAGCGTCGGCGCGCGCCGACGCCTCAGCCGTGTCGTTTGGCCACGTTGTTTAGCGAAGCCACGAACGCAGGCTGCGGCCCTTGCTCGCATCGAGATCGCATAACGGAAGTCCCATGTCAGTCCAGTCAAAGAAAGAACAGGTGCAGGCGCTGCGCGAGCGCGGCTTCGTGGTCGTGCCGGGGCTCGTCTCGCCCGAGCGCTGCGAGGCGATCAAGCGGGTGGCGCAGGAGCAGTTGCAGGCGGCTGCCGCGCCGCTCGAATTCGAAGCCGATTTGCGCTACCCCGGCGCGCCCGAATCGAAGGACGCCCCGGGCGGCCATACGGTGCGGCGCCTGCTCGACGCCTACTCGCGCCACGCCCTGTATCGCGAATGGGCCACGTCGCCGGAAATCGCCGGGTGGATGGAGTTGTATTTCGGCGAGGAGCCGGTCCTCTCGTGCGCGCATCACAACTGCATGATGACGAAGCACCCGCACTACGGCAGCCTCACGGGCTGGCACCGCGACGTGCGCTACTGGTCGTTCGAGCGCGACGACCTCGTTTCGGTCTGGCTCGCGCTCGGGCCGGAGAGGATGGAGAACGGCGGCCTGTGGCTCGTGCCGGGCTCGCACGACGCGCCGTTCACCTCGGATCGCTTCGACGCCGCGAAATTCTTCCGCGCCGACCTGCCCGAGAACAAGGCGTGGATCGACCGCGCAGTCGCCCCGACGCTCGCCGCCGGCGATGTGGTTTTCTTCCACTGCAACACGCTGCATTCGGCGGGGCAGAACCAGAGCGATCAGGTGAAGTTTTCGCTCGTGTACACGTATCACGGCGCGAGCAACGTGCCGCTGCCGGGCACGCGCTCGGCAGCGAAGCCCGAGGTGAAGTTCTGAGCGGGCGCTGCGCGGCTTTCGCTTAGCGCCGGCGCCCCGACATCGCGAGCCCGGTGATGCCCGCGAGTGTCGCGGCGATGCCGCCTCCAATCAGGAGGATCGTGCGGTTGGTCGGCGCGCCGGTGAAGAGGCGCGACATGTCGTTTGCGAACGAATGGAGCGACTGGCCGCCGAAGTACAGCAGGACGACGCCACAGGCGATGAGCGCGATCGAAATCGCTTTGGCCATGAACAACCTCACGCAAAGGATGGACGCCGCAGTGTAGGCGAGTGCCCGCTGCGCGTCCAGGGTGCGGTTTTTCTGGCGGCCCGGCGTGCGCGCTCACGCGCCTTACATCGCCTTTCCCGCATAGTGGGCATCTGCACGGCTCGGGCGGATTGGCTAACATAGCTGCCTCACGCGAACGGCGTGCCCCACGGCGCGTCCGCACCCATCCCTTCGCTCACTACCCGTTTTCGCCGAGGATCACCATGGCTTACGAAGCAGCCTCAGAACGCTATTCGGACATGCAGTACCGCTTTTGCGGCAAGTCGGGGCTCAAGCTGCCCGCGCTGTCGCTCGGTCTGTGGCACAACTTCGGCGATACCACGCCGATCTCGACCCAGCGTGACATCCTGCGCACCGCATTCGATCTCGGCATCACGCACTTCGACCTCGCGAACAATTACGGCCCCCCGTACGGCAGCGCCGAAACCAACTTCGGCCGTATTTTCAAGGACGATTTCCGTCCGTACCGCGACGAGCTGCTGATCTCGTCGAAGGCGGGCTGGGATATGTGGCCGGGCCCGTACGGCCAGGGCGGCGGCTCGCGCAAGTACGTGCTCGCGAGCCTTGACCAGAGCCTGCAGCGCATGGGGCTCGACTACGTCGACATTTTCTATTCGCATCGCTTCGATGTGGAAACGCCGCTCGAGGAAACGGCCGGCGCGCTGGCCACAGCGGTGCAGCAGGGCAAGGCGCTGTATGTCGGCATCTCGTCGTATTCGCCCGCCAGGACGCGGGAGATGGCCAAGCTTCTAGCCGAATACAAGGTGCCGCTGCTCATTCACCAGCCGTCGTACAACATGCTCAACCGCTGGGTCGAGGAAGAGCTGCTCGACACGCTCGAGGACCTGGGCACGGGCAGCATCGCGTTCACGCCGCTCGCGCAGGGCGTGCTCACGAACAAGTATCTGAACGGCGTGCCTGAAGACGCGCGCGTGAACCGTCCGGGCGGCGGCTCTCTCAAGAGCGAGCACCTGAGCGCGCAGAATATCGAGCACGTGCGCAAGCTCAACGACCTGGCGCTGCGCCGCGGGCAGAGCCTCGCGCAAATGGCGATCGCCTGGACGCTGCGTGGCGGCCGCGTGACCTCGGCGCTGATCGGCGCGAGCCGCGCGGAGCAGGTGCGCGAGAACGTCGCGGCATTGAAGAACCTGGAGTTCTCTAAGGAAGAACTCGCGGAGATCGACCGCTATGCGACCGAAGGCGGCGTGAACCTGTGGGAGAGGCCGTCGACCGATCAGCACATCTGAGCGGCGCGCGCCCGGCATGAAAAACCGCCTCCTTGCGAGGCGGTTTTTTTATGCCCGAAAGATCGGGTCATTGCGTGCCCCGGCCACGCGGCGCGCCGTTCTTCGCTTTGTCATGTGGCCCTGCTAACGTCGCGGCAGCCTTTGCCGCGAGGAATCACCATGGAGTCCTTGAGCGCCGAATCTGAAGCGCTTTCCCCCACCGCCACGCACGCCGAACCCGCCGGGCGGACCAAACGTGCGCCGCGCCCGCCGCAGCCTGCAACGGCGGCCCGCGCGAATGCCGGGCTGATCGCGTTCGCGTTCACGGTGCTGTGCTACCAGCTCGTCGGCTTGCCGCTTTTGCTGCACGCGGCAGGCGGTCCGACGCTTGTTCTGCTGGCCACGCTCGCGCCCGTCGTGCTTGCCACGCCTATCCACTGGGGCCTCATCCACGAAGGCATACACGGGCAACTGGCGCGCGACCGGCGCGTGAACGAGTGGCTTGCGCGCGCGCTCTCGATCGGTCTGGCGATGCCGTTCGACGCCGTACGTTTCGGACACCTGATGCATCACCGCTTCACGCGCGAGGCGTTCGACCGTCCCGATGTGCACGACATGCACGACGCGAGCGGCCCGCGCTGGCGTCGTCGCATTTCGTACTACGCGCGGTTGATGGGCGGACTGTACCTGGCCGAATTGCTGTTGCCGCTCCTCGCGTTTATGCCTGTGCGCCTCGCACGCGACATCATCGAGCGCGGCGTGGGTGCGCACGGTCGCGAAGGCGTGCAGGTGCAGCGGCTCTTCGCGAACCACGCCGCCGATCCCGTGAGGCGCAGCCGCGCGCGGCGCGACTGGCTCGCCTCGCTCGCGCTTTACGCGGCTTCGTTCGTGCTGTACGGCAAGGCCTGGCCCGTGCTGCTCGCGGCGATGTACCTGCGCGGACTGTGGCTGTCGGTAGCGGATAACTTGCCGCACTACGGCGTCGCGCTCGACGAACCGGGCAGATCGCGCGATTTTCGCGTGCCGCGCGCGCTGGGCGTGTTGCTGATGAATCATCATCTGCATCGCCAGCATCATCTGCATCCGACGCTGCCGTGGACGGCGCTGCCCGCCCTCGCGCATGCCGAA
This sequence comes from Paraburkholderia acidiphila, assembly GCF_009789655.1. Taxonomy (GTDB): domain Bacteria; phylum Pseudomonadota; class Gammaproteobacteria; order Burkholderiales; family Burkholderiaceae; genus Paraburkholderia; species Paraburkholderia acidiphila. The sequence continues at coordinate 87,727 of NZ_CP046909.1, forward strand.
GAGGCCGCAGGCATGACGGCGCGAGCGGGCTATCTCGCCGCCGCGTTGCGTCAATTCAAAGGATTGCAGCCGGGCTTCGATCCCGGCTGAGAGGGTCGATGCGAGCCAATGGCGCGCGTGCGCGCAAGCCGCGGCGCGTTGCGCCGCGAGGATGCCGCGTGGTCAATTCGCCTGCGCTACATCAGCGCGGGCAGCGTCTCGACAAGCGCAACGGCTGCGAGCACGCCGATCAGCGCGCCGATCACGCGTAGCGTGTTGTGTCTGAATTCCGTCGCGCACGGCACCGCGCCAAGAAAGAGCGCGCCAGCGAGGGCCATCGGGATGATCATCACGAAATCGCCGATCGTGAAATAACCTTCCATGCTCGTCTCCTTATCGTATAGGCGACGCGGGCGCGCAATGGTTGTCATTCTCGTCGTCATGCCAATGGCATGACGTTGCGGCCCCGGGCCTGAAATCGAGTATAGGTGAGGGCGGTGAGTGCAGCGGCGCGCGTGTGTGCCGTTACGCTCATCGTGAAGTGCATGCCGCACCGCAAAAGCGCGCCAGAGGCGGCGTTGCGCTGCGGTGCGATGCCCGCAAGGCTTAAATCGCGAGTCGTCTAAATATTACGGATGCCTTTCGATTGCGCCGGCGCGCAGTGCACAACGAGGCGAGCGCGCACGTTGCGTACCGCGCCCGGCGATATCGCGAACTCAGGCCGCGCCAGCGCGCTCGCGCGCTCGCAGCTTGAGTGCCAGCGCGAGCCCCACGACCAGCAGCACGATCACGAGGCCGGCCACGCCTGCCCAGCCCGCCGCAGTCCAGAAGTGGCCGCCAATCGAACCCATCACGCTCGAGCCGAGGTAATAGGAAAGCAGGTAGAGCGCGGCGGCCTGGCCCTTCGCTTCGCGCGCGAGCCGTCCAACCCAGCCGCTTGCCACCGCATGCCCGGCGAAGAAGCCAATGGTCAGGCAGGCGATGCCCGCCGCAATGGCCGCGAGCGGTGCGAACAGCGTGAGCACGACGCCTGTGAGCATCAGCGCGAGACTGGTGATGAGCACACGGCCGCGTCCGAAGGTGTCGGCCATGCGGCCCGACCACGGCGAGGCGACCACGCCCGTCAGGTAGACGAGGAAGATCGCGCCGATTGCCGCCTGGCTCATGTGATAAGGCGGCGCGATCAGCCGGTAGCCGATGTAGTTGTAGAGCGTGACGAAGCTGCCCATCAGCACGAAGCCCATGGCGAACAGCATGGGCAGTCCCGGCCGCGCGAAATGGCGCAGCAGCGCCGCGCGATGATGCGCGAAACCCAGGCCGCTCTTCGGCACGAAGTGGCGCGAGGGCGGCAGGAGCGAGCGGAACGCGAACATGGAGGCGAGCCCGAGCACGCCGATCACGGCGACCGCCGCACGCCAGCCGAACAGGTCGGTGACGATGCCCGTGATCACGCGTCCCGCCATGCCGCCGATGGCCGTGCCGCCCACATAAAGGCCCATGGAAAGGCCGAGGCCCTCCGGATGCATTTCTTCTGCGAGCCACGCCATGGCGACGGCGGGCACGCCGCCGAGCGCGATGCCCTGCAGCGTGCGCAGCACGAGCAGCTGATGCCAGTGCGGCACGAAAGCGGTGGCGAGCGTGAGCAGTGACGAGGCGCACAGCGACGCGGTCATCATGCCGCGCCGGCTCCAGCCTTCGGAGACGAAGCCCGCGACGAAGATCGCGATGGCGAGCGCCGCCGTGGTGAACGAGAGCGAGAGACTGCTCTGCGCGGGGCTCACGCCGAAGGTTTCGGAGAACGCGGGCAGGAGCGGCTGCACGCAGTAGAGAAGCGAAAAGGTGGCGTAGCCGGCGAACAGCAGCGCGAGGCTCGCGCGCCAGAATTCGGGGGTGCCGCGTTCGATGTACGGAACGGCGGAGGGCGCGGAATTGCGCGAGGCGCCCGGTGATGCAGTCACGACTAGTTCTCCTGTCGATCCGTAGTTAGCGCTTTAACGCTTACTACGGGTCCCACGCAAAGCGCAGATAAATTACAAAGGCGCAACGATACGCCTGTTGGGCGATCCGCGTCGTCGAGCGCCGCAGGTCGGGTGCCCGGCGCAACCGCGTGGACGTTTTAGCCCGGTACTCGCGACGTGCCCGGCTGCGCGCCGCGAGCGGCGCTCGGCGCGCTCGCCGAAGCGCCTTGCGGTTCGCTGGCGGGCAGCGCTTTTTGCGCGTCGTCCGGATGCACGAGCGCCGCATCGCTCGGCAAATCCGTCGCGCTCCATCCGCCGCCCAGCGCCTTCACGAGCGCAACGCTCGCCGCCATGCGCCGGCGCGAGATCGCCACGGCCTGGCGTTCGTTGTTGAGCGCCGTGGTTTGCGCGACGACCACGTCGAGGTACGTGATCGCGCCGCCGAGATAGCGATTGTTGATGGTGACGAGCGTGCGCTGTGCGGCGTCCACCGCGCGGTCCTGAGCCGTCGCCTCCTGCTCCAGCACGCGCAGCGCAGCGAGGTTGTCCTCGACGTCGCCGAACGCGTCGAGCACCGTTTGGCGGTACTGCGCCACGTTTTCGTCGTACTGGGCGCGCGCTTCGTTGCGCACCGCCTCGCGCCCGCCGAAGTCGATCAGCGTGCCCGCGAGCGTCGGCCCGAGCGACCAGAAGCGCGCGGGCGCGACGAGCCACTGGCTGAAGTTGGTCGCCTCCAGGCCGCCCGTGACCGCAAGCATGAGGGTCGGGAAGAACGCCGCCGTCGCCACGCCCACTTGCGCGTTCGCGGCGGCTACGCGGCGCTCGGCAGCGGCGATGTCGGGCCGCCGCTCGAGCAGCGTGGAGGGCACGCCAGGCGGGCTCGCGATTGCGCGCACGGCGTAAGCCTCCTTCGGCGCGACGGCGAGCGTGAACGTGGAAGGCGACCGCCCGATGAGAATCGCAATGGCATGCTCGAGTTGCGCGCGCTGCACGCCGAGATCGATCGCCTGCGCCTCGGTGGTCTGTAGCTGCGTTTGCGCCTGGCCCACATCCGCGTCGGTGGCGATGCCGCCCGTGTAGCGATGCTGCGTCAGTTCGAGCGATTCGCGGTAGGCCTCGATCGTGTCGTCGAGCAACTGCCGTTCGCGGTCGATGCCACGCAGTTCGAAGTAATCGGTCGCGAGTTCGGCCTGCATCGAGAGCAGCACGGCCTGCATGTCGGCGGCGCTTGCCTGTGCATTCGCCTTGGCGGCCTCGACGTTGCGCGCGACGCGGCCCCAGATGTCGGGTTCCCAGGTGGCGTCGACGCCGACGGCGTAGTCGTTGATCGTTTGACCGGCCTTCGACGTGTACAGCACATTCTGCGAAGTGCGATAGCGAGAAAAGTCACCGCTCGCCGTCACGAGCGGAAAATAGCTCGAACGCTGCTGCGCGACGTTCGCGCGCGCCGCGCGAAAGTGCGCCTGGGCGGCCTGCACGTTCTGGTTCGCGCGCTCGACCTCGGCTTCGAGTGCGTCGAGCTTGGGGTCCTCGTAGATCGTCCACCACGCGCCGCGCGACGCGTTGTCCGCGGGCTGCGCAATCGTCCAGCCCGTGCCTTCGAGCTCCTTGAACGTCGCGGCGACGGGCGTGGCCGGGCGCACGTAGTCGGGGCCAACCGTGCAGGCGCCGAGTGCCCCGAGCATGGCCAGCGCGAGAAGTCGAACGCGTGCGTGTTTCATCATTCGCCCTGCGTTTGCGCGTTGGTGCCCGCACCGCTCGCGCCATGCGCCGCACCTGCCGCGTGCTGCGGCTGCACGATGCGCACCGGCGTACCGTCGACGATCGCGTCCTGCGGATTGACGATCACGCGCTCGTCGCCCGTGAGCCCCGCCGCTACCGCGACGCGCGTGCCGAAGTCGGTGCCGAGCGTGACCTTCACCAGCTTCACGCGGTCTTGCGCATCGACGGTCGCCACCTTCACGCCGTCCGGGCGGAACAGGAAGGCGTTGCCGGGCAGCGTCATCGGCGTGGCCGAGCCGTCGAGCGCGAAGTGGACCTGTGCATAGGCACCGGGCAGCAGTTCGCCGCTGCGGTTGTCCACATCGACTTCCACGAGCATCGTGCGCTGCTGCGCGTCGACTGCGCCCGCCGTGCGCGCGACGATGCCCGGAAAGTGCTTGCCCTGCTCCTCGTTGAGCGTGAGGTAGGCATGCTGCTGCACACGGATCTGCTGCGCGTACGCCTGCGGCACGTTCGCGTATACGCGCAGCCGGTCGGCCTGCGCGAGATGGAACAGTTCCTTCTGCGAGCTGCCGCCGTTGCCCGCGTCGATGAGCGCGCCCACGTCCACGTTGCGCGCGGTGACGATGCCGTCGAAAGGCGCCGTCACGCGTTCGTACGACTGCAGTTGCGTGAGCCGCGAGACGTTGAAGCGGGCGGAGTCGAGCGTGGCTTTTTTCGCGAGCATGTCGCCGACCTTTTCGTCGGTGTCCTGCTTCGCCACCGAGCGCGTTTGCAGCATCTGCGTCCAGCGGTCGGCCGTGGTTTTCGCGAGCGCGTAGTTGGCTTCGGCGTTGGCGAGATCGGCGCGCGCGGCACGCAGCTGGTCGTCCACTTCGGGTGCGTCGATTTCGGCGAGCAATTGCCCCGCCTTCACATGCGCGCCAATGTCGAAGTACCACTTGCGCAGGTAACCGTTCGTGCGCGCGTAGATCGGCGTGTCGAGAAACGCCTGCACGTTGCCTGGCAACACGAGGTCGAGCGCGCGCGCCGAGCGCTGCGGCGTGACCACTTGCACGGAAAGCGTGCTCGCGGTTTTCGCGTCGCGTTCGAGCGCCGCGTGCGCGCTATGGCGCGACCAGATGCCCTGCGCAGCGAGCCCGATCACGACGAGCGCGGCAAGCACGATGGGCCAGCGCCGCGGTTTGTGTGGACTATGCGGTTCCTGCGGCGGGGGCGTTTGCGAAGGATTCGTCATGACAGGGTATTCATGATTTGGGCACCACGTTTTCACTGGCGCGCTGGCGGCGCTCGCCGAGCTTGCGGTAGATGAGCGAGAACACCACGGGTACGAAGATCAGCGTGGCGAGCGTGCCCACCGCGAGGCCGCCGATCACGGCGCGCCCGAGCGGCGCGTTCTGCTCGCCGCCTTCGCCGAGGCCAATGGCCATCGGCACCATGCCGATCACCATCGCGAGCGCCGTCATGAGCACCGGGCGAAAACGCGTGTAGCCCGCTTCGATCGCGGCGCGCGCCGCGTCGCCGTGCAGGCGCAACTGCTCGCGCGCGAAGCTGATGACGAGAATGGAGTTCGCCGTGGCAATGCCGATACACATGATCGCGCCCGTGAGCGCGGGAATGGAGAGCGTGGTGTGCGTGAGGAACAGCATCCAGACAATGCCCGCGAGCGCGCCCGGCAGCGCCGTGATGATGATGAACGGATCGAGCCACGACTGGAAGTTCACGACGATCAGCAAATACACGAGCACGATCGCGAAGATGAGACCGCCGAACAATCCGGAGAACGAATCGTTCATCGTCTGCACCTGGCCGCGCAGCTTGACGGCGGAGGTTTTCGGCAACTCGTCGCGCGTCTGGTCGATGATCTTCGCGATGTCGTCGGAAACGGCGCCGAGGTCGCGCCCGTCGGCGGTGCCGTAAATGTCGATGGTGGTCTGCGCGTTGTAGTGCGTGACGACCGCGTCGCCCGCCACGCGCTGCATGCTTGCGAGCGAGCCGAGAATATTGCTGCGGCCGTTCGCGGTGAGCGGGATGTTGGCGAGCGACTGCAGCGAATCGATCGTGTATTGCGGCGCTTCGGTCACGACGTTGTAGCTCACGCCGTTGATCGGGTTGAGCCAGAACGTGGGCGTGGTTTGCTGGCTGCCCGAAAGCGTGATGAGCAGGTCGCTTGCCACGTCTTTCTGCGTGAAGCCCGCCTGCTGCGCGCGCGTGCGGTCCACGTCGATGAAAATGCGCGGCAGGTCCGCGGGCTGCTGGATGCGCGCGTCGACGAAGCCGGGCACGCCGCGCAGCCGTGCGAGCAGCGTCGCCGCGAACGCGCGGTTTCCCGCCACGTCGCGGCCCACGATCTGCACGTCGATCGGCGATGGCATGCCGAAGTTCAGCGTCTGACTCACGATATCGGCGGGCAGGAAGGCGAACTGCACGCCCGGGAACTCGTCGTTGAGCGTGCGGCGCAACAGGCGCACGTAATCCGCTGTGGCGTGATGGTCCTCGTTCAGTGAGATCAGCACATCGGCGTCGGAGGTGCCGATGGTGCCTGTGTTGCTGTACGAAAGGTTGATACCCGAGACGGGCAGGCCGATGTTGTCAATGATCGAATGCAACTCGTCCGGCGGAATCAGTGTGCGCACGCGCTTGTCGATACGATCGACGAGCACGGCGGTTTCCTCCACACGCATGCCGGTTTTCGCGCGCACGTGCAGCGCGATCGTGCCTGCATCGACTTGCGGAAAGAAGTCGCGCCCGAGGAACGGCATGAGCAAGAGCGACGCGCCACAGCAGGCGAGAAACGCCACGACGAACCACACGGGATGCTTCACGCGCGCCGCGAGAAACGTGCGATAGCGCTCGCGCAGCCCCTCGAAGCCGCGCTCGAACGCAAGGTGCGCGCGCATGAACGGATTGCGCGTCGCGCCATGCGGGTGATGCAGGTCGGCGGGCTTGTGATGATGGCGCATCAGGTACTTCGCGAGCGTGGGCACGAGCGTACGCGAGAAGAAGTACGAGGCCAGCATCGCGAACACCACGGCTTCTGCGAGCGGGATGAAGAGGTAATGCGCCACGCCCGTGAGCAGGAACATCGGCACGAACACAATGCAGATGGAGAGCGTGGAGACGAGCGTGGGAATCGCGATCTGGTGCGCGCCGTCGAGAATCGCCTGCTCCAGCGTCTTGCCTTGCTCCAGTTGCTGGCTGATGTTCTCGATGGCGACCGTTGCGTCGTCAACGAGAATACCCACCGCGAGCGCAAGGCCCCCGAGCGTCATGATGTTGATGGTCTCGCCGAGCGCCGCGAGCACGATGACCGAGGTGATCATCGAAAGCGGAATCGAGACCGCGATGATGAGCGTGGCGCGCCAGTTGCCGAGGAACAGCAAAATCATGAGCGCCGTGAGCGCCGCGGCGATGAGCGCTTCGCGCAGCACGCCCTGCACGGAGGCGCGCACGAAAAGGGACTGGTCCGCGACCGGATCGATATTGAGCGACGACGGCACGAGATTGCGCAGCGTCGGCATCATCTCCTTGATGCGATCGACGATTTCGAGCGTGGACGTATTGCCGCTCTTGTTGATGGTGAGGAGCGAGGCGCGCTGGCCGTCCACGCGCACGATGTTGGTTTGGGGCACGTAGCCGTCGCGCACGTGCGCCACGTCGCGGATGTAGATCGTGCCGCTGTCCGTGGTTTTCACGGGAATGTCGTTCAAGCCCGCTAAGCTATCGGGACTTGCGTTCATCGTGACCGAATATTCGGTCGCGCCAATTTTCGCCGTGCCAGAGGGCAGGATGAGGTTCTGCGCGCTGATCGCGTTCACCACGTCCATGGGCGAGAGATTGTGCTGCTGCAAGGCACGCTGGTTGATGTCGACCATGATCTGCCGCTGCTTGCCGCCATAGGGCAGCGGCGCGGAGGCGCCCGGCACGGTTGCGAGCTGCGTCTTGAGGAAGTTGTTGCCGTAGTCGAACAACTCCTGCTCGGTAAGCTGCGGTGAGGAAAGCGACAGCCGCAGGATCGGCACAGTCGAGGCGTTGTAGCGCAGAATGAACGGCGGCTGGATGCCAGGCGGCAGCGAACGCAGTTGCGCCTGCGAAAGCGCCGTGACTTCGGCGAGCGCTTCCTGGATATTGGCGTGCGGCTGGAAGAAGATCTTCACGACCGCAATGCCGTTGAGCGACGTCGATTCGGTGTGCTCGATATCGTTGACCGCCACGGAAAGGCCGCGCTCGTAGTTGAGCACGATGCGCTTTTCCATCTCGTCGGCGGGCAGGCCCGTGTAGGTCCAGATCACCGAGAGCACCGGGATGTCGATGTTCGGGAAGATGTCCGTGGGCGTGCGCAGGATCGTCAGCGGCCCGACGATCAAAAGCAGCAACGCGAGCACGACGAACGTGTACGGGCGCTTGAGCGCGAGTCGAACGATCCACATGGAACGACGGGTTCCTTCGCTGGTGGCGGAGTGTGGCTCGCGCGGCTGGTCTGGCCGCGATGGCGAGCGTTTAGGTTATCGGTATCGTGGCCGGCTAAATGGCGCGCATGAGGTCTTTGCCTGTGCTGCGCCGGGCCTTGATGGTGCACGGTTGGGACAGGACTATAGCGCCAGTCACCAGGCATCAGCGTACTTTTTCAGGGACTGCCCTAGCAAGGCCGCAGAGAATGGGGTTTACCATCTGTTACAGTCAGGTTTTCGTAAGTTGCGGGAGCGAAGCGGGGCGAGGTTGTGACGGCGCAAGGCGGCATCGGTATGCCGCCGTTGATACACCCCCCTATTTTTTCGCTTTGCGCTCGCGCTCAAACAGGCAACAATGGGGATGCCAAGGGTCCGGCCGTGCTTAGGCGCGCGGAAATAGCGGGTCGCCCGAGGCACGTTTGGATGCGCGCGCAACCGTTGGTGCGCATCGGTTTTTTTGTCAGCATGCCGACCGGTCTTCCTTCGAGGGAGCCGGCGAAGGTAGCGAGGTAACGGGGAAACATCATGCAAATCGGTTCTATTGTCCGTACCGTTCATATCGCCGTGCCACAGGGCGCGCGCGGCATCGTGATGCGCATTCTCGGCGACATGGCGATGGTGACCTGGTATGCCGGGGAGCCTGGCTCGTCGGCGCAGCTCAACACCGAGCCCTTTTTTCTCGAAGATCTGATCGAGACGGGCGAGCACGTCATGCCCGCCGGCGCGCAGATCCACTGAGCCTGGGCTTGGGTTTAGGCCCTGAGACACGTTGACGAGGCGCGGCGCGTCTCGTCACAGGGTTGCGCGCCGCGTTTGTGTTCATCGCGTCTGCCGGGCGCACCGCGCGCTCGCAGCCACCGCCCGCAAGAGGCACAATTGCGGGTATGAATTACGATCCTTCTCCTGACCCGGCCGAGCCTTCCGCTTCCGGCGATTCCAGCGACCAGCCAGCCGCGCCCTACGCGCGCCTCACGCCCGAATGCGTGCTCGACGCCGTCGACGGCGTGCTGATGCCGGCCAACCGCCGCACGGATGGCCGCATGCTCGCGCTCAACAGCTACGAAAATCGCGTGTACCAGGTGGGCGTGGAAGACGAACCGCCGCTCATCGCCAAGTTCTATCGCCCCGAGCGCTGGAGCGACGAGGCGATCCTCGAAGAGCACGCCTTCGTCGCCGAACTCGCCGCGCGCGAGATTCCGGCTGTGCCGGCGCTCGCCTTCGAAGGGCGTACGCTGCACGAGTTCGACGGCTTCCGCTTCTCGCTTTTCGAGCGCCGTGGCGGCCGCGCGCCCGATCTCGACCGCAGCGACACGCTCGAATGGCTGGGCCGTTTCATCGGCCGCATTCACGCCGTGGGCGCGACCCAAGCTTACGAGGCACGGCCCACGCTCGACATCCAGACGTACGGCTACGAGCCGCGCACGTATCTGCTCGAACATGGCTTCGTGCCTTCCGATGTGCGCGAAGCGTGGCAGGCCGCGGTCAATCTCGCGCTCGAAGGCGTGGAGGCGGCATTCGAACGGGCGGGCGACGTGCGTTCGTTGCGCCTGCACGGCGACTGCCATCCGAGCAACGTGCTCTGGACCGACGCCGGCCCGCATTTCGTCGATTTCGACGACAGCCGCATGGGTCCCGCTATCCAGGATTTGTGGCTGCTGCTGCCCGGCGATCGCGCGGGCGCCTCGCGTGCAATGGCCGATCTGCTCGCCGGTTATGAGGACTTCTGCGAATTCGAGCCGCGCGAGCTGCATCTCGTCGAAGCGCTGCGCACGCTGCGCCTCATCCACTACTCGGCGTGGCTCGCGCGCCGCTGGCACGATCCCGCGTTTCCGGCCGCCTTCCCGTGGTTCAACACGCAGCGTTACTGGGAAGAGCGCATTCTCGAACTGCGCGAGCAGATCGGCGCGATGCAGGAAGGGCCGCTCTGGCCCGTGTGAATGCTGAACGCGGTGCGCAGGCTCACTGCGCGCTCGCCGGACTGCCGGGTGAGGCACCCTGCGCAGACGGCTTGACGATCAACTGCGCGCGCAGGTCGCGCGCCATCGTCTCGAACGCGGGGCGCATCTGTGCGAAATCGTCGGCGCTGCATACGTCGCTCGCGAAATGCGTCTGGCCCGTGCGCGTGACGCGCAGCACGTTGGCCTGTGCGTCTAGCGCGTACTGCGAACTGAAATCGATGAAGCGGTTATCGGCGTGCTGCGGCATGGGCACGTCGAGCACGCGCATGCCCGGCGGCAGCACGATGCGCGCGCGCTCGGTCATCACCACGTTGCGGCACATGAAGGGCTGCGTGCGCCGCGGCTCACCCAGCCAGTAGCGCAGATTCGCGTCGAGTCCGCCCACGAAGCTCGTGAGCGTGGGCACGGGCGTGGTCATCCCAGGGTCGACGAAACCGTCGAAGGTCCCCGTGAGCGTGAGGACGAGCGGGCCCGCCGTGGCGTCGAGCGGGCTGGAGGCGAGCGTGGCGTTGCCGCGCAGGTTGGCGTTGCGCAGTTCCCATTGCAGCGACTCCTCGCGCTGCGCGGGCGTTTGCAGGCGCAGCACGCTGCGCGTCTGCTCGGCGGACCAGCCCTCCGCCTGCAAGCGGTAGATGAAGCGCGCCGAGCCATCGGGCGCGACCGTGATGTCGAGATCGCTCTCGCGCGTGGTCGTCGCCGTGGCGGGCGTGCGTACCAGCGTGCCGTCGCCGGCGAGCACGGCCTCGCGGTCCATATCCGTCGACGGCAGGTAGCCGAACTCGATGTTGCTCGCGGTGGAGTCCGCGAACATCTGCAGGTCGGGCAGCCAGGTGATGACGTGATTGATCACGCCGAAGCCGGGCACGCTCGGCAGGGTGTAGACCGTGCCGCTGTTCACGAGCGCCGGCATGCTGCGGATGCCCACGGCGTCGAGCAGCGCGCCGTAGAGCGCGACGTGGTCCTTGCAATCGCCGTAGCGGTTCGCGAGCACGTCAGTCGCGCGGTGCGGCACGATCTCGCCGCGCCCGATATTCATCGCCACGTAGCGGATGTTGCGGCGCACCCAGTCGTAGAGCGTTTGCGCCTTCGCGCGCGGCGTGTCGTCGTGCGCCGTCAGTGTTTGCGCGAGATGCGCGATGGCCGGGTCGCGCACGGTGGGATCGGCGGCCGCCTCGCGATAGACCTTCGCGAAGGCCGCGTAATCGGGGAAGGTGGACACCATCAGCCGGTCGCCGTAGCTCACGTAGGCCACCGAACCATATTCGAGGCGCTGGAAATTCGACTTGTCGTAGCGATACTCATAGCGCGTGCGGCCGTTCAGCGTGGCCGGCGGCAAGACGGTAAAGCCGCGCGCGTCGGCGTAGAGCGGCACTTTCGCGGGCAGGTCGTAGATCACGCGGAAGTTGTGCGTGGGCGCGAGGTCGGGCGGCGTGAAGTCGCTGAACCAGCCGGGCACGAGCGGCACGCGCTGGATCTTGCGCCACGTCAGATGCACGCGCGCGCCAGGCTCGACGGCCGGGAACACGATCACCTTGTCCTGTACGTCCTGAAACATCGGGGCGTCGAATGAGCGCACTTCCTGCACGTCGCGGATCTGCTCGGGGCGCACGTCATGACGGCCGCCCTGTGCGTCCTCGGTCCACGCTTCGAGCACCTCCACGTGAGCCATCTCGCGGTTGAACCACACGTAATACTGGCCGGCGCGCGCAATGCCAGCCTCGGTGTTCACGCGCAGCGTGAGCGAGTCGAGCTTGGTGTATGAGCCGTCCGCATTGACGGTGAAGGTCTGCGTTTCCGATTCATTGGTGTAGGGCGCCTGCGCGGCGCTGCCTGCCGGATTCAGCGTGCCCGTTTCGAGGGGCACGGGGGTGAGTTGCGCCACGCCCAGGCGCAAGTCGGCGGCGTAGGTTCCCGTGGCGGGGCCGAGCACGGCTAGGCAAAGAGCGAGAGCGAGGCGCATGGGGGGCTCGGCAGATGTCGGGTCGCGGATGAGCGCTACTTCCGTCACTTAAAAGTCATGTAATCCGCTTGTCAAGCGGATGACCCGCACACAGCCCGCAGTGAGCCCTGTATCGAGCATTGAGTCTAAATGCTGGGCCGCATCATGAAACGCGCGCTTGCGTCGTTTTCCCTTGCGTCCGGCGGCGCGGCCGGCAGTTTGCTGCGCACGCAACAATCGATCGAGCGTGAGCGCGCGCAGGCCGTTGAAGGCCATATGTATGTTTACCTCATATTGCCAAGGCAGCGCCTGGGGTCTATGGTTCGTGCAGCCGTCAAGCGGCAAATAAGTGTTCTGTGCGTTAGCGCATAAAAAGAGCACGAAAGACCACGCTTACCAACAGCCATTTTGGATGGGACCAGAGAGAGCGCCACCCCTCGCTCCCCCTCTGGTCGAATCGGGAGATCCCATGAGCAGCGTTGCAGATTCGACGCGCGGTGCGCAAAGCGCACCTTTCTTTTCCAAAGAGGCGACCGTCGCCCCGCCGGGCTTTTCGCGCTGGATGGTGCCGCCCGCGGCGCTGGCCGTGCATCTGTGCATCGGCCAGGCCTACGCGTTTTCCGTGTTCAACGCGCCGCTCACGAAGGTGATCGGCATTACGCAGTCCGCGCCCGATGACTGGTCGCTCACCACGCTGGGCTGGATTTTCTCGCTGGCTATCGTGTTTCTCGGGCTTTCCGCCGCCTTTGGCGGCAAGTGGCTCGAACGTGTGGGCCCGCGCCGCACGATGTTTACCGCGGCATGCTGCTTTGGCGGCGGTTTCCTCGTTTCCGCGCTCGGCGTGTATCTGCATCAGATCGCGCTGCTCTATCTCGGCTATGGCGTGATTGGCGGCATTGGCCTCGGGCTCGGCTACGTCTCGCCGGTGTCGACGCTGATCCGCTGGTTCCCCGATCGCCGCGGCATGGCAACGGGCCTCGCGATCATGGGCTTCGGCGGCGGCGCGATGATCGCCGCACCGCTCTCCGTCATGCTGATGAAGCACTTCGCGAGCGACACGAGCGCGGGCGTCGCCCAGACCTTCGTCGTGCTCGGCGTGGCGTATTTCATCTCGATGTCGATCGGCGCCCTCGCCATCCGCGTGCCCGCGCCCGACTGGAAGCCGGCGGGCTGGACGCCGCCGGTCGTCGCGAAGAAGCTCGTGTCGAACCAGCACGTGCATATCGACCAGGCGCTCAAGACGCCGCAGTTTTACCTGATCTGGCTCGTGCTGTTCCTGAACGTCACGGCGGGTATCGGCATTCTGGGCCAGGCCTCGGTCATGATCCAGGAAAGCTTCAAGGACACCGTGACCGCCGGCGCGGCGGCGGGCTTCGTCGGCCTGCTATCGCTCTTCAACATGGGCGGGCGCTTCGTGTGGGCTTCGGCTTCCGACTGGGTGGGCCGCAAGAACACCTACTTCATCTTCTTCGTGTTCGGTGCGGTGCTCTATTACGCGGTGCCGCAGTTCGCGCAGAGCGGCAACATCGTGCTGTTCGTGCTGGCGTACTGCCTGATTCTCTCGATGTACGGCGGCGGCTTCGCGACCGTGCCCGCGTATCTCGCGGACATGTTCGGCACGGCGTTCGTCGGCGGCATTCACGGCCGTCTGCTGACTGCCTGGGCGGCGGCAGGCGTGGCGGGCCCGGTGCTCGTGAACTACGTGCGCGCCTATCAGGTCGCGAATGGCGTGGCGAAGGCCGACGCGTACACGATGACCGTGCACATCATGGCCTCGCTGCTCGTGATCGGCTTCATCTGCAATCTGCTCGTGCGCCGCGTGGACGCGAAGCACCACATGAGCGAGACGCAACTCGCCGCCGGTAAATAAGGAGGAACGCGCTATGTCTACTCAAGCTGCCCCGAAATCGTCGAACAAGGCGCTGATGGCGGTCTTCTGGCTCTACGTGCTGGTGCCGCTCGTGTGGGGCGTGACCAACACGCTCACGCAGGCGATGAAGCTGTTCGGCTGATGCCCTGACGTTGAAGTGAGCGAGGCGGCGCGAGCCGTCCGCGAAACACCCGAGCTGCGGGCCGCCGACGTGAGTCGCGGCCCGCAGCCTTTTTGGTGGCGCGTTTGACAGCGCGCAGGTTCGGGACAAACGCTCGCCGCGCCGCAGTACGATGGGTTTTCGTCACGCGGTGGCCGAAGGAGACGGGCGATGGTGCGGATCATGATGATCCTGCTGGGCGTGGAGTATCTGCGCGAGCGCTGGCGCGGCGTGCTGGCCGTGGGCGTGATGAGCGCGCTCGTGGGCGCGGCGCTTTTCATCGACGCGCTCGACGGCGTGCTGCATTTTCATATCGCGCCGTTCGCCTGGCTGCTGCTGGTCGAAGGTCTCGCCACGCTCGCGGTGGCATGGACCGGAATGGGCGGCCAGCGCACGCTCCGCTATGTGAAGGGCTTCGGCTTTTGCTTGACGGCGGTGCTCGTACTCTCGGGCTACCGGTACGCGTCGTTCATCATTTCGATGGTGTTCGCCACGCTCTTTCTCGCCGATGGCCTGCTGCAGATCGCCTCGGCCTGGGTCGTGCGCTATCGCACGTGGCGTCTCGCGCTGGCGGGCGGCGCGCTGCAGATCGCCATCGCCATTTTTCTCTATCAGCCTTATCCGACGCACTACAAAGGCACCGTGCCGTACTGCCTCGGGCTCATTCTGATGTTCGCGGGCTGGAACCTGCTGCTGCTCGCCCTGCGCGCGCGCCGGCTCGCCGTGAATCCGGCGGCGGCGCAAGGCGGCGCGGCGGCGCTCGTGGCGAGCGCGGTGGGCGCGGCGAATTCGGCCAAAGGCCGGGTGCCGAGGCTCGCGCAAACCGTGTTCGACGGGCCGCCCGAACCGCACGAGCGCGCGCTCACGGTGCACGTGTGGACGCCGGTGGGCACTTCGAGAGCCGAGGCGCGACGCCAGCCGCTCATCGACCGTTATATTGCCGCCGTCGATCGCGATGGCGTGATTTCCACGGGGCACGCGGCGCTCGAATCGCCCGAGCGCGTGTACATCAGCCTCTATCCGGCCGTGGAAATCGATCGTTCTCCCGATGAATTCACACGCACGCTGCGCGCGACGCGCGAGAACGACGTGCCGGGGCTCTTCCAGCCCGACTACGTGACGGAGTCGCAGGCGTGGTGTCCGTCCACGCGTCAGGTGCGCATTCGCAACTACGATCCGCTTCGGCTGGAAAGCTTCTGGCAGCGGTATCGCGAGGACACCACCTATAACCTCACGCACCGCAATTGCTCGAGCACGGTTTCGCACGCGCTGGAGGCGGCGCTCGAAGGCGCGATACCGCGCGTGTGGGGCCACGGGTGGCTCGCATTCGCGCGCATGCTCACGACACCCGAGTTATGGGTGGCGGCGCAGGTGCGCAAACGCGGCCAGACGATGGCGTGGACGCCGGGACTCACGCTCGACTATGCGCGCGCGCTGAGCATGCTGGCGGACCCGCGTCCTTCGGGATGGACGCGCATGCTCAGATCGCTGCGCGCGTCGATGCTAAGACGGGAGCGCAGGCAGGAACGCGAGCGCAAGCGCGAGGCCGACCGCGACGGGCGCTCGCCTCACGCGTGAAGTCAGCCGCAGATCCGCTTCACACGTCGCACGTCGATCCCGCTCCCGCCGCTTGTTCGCGCGCGGCCTTGGCGCCTTCCACCTGGAGAATGGTCGGCAGCGACACGCCGTTTTTCGCCGCAGTAACCTCCGCGAGGATCGACACCGCGATCTCCGGCGGCGTGCGGCTGCCGATGTAAATGCCCACCGGGCCATGCAGCCGCGCGAGTTCCGCTTCGCTCAGGTCGAACTCCTTGAGCCGCTCACGGCGCGCCGCGTTGTTGCGCCGCGAGCCCAGCGCGCCCACGTAGAACGCGGGCGTCTTGAGCGCTTCCATTAGCGCGAGATCGTCGAGCTTGGGGTCGTGCGTGAGCGCGATCACGGCGCAGCGTTCGTCGAGCTTCATGTCGAGCACGGTGTCGTCGGGCATGGTGCGCACGAGCGCCGTGCCGGGCACGTCCCAGATGTCGGTGTATTCCTCGCGCGGGTCACACACGGTCACCTGGTAGTCGAGCCCCACGGCGATCTGGCAGAGATAGCGCGAGAGCTGCCCCGCGCCGATCACCAGCATGCGATAGCGCGGGCCGTGAATCGTGAGCAGGCGCGCGTCGTCGAAGTCCACGCCATCGGTCGCTTTTGCGGGACCGAGCGTGGCGCGGCCGGTCGCCATGTCGAGTGTGCGCGCAACCAGGTCGCCGCGCTCGACGGTCTCGAGCAGGTCGCGAATGCCCGAGGCTTCGGAGAGCGGTTCGAGCACGAGCTGGATCGTGCCGCCGCAAGGCAGTCCGAAACGATGCGCCTCTTCCGCCGTGATGCCGTACTTCACGGCCTCGGGTCTGGTGATCGTGACGCCTTCGCGGCGCACGCGGTCGATCAGATCGTCCTCGATGCAGCCGCCCGAAACGGAGCCCACCACGTGGCCGTCGTCCCGCACCACGAGCATCGCCCCTTCGGGACGCGGCGACGAGCCCCACGTTTTCACTACCGTCACCAGCAGCGCGCGGTGCCCTGCGTCGAGCCAGTGCACGCTGGATTTCAGGACTTCGAGATCCACGCTGTCCATGATCGTTTCCTTTTCGGTGTTTCCTCTGTGCCTTCGCCTTGCGGCCCGGCTTCTGCATCGCTCTCGGCAGCAGTCGCTTCTTCGCCGCTATTTTGCTGCGCATCGCCGCCTAGCTGTTCTCCGAAACGCTTGAAAAATTCGCCGGCGATCTTGCGCGCGGCGCCGTCCACGAGGCGCGAGCCGATCTGCGCAAGCTTGCCGCCCACCTGGGCGTTCGCGGTGTAGGTGAGCGTGGTCGACTCGTCGCCGGCCGATTCGAGCTTCACGTGCGCGTCGCCCTTGCCGAAGCCCGCCGCGCCGCCCTGGCCCTCGAACACAATCGTATAGCTGTTCGGCGCGTCGATATCGGCGAGCTGCATGCGGCCCTTGAAGCGCGCCTTCACCGGACCCACGGCGGCGGTCAGCGCGACCGCGTAGGCGTTCTCGCCATCGGCTTCGATGCTTTCGCAGCCCGGTATGCACGCCTTGAGAATCGCCGTGTCGTTGAGCGCTTCCCAGGCGCGCTGTTGCGGCACCGGCAGCGTGTGGCTTTCGGTCAGCTCCATCGTGTTTCTCCTTGTACATGGGCAACCGGCGCGGCTTCGCACAGGCTGCGCGCGAATGCTTCGAGGCTGTCGAGATTGTGGACGGGGTAATGCGCGTCGACGTGGGGCAGCATCGCCTGCACGCCGCGCGCCTTGGGCGTGAAGTCGCGGTAACGCAAAAGCGGATTGAGCCACATCACGCGATGCGCGAAGCGATGCAGGCGCGCCATCTCGTCGCTCAGGACGCCGCAATCGTCGTGATCGAGCCCGTCGGTGACGATCAGCACCGTCGCGCGCCCGCCGAGCATGCGGCGCGCCCAGCGGCGGTTGAATTCGCCGAGCGTCGCGCCAATGCGCGTGCCGCCCGACCAGTCCGCGACCTGCGTCGCGAGCTGCGCGAGCGCGACGTCGGGATCGCGTTCGCGCAGTGCGCGCGTGGCGTGAGTCAGGCGCGTGCCGAACAGAAACACCTGCAGGCGCTCGCGCGATTGCAATAGCGCGTGGCAGAAGTAGAGCACCGCGCGCGAATAGCTGCTCATGGAGCCCGAAATGTCGAGCAGCAGCACGAGCGGCAGCTTGCGCTCCACGGGCGCGCGATATTTCCACACGGTCCAGTCGCCGCCCGCGCGCACCGCGTGGCGCGCGCTCGCGCGCAAATCGGCGTGCGTGCCGTGCGACGATGCCTTGAGTCGCCGCGTGCGTTCGGTCGCGAGCGGCAGGCGGCGCGCGCGGATCAGGTGGCGCAGCGCGCGCCATTCGTCGGCGGAAAGCGTGTCGAAATCGCGCTGGCGCAGGCGTTCTTCGGCGCTGAACGTGGCGTGCGCGCGCAACTCGTGTTCTTCGTGCGAGGGCGGCGGCTTCGCGCCGGGACGTGTGGCGGGGCGCGCCGCGAGCGCGTCGGCCAAGCGGTTGTTGCGGCGTGGCGGCGGCACGCCGCCTTGCACCTTCGGCAGCAGGAGCGCGCGCAGCTTGCCTTCGAAATCGGGATCGCGCCAGAAGAGCGCGAACGCGGCGTCGAAGATCTCGCGCTCGTCGGGCGCGCTCGTGAGGAGCGCGGCGAGCGCCGCATGCACGTCGTCGCGGCGGCCGAGGTCGAGATGGCGCAGCGCTTCGATCGCGTCGACGGCGCGCGAAGGCGACATCGGCAGGCCTGCGCCGCGCAGCACGCGCACGAAATGCACGACGTTGCGCGCGAACGTGGGCATGGTGCTGATCGAGCAGGCTTCGTTCGCTGCAGCGGGCATCGTGCTCACTCCGCGAGCGCGAGCGTTTGCGCGATGCGCTGCGCGTCGAGCTGCGCGAGGTCGTCCTGGTACTTCAGCAGCACGCCCAGCGTGTCCTGCACCGATTGCGGATCGAGTTCCGTCACGGCGAGTGCGGAAAGCGCGCGGCACCAGTCGATCGTTTCCGCGATGCCGGGTGCCTTGAAAAGGTCCATCGTGCGCAATTGATGCACGAACGCCACGGCGCGATGCTGCAACTGCGGGGCCGTTTCAGGCGCACGTGCGGCCACGATCGCGAGTTCGCGCGCGCGGTCCGGGTAGCCGAGCCATTGATAAAGACAACGTCGCTTGAGCGCGTCGTGCACTTCGCGCGTGCGGTTCGAGGTGATGACGACGAGCGGCGGCGTACTCGCGCGCACGGTGCCGTATTCGGGAATAGATACCTGGAAGTCCGAAAGGAGTTCGAGCAGGAAGGCTTCGAACGGTTCGTCGGCGCGGTCGATTTCATCGATCAGCAGCACGCGGCGTGCGGACGGGTTGTGCGGATCGGGTTGCAGGGACTGGAGCAGCGGGCGCTTCAAAAGAAACTCGTCTCGATAGAGCGTGTCGTTGCGCGGCTTTTCGCCAGCCGCTTCGGCAAGACGCAGCGCCATGATCTGGCGCGGGTAGTCCCACTCGTAGAGCGCGCTTGCCGTGTCGAGTCCTTCGTAGCATTGCAGGCGCAAGACAGTTGTGCCGAGCATCGCTGCCGCGGCCTTCGCGAGTTCGGTCTTGCCCACGCCCGGCTCGCCTTCGAGAAACAGCGGCCGCTCCATGCGCAGCGCGAGAAAGAGCGCCGTGGCGAGCTCGCGGCTCGCGAAATAGCCGCGCGCTTCGAGTTGCGCGAGAGTGTCGTCGATCGAGGCGGATTGCATGAGTCTGTCTTGCGGGCGCGGATCAAAAGGCGGCGAGCGCTTCTCTGTCCACAGGGAAGCGCCCGCCCTCGGGACCAAGCCTAGCCGTTGGCCTTCGCCACCGCGCGCGCCGCGAGCACCGGTATGAGGTGCGCGCGATAGGCCGCGCTCGCGTGCAGGTCGGTGTTGAGGTCGTCGGCGGGGACTTTCACCGCGCGTGCGGCTTCAGGCGCGAAGTTCGTCTTCAATGCGCTTTCCAGCGCGCCCTCGCGGAACACCGACGGTCCGGCGCCCGTCACCGCAACACGCACTTCGCCAGCGTACTTCGCGACGAACACGCCCGTGAGCGCGAAGTGCGAGGCCGGATTGCGAAACTTCTCGTAGGCCGCGCGTTCGGGCACCTGGAATTCGACGGACACGATCAGTTCGTCGGGCTCCAGCGCCGTTTCGTACATGCCACGGAAGAAGTCGTCGGCCGCGATGCGCCGCCGGTCCGTCACCACCGTCGCGTTCAATGCGAGCACCGCAGCCGGATAGTCGGCGGCGGGATCGTCGTTCGCGAGCGAGCCGCCCAGCGTGCCGAGCGCGCGCACCTGGCGGTCGCCGATCATGCCCGCGAGGTCCGCGAGCGCCGGCAGCGCGTTGCGGATTTGCGCGTTTTCGGCAACATCGGCATGGCACACGGCCGCGCCCACCTTCACGACGTTGCCGTCCACCTGCACGGCTTTGAGCTCGGGAATGCGCGTCACGTCCACGAGCGTGGTGGGCTGTGCGAGGCGCAGTTTCATCGCCGCGAGCAGGCTCTGGCCGCCGCCGAGGAATTTGGCGTCGGCGTCGGCAGCGATGGCTTTCACGGCGCCTTGCGCGTCGCTTGCGCGCTGATAGTCGAATGCGTACATGGAGCGCCTCCGTTCAAGGTTGTGAAGAGGCCTGCGCGGCCTGGATCGCTTGCCATACACGATGCGGCGTGGCGGGCATCTGCAGGTCCTTCACGCCTAATGGCGCGAGTGCATCCAGAATCGCGTTGATGACGGCAGGTGGCGAGCCGATCGCACCGGCCTCGCCACAGCCCTTCACGCCCAGCGGATTGTGCGTGCACGGCGTGCCTTTCGCGGTTTCCACCGTGTATGAAGGCACATCCGACGCGTGCGGCATCGCGTAGTCCATGTACGAGCCCGAGAGCAACTGGCCGCTCTCGTTGTCGTATATGCATTGTTCGAGCATCGCCTGGCCGATGCCCTGGCCCAGGCCCCCATGCACCTGGCCTTCGACGATCATCGGATTGATGACGTTGCCGAAGTCGTCCACGGCGGTGAAGCGTTCGATGCGCGTTTCGCCGGTCTCGGGATCGACTTC
Organism: Paraburkholderia acidiphila; assembly: GCF_009789655.1. Taxonomy (GTDB): domain Bacteria; phylum Pseudomonadota; class Gammaproteobacteria; order Burkholderiales; family Burkholderiaceae; genus Paraburkholderia; species Paraburkholderia acidiphila. The sequence goes on from NZ_CP046909.1 coordinate 108,380, forward strand.
GACTTCGCACAGATACGCGCCCGACGGATACGTGAAGTTGGTCGGGTCGTAGAACGCGCTTTCGTCGAGGCCCGGTTCGAGCGTCTCCAGCGGATAGTTGTGCGGCACGTAGGCGGCGAGCGAGATTTCGGCGAAGGTCTTCGTGCGGTCGGTGCCCGCCACGCGGAACACGCCGTCGGCGAACTCGATGTCCTCCACGCCCGCTTCGAGCATGTGCGCGGCGATCTTCTTCGCTTTTGCCTCGATCTTGTCGAGCGCCTTCATGATGGCCGAGCCGCCCACCGAGATCGAGCGCGAGCCGTAGGTGCCCATGCCGAACGGAATGCGGCCCGTGTCGCCGTGCACGATCTCGATCTGCTCGATCGGCACGCCTAATCGATCGGACACGACTTGCGCGAAGGTGGTCTCGTGGCCCTGGCCGTGACTGTGCGAGCCCGTGAACACCGTGACGGAACCGGTCGGGTTCACGCGGACCTCGCCCGCTTCGAACAGACCCGCGCGCGCGCCAAGCGCGCCCGCGATGTTCGATGGCGCGAGCCCGCACGCCTCGATGTAGCACGAGTAGCCCAGACCGCGCAGCAAGCCTCGCGCCTTCGAAGCGTCGCGGCGCGCGGCGAAGCCCTTGACGTCGGCGAGTTCGAGCGCGCGCCCGAGGCATGCTTCATAGTCGCCGGTGTCGTAGGTGAGGCCAACGGGCGTGGCATACGGGAAGCTCGTGATGAAGTTGCGGCGCCGGATCTCGGCGGGATCGATATTCATCTCGCGCGCCGCCGTTTCCACCAGACGCTCGACCACGTAGGTCGCTTCCGGGCGGCCGGCGCCGCGATACGCATCCACCGGCACGGTGTTCGTGAACACGGCCTTCACCTCGGCGTAGATCGCGGGCGTGGTGTACTGGCCCGCGAGCAGCGTGGCGTAGAGGATGGTCGGCACGCTGGAGGCGAACGTCGAAAGATACGCGCCCATGTTCGCCGTGGTGTGCACGCGCATGGCGAGGAACTTGCCATCCTTGTTGAGCGCGAGTTCGGCTTTCGTGACGTGGTCGCGGCCGTGTGCGTCGGATACGAAGGACTCCGATCGTTCGGCGGTCCACTTCACCGGTCGACGGATTTTCTTCGCGGCCCACGTGAGCGCAACATCTTCGGCGTACAGAAAGATCTTCGAGCCGAAGCCGCCGCCCACGTCGGGCGCGACGATGCGCAGCTTCGTTTCGGGCAGCCCGAGCACGAACGCGGCCATCAGCAGACGCTCGACGTGCGGGTTCTGGTTGGCCACGTACACGGTGTAGCTGTCGTCGTGCGGCGAGTAGCTGGCGTTCACGGCGCGCGGCTCGATGGCGTTCGGCACGAGCCGGTTGTTGACGATGTCGAGCGTCGTCACGTGTGCGGCCTGGGCGAACGCGGCGTCGGTTGCGGCCTTGTCGCCGTGGCCCCACGTGTAGCAGGTGTTGTTCGGCACGCTGTCGTGGACGAGCGGCTGGCCCGCGTCGGACGCGTGCGCCGTATCGACGGCAGCGGGCAGCTCTTCGTAATCGACTTCGATGAGTTCGGCGGCATCCTTCGCGGCCTTGACTGAATCGGCGATCACGAGTGCGACCTGATCGCCCACGTGCAGCGCCTTCTCGTGCGCGATCACGGGGTGCGGCGGCTCGTGCATCGGCGAGCCGTCGATGCTGTGGATGAGCCAGCCGCACGGCAGGCCGCCCACGTTTTCCGCCGCGAGGTCGGCGCCGGTGAAAACGGCCACGACGCCAGGCGCAGCCTTCGCCGCGTTGGTGTCGATGCTCTTGATGCGCGCATGCGCGTGCGGCGAGCGCACGAACACGGCGTACGTTTGCGCGGGCAGCACGACGTCGTCGGTGTACTGGCCGGCGCCGGTGAGGAAGCGGTAGTCTTCCTTGCGCTTCACGGGCGCGCCGATCATGCGATTGGGTTCGGGTGCGTTCATGATGGCCTCCCGAGTCACGCCGTCGTGGCGGCAGCGGTTGCGCCCGCGCGCATTTCCTGCGCGCCCGCGACCACGGCCTTCACGATGTTGTGATAGCCCGTACAGCGGCAGAAGTTGCCGTCGAGCCCTTCGCGCACGTCCGCTTCGGTCAAATCGGGCTTGTCGGCGGCGAGGGCGGTCGCGCACATCACCATGCCGGGCGTGCAGAAGCCGCATTGCAGACCGTGGCATTCGCGGAACGCGGCCTGCATCGGATGCAGCGTGCCGTTTTTCGAGAGGCCTTCGATCGTCGTCACGTCCATGCCGTCGCACTGCACGACGAGCTGGTTGCACGACTTGATCGCGCGGCCGTTCAGGTGGACGGTGCAGGCCCCGCATTGCGCCGTGTCGCAGCCGACGTGCGTGCCGGTGAGACGCTGCTGTTCGCGCAGGAACTGGACGAGGAGCGTGTGGGGTTCGACCTCGGCGGTCACGGGCGCGCCGTTGACCGTGAGGCTAATTCTGATCGTCATTGATTGTCTCCAATGTCGACCGGAGCCGGTGCTGCGCGTGACTCCGGTCCCATACCAGGTGATGGGATAGAGACCTGCCTGGGCCCGCTTTTTTACACTGAATCGACCGCCATAGCCGCCCGCAGACAAACTCGCCCGTCTAACGCATTGCGCCTCATTGCGCGCGCAACGCAAACCGCCGCGCGAAAGAAGTGCGGGGCGGTTCGGGCGAATTGAACCAGTGCGGGTGGAGCGGAATCGGGGTCCGGCTGGTGCCTTTCTGTTCAGTGAAGCCTGGGGGTGACGCCCGGACAGTAAAGCACAATTTGCTGAATTCCGCTGCGCGGGGTTTTACCCTCCGGAATGCTTGCGGCGCGCGTAAAAAAACGGCCCGCCTCGATGACTCGGGGCGGGCCGTTGCGTTGCAGTGCAGCGATCGAGCGTGATCGAAGCGCCGCGAGATCACACGCTCGTCAATCGTGATGCGCGTGCTCGTGCGGTGCATGCGCGAGGCGCGAATGCCGGCGCGAATAGCCGAAGTAGACGATCAGGCCGAACGCGGTCCAGACGAGGAACGCGACCCACGTGAGCGGCTGGAGGTTGATCATGAGAAAGAGGCACGAGCCCACCGCGAGAATCGGCACCACGGGCACGCCCGGGCAGCGGAATGCGCGCGGCAGGTGCGGGTGGGTCTTGCGCAGCACGAGCACGGCGATCGACACCATCGAGAACGCCGCGAGCGTGCCGATGTTGATGAGTTCGGCCAGCACGTTCAGCGGCACGAGCGCACCGATCAGACCGAAGAAAATGCCCACGAGCCAGGTCGTGAAGAACGGCGTGGCGAAGCGCGGGTGCACCTTCGAGAGTTTGGCGGGCAAGAGGCCGTCGCGCGACATCGCGTAGATGATGCGGGTCTGGCCGTAGCTCATCACGAGGATCACGGTGAGCATGCCGAGCACCGCGCCCAGATCGATGAAGCCCGCGACCCAGTTTTCGCCGACCGCCTGAAGCGCGAACGAGACCGGGTGGCCAACATGCGCGAAGCGCGGCGAGGGCACGATGCCGGTCACGACCGCCGCTACGGCAACATACAGCACCGCGCACACCGCGAGCGACGCGATGATGCCGATGGGCAGATCGCGCTTGGGGTTCTTCACTTCTTCCGCCGCGGACGACACCGAGTCGAAACCAATGAACGCGAAGAACATCACGGCTGCGGCGCCGAACACGCCGCGCCAGCCGTTGGGCATGAACGGATGCCAGTTCGCGGGGGTGACGTGAAACACGCCCACGGCGATCACGAGCAGCACCACGGTCACCTTGATCGCCACCATGATGTTGTTGATGCGCGTGGATTCGCGCACGCCTACTGAGAGGAGCGCCGTGATCGCCATCATCACGAGGAAGGCGGGCAGGTTGAAGAGCGTGTGCACGCCGGGCACGGCGCCGGGCGCGGCCGAGAGCGCCGCGGGCAGCGTGAGGCCGAAGCCGGAAAGCAGCGACTGCAGGTAGCCCGACCAGCCCACCGAGACCGCGGAAGTGGCGAGCCCGTACTCGAGCATCAGGTCCCAGCCGATCACCCACGCGGCCAGCTCGCCGAGCGTGGCGTACGAGTAGGTGTAGATCGAGCCGGCGACGGGAATGGTCGAGGCGAATTCGGCGTAGGCGAGCGCGGCGAAACAGCAGGCCACGGCCGCGATCAGGAACGACAGCATGAGCGCCGGGCCGGCCTGCACGGCGCCCGTGCCGGTCAGCACGAAAATGCCGGTGCCGATGATCGCGCCGATGCCGAGAAAGGTGAGGTCGAGCGCGCCGAGTGCTTTTTTCAGGCCGGCGCCCTTGGCGCTCGCCTGCAGCATGTGCTCGACGTTCTTCTTGCGAAAAAGGGACATTTGGCGGGGAACTCCACGTAAAACGCGCGAAGGCGAGGAACCGGCGCGGTGGATCGACCCACGCCCGCCTGCGCCGGCTTCGCGTGCCGGATGTCTGGGGGAAACCCTAAATTTTAGCGGATGTGGTGCAAGAGACCGGTTGAGCAGGGTCGGAAACGCCCGTTTTGCGCGGACGATTCCGCTGCAAACCCGAACGCGCGAGCGCGATCCTTGCCGGGACCCGCAAAAACGGCGAATTTCATTTCCGGATCAACGGGTTGTGGCGAGAAGGCCGCCTCGATGCGGCAGCGTCGCTTCGCTATCAGGCGCTGACGGTAGGCGAGAGGTCGACGAGCCGGTTGCTCATCACGTAAAAGGTCAGCTCGGCGTTGTTGGTGAGCTTCATCTTTTCGAGCAGGCGCGTGCGGTACACGCTCACCGTTTTCACCGAAAGCGAAAGCGCGTGCGCGATGTCGGTGAGACGCTTGCCCGAGGCGAGCATGCACAGCGTCTGGTATTCGCGGTCGGAGAGCTTCTCGTGGGGCAGTTGCTCGCCGTCCACCAGCACGTAGTCGGCGAGCGCTTCGGCCATGGCCGGGCTCACGTACTTGCGGCCCGCGGCGACCTGCTGGATGGCCGCGATCATCTGCGCGGCGTCCACCGTTTTCGAGAGATAGCCCGCCGCGCCCGCCTTGAGCGCGCGCACCGCGTATTGATCCTCGCGATACATCGAGAACATCAGCACCGGCACGCGCGGCGCCTTTTTCTTGGCGCGCTTGAGCACCTCCACGCCGTTCATGTCCGGCAGCGAGATGTCGAGCAGGACCACGTCGCACACATGCTTCGCGATCGCGGCGAGCGCCTCGGCGCCCGTTTGCGCCTCGATCACCTCGGCGGCAATGCCGCGATCGAGCAGCAGCTGGCGAACGCCCTGGCGCACGACGGCATGGTCGTCGACGAGCAGGATGCGATGGGTCATGGGCGGGCGCCTTCTTTCATGAGGACGAGCGAGGGGAAGGGGAGACGGCAAGCAGCGCGTCCCAGGCAAAACGCGCGCGCACGGTCGTGCCGCGCTCGGGGGCTTCGTGCTGTGCGTCGGCGTGAGCCGCGCGCGCGAGGCCGCCCCTGGCGGCGCGCAGCGAGCCGCCGAAGGCGGCGCAGCGCTCGCGCATGCCGGCGAGGCCGTAATGACCCGAGCCGGTGTCGCGTTTTTCGATGCCGTTGTCGTCCGCGACGCATACCGGGCTGCGGCGCGTGCGGCCGGCGGGGCGCGCGAGGCCGATGCCGTCGTCGGCGATCGTGAGCGTGAGGTGGCGCGCGGTGCTTTCGAGCCGCACCTCGGCGCAGGTGGCCTGCGCGTGGCGCGCCACGTTGGCGAGCGCTTCCTGGGCGACGCGGAACACGGCGAGCGCGGCCTCGGCGGGCAGGCGGGCGAGGCGCGCGTCGTCGCTGGCGCCGGCCACGCGGGCGGCGAGGCCCGTGCGTGCCGCGAAGCCTCGCACCCACGCCGAGAGCGCGGGCGCGAGGCCCGCCTCGAGTTGCGGCGCGTGCAGGCCGTCGAGCACGTGGCGCATCGCGCCGGTCGCGGCTTCGAGCGAACGGGCTACGAGCGCGAGCGCCTCGGCGCATTGCGGCGGGGCGTTGGCGGGCAGCCAGGTGTGGACGTTGGCGAGCGCGAAGTGCGTGGCGGCGAGTTCCGCGCCCACGCTGTCGTGCAGGTCGCGGGCGAGCCGGTGGCGCGCGGCTTCGTCGGCGTGAATGGATTGGGCGGCGTTGCCGTGGTGGGAACGCGTCCGGCTCGCGCGCCGGCCCTCGCTGCGCGCGGGCGCGGCAATTTGCCGATGCGCCCGGTCGAGGTCTTCGAGCGCGGCCACCGTGGCGGCTTCGTCGGCGACAGCGGACCAGGCGAGGAGGGCGAGACCGTCGATGCCATGAGCGGCGCGCGGCGCATCGCTGGCAGGCGTGCGCGCGTTCGGCGCGGCGAATCTCGACGTATCCATCTATCCCCCGTTCAGGAACCGGTTCCGGCTGTCAGACATCCGTCGGGTTTTGGCTCCCCGGCGTGACGGTGAACAGCACGGCGCAGCGTAACGAAATTTACAACCAGTAACAACCTGGCTCTGCCCCTGGATACCGTGCAGTGTATCCAATGCTGCGCTGCGATAATATCTTAAAAATAAAAAAACTTCAGGCTGGACAAGGGTTAGCGGCAAAACCTCAGGTGTAGCATGAGGTCGCAGGTCTTTGTCATGTAGGAAAAATACCGACAGGAAAGGTATCGCATTTGTGTGACAACTGTAACTGCGCAATCGGCAAATTCGCGACAAAATAAGGGGCCAAATTGAAATGCCCGGGCGAAAAAAAACCGGAGCACTCAGGCTCCGGTTCTTCGAGTCGTGAGCGACCGGGTCGTCGCGCTTAGCCGACGAACGCCTTTTCCACCACGTAGTGACCCGGTTCGTTGTTGCTGCCTTCCTTGAGGCCGGCCTGCTCGAGCAACTCGACGGTGTCGCGCAGCATGTGCGTGCTGCCGCAGAGCATGATGCGGTCGCGCTCCGGCGAGAACGGCGGCAGGTCAAGGTCTTCGAACAGCTTCTTCGTGTCGATCAGCTCGGTGATACGGCCGCGGTTGTCGAACACTTCGCGCGTGACGGTCGGGTAGTACACGAGCTTCTCGCGCACGATCTCGCCGAGGTATTCATGCTCGCGCAGTTCCTGGGTGATGAAGTCCTTGTACGCGAGTTCGTCGACGAAACGGCAGGTGTGCGTGAGCACGATCTTGTCGAAGCGGTCGTAAATGTCCGGGTCCTTGATGATCGACATGAAGGGCGCGAGGCCCGTGCCGGTCGAGAGCAGCCACAGCACCTTGCCGGGCAGCAGGTTGTCGGCCACCAGCGTGCCGACGGGCTTCTTGCCGATCAGAACCTTGTCGCCGATCTTCAGGTGTTGCAGGCGCGACGTGAGCGGGCCGTCCGGCACCTTGATGCTCAGAAATTCCAGGTGCTCTTCATAGTTCGCGCTCGCGAGCGAGTACGCGCGCATCAGCGGCTTGCCGTCCACTTCGAGGCCGACCATCGTGAACTGGCCGTTGTCGAAACGCAGGGCCTGGTCGCGCGTGCAGGTGAAGCTGAAAAGCGTGTCGGTCCAGTGATGGACGCTCAGAACGGTTTCTTCGGTGAATTTGCTCATGGTTCCTGAAGTGCGAAACAAGCGCCGCCTGACTGCGGCGATCCTGCCGGCCTGCTGTCCAGTACAGCGTAGCTTTGACGATATGCCCGGGACCCGGATGCGAGGCTTTCGGCCTCCGGCAGGCGAGTCCCTGTTGTGTTGCCAGTTCGCTTCGCTGCGAACGAAGCGCAATCCGCTATTTTACCGCGCTCGAGCCGCGAGGACCTGCTTGATCCTGTTTGATCCCGCTTGTCGATTCGCCTGAACCGGGTTGGGTTTCCCAGGCGCTGCAAGCAAGGTTGGCTCGCTGCGGCGATCTGCTGGCTCCCGCACGCGGGCGCAACACGGTATCGGCGCGTATCGGCGGGGTCTGCTGGCGACGGCAAAAGGTGGCGGCGGGTGTCAGCCTCGCGCGGCCTCGCGGGCCGTGCCGGACTTGGCCAGCATCTTGCCAAAACCCGCGAGAGCGGGTTCTCGTGCCGCTGGCAACGCGCGCCAGAACCCGATCAGGCACGCGGCGCGTGCGAATTTTCGGCTAGATGATACCGGAAGCTCTGACAGCCCGCAGCATTGACCCTGCTGGTGGGGCAGTTTCGGCGCGGCTTTTAGGCGCCGATGCGAGCGTAATGGCGCCATTTTCGACGCTGCAGCAGGGCTGCGGCAGTGCGCCGCGGCGCGTGAGATGCGTGAAGCGCGTGACAGCGCCCTAACGGTCGGCCGCGAGCTTCACGCCGAGCCCGATCAGCGCGGCGCCGCAAAAAGCGTCGATCGGGCGGCGCAGACGGCGGTAGCCGCGCTGGGTGCGGTCGTCGGCGAACAGGAAGGCGAGGCTGCAGTGCCAGCCGAACGACATCGTGGCGACCGTGGCGAGCGCAACGCCATAGAACCACAGCGGCGGGTGCGCCGGAAACACGGCCGCGAACACGCTGGTCCAGAACACGCACGACTTGGGGTTCGTGAGGCAGGTGATGAGTCCCGCGCGCCAGGTGCGCAGCCACGCGCGCCGGTCGGCGGGAGGCGGCGGTGCGACGACGGCTTGTGCCGCGGCGGCCAGTTCGCGCCGCACGCCCGAGCGCAGCAGCTTGAGGCCGAACCAGACGAGATAAAGCGCGCCCGCCACGCGCACGCCGTTGTAGAGCCAGCCAATGTGCTGCAGCACGGCCGCGAAGCCGAGCATGGCGAGCGCCGCCCAGAGTGTGGAGCCGACACCCACGCCCGCGGCCGACGCGACGCCCAGGCCCCGACGGCCCGCAAGCGAAAGCTGCGTGACCATGAAGAAGTTGGGGCCGGGGCTGATGAGCGCGAACAGATAGACGACAACGATCTGCAGCAGCGTGGCGAGGTAATGCATCTGAGGACACCTGATGAAACGCGCGTCGCGCGCGACCCGACATCTTAGCGCGGGCTCGCGCGCGACGTTGGCCGCGATCGGGGGAGTGTCGCGTGGATGCTTCGGGGCAGCGGCGTGCCCTGGTTCAGCGCGTCAGTCTTCGAGGCGCAGTCGCGCCATGTACGGCAGGTGGTCGGAGAGCCAGGCGGTTTCCTGCGCGGGCTGGATCAGCTCGACGGGCTTCAGGCCCCGCACGAACATCTTGTCGAGCGCGAGCGCCGGGGAGAACGCCGGGAAGGTGCGCGCCGGCTCGCCGAGCAGCGTCGCGACTTCCTGCAGACCATGCTCGGCAAACAGCGGCACGGAGTCGTTGCGCCAGTCGTTGAAGTCGCCCGCCAGCACGAGCGGCCCCTGCGGCGCCTCCTTCACGATCCAGTGCGCGATCCAGTTCATCTGCCGCAGCCGCGCGCTGCGCGTGAGCGCAAGATGCGCGCACAACAGCGTGACGGACTGCCCGGCGACGTTTGCGCGCGCAACGAGCAGCCCGCGCCGCTCGAAGCGGTGCGCGGAGATGTCCCAGCGTCCGCCCAGATCGAGCGGATGCGGCGAGAGAATCGCGTTGCCGTGCCGCCACGACGGTTTGAACACGTTCGGCCCGAGGGCGATCTGCAATTCGAGCGCCGTGGCGATTTCGGTGGCCTGGCAGTGCCAGACGTCGTCGAGCGGGTCGCCCAGTTGCGCGCCGAAGGCGGAGGCCAGCACCGGCTGCGGCAAGCGGCGGGCCATCGCTTCCTGGAGAAACCAGGCGTCGGCGTGGGTGGACTGCACCCAGCGCCGCATGGCCTCCCAGGCCTCGAAGCCCAGCGGCGAGCGGCCCTTGTGCAGATTCCAGCTCACGGCGACGAAGTCTTTGCTCAGCGAAGTGTCGATGAGCGGTTGTTCGGGATTTCGCATGCGTTTTTATCTAACGGATTGGGTCACGCCGCGTCATGCATGGCATCTGCGCAGTCATTGTGCGGACGCGGACGGCGGCGCCAGCGTTGCGCGCACCCGGTACGCAAGCGAGGGGTTCTGGTCGACGATCTGCCAGGTCACCCACTGCCCGTCCGGCACGACGAGGCCCGGATGGTTCGCATTCACCTGGCGCGGCTGCGGCGGCAGCCGGCAGCCTTCGGCCGTGCTCGGCGCGGCGTCGTTTTCGAGCGTTTCCTGTGCGTCGATCGAAAGGATGACCAGGTTCGCGCGCACCTGCAGCGGCGAAACGGTGATCGTGCGCGACAGGTCGATGCTGCCTGCCGGCTGATCCTTGCAGCCCACGCTGTGCGAGACGACCTTGTGATGCGTGTCGGTGTGCGCCTGGCCGATCGAGGTCGTGCCATCGAACGCGTCGATTTGCTGCCCGTCGCGCATGACTTGCAGTTCCCACTGCACTGCGCCCTGCGTGACAGGCGCCGCTGCGGGTGTCGCAGCTGCCGCGGCGGGGGCAGTCGGCGGCGGGGGAGGCGGCGGTGGCGGTGGTTCCGACGGGGCTTGCGCCAGCGCGCACACGCTCGTTCCCGCGAGGGCGGCGAACAGCGTCACGGCAAGGCAATGTTTCCACAACTTCATAAAGGAGGCTCCGTGCACGGCGCCGCGCGAGGCGACAGTGTCGGCAACGCTACGGCGGGGCGGATACGTTCTGACCATCGATCCTATACCGGGTTCGCAAACGCCGGACCGCAGCGGTTCACCCAAAGATGGGGACGCGCCGGGCACGCTTCAACCGTGGCGCGTCGAGCGATTAGTTATTGAAGCGCAACAACCATACGTTCACTGGGGTAATTCGCCGCAAATTGTTGTCGTGGCTGCAACGCAGACTTGTTCCTTATCGGGATGGTTTTTCGATAGCTCGTGTTTACACTGGCTTCGACGTGCCCAACACGTTGTTCGGAATCCGCCGGCTGGCCAGCATGTGTTGCAAAGCTTGCCGGGCACGCCACGAAGGAGCATCGCCATGAAGACATCCGTCACGCTTGCTGCCCTGCTGGTCAGCGCCGCCACGGCCCTCGCCACCGCGCCCGCATTCGCGAGCGGCGAGCCGGCGCCTGCGGCGGCTCAAGCGCTGCCCGTCGCGGCCGTCGCCACGAACACCGCCCCGAAGACGCGCGCCGAGGTGAAGGCCGAACTGGCCAGCGCCCGTGCTCACGGCGGCGAATTGAGCCTCGACCCGAATTCCCCGGCGTATCCGCAGCAATATGCGATGGGCGGCTATACCGCGCCGCGCGAGCAGGTCACAGCGCACTTCTTCCACGTTCGCAGCGCCGCCGACTGACGCGCCAGCTCCGGCGTTCTTTGTTCCCTGCCGCTCCTTCCAGGCGAGAGTCTGGCGTAGCCCCGCCGTCGGGCAGCGTACAATTTTTGTCATGCGGCGGCGCGATTTTTGCGCAGCTGGCCCCATGGCAGAGAGGATCGCGACGCAGCCGGCTTGCCTGCCGGCGCGGCGAAGGCGGGACGCAGGGACATGGACCAGATCGAATGCGTGGTGATCGGCGCGGGCGTGGTCGGGCTCGCCGTGGCGCGTGCGCTCGCCGCGCGCGGGCGCGAGGTGATCGTGCTCGAGGCCGCCGAGACGATCGGCACCAGCACCAGCTCGCGCAATAGCGAGGTGATTCACGCGGGGCTCTACTACCCGCGCGGCTCGCTCAAGGCGACGCTGTGCGTGCGCGGGCGCGAAATGCTCTACGAGTACTGCGCGTCGCGCAACGTCACGCACGCGCGCTGCGGCAAGCTGCTCGTCGCCACGGCGGCGAACCAGATTCCGCAACTCGAGGCGATCCGCGCGCGGGGCAAGGAAAACGGCGTGTTCGACCTCACGCGCATTAGCGGAAGCGAGGCGCTCGCGCTCGAACCCGCGCTCGAATGCGTCGCCGCCGTGTACTCGCCGCAAACCGGGATCGTCGACAGCCATCAGCTCATGCTCGCGCTGCAAGGCGACGCCGAGCGCGACGGCGCCGTGATCGCGCTGAAGTCGCCCGTCGAGTCGATCGATGCGCTCGGCGGCGGTTTCACCGTGCGCACGGGCGGCGACGCGCCGATCGACATCCGCGCCGCCTGCGTGGTCAACAGCGCGGGCCTTTATGCCACGAAGCTCGCCAAGCGCATTCGCGGGCTCGATGGGCGCCACGTGCCGCCGTTTTATCTGGCGCGCGGCAATTACTTCAGCGTTTCGGGTCGCGTGCCGTTCACGCGCCTCATCTATCCGATGCCGAACGACGCCGGCCTCGGCGTGCATCTCACGCTCGACCTGGGCGGCCAGGCGCGCTTTGGCCCCGACGTCGAATGGATCGATTCGGTCGACTACGACGTCGATCCGCGCCGCGCCGAATCTTTCTACGCGCAGATCCGTACCTACTGGCCCGCGCTTCCCGACGGCGCGCTGCAGCCGGCCTACGCGGGCATCCGCCCGAAGCTCTCCGGCCCGGGCGAACCCCCCGCCGACTTCATGATCCAGGGCGCGGCTTCGCACGGCGTGCGCGGCCTCGTGAACCTGTTCGGCATCGAGTCGCCGGGGCTCACGGCGTCGCTCGCGATCGCACAGCGCGTGTGCGAGATGGCTTCGTTCGATTGATCGGGCTTCGCGCCCTTCTTCCGCGAGGCGGCAACATGCCGCTGACTTATCTCCAGCATTGCAGCGTCACCGGGGCTGGCTTCGTTGTTAAGCTTCTTCGCGACGCCGCCACCAGAGCGGCTCAGAGGCATGCGCGGCGTGCGCCACACGAAAAGCGCCGCGCCAAAATCCCAGCGAACGAATCGCCACAATACTGGAGTGAGTCACATGAAATCGTCCCGCCGCAGCTTTCTGATTACGAGCATCGGCGTCGCTTCGACGCTCGCGCTTTCGCGCCAGGCCTTCGCCGACGCGCCCAAGGCTGCCGAATCCGATCCCACCTCCCAGGCGCTCGGCTACAAGCTCGACGCGACCAAGGTCGACAAGGCGAAGTTCGCGAAGTACGCCGCCGGTCAGGATTGCAGCAACTGCACGTTCTACCAGGGCAAGGCCACCGACGCGTTTGCGCCGTGCCCGATGTTCGGCGGCAAGCAGGTCGCGGGCAAGGGCTGGTGCAGCGCCTATAACAAGAAGGCGTGATGAAACGGCGCGGGGGGCGCGGCGCGTAGCCCCCACACGCCTGCACCCGCGCGTGATTGGCAAGAGCGCGCTAGAGCCGCGCCTGCAGCAACGGCGGCCGACGGTTGAACCACGGCCGCGCCGCCTCCAGTTGCGCAGCGAGGCGCAGCAACAACGCGTCGTTGCCCTCGCGCGCGGCAAACTGAACGCCTATCGGCAGCCCGCGAGCGTTCCACGCGAGCGGCACCGACATCGACGGCTGGCCCGTCAGATTGAAAAGCTCCGTGCATCCCGCCCACGCGAACGCCTTGTTCGAGGCTTCGGTCAGCAGCTTTCTCATCAGCACTTCCATTGGCATGGCCGTGACCGCGCGCATTTGCATGCGCTCGCTCTGACTTGGCTTCAGTTCGCCGATCTTCACCGGTGGCGCGGCGAGCGTCGGGCACAGCAGCACGTCGTAGCGCTTCATCAGGTCGGCGAGCTGCGCCGTGATGCGCTGCTGCACGTCGAGCGCGGCGGGCAGCTCGCGCTCGCCGAGCTTCTGGCCGATGTGCGCCATGGCCCATGTTGCGATCTCGAACTCGTGGCGGCGCGGCTTCGTGCCCGTGATGTCGTCCGCGTGCAGCACGTACTGTTCGGCCACCACCGACCACAACATGAGGAACGCCTCGCGCGCCTCCGCGTAGTTCACGGGCAGCGAATACGGCTCCACGCGATGGCCGAGCGAGGTGAGCAGCGCGGCGGCGTCGTCGAGCGCGCCGCGCACTTCGGGCGAGAGCGTGTCCGCGAACATCGGCTCGGTCAGCAGTGCGATGGCGAGCGGCTTCGAGCCGTCGAGCGGCGTGCGCGCGGCGTCGAGGAACGTGCCGGGCGCGCCGGTGGGCAGCGCGGGGTCGCCGGCGATCAGGTCGAGCATGAGCGCGCTGTCACGCACGCTGCGCGAAACCGCGAGATCCACGCCGAGCGCGCCGGGCGGCGGCGGCACGTCCGATGCCGGCTGGAACGCGCGCGACGGTTTGAAGCCGAAGAGCCCGCAGCACGACGCCGGAATGCGGATCGACCCGCCGCCGTCGGACGCATGCGCGAGCGGCACGATGCCCGCCGCGACCGAAGCGGCTGCGCCGCCGCTCGAGCCGCCGGGCGTGTGATCGAGATTCCACGGGTTGCGGCACGGGCCGAACAGCTCGGGCTCGGTGTAGGGCATCTGCCCGAGTTCGGAGGCGCTCGTCTTGCCGAAGATATTCAGGCCCGCCGCGCGAAAACGCGCGACTATGGGCGCGTCGGCGGTGGGAATGTAGTGGCGGTAGTGGCGGCTGCCGAGCGTCATGCGCAGCCCGGCCACCGCCGCGCCGAGATCCTTCACGAGAAACGGCACGCCGGCGAGCGGGCCTTCGGTTAGCGCATTCACGCCGTTGCCGGATGCCTCGATGCGTAATGCGCGTTCGCGCGCCGCCTCGTAGTCCTTGAGGACGATGGCGTTGATTGCGGGATTCGTGGCTTCCGCGCGGGCGATGGCGGTGTCGAGCAGTTCGCGCGCGCTGACTTCGCGGCGGCGCACGAGATCGGCGAGGCCGATGGCGTCGTATTCCAGATAGTCGGACTGCAAGGCGCGCACTCCTCGTCGTCGGGTTGGGGCCGGGTCAGGCCGAGGTCTGGTCGAGGCCAGGCCGATACGGACAGCGTATGCAAGGAGTGTAAGCGGGCAGCGCGCTCGCCGGGCGTGTCGTTGCGCGCGCACCCATGCCTCAAGGGATGCGCGCGCAACGACAGACGGGCGGCGGCGGCCATCGACGCCGCCCGTGGGAGCACAGGTATTACAGATGCTCGGCGAGGAAGCTCAGCGTGCGGCCGTGCGCGAGCGCCGAGGCATGTTGGTTGTACGACGCGCGCACCGAGCAGTTAAAGCCGTGATCGGCGTTCGGGTACAGGTGGAACTCGGCGTTCGGGCGGCCCGCGAAGCGCTCCTTCACCTGACCCACCGCCGAGAGCGGAATGCCGTGATCGAGTTCGGCGTAGTGGAAGAGGATCGGCTTGGTGACCTTGTCGGCGAGGTCTAGCTGGTTCTGGATGCCGCCGCCGTAGTAGGACACCGCCGCATCCACCGAGCCGCTCGCGGCCGCGAGGTAGGCGAGACGCCCGCCAAAGCAGTAGCCGATCGCCGCGACCTTGCCCGTGCACTCGGGCAGCGCGCGCAGCGCGGCCGCCGTGGCGGCGATGTCCTCGACCACGAGGTTGACGTCCGTCTTTTGCATCAGCGCGATGCCGCGGTCGCGGTCCGCGCCCACGTATTCGAGCTCGACGCGCGGAGCTGCGCGCCAGAACACGTCGGGGGCGATGGCCACGTAGCCGTCGAGCGCGTATTGCTCGACGACGTCGCGGATGTGCCCGTTCACGCCGAAGATCTCCTGCAGGATGACGATGCCCGGGCCCTTGCCGCCCTTGGGCAGCGCGAGATACGCGCCGAAGCTGTCATTGCCGGCGGGAATGTCGATCCATTTGGTCGAAACGCTCATGTTGTTTCTCCGTGTTCAGTAACGAGTCATGTGATGCGCCGTCGGGTGTCGACAAGCGCCGCCCGTGGCGCATCGCGAAATCGGGGAGCCAGTTTGCCATAGCCCCTTGCCCCTCTGCAGCGCAGGTCAATCTCGCAAGCGGATCGTAATGATCTCGATTATTCATTTTTCGGGCAGACGCGGTTTGGCTAGAGTCGGTAGCGATTTGCATCGTCCCGCCTTATTCAGCCATACAAGGATTGCGTCATGAATTCTGTTCCCGCGTTGCACACGTCGCCCGACTTTTCCACGCCATTCAGCCGCCGGTTCGGTTTGCGCCTGCCGCTTGTGCAGGGGCCGATGGCGGGCGGTCCGACCACGCCCGCGCTCGTCGCGGCGGTTTCGAACGCGGGTGGACTCGGCTTTCTTGCCGGCGCGGCGCTTGCGCCCGAGAAGATCGCAAGCGAAGTCGCCGCGATTCGCGCGCTCACGGACAAGCCCTTCGGTGTGAATCTCTTCGTGCTCGATCCGGCGAATCCCGACGAAGCGACCGTGCGCCGCGCGCTCGAAGCCATCGATCCGGTCGCCGCGCATTTCGGCTTGCCGCCGGGCGTTGCGTTTGCACCCTACGCGCCCGACTTTCGCGCACAACTCGACATGCTGATCGAGCTGCGCGTGCCGGTGGTGAGCTTTACGTTCGGCCTCTTGCCCGCAGTCGATGTCGCGCGCCTGCATGCGGCAGGCAGCTACGTGATGGGCACGGCGACGCACGTGGCCGAAGGCCTCGCGTGGCGCGACGCGGGAGCGGATGCCATCGTCGCGCAAGGCGCTGAAGCGGGCGGGCACCGCGGCACGTTCATCGGCGAGGCGCCGCATGCGCTCGTCGGCACGATGGCGCTCGTGCCGCAACTCGTGGATGCGGTGGAGGCGGCCGGCCTGCCCGTGCTGGCGGCGGGCGGCATCATGGACGGGCGTGGCATCGCCGCGGCGCTCGCGCTGGGCGCACAAGGCGTGCAGATGGGCACCGCGTTTCTCGGCTGCGCGGAAAGCGCGATTCCTGCCGACTGGAAGACCAGGCTGCGCGCATCGACGGATACCGCAACGGCCGTCACGCGCGCGATCACCGGGCGCCACGCGCGCGGCATTCGCAACGCGCTCATGCAGCAACTCGAGGCGCGCCCCGAGACGGTCGCGCCGTACCCCGTGCAGAATGCGCTCACGCAGCCGTTGCGACAGCGTGCGGCGCGCGAGAACGACGGCGATTATCTTTCGCTGTGGTCGGGGCAGGGCGCACCGCTCTCGCGCAAACGAGAGGGCGGTCTTGGCGCAGGGCAAATCGTCGAAGCGCTCGATGCCGAATGGCGCGCAGTGCTCGATAAATTCGGCGACAAACTCAGCGGCAAACTCAGTCGCGAGTCGTGAGGCACCCGGCCGCAGATGAGGTGCGTTGGCAACGTATCGGCATCCGAAATTAATCGAATGCTTACTTGAACCGGCACGCGCCAAAAAGCGCGTGGCCGGCACGTGTGCAACCCGCAAACGTTATCGTGAATGCGAGGGATTTTCATAGCGTCGTAATGCGTCCTGGTGTATTCCCGGAACGCGTGCGCTAACACACCAATAACTCCCGTCAAATAATCTCAAAAACGATTCGTGCAGGGCGTCTCAGGGAATCTCCCAATAATTGGATCCAAAGTCGGGATGCCTTATTACATAAGCCTTGCGGGCGATTGATCAGGGTTTCGAACTGTTGTTGCAAGACGCATATTGGTACTCGCACCAATATCTGAAAAAAATCCCCCAAATTAATTTGATCACCTACACTTGCGCGCAAGTATGGATGGGCGGTCCGCCATGAACGGGTCATTCGCCATGCTGGCCAGGTGCATCAAGGATGCATCCTGCGTGGTCGTCCGCACGGGGAGCGACACGTTCGGGGCGCGGGAGCACTGGGCGATTACGTAGCTTTTGGGTTCGAAACTGGAGACTTACATGAATATCAAGCTTCACAAGCTGTTGCCGATCAGCGCGGCGGCCATGCTGGCAGCGTCGTTCGCAACGGTGTCGAGCGCAGACGAAACGATCAAGATTGGTCACGTCGCGCCGCTTACGGGCGGCATTGCGCACCTCGGGAAAGACAACGAAAACGGCGCACGTCTCGCAGTTGAAGAGATCAACGCGAAGGGCCTCACGATCAATGGCCAGAAGGTCACGCTCGTGCTCGACGCACAAGACGACGCAGCTGACCCGCGCACGGCTACCCAGGTCGCGCAGAAGCTCGTCGACGACAAGGTCGTTGCCGTCGTCGGTCACTTGAACTCGGGCACGTCGATCCCGGCATCGAAGATCTACAGCGATGCAGGCATCGTGCAGATCTCGCCGTCGGCCACGAACCCGGCCTACACGCAGCAAGGCTTCAAGACGACCTACCGTGTCGTGGCGACCGACGCTCAGCAAGGCCCGGCGCTCGCGAACTACGCGGCGAAGAACCTGAAGGTCAAGACCGTTGCCGTGGTCGACGACTCGACGGCTTATGGCCAGGGTCTCGCGAACGAATTCGAGAAGACCGCCAAGGCGCTCGGCATGACCGTGGTGTCGCATGACGCGACCAACGACAAGGCCGTCGACTTCCGCGCGATTCTGACGAAGATCAAGGGCGAAAACCCCGACGCGATCATGTACGGCGGCATGGACGCCACCGGCGGCCCGTTCGCCAAGCAAGCCAAGCAGCTTGGCCTGCGCGCGAAGGTGCTCGCGGGTGACGGCGTCTGTACCGACAAGCTGGCCGACCTGGCCGGCGACGCGACCGACAACATCGTGTGTTCGGAAGCCGGTATGGCGCTCGAAAAGATGCCGGGCGGCAAGGAATTCGAAGCCAAGTTCGAGAAGCGCTTCGGCCAGCCGATCCAGATCTACGCACCGTTCACGTATGACGCTGTGTACATCATCGTCGACGCCATGAAGCGTGCGAACTCGACGGATCCGGCCAAGATCCTCGCGGCCATGCCGACGACGGACTACAAGGGCGTGATTGGCGAGACGACCTTCGATTCGAAGGGCGACCTCAAGCACGGCGTGATCTCGCTGTACAACTACAAGTCGGGCAAGAAGTCGCTGCTCGACGTCGTGAAGATGTAAGTCGCCTCTAGCGATTTCGCTCACGCGATTGGAAAAGCCCACGGGTTTCGGCCCGTGGGCTTTTTTTCGTTCGGCGTTTCGAGTGACGCTTTAGTCGATGCGCTGGGTTGTGCTTTTAGATTCCCAGCCGCCGCAACACCCTCGGCCCCGCAAAGGCCACGAGCGCCGCGCACAACGCAACGACGGCGAGACCGACCGTAAGATTGGTCACCTGCGCGATACCGCCGATCACCACCGGCCCGAACAGCAAGCCGAAATACGCGATGCCTGCCACGTGCGCCAGGCCTTCGGCTGCATGGATGCCTTTCACGCGCGCGGCGGCGGCGAACAGCACCGGCATCATGTTGGCGAGGCCGAGCCCCATGAGCGTGAAGCCCGTGAGCGCCGTGAACGAGAACGGCAGCAGCAGCGCGCCGATCATCCCCGCGCACGCGAGCGAGGCGCTCGCCATCACGAGCTGCGGTGCGCCAAAGCGCGCGCGCACGGCGTCGCCTGCGAAGCGCGCCGCGGCCATGCCGCCCGAGAACGCCGCATACGCCGCGCTGGCGAGCGCGGGCGTCGCGAGCACCACGTCGCGCATATAGACCGTGGCCCAGTCGTACATCGCGCCTTCGGCGATCAGCGCGATGAGCGCAATGGCGCCAAGCGCCCAGAGCGCGGGCGTGCGCCAGCGGTTGCCGGTTTTCGCGTGCTCGCCGTGCGTGGCGTGCGGCACGTGCGGCAGCACGGCCGGGCACGAGACAAAGAGCACCAGCGCCGCAAGCACCGAAGCCAGAAAAAGATGCAGCGCCGGCGCCATGCCGCGCGCGAGCAACGCGCCGCCAATCGCCGCGCCCGCCATGCCGCCCAGGCTGAACATGCCGTGCAGCCCCGACATGATCGGCTTGCCGACGGCTTCTTCCACGGCGCTCGCTTCGGCGTTCATGGCGACGTCGAGCGTGGCCATGCCCACGCCGAAAAACGCGAGCACGACGATCAGCATCCAGTAGTACGGCACGACCAGGATCAGCGCGCCGCACACGGACATCGTGACGCCGCCGGCGAGGCAGGCGCGTCGCGAGCCCACGCGCGCGATCCAGCCGCCGATGGTCGTCATCGCGGCGATCGAGCCGCCCGCCACCGCGAAAAGCGCGTACGAGAGCAGCGCCGGGCTCAGATGGAATTTGTCGCGCACGGTCGGTACGTGCACGCCCCACGACGCGTACATCATGCCCGCGACGAAGAAGAGCGCCATGGTCGCAATGCGCGCGCGATGTCGCGTGGCGGCGGGCAGCGCCCGATGGTGGGCGGCGGGACTCGCAACGGAGACGGCGGGATCGGTCGGTCGGTCGGACACGGGAATTCCGGGTAGAAGGAAGAGGAGAGACCAGGAAGGCGTCTGAAAGCAAACGATGATTCTAACGAAGGTGCGACTCGCCTGTCGGAGCGCGTTTGACGAGCCAGCTGCTCTAATATCGGGAGGATTCATCGTTCGAGGACGCGCCCTTGAAGATTCCCGCTCACGCCCCGCTGCATCTGCTGCACCAGACGCCCACCGGCACGCTCGCCACGCATTCGCGCGAGCCGCGCGGCTTCCCGTATCCCACGCTGCTGCCGTTCGCGCCCGACGCGCGGCACCGCCCGGTGATACTCGTGAGCCGCCTGGCCGAGCACACGCGCAATCTGCTGGACGACCGGCGCGCGGGTTTTCTCGTTGCGCACGCGCCCGACGGCGACGTGCTGAACGCACCGCGCGCCACGCTGCTCGGCCGCTTTGAACCAGTCGATTCCGCCGACCGCGAAACGAACGAGGCGCTGGCGCGGCGCTACGTGCGCTACCACCCGGACGCCGAGCGTTATCTCGCACTCGGCGACTTCACCTTTTGGGTCATGCAGGTCGAGCGGCTGCGCTATATCGGCGGCTTTGGCGCAATGGGCTGGATGGACGGCGCCGATCTCGACACGCTGGAGCCGCTCGCACCCGCCGACGAAACCGCGCTAATCCGCTTCTTCGAAGCCCACCCCGCGCGCCGCGCCGGACTGGATCTGGCTGGAGTGGACCGCTACGGCGCCGATCTCGTGATCGACGGTGCGCGCACTCGCTTCGTTTTCGATGCGCCGCAGTCTGATTTGCAAACCTTGCATGCGGTGCTAGGGGACTGTATCGAGCGTCATATGCCCTAACCGGATTTTGCGCGCCATGCAGGCGTTATCCGCCCGCCTATATGGCGTGTCGTCTCATGCTGCCTCGCAGCAACCCGTTTCTGTCCCCGTTGATTGGCTCAAAGTTGTCATGCGATGAAATGTTTGACGTATTTCAAAGCATTTAATTTTCATCCGCTGCTAATTATGAGACGGGGATTTATCTGGCAAATGCCAGATTTAGTAAAAATACCGATTTGCACGAAATGACAATGAGTTAGACGCTTGCCGGAAGCGACAGGATTCGAAATTTGGTTTAAATTATTTTTATTGCTTACGCGCATCCCGGCATTCAATTCTGTGTTAATCTCGCCACCGATTTCCGAGGCGCGCATCTATCAATCGGCATACTGGCGCGAGATCAGTAGCCATTAAGATCAAACCACAAGGGCACCTATGTCTTCCTACAAGGAACTCCTCGCTCAGCGAGAAAAGCTGGAAAAGCAGATTGAAGAGGCGAAGGCTCGCGAATATGCCGAGGTCCTCGACGAAATCAAGCAGAAAATGGCCGACTACGGCATTACCCTGGCAGAACTCGGTGGCGGCCGCGCCAGCGCCAAAGCCGCGAAGGCAGCCAGCCGCTCGCGTGCAAGCGTCGCGCCGAAATACCGCGATCCCGACAGCGGCAGCACCTGGTCGGGCCGTGGCAAGCCGCCGCGCTGGATCGCCGGTCAAGACCGCGATCGTTTTCTGATCCAGAAGTAAATCAACTTGTCAGCGGCGCGTTTGAACGCGCTGCGCATGAGTCAAAGTAGGCGTGGAGTCAGACCAGGTATCTGCTGATTCCCGAAAACAAGAAGCCGCGCAGTCCGGGGACGCGCGGCTTTTTGATTTTCTGCGCCGCGCCAGATTGGAACGGACAGTACCCCCGGCTGAATGAGAATGCTTCTTTGTCTTGTAGGCATCTGATTTAAAAGAGATTTTTAGGGGCATCCATAAAATCGACGCATACGGTCGCTACAATCGCGGTTATTCCCTAATTTGCTCTCTCGCCGCGCATGACTGCTTCCGCCGCTCCGCCGTTATCAGATAAACACGAGGTCGCGCGCCGCACCACGTGGGTCAGTGTTGCCGTCAATAGTGTTCTGGTGGTGCTGCAAATCGTCATCGGCGTGTTTGCGCATTCGCAGGCGTTGATCGCCGACGGCGTTCATTCACTGGCCGATATCGTTTCCGACTTTGTGGTGCTGCTGGCCAACCGGCACAGCGGCGCAAAGCCGGACGCCGATCATAACTATGGCCACAGC
Source organism: Paraburkholderia acidiphila (assembly GCF_009789655.1). Lineage (GTDB taxonomy): Bacteria > Pseudomonadota > Gammaproteobacteria > Burkholderiales > Burkholderiaceae > Paraburkholderia > Paraburkholderia acidiphila. The sequence continues at coordinate 130,350 of NZ_CP046909.1, forward strand.
CGTTATGAGACGGTCGCGTCGTTATTCCTCGGCGCATTATTGATTGCGGTGGGCGTGGGCATGCTGGTGCGCGCCGGCACGCGCCTCATGAATCTCGGCGATATTCCGGCGCTGCACGTGAGCGCGCTGGTCGTGGCGCTTCTCGTGCTGGTTTCCAAGGAAGGGCTCTTTCGCTACATGCTGCGCGAGGCGCAACGCGTGCGCTCGGCCATGCTGATCGCCAATGCCTGGCACGCGCGCTCGGATGCGGCTTCGTCGCTCGTGGTGGCAATCGGCATTGTGGGCAGCCTCGCGGGCGTGCGGCTGCTCGATCCGATCGCGGCGGCCATTGTCGGCTTCATGGTCGCGCGCATGGGATGGGTGTTCGGCTGGGACGCGCTGCAAGACCTCTCCGACCGCGCGCTCGACGAAGCCGCGGCCGCCGACTTGCGCGCGCTCCTGACGAGCACGCCGGGCGTGCTCGACGTGCACGAGATGCGCACGCGCAAGACCGGCGACCTCGCGCTCGTGGATGCGCACATCCTCGTCGATCCGCTGATCTCGGTTTCGGAAGGCCACTACATTGCCGAGACGGCGCGCGCTCGCCTGCTCACCGATTCACGCGTGCTCGATGCGCTGATTCACGTCGATCCCGAAGACGACATGCATGTGCGCTCCGTGGCCAACCTGCCGCCGCGCGACGACGTGTCGGAGCGTTTGCGAAACGCGCTGGCGGAGTATGACGTGCATGTCGAAGCGGTGACGCTCCACTACTTGAGCACTGGGCTGGAGATTCAGGTGGTGCTCAGCGCGGCCGACGACGCCCGCCGGCTGGCCTCGGTGGACCTGGAAGCGCTGCGCGAGCGCCTTGGCGCGAGCAAGCTCGACGTCATGCAGTCGCTCGATGCTCACGGCGCACTGGCCACGCATGACAAACCGCGCGAGTCACATTGAATCGCGGTGAGAATCGCTTGAGTAAGCGGCACGGCGAGCCGCGCCTTCGCGGCCTCAGAGCGGCAATTGCGTGTCGAACTTGATTTCCCGCAGCACGACACTCGTGCGCACCTGCGCCACGGCAGGAATGCGGAAGATGCGCTCGTGCAGGAAGGCGTCATAGGCCTTGATGTCGGGCGCCACGATCTTGAGGATGTAGTCCGACTCGCCCGTGGTGCTGTAGCACTCGGTGACTTCGGGGCAGGTGGCGATCTCGCGCTCGAAGGCTTCGACGCCGCCTTCGGTGTGCCGCGTGAGATGGATATGCGCGAGCGCGCAGACGTGCAGGCCAAGCTTCTCGCGATCGAGCAGCGCCGTGTAGCGCTGGATCACGCCCGACTGTTCCATGTCCTTGATACGGCGCCAGCACGGCGTGCTGGAAAGCCCCACCTGGTCGGAGATTTCCTGCACCGAGCGGCGCGCGTCGAGCTGCAGCAGGCGCAGGATCTTCTGAGAGAACGTATCGAGTGTCAACTGCGCCTCCATTGCGTCGCTGTATTCCTGAATGTTAGAGGCCAGGAGAACAGAACGCAATGCGAAGCGCTGATGGTGAGGGAGATCACCTAATTTGCCGGAGTGCTCGCGGCGTTTTGCCCTGAGTCGTCCCCATCAGTGGCGAGCGCGGCTTGCTGCGCGCGCAGGTCGGCCAGCATGTTGCAGAAGAGGGCGCCTTGTTCGATGGCGTCGTCGAGCGCGACGTGCGTGTGCGGATGGTCGTCGAACCAGTGCTTCGGAAAGCGCGGCTTGATGCATTTGCGGTACGGCAGGCCCGTCATGGCGAAGGCGAGCGTCTTGATGTCGAGCGCCGACCACGAGAACGGGCAGCGCCCGGCGAAGCGCATCATGTACCAGAACATGAAGGTGAAATCGAAGCCCGCCGGCATGGCCACGAACACGGGCTTGCCGGGCAGCGCCTCCACCCATTCCACATAGGCGACGAGCGCCACCGCCGGGTCTTGCAGATCCTTGCGGCACGCGGCCCACGCCTCGGGCTGCGTTTCCCACCAGGCGGCCTGCACCGGGTGCGGCGCGGCGCCTTCGAGCATCTCGAGATTGGCGGAGAACGTGGCGATCAAACGCTTGTCGGCGGTATACGCCGCCGAAGCGAAACTCAGCATCGAATGCGGGCCGGGAATCGGACCGTCGGCCTCGACGTCGGTGCTGACGTAAATCTCCTCAATAGCGGCTTGATTCATCGTACTTTTCACTCTCATCCAGGTACGCCATCTGCGACGTAGGGGTTGGAGCGGCGCTCCTCACCGAAAGTCGAAACCGGGCCGTGGCCCGGCACGAATGTGACGTCGTCGCCCAGCGGCCAGAGCTTTTCGCGGATCGAACGAATCAGGTCCGCATGATTGCCGCGCGGAAAGTCGGTGCGGCCGATCGAGCCCGCGAACAGCACGTCGCCCACCGTGGCGACCCGATGCTTGCGGCTGAAGAAGATCACGTGACCCGGCGTGTGCCCGGGGCAGTGATAGACCTCGAGTTCTTCGTCGCCGAAGCGCACCGTGTCGCCGTCGTGAAGCCAGCGCGTGGGCTCGAACGCCTCGGCGTGACCGAAGCCGAAGCGCACGCTCTGCTGCGGCAACTGATCGATCCAGAAGCGCTCGTCTTCCTGCGGCCCTTCGATCGGCACGCCGAACTTCGCGGCGAGCGCCTTCGCGCCGGCGCAGTGGTCGAGGTGGCCATGCGTGAGCAGCACCTTTTCCAGTTGCACGCCCTGGCGCTCGATCTCGGCCTCGATGCGCTCGAGGTCGCCGCCCGGATCGACGACGGCGGCGCGGTTCGTCGTTTCGTCGACGAGCAGCGAGCAGTTTTGCTGGAACGGCGTGACGGGAATCAGCGTGATTTTCATGCGGGGTTCGTGGGCGGGTTCGTGTGGTTCGGGTCTTGCGGGACGCACACGGCGGCGCTTCGAAAGCGACGGTGCACGCCAGGGACCACAGCCAAAGGATCGATTGTACCGGGGTGCAGGATGCGCCGCCGACGCTGCTCACGGCGGTCCGCATCCCTTGTCAGACAAGGGATGCGGCGGCGCAAGACAAACGGCTTTGTTACATCAATAGTGAAAAATCATGGAGTTTTGTGGGGCATCGGCGTGACAGGAATAACTTTTGGGTATAATGCGACCCATCACGCACGGAATTCGTGCTTTCAAAGGGCGGTGTGACCTTCGCAAAAAAAGAGGTCGCGTACATCGCCGTCAAGCAGTGCTGTCGTTGAAGACGGGCCGAAGAAGGCTGCCTTACAACAAGATAGCAAATCAGGTGTCGAATCCGTTCGACGCCGCACGTCTTGCCCAGCCAGGTGCCACGCGCCTGCAACGGCCTACATGCCGTGACGCTGGGTGGGGCCTACGCCGCCGTTCCTGTGCGCCGAGAGTTTCCGGCGTGCCTGAACGAGTTTCATCGTTCGATGGCGGCATGTGGGGTCTGGTCAGGCTGCCGGGGACAGGTTGCGCCAGACGTGAAAGATAACTAGCGGTTAGCGGCTAAATAGGGCTGCATCCGGGCATTGGCACGCGTTCGCCTTTTTCATTCCAGGCGAGCGATGGCGAAGCTTTGCCCGCGACCGCCGAAGCCTTTCCGACAACGCGCATACATGGCGCGGGACAGGCTTCGAACACGTGATGGCAATGTTATGAACCTTAGACTGACTCGACGACGACTCGGGAGTCTTGCAGCCGTGTCCATTCTGGCCGGTTGCGCCATGCCGCCTGCGCAGCAGGACCAGGCATCTGGCGACGCCCTTCGCACGAAGGACGCCGCGTTCACCGCGCCGCAGGGCTACGGCTCCGCGCTCGCCGCGCTGCCCGCATCGGGCACCGCCAAGGACAATTCGCTCGCGAACGCCGATGCGATCGACGAGAACAGCCCGGACGTCCATTCGTTCCACCAGACCGGCCGCGCCTCGTGGTACGGCCGCGCGTTCCACGGCCGCCGCACCGCAAGCGGCGAGCGCTTCAACATGAAGGCGCTCACGGCTGCGCACCGCACGCTGCCGCTCGGCTCGTATGTGCGCGTGAGCGTGCCCGGCACGTCGAAGTGGGTGGTGGTCAAGATCAACGACCGTGGCCCGTACGCGCGTGGCCGCGTGCTCGACCTCTCGTATGCCGCCGCCAAGCTCCTTGGCGTGCAGCACGCGGGTACGGCGAAGGTGGACATCGAAGGCCTCTCGCGCCAGGAAGCGAAGGCCGCGCAAGCGGAGATGGTTGCCGTGAACTCGAATATCGACAACTAAGCGCATTCGTTCGGGCGTGGCGCTGAGTGCGCCGCGACGCGCCTTCGGACTGAACCGCCTGGTCGTGTTGGATGCATATACGAAGGGCCGCCTGATTGATTCAGGCGGCCCTTCGGTTTTTCTGGCTCGTGTTTCTCTGCTGTTGGCCGTTATCGGCTGGCAGCTCAGTCGTCAGCTTCTTCCTCGTGTTCTCCCTTCAACTCTAGCGCTCGCGCGTAGAGCGCATTGCGCGACGCGCCTGTGAGCGCCGCCGCGATCTTTGCCGCGCCCTTCACCGGCACTTCCTGAAGCAGCACGCGCAAGAGCGCGTCGTGATCGGCTTCGCCTTGCGCTTCCTCGCTCGCGCCTTCCACCACCAGGACGAATTCGCCGCGCTGACGGTTTGCATCCGCAGCGAGCCACGTTGGCGCTTCGGCCAGGGTGCCGCTCCAGAGCGACTCGTGTAACTTCGTTAATTCGCGGGCGATGAGGATACGGCGCGCGGGACCGAACGCATCGGCGAGTGACTGCACGGTTTCGACGATGCGATGCGGGGCTTCGTAAAACACCATCGCGTGCATATGCGTGGCGAGCGGCTGCAATGAGGCTGCGCGCTGCTTGGGCTTGGGCGGCAGAAAACCGAGGAACGTGAACGTCGACACCCAGTCGCCCGCAGCGGAAAGCGCCGTCGCGAGCGCGCTGGCGCCGGGCAGCGGCACGACGTTCAGGCCGGCGGCGCGCACGGCGTCCACGAGCTTGGCGCCTGGGTCGGAAATGCCGGGCGTGCCCGCGTCGGAAACGCAGGCCACGCGTTCGCCCGCGCGCAGAAACTCGACCACGCGTTGCGCCGCCTCGCGCTCGTTGTGCTCGTGCACGGCGACGAGCGGCTTCGAAATGCCGTAGCGCGCGAGGAGCTGGCCGGTGTTGCGCGTGTCTTCGGCGGCGATGCGATCGACGAGACCGAGCACGTGCAGCGCGCGCAAGGTGATGTCGGCGACATTGCCGATGGGCGTTGCCACGACGTACAGCGTGGCGGCCGGATGCTGCTGGGCCTGTGCGAGTTCGAAGGGGGACGAGAGGGACGTCATGACACGGAACGCGCGAATGCAGGAAAAGAGGCCGACATTGTGCCACGCGGACGCGAGTGCGCCCGAGGGAAGCGGCGCAAGCGAACGGGCACGCGCAGACAACTTTTGTGCGCGAGCGCAGTCGAATGCCAAACGCCGCGCGACAGGAGCGCGTTTCGAAGCGCATGCACTAGCGTTTTTGCGGCGCGAGCGTTTGGAGCTGGTCGCGCGCAACGTGCATTGTCGAGGCGGCGAACTCGATCTCGTGATGCGCGAGCGAGACGGCACGTTGGTTTTCGTGGAAGTGCGCGCACGTGCGCGGCCGGAATTCGGCGGCGCGGCTGCCAGTGTGGGTTGGCGCAAACAGCAGCGTGTGCTGCGTGCGGCGCGATACTTCCTGGCGACGTGGCGAGCTGCCGATGCAGGCGATGAAGTGCGAACGCCGCCCGCGTGCCGCTTCGACGTGATCGCGTTCGAGAGCGGCCGGCTCGTGTGGCTGCGCGACGCGTTTCATGCGGAAGCCCACGACAGCTAAAACTTGGGCCGATAAAAAGAAGGGTGAAAATGAACGCCCTCGAGTGCGCTAAACTTGCGGCACGCCGCAATATGCGGAAATTTTGCGATACCCGCAGTACAGATTAGAGAGTCGATGTCCGTCGAACGCATTCAACAGCACTTCCGCGATAGCGCAGCCATTACGCTCGCGGCCATGGAAACCCTTGCGGTCCCAATTGCCGCCGCGGTCGATACGATGTTCGCCGCGCTCGCGAACAGCAACAAGATCCTCGCATGCGGCAATGGCGGTTCTGCCGCCAACGCCCAGCAACTCGCCGCCGAACTGATCGGCCGGTTCGAGCGCGAACGCCCGGGCCTGCCCGCGCTTGCGCTGACCACCGACGCCTCGGTGCTCACCGCCGTTGCCAACGACTACGCGTACGAGCAGGTATTCGCGAAGCAGGTGCGCGCGCTTGGCCAGCCGGGCGATGTGCTGCTCGCCATCACGACTTCGGGCAACTCGGTGAACGTGCTGGCGGCCATTCAGGAAGCGCACGAACGCGAAATGGTCGTGATCGCGCTGACCGGCAAGGGCGGCGGCGACGTGAACAGCGTGGTTGCCGATACCGACATTCAGCTGTGCGTGCCGAGCGACCGGACGGCGCGGATTCAGGAAGTGCACCAGTTAATACTTCATTGCCTGTGCGATGGCATCGACGCGATGCTGCTGGGCGAAGACTGACACCGTAAGACGAAGAGAGGGGAAGTTGATGAGCAGATACGGCATGACGCGCGCGCTGGCACGGACCACGCTGACGATCGGCTTCGCAGCCTCGCTCTGCGCAAGCCTGCAGGGCTGCTTCCTGGCGCTGGCGGGCGCGGCGGGCGGCACGGCGCTGGTGGCAACCGACCGACGTACGGTGGGCTCGCAAACCGAGGACCGTGAGATCCAGGTGAAGGCGCTGGCCGATCTCGGCAAGCAGCTGCCCGATACGGCGCACGTGAACGTGGCGGTGTTCAACCAGCGCGTGCTGCTCACGGGTGAGGTGCCCGACGACGCTTCGAAGCAGAAGGCCGAGGGCATTGTGCGCGCCGTGACGAATGTGGGTTCGATCGTCAACGAACTGGCGGTGCAGCCGGCTAGCTCGTTCTCGTCGCGCGCGAATGATTCGTACCTTGAAGGACGCGTGAAGGCGGAGCTGATTGCGTATAAGGACATCTCCGCGAACAACTTCAAGGTGGTGAGCGAGCGCGGCACGGTCTATCTGATGGGGCTCGTTACGCCCGATGAAGGCAATATCGCCGCCAACGCGACCGCTGGCGTGATGGGCGTGACGCAGGTCGTGAAGTGTTATCAGTACATCGATGCGCAGCAGGCCGCGGTGGCGACGGCGGCTGCGGCCAGTGCGCCGGCGGCGGCGCCTGCTGCCGAGGCGCCGATGGTGGGGGCGGTGCCGGACTCGGGTGTGACCTCGCAGCCTATTGAGCACCAGGCGCCCGCGCCGGTGACGAATTCTTCGGCTACGCGGCCGGGGAATGCGGGGGCTTTGTGATGGGGCGGTTTGTCGGTGGTTTTGTTGCGGCGGCGGTGGTTGCTGGGGTCGGGTTTGGAATCGCTTCGCCGGCGTTTGCTGCTGTTGCCTCGGATGGGTTGAGGGTGGCTCAGGCTAATGCTTGCATGGGCTGCCATGCGGTGGATCGCAAGCTTGTCGGGCCTTCGTTTAAGGACGTCGCTGCGAAATACAAGGGCGACGCTGCGGCCCAGGCCAAGCTGGAGAAGAAGGTGCGCGACGGTGGAGCTGGGGTTTGGGGGGCTATCCCCATGCCCTCTCATCCTGGGATGAGCGCTGCCGATGTTCAGTCCGTCGTGGCTTGGGTGCTTGCTGGAGCGCCGTCGAAGTGAGGTTTGCTTGGGGTCAAATTTGACGCTTGGCAAAACTGATTTTGTGTGGGTAGAATCGGTAGTTCGTTGGGGCGGTAGCTCAGCTGGGAGAGCGTCGCGTTCGCAATGCGAAGGTCGGGAGTTCGATCCTCCTCCGCTCCACCAAGAATATATCCGAGCAGTTTTGGGAAGGTACGCAAACCCCGCAGCCAGTAAGGCTTGCGGGGTTTTTTGTTTGTGCTTCAGTCCGGTTCTATCCGGTCACATACGGGGGCACTAGGGGGCACTTTAGGGGGCACTTCAGATGTCTTGCTCATTGATGCCCCCACGGAGAACATAATGCCCCTTACCGACATCGAGATCAGAAACGCTCGCCCACGCGAGAAGGCCTACCGCTTGGCGGATGGCGCAGGTATGTACCTTGAAGTGTCTTCGGCGGGTGGAAAGTACTGGAGACTCAAATACCGATTTAACGGAAAAGAAAAACGCTTGGCCTTAGGTGTCTATCCGGAGGTCAGCGCGAAAGAGGCAAGGTCGCGTCGTGACGAAGCCCGGCGGCTGCTCGATAGGGGAATTGACCCTAGTTTTGAGCGGAAGGTGCAGAAGGCTTCAGGTGTTGAGCGTGCCGCTAACAGCTTCGAGACGGTTGCCCGCGAATGGTTTGCAAGGCAAGCGCCGATTTGGGCGGCTAGCCATGCCGACAAGATAATCGCGCGCCTTGAAAATGACGTATTTCCTTGGCTAGGCTCTAGGCCAATTGCTGAAATCAAGGCGCCTGAAGTACTGGCGATCCTGCGCAGAGTCGAAGAGCGCGGTGCCCTGGATACAGCCCATCGAGTTCATCAGAACTGCGGGCAGGTCTTTCGCTACGCTGTCGCGACCGGGCGGGCGGAGCGCGATGTCAGTGCAGACTTGAGAGGGGCCCTTCCTCCGGCTCGTCACACCCATTTTGCATCAGTAACAGAACCATCCGAAGTGGCGGGTCTTTTGCGCGCACTGGATGCCTTTCAAGGGACTTTTATCGTCCAGTGTGCACTGCGGCTGGCTCCGCTACTGTTCGTAAGACCTGGCGAATTGCGAATGGCAAGATGGGAGCAGTTCGATCTAGAAAGGGCGCAGTGGTGCTATACGGTCACCAAGACCAAAACAGAGCACTTGGTGCCGCTTGCCCGTCAGGCGGTGACCATACTGCGCGAACTTCAAGCGTTGACGGGGCGGCGAGATTTCGTTTTCCCTGGACGCGATGCAAAAAAACCGATGAGCGGGGCTGCGATCAATGCGGCCCTCAGGCGGATGGGATTCGATACTAAGACGGAAATAACCGGACATGGCTTTCGGGCTATGGCTCGTACGATCCTTCATGAGCGCCTACGCTTTCCTAGCGAGGTCATTGAGCACCAACTCGCGCACAAGGTGCCCGATGCACTAGGTACGGCTTATAACCGAACAAAGTTTATCGACGATCGCGTAGCAATGATGCAGCGATGGGCTGACTATCTGGACGAGTTAAAAGGCTGCGGACCGGGGCCGGATAATCAATATTAGGGTGGTCAGTCACGCGACGGAGTCATTCAACGTTAAGGTCGATAGGTCTGTCGACGATAGACGCCAAGTCGCCGGGTTTGGGGGGGCGCTCATGTCGTCCAGCTTGGGCCGCACCATGCGGATAGAGGTCTCCTAGGCGTTGACCTTGTGGTAACGACTCATCAGCTTACCCAGTACTTTCTTGCTGAAGTCCGGGGTATGCGTGCGCAGCCGCTTGCCTGATGCAGGTCTGCCCACGAATGACACCACGTCGCCGGGCATGAGGGTGTTGACCATCGTATCCAGCGAGGGCCACCCGAAGTCGATCAGCGTTTCCTTCGCGTTGATCTTGTGATACTCGTTCAGGACCATCAGCGGGGCTTCGTTCCCGAGGTCCATGATCTGCATGCGCAGCTTCTGGCGCGTGGTCGCGTCGAGGCACAGCCTCATCCGCGCGAGGGCGGCGTCCACCGCCTTCGGGTCTTTCGCCAGAATCCCTTGTGACTCGATGTTCGCGCTGTCGATCTGGCCGTAGACGAACCGGTTGTCCAGCAGGTCGAGATAATACTTGGACGGCTCCGGTGTCGGAACGTCCTTCAATTCGGGGAACTTCGAGATGAGGGTTTCAATGGCGGGCAGCTTCTTGTACGAGTTGACGTGGTGGTTGACCCACCCGAACACTTCCATCTCGTAATCGCCGTTGAACAGGACATCCGACAGTTTCGCCTTGTGCCACAGAAGAGGATTCTTGTCCTCACACAGGCGTCGAACGGCCTTCAACCCCAGTTGAAAAGTTGACATGCTTATACCCAATGGTCCGTATAGGAAAGCCCCGGCCTCTGTGTGCCGGGTGCCTTAGACGATTCTGTAGTGGCCGCGAATGTGCTCGGCGAACACCTTGCCGAACGACTGGGCCATGCCTGCCATGTCTTCGATGAACATGACGGTGGGGCGGTTGCGCGCGTGGCGGTCAAGCAGGATGTCGTACAGCGCCTGCACTTCCCACGCCGGGATGCCCTTGGTCGCGCCGCCGTGCGCCACGTAGGCGTTCGGGATCATCAGCACGGTCGGGTCCGGCATCTCGTCCGCCTTGGCGAGCTTGAGCACGGTGTTCAGCGAGTCGTCGAAGCGACTGCGCTACCACTGTAGTCGTATTCGTCAAAAGAAATTTCACGAGCGTCGAAACGAATGGCACGTACGCGGCGATGGCGAACGGGCACGTGTTCACCTTGCAATCAATTGCAAAATGCCAGTCGGCGCTCGGTGCAATTGATTGCAAGACAGTGGCGCCGTGAATGGCGGGTCAGGTCACCTTGGCGACACCCGTTGACTTGGGCAGCTACAATACTGTATATACGTACACACCTCCCTTTGCTCGGATCAATGCCTAGATGGTTACAGACCGACGTTTCATTGGGGAGAGCCAGCGGGGTGGCGTTTAAGTGTCATCGCTACTCGAAGAACGAATAACGACGCGCGGCAGACATGCAAGCATTCCGATTTATTGATCTCTTTGCCGGCCTGGGTGGCTTCCATCTGGCGCTCGCTCGCATGGGCGGCCAGTGCGTATTCGCCGCTGAGTGGAAAGAACACCTGCGCGAACTCTACGAGACCAACCACGGGCTAAAGCCTGCCGGCGATATCACTCAAGTCCACCCTTGGGATGTTCCGGACCACGACGTCCTTACGGCGGGCTTTCCTTGTCAGCCCTTCTCCAAGGCGGGGGAGCAGCTTGGCTTCGAGTGCACGGAGCAGGGTAACTTGTTCTTTAACGTCGCCGCGATTCTCAAGGAAAAAAAGCCGACCTTCTTCATCCTCGAGAACGTGCCGAACCTGCTCAAGCACGACAAGGGCCGCACGTGGGAGGAAATCCAAAAGATTCTGGGCACCGGCGAAGGCGGTCTTGGCTACAACATTCGTGCCCAGCGACTGTCGCCTCACCATTTCGGCATCCCGCAGATTCGCGAGCGCGTGTACATCGTGGGCTCTTTGTTGCCCCTCGACGGCTTCGTTTGGCCGGAGATCAACAACACAGAGACCAATATTGATACCGTGCTCGACAACAAGCCCTCTGACGCGAAGCAACTGTCAGCGCAGGTTAAGGAGTGCCTTGAAGTCTGGGATGAGTTTCTGAAGGCTTCCCCGAAAGATGTGGAGTTGCCGTCGTTCCCTTTGTGGTCGATGGAGTGGGGCGCGACCTATCCGTATGAGACGACTACACCGCATGCGCTGAAGAAGTTGTACGGTATGGATGGCCTGAAGGGCTTTAAGGGCAGTCATGGCGTCAAGGTTGGCACATTGAAATCGCTTGACGGACGTTGGAACGCTTTGCCCAGTCACGCGCGAACAGCGGATAAGGCCTTCCCGAAGTGGAAGCAGGATTTCATTCGACAGAATCGCCAGTTCTACGAAGACAACAAGTCGTGGATTGATCCCTGGCTGCCCAAGGTTCTGAAATTCCCGTCGAGTCTGCAGAAATTCGAATGGAACGTTAAAGGCGGCAAGCGTAATATCTGGGATTACGTCATACAATTTCGTGCATCGGGTGTGCGCGTCAAGCGGCGCACCACCGCTCCGAGTCTGATTGCGATGACGGACACGCAGGTGCCCATCATCGGTTGGCAGAGGCGATATATGACCCCGGTCGAATGTGCACGCCTGCAAAGCCTGGATAGTCTCAAAGAGCTCCCCAAGAGCGCAAGCCGGGCCTTCGCAGCGTTGGGCAATGCCGTGAACTCCAATGTCGTGGAGACGGTGGCGCGGGCGCTTTTGGCGGTTCAGCCGGCACCTAAAGGCAGCGATAAACGCCGCCAGTCTGAGGCGGTCGCAGTCTAATGGGATCGGTGCCTGGCGCTCAACTCATCGGGCCGATTGAAATTCGGCCTGAGGTCACGATGCTTTCGGTGCTCCGGCACCTGAACTACAAGGCCTGGTTTGCTATCGCGGAATTCATCGACAACGCGCTGCAGAGTTACCTGGCTAACCGCGAGGCTCTAGAGGCTATAAACGGCCCCGATTTCCGCCTCGAGGTAGATGTTCGTATCGACACCAACGGTCCCGGCCTCATCGTCGTTTCCGACAACGCCGCGGGTATCTCCACTGCGGACTTCCCCCGAGCTTTCCGAGCTGCACAGGTGCCAACGGACCGGACTGGCTTGTCGGAGTTCGGCATGGGCATGAAGAGTGCAGCCTGCTGGTTTGCCGAGAGGTGGAGCGTTCGCACTAAGGCCGCCGGAGAGGAGCTCGAGCGAACGATTCATTTCGACATTCGCCACATCGTCGACAACAAGATCGAGAGCCTAAATACAGAGGCTCGCGACGTCGGCAGCCCTTCGGCTCACTATACCGTCGTCACTCTGCGCGGTCTGCATCACGTCCCCCAAGGTCGCACGCTCGGGAAAATCAAAGACCATTTGGCGAGCATCTACCGGATGTTCCTGAGAGATGGCCGGATGACGCTGAGGTTCAACAATGAGCAGCTAACGTATGCCTCGCCTCCCATCCTTAAGGCGCAAAAGTACATCGCGCCCGGCGTGCCGGCTCAGGGGGCTGACGCGAACCCCGTCGAATGGCGCAAGGATATCGCACTGGACTTTGGCAAAGGGCAGCGCGTGACCGGTTTTGCTGCATTGCGTGAAACAGGCTCGACTCCATTCGCCGGCTTCGCGCTTTTCCGGCGCGACCGCCTCATCGAAGGGAGTCACGACGAGACCTACCGTCCGAGCTTCATTTTCAAGCAGACTAACAGCTACCCTTATCAACGCCTGTTTGGTGAGTTGCACGTCGAAGGCTTCGAGGTCAGCCACACGAAGGACGGCTTCCGGTGGGAAGAGTACGAAGACGTTTTTCTTGAATTTCTGAAGGCGCAGTTGGAGGCTGGGCCATTGGACCTGCTGGCGCAGGCAGAGAATTACCGCGCGCTGCCTTCGAAGAAGAGTATCGAGGCAAGAGCTGCAGCGGCCACGGCCTCTGTGGTTGACTACATCGAAAAGGACGTCGCGCCGGTCCTCGTCGAAGCCAAGGAAAACCCGACTGATGCGTTGCCTTTGCCTCGGACGCTGGTTCCCAGTGCGCTGCAAGCATCTGAGCGTAGCGTGTGTGTCAATGACGGCCTCTGGGATTGGATCATCACGATCCGCACGACCGTGGACCCGGCGCGTGAGGACTGGGTGTCACTGGCCAAGCAGGACCCTCAGCCCGGCGATCTGGACGACACGCGACGACTGATCGTCGAACTCGCTCTTGCGCACCCGTTTTCTAGCGAATTTCTCGGAGCGCACAACGAGAATGTAGAGTTGTTTCTGCGAGTTGCCACGGCAATTTGCATCTCGTTGGTCCTTGCAGAGGACCACACGGCGGTCGCCCCTGAGGTAGTACTACACCATTTCAACCAGCTGATGCGTGGTGCGTTGAGTCATGCCGCGCTAAACAACGATGACCGCCTCAATCCAAGTGCTTAGAACGATCAAACCGCCCCTCCGTTGGGTGCCTGAGCAACGGGAATTCACGCGCTCTTTCCTTGAAAGCAAGTCTCGCGACCCTAACGGACCGAGCTATGACGACCTGACAGAAGGTCCAGAGTCGGTTCTACAGGAAGCGCAGCGAATTCTTGGGCGGTGTCTTCCGCCAACGGAGACGGGCAACGCTGAAACCGGCTTGGTCGTCGGGTACGTGCAGAGCGGCAAGACGCTGTCCTTCGAGACTGTCATTGCCTTGGCACGCGATAACGGGTATGGCGTCGTCATCGTACTGGCGGGCACGAAGAATAACCTTCTTGACCAATCGGAGGAGCGTCTCAAGAAGGACTTCGGCATTGACGACGGTGACGACCATTGGTATCACCTGCACAACCCGACATCGACGCAAAAGTCGCAGATAGAGACCAAAGTCGCCGCATGGCAGAGGAAGCCCACGAAGAAGGCCCTTCTCATCACGGTTCTCAAGCATGGCGGTTGGCTCGAGAAGCTTGCCACGGTGCTGAAGAGCGTTAAGTTGGAAGGCGTACCCAGCCTTATCATCGACGACGAGAGCGACCAAGCGAGCCTGAACACCAAGGCGGCTCGAATCAAAGCGGGACTGGCAGCAATTACCGACATTAGCACCACTTACAAGTCTATCTTGAAGCTGCGGGCGGTCTTACCCCATCACTCATACCTTCAGTACACCGCTACGCCGCAGGCAATGTTGCTGCTAGCGCAAACAGATTTCCTTAATCCGAACTTCGCCGAACTGGTCACGCCAGGAGATGCGTACACGGGCGGCAAGGAGTTCTTCAAGGGTGACCCTGGCCTAATCGTCGACATCCCGTTGACGCAGGTACCTACGCCGACGCGTGCCCTTACCAGTCCGCCGAAGACTCTGCTTGAGTCGTTTAGGTCGTTCTTGCTGGTGGCAGCGCATCATTCACTTACGCGCCAGCGAGGACCAAAGCCAAAGGACCGGAACCGTTCGATGATGGTCCATCCAGCGGTCGCCACTAGATCGCACAAACAGTATAAGGCGTGGCTCGACAAGGCACGGAAGACCCTCAAGGCGACATTGGAGCAACTCCACGCCAGCAATCCGGCCGCAGCCGAAGCGCTCTTCAAGAGTGAGTACGACTCTCTGGCCAAGACCTTCCCTGACATTCGACCGCTGTCCGAACTGGTCGCAGAACTTGTGGATGAGGTGTTCGACGAACTCGACATCGTCGAAATCAACGGCACAAAGGACGCTGAAGCGAAAGTCAAGTGGAAAACCACCCGCTATTGGGTACTCGTAGGTGGCGCAAAGCTCGACCGCGGATACACGGTTGAAGGACTGTGTACGACCTACATGCCGCGCCCGCTGGGAACTTCGCCCGCTGCAGATACGCTGCAGCAGCGAGCTCGATTTTTTGGTTACAAGGCGCCTTACCTCGGGCTGTGTCGTGTCTACGTTCAAGCGACCGTCAAAGCGGCTTTCACCGAATACATCGAGCATGAGGAGTTTGTCCGAAGCGCGCTGGCCGGCAACCGAGGCAAACCTCTCTCTGACTGGCGACGTGACTTCATTCTCACAGAACTCCTGAAGCCGACGCGGGCTAATGTCGTCGGCTTGGGTACACGCCGAATTCCTGTCAATGGCTGGCTCGTGCCGGATGCCCTGCAAAACGACGACAACGCGGCAGAGGCCAACCGAAAGCTCCTTGCGGTGGTGGTGCCGAAATGGACGCAGGCCTATGGGCAACCCGTCAATGCAGCTACGCTGCTCACAGGTATATCAAGTTCGCCGCACGATGTGATTGAGGCGGTGCCTTTGAGGGCGGTCCTTGAAGACTTTCTCCTCGAGGTGCGTGTTCGCAATGCAAGAGATGCTGAAGAGCACAGTGCGATGCTCATTGCGCTGGCCTCGATGCTCGCTGCCGACAGCACCCTCAAGGTCGACGTTTTTTTGATGAACCGGCTTCAAGAGGGCTATCGCACCCGAGTTGCCGGCCATGGGTTGCCGGCCGCTAATCGTTATGCGCCCATCAATCAGTACTTTAGCCAGAGTGCGGGTACGGTGAACGACAGCAAACACTGCTTCAAAGACCGCATCAGCCTACAGCTACGCAGGTTCAACTTGGGTAAACATCAGCGAGACCCGAGCACCGCCGACGTGAAGGACGTGACTTGGTTTGCCCTAAATGTGCCGTCGAAACTGCGCAAGGCGCTCCTAATTGAGGCGAGGAAGTGAGTTGAGCCTCATCACCACTTTCCGGGCGCTGCCGCCCGCGCCTTCGGCCGTTGACTTCACTGCCTTTCCGTTGCCGGGGGGGCGGACCGACTTCCTCGCGAAGGCCAGCGACGGCGGTCCGGTCTTCTTACTGCAAGATTCGAGTCCGACGATTTACTCGCCGGCCATCGAACTCAAGTACGTCTCCGTCCAGTTCCACAGCACGTGCCGTGTAACCACGGGCGGCGGTGCAATCGAGAACCAGTTCGCGGTCGTTTCCTGCGACGCCAGCGTTCCTGAACTTCATGAAGTGTTCATCCGATGTCTCGCAGCGGCCGTCGAACAGTTGCCCGTCGTGGCCGGCACTTCGGATCTTCAACATTGCGTACGGTCGCTCTTGGATCTTTTTCGCGCACTCAGTCGGCCGAGCAGCCGTGAGGTAACCGGCCTGTGGGCAGAGCTATTCATCATTGCCAAGAGCAAGAACGTAGCTCAGGCCCTGCGTGCGTGGCACGCCGACCAGTTCGAGCGGTTCGACTTCTCTTGGCCGTCGGGATGTCTCGAAGTGAAGGCTACGGCCAATGAATTGCGTCAGCACGAATTTGCGTTGGAGCAATTGCAGTCTCCGTTGGGTGGGTCAGGGTACGTCGCCTCCGTCCTGCTTCAAGCACAAGGTGGCGGCGTTGGCGTTATCGACCTGGGCAACGAAATTGAGGCCAGCGTCGCGACCGAGCCGGGCTTGCGTCAAAAGCTCTGGGAAAACGTCGCAGCGTCTCTCGGAGATGACTTCTCTGAGCGCTTGGACCGCACATTTGACGCTTCGTATGCCGCTCGCAATCTCGCGGTCTATGCGATGGGAGATATTCCGGCACTTCAGCAACCGAGCGACCCGCGCATTACCGCGGTGCGATTTCGAACTGACCTATCGACAGTGACGTCCTCGCTGGCAGGCAGTGCAAGAAGCGTCCTCGACACTCTGTTCATGTAATCTTTGCGGCCGCAGTTTGGGCGATCGTCGTCGCACCGTTCATGCCGGCGTCGTCGAGCAAAGAGCGGCGTGGCGCGACGTTGAACCGGGGACCACCGCCCCGACTCGTGGTACATCGCCGACCGATGGCGCAGACGTGACTGGTTTGCCTCGTGCCGCCTTTACCGTGGCTCAAGAAGGTTCAGTTGCCACAACTAAGAAGCTCGCCTATCGGTTGTCTGGAAACCAGAGCAACACGGCGCCAATATGCCTGAAGACAAATGAGGTTAGGTGCATGTATTGGCGCCAGACCCGCTGGGGACGCGCTTGGTTGTCTTGCGCGAGTTGTATGATTCTCGAAATATCGCTACGCCATTCTTCGTTGCGTTCACTCATTTGACTGAGGGAAGCGATGATCGCCTTTGTCGAACTTTCAAACGATGAGGATTTCTCCTCCAAAATCGTCTGCACCACACCCCGAAAGGAGTTCTTCGGGGACCGTTCCACTTCGCTGTGAAGCAGGAAAAAATTTGATTTCGCTGTAAAGGTAACGTGCTTGTGACTAGCGTGGACTCCGCGCACGTCCAGCAGTGGAGTCTCATCGAGAAGGGTTCCAGCGCGCGCCGATGTTTGCAGATCACTTTTGCTCAGGGTGGAATTCGTTGCGTAGTACGTTGGGTAGCCCTGATCGGCAAGCTCTTTCAGGCGGTCCCATTGATGATAGCCATCAACGAATTTTCCCTTGTCGTCCTTTGTGCTGTGCGGGATCTTAAACCTGAAATATTCTTCATTCCAGTCTGCCCATTCCTTAGCGCCCGAACTGGTAAGTTGCCCTGACAGTTTGTACTGGATGAAGAAATTGCACCCTTCATGATCCGGATTGGCAGGATGATCTGCCCACGGGAAGTGGAACGCGGAATCCCACCCGAGATCATGCTCATCAATCAATGACGGGACATGTGCAAAAATCCAGTCTCCCTCCGTTTCCCATACGTGGCGGATATACGCTGTATTTATCGACTGCTGAAGTTGTGCCTCTGAAAAATTCGGTTCGCGCATGGAATATTGGGTAGTTCGCAGTGGAGATGCCTGGATACCTTCGAGGTAGAGAGGCTCGTTTCGTGGCCAGGTCGCCAGGCTAGAGTGTTGGCGCAGCGTTCATTGCGTGTGAATTCTGGGGGCTCATAGCCTTCCGCCTGTATGGCGAACATGAACGGCCATTCGTGTGCAATGTATGTCGAAATTTTAAGCGACACTTACTGGCCATTCGGCAATCACCGGACCGGCGGGTGTCCAGTTCGTCCAGCCGGTGAACTGATTTTTGAACTACGCGGAGCGATTTGCAATCAATTGCAAATCGTGTCCTGTGCAACACGAAGCGCGGCACGTCGAGAGCGGCCGAACAAACGGTCCTGCTTCGACGGTGGGGCGTTCGTGCATGTAACGAGTCAAGGCCGCACAGCGCATTCAGCTATCTTTTGCCCATACAGGTTACGGCGAAACGTCGGGAAACAGTGGGTGCTCCCGCCGATTCCCGGGAGCCGGTTTAAGGGCTTTGGCTGAGAGCGCATAGGCGCTACTGACCGGAGCAGGGCAATTGCAACTGTCCACTTGCGGTCATCTGGGCTGCCACGCCCTTCATATCCAAACATGCTAACAAGAGTAAATCAGACGAAAGAAGTTGAGGAAACCGGATTGTTCCACGCACCGTCGCTATCCGAATGGAAGAAGCGTATGTCTTTGACTCCGAGATCCGAGAGAGCCCTATAGGCATGCTCACAGTACGCTTGCATGCCGTCGTAGACTGAAACTGCGATCCGTTCGGGCGTAGCCGCTCCTATCCGATCAAGGATGTGTTCCTCTTGCTTTGCGATGCCCCAACCATAAATGACCAGCGACTCACCCACCTCGCTCAGTGGACCACCGTACACGCTTCGAAGGTAGTCCGACTTCAAGATGGCGTCCAGCTTTTGCTTGGAGGTGCCGTCAGAGACAAAAATAGGAGAACGCGTTCCAGTGTCCCATGCGTCAATGATTGAGTTGAGCAAGTCTTGCGATCCCGCCACTAGCTTCCGCTCGTCGAGGGACGTCGTCATGCCGAGTGTAATATTGCCATGCGGATAGCAGAAGATGGTTGGGTTCTCGATGCCACTATAAGCTTCCCTGTACATCGCCCAGTCATCTGCGAAAACGCATTTGTTGAACCCATCCTTGAAGTGATATCTGCTACCTAGTTCATCGTTCCCGAACTGGGCTGCCCAGTAGACAATTAGATCGTAGTTTAATGAGATAACCGTACGGAACCGACGCATGAACTTGTAAATGTGCTCAAAGTGCTCCCTGGCGTCTTCATACGACACATGCACCTTCTGGACGGTCTTAATCAGGGCGCCACGTACCACCGCGTACGCCTCGTCAACCTCCTTCACGGCAATGCCCAATGCCGTATTGACCTGTTTAGCCTGCCAGAGTCGGCGAAGCACGAGTTCAAAATCATTCGTTTCGAATTTCGTGAAGACCTCCTGGACACTGGCGTCAATGAAGCGATGGACTTGCGCTGCTTCGAAAAGACCCGAGTATCCGAATTCTCCATGTACCGCGACGCTCGCTCCGTTTCCCAACAGCAACGTCTGAGAGAAGTCTTCCGCGATGTCTAGCCAATTGAAAATCTTGTGAGTCATGCAGTGAGCTCTTCCTGTTAACGCAATCCCAGTAACGGAATTGTAGCTTCTTGGTATCAATGGATGTGAGCGGTCACGCGGGACTTCGACTGAGACGTGACCGCATCGCCATCATCGATCATGCACCTTGCAATCAATTGCAAAATACTGTTCGATGCAGCACTCCAGCGATTCCACTGGCTTTGATGTGACGTTCGGCAATCTAACGACCGCGCGGGATATCGGTGCAGCGCTGTAAGGTCTACCGACGCTCTTTTGGCATGGATGCAAACGTCGAGGCAAACAACTTGCGGAGTAGCAACACATGATTGTGTGGATAGTGAGCCGATCGCCTACTGTCGATTGACAGCCGGCGCGCCGTTACCTAAGGTTGTTGATAAGCGCGACGAACGCACGAACTGCCCGGTTCAGTATGCGCCTGTTCGGGCACCGCAACCATCGTTCGAGTTCGCTCGGGCCTAATGTTTCCCGTGCTGATCTACGCGGCCGCATCGAAAATCATCACCGCTGTCACCAAGGCCACGCACCAGTCGAAAGCCCTATAACGATAAGGATGTTCTATGGACACGCTAAAATTTGCACTCGCGCTGGAAAGCGAAGGCATGGATCCCAAGCACGCAGCTATCATCGCCCACGAGATGTACAGTATCTACGCTCACTCAGTATTGGGCGGTGTCTATAAACCCGTGGACTATGGTGATTTTGAGACGCTTCAAGCCAAGGCGAACCTGATGCGAGCCAAGAAAGAAGCGATGCATAACGTGCTACGTGCCATGACCGACAAAGACGCCGACCAGGAAAAGCACTGGCAGGGCGAAATGGAGCGGATCGACGCGGAGAGGAGGCAACGAGGGTTTATCGAATAATTGACTCGATACGCAATGCCCGTCCCTCCATGTACCCCATTCTAAGAAGCCTTAACGACATGAACGAGAGGCCTATTCACTTCCTACAGGTTCGCGTAGCACTAGAACAAGGTTAAGAACAACGAGCAATTCTGCTCCTGGGCCGAGAACCTGGTCCCTTCAATGTGTTCCGGCGTGAATGAACTACGATCAGCGAGTCTCGAAATGGCAATACCCCCGGCCGAAAGAAGCAAGATTCTCGAGGCGATGAACGAGTTTGACAGCACCCTACTTCCCACCGACGAGTGGCGCGATTGGCAGAACAACCGGTCGCAGCTCTGGGCTCTCAAATACGAAGGGCGGCTCTATCCGCCTAAAAAGATCATTTCGCTTGCTACCGGACTACCGGTCGGAAAATTTTCAGGTGGCCCCGAAGCGATCGACTATCTAGAGAAACATGAATTGGAAGTAATTCGACTTCGTCAATTTACTCTCGATTCAGTCTTTAAGCTGATCCTTGAGCGATATGACGAGGCTCGAAAATCGATTGAATATGCGGGTAACCATGAGATTAAGGAGTTCTTCGACGAGGCCGGCCGAATCATCAGAGTATCTTCCACGCTGACTGGCCACCCGAATATCAACGTGGTAACGTCATACGGGAAAGGTGATTTTGCTCGGATCCCCTGGATTTCCTTGCTCGACAAACGTGAAACGGAAACCACTCAAGCGGGTATTTACATCGTTTACCTGTTCGAAGAAGGTGGAAAGGGTGTCTACCTTAAACTTGCGCAAGGTGTAGCGTTAGCTCAGAAGGAGTATGGCGCCAAGGCAAAAGAAGCGCTTCAGGAAAATGCTGGAAAGATCCGTGTTCAGTGTTCCAATCTGGCATCTCATGGCTTCGATCTCTCTGGCAAGACTAACCTGCAGACGGATAGTAAGCTCGGAAAGCTTTATGAAGCTTCGACAATTGCTGCCAAGCGCTATTCCTCCGATGCGATGCCATCGGAGGCTGAGCTGTTTGGGGATCTCAAAATACTTCTTAGTACCTACGACGGATACGTAATCAATCGAGACTCGGCCACGCAGCCGATCCTAGATCAGCGGCGCTTGGCGCTGATAGGAACTTGGCGCTCAGTTGCGGATGACGCTGAAGAGGTCAAACAAAAGATTCAATCCAACGGAGGATGGGCCTCCTGGTGGAGCTTTACAATCAAAGAGGAAGCGCAGCCAAGGCTCTCCACGCCGTTTAATCTATATGCCTATACCGGCAACGGCATCCTCGGTGCCAAGCTTAGAGTAGCCGAATATAAAACTAGCCGAGGAAACGGCGGCCTTGAATCTCCTTGGCCGGAATTGACCGATGAAAGATGGCGTGGAACGACTCGTGTGAGCAACGCGCAATCTGGAATTTTTAAGACATGGTTCCGAATCGATCGCATCGAAGTTCTTGATCCGCCGATGGTGGTGTCAGCTTTCGACATTTCACCATCTCTTTCAACAGCGCAAAACGTACTGAATCAAAATACTTTTGGCTACGTGTATGACCGAGACGACGACGTCACTTCTTATTCAAAAACTGAACCATTACTCGAGATTTCATTGGATTGGCTCGCACAGCAGACAGGATTGTCGAGTAGCAGTCTTCAAGAGATGATTACTGCGCTCCGGACTGATTCGCCACAGATCATTCTCGCTGGCCCTCCTGGGACTGGAAAAACATGGGTTGCGCGCCAACTCGCACATTACCTGACTCGTGGCAATCCGCGATGCATTCGCTTCGTTCAATTTCACCCAAGCTATACCTACGAGTCGTTCATGGAAGGACTCCGGCCAGTGACCCGTAACGGGGGCATCTCCTTCGAGGTCACAAACGGATTGGTCCTCGATTGCGTCGAGAATATGAGAAGGTGCGGGGATTTGAACAACCCCGCTCAAGATCATGTAATCGTTATTGACGAGGCCAATCGAGCAAATCTGCCCAAAGTGCTGGGAGAGCTGATGTTCCTGTTTGAATATCGTCAGCAGTCCGTTCGCCTTCAGTACTCCGGGGACTTTCTTCTTCCTGCCAATCTACGGTTTATTGCGACGATGAACACCGCAGACCGCAGTATCCGATCGATTGACGTCGCATTGCGGCGGCGATTTGACGTATTTGAACTGCGCCCAGACCCTGAGATTCTACGCAAGTACTATGAGAATAACCGACCGTCTCTCCCGGGACTTGTCGATGGGTTTGTGCAACTCAACCAGATGTTGGAAAGCGAACTGGATCGGCATCATACGATTGGACACACCTTCTTCATGCGGTCAGAGATGGGCGCGGAGACGCTTCGCAAAATCTGGACACGCCGTGTCTTTCCTTTAATTGAGGAGTTCTTCTTCGATCAACCCCAGTTCACTCGAGAATTCAGCCTGGAACGCTTCTGGCCCGCAGCAAATGGTGCATGACCTAGAACTCGTCGAGTCCAGGCAATCGTCGCTGGATATTAGCGAAGACGATGCGTCATTGCTTTCCAGAATTGGGCGCGAACTCGCGTCGACCCAGCGCTGGTGGGGAGAGACGCAACCGCCGGCGAATCGATCTGTCATCGATGTTCGACGGGCACAAGACGGACGGTTCGAAGTAACATTCCGAGAAGTCATCGGAGTTGTTCAAATTGGAGAGTACCGAATCCGCGTGCGACCGAAGATTCCGTGGGAGCATTTCATCTTTATCGCATCAAGATCCGAACTTGCTGCCCGCGTTTCGAGCGAGATCGCATCGGTCGAACGAGGGTTTGAGTTCTTGGAGATTCTCTGTCGGTGGTACGTCGAAGCGGCCGAACGCCTTTTCACGCTAGGTCTGCGGAGCGATTATCTGGAAGTTCAGGAGGAGCGCGATGAAGTTCGCGGCCAACTCCTTCCTCTCCGAACAGCAATGGAAGTAATGAAGGGACGGCCTATCGCATCATGCGTTTTCGACGAACTGTCGATCGACACTCCGTTCAACCGAATCATTCGTGCAACATGTGAACGCGTCGCACGTCTCGAACGGGTATCTGCCGAGGTCAGGAGGCGCTCCCGGCGCCTCGTCTATCGATTGGACACCGTCGGAGCGCTGCGTCCAGCTGATCGTCGACTAAAGCCAGACCGTCTATCTAAGAGCTACATGCATCCGCTTGCGTTGGCTCATCTCATTCTGGACGGCTGCGGCGTCACGCTATCAACTGGGCACGTACAAGGCACATCCTTCCTAATCCGGACGCCGGAGATCATTGAGGACGGGATGCGGAGCATCGTTGCTGAGGGGCTGCCATCGATTCAGGTCAGGAAACGTCGGCACCTGCTCGACGACTCTGGGATTTCAATTAACCCTGACATTGTGTTCGGTGACAGCCTTGCGGTCGCTGACGTTAAGTATAAGTACTTTGATCGCGACTGGAATCGAAACGACTTCAATCAAATTGTTGCGTTTGCAACGGCGCTTCACTGCGACCAGTGTGCCCTCTTGGGTTTCACCTTTGATTCGAGCTTTTCGAAGCCCAGTATCGTCAGCGTCGGTCGCGTTAAGGCCACCCGAATCGGATGGCCTGTCGGCCTAGGGACGCAGCCCGAGAAAATCGCGGATGTGGTGACTGCCGAACTTAACCGTTGGCTGCTCAACTCAAGATCTACTATGCTTTGAATCGCTGCAAACGACATTCGGGAACCTAGGAACAATGTTTGCCTACACTGGATAGTCAGCAGCACTTGGGTGCTAGCGGAGTAAGTTGCAATCAATTGCAAACTGCATCCTACGAAGGCGTGGAGCGCGCGTCGAAACGACTGAACGACAGTGGATGCTCATGTCTTTCTCCAGGGTCTTGTCTCTGAGATTCGACTAGAAGCCTGCGGGCCTACTGTATGAGCGCGTCATTGATGCCAGCTAGGACGTTTTGAAGACATCTTCAGGCACCGTTTGAATCTCAATAAAGTCCCCGTGCAAACCGTTGCCGGAAATGCTGTCCGGTATAACTCTCGCTCTATAGTAGATGACGGAGAAGCCTGCGGCGATGAGGTCAGAGAAGAGCCGTTCAAACATCTCGCGCGGTTGGTGTGGTTCCTGCATGATTCTAACCACTCGGACATACTCTCCGCGTCGCATCATTTTCAATGCGAGTTCAAGTCCACCGTTTACCTCGGACACGAGTTTTTCGTATGCCGTTCGATTGTCGATGCGAAAGGTCGGTTTGCTATTCTGGTAAGTCTCGGCTAATTCAATCGCAGTAACAGTAAACATGCTTAGACTCCATCAATCGACCTTGCCGCGTTCTATTTTGTCCGGTCAACCTATGCATCGGCGGGATGCGCGCGATGTGCAGAATTAAATTGAACGAACACGCCCGCAATCGAAGGTGCTCTTTATTAACCCAGCATCTCTCGGAACGCCGCATTGCTGTCCAAGAAAAAGATTGAGTCCAGCGTTGCGGCGTTTGTTTTAGATTCCTAGTTCAGCATGCCGTGGGTCACGACGTAGTTGTCAGTAATGTACAAATTGTCTCGATGGCTAACCGAAATTGCCCGACACGTCCCAGGTGCAACATCTGCGATGGACTGCAGCGTCAATCGATTGTAAATGTGTGTAGTACGCGGAGATGAGACTCGCTCCAGTTTCCGGGGAAGGTAGAAGATTTGTGAGCGATCTTTGAAGATGACGGATACGCGATAGTGATCTAAGTGAGTCGTAGTCTTACTTCGAAGATTCGCTTTTCCGCCCAAGGAGCGCACCAGATCTCGCACCTGAGTTGCGAGTTCCAAACTGCTTGAACTGTACTCGGCGCCGCCTTGTTTGCAAGCGGTGCCATCGGTACCTCGCCAAGCAGTTCTTGCATCGCAAATTCTGCGACGACGAAGATAGTAAGCGTTGATCCGAGGCTATTTTTGCTCGGATCACTCAAGCTGTCTCGTTCGACCTCCTTGTCCGTCCACACCACCGGCCGCGCGAGCGTCATGCCGAAATCTGCCAACTCCGGATGATACTGGGCGTCTCCGGTTACCTTTCCAATGAGATAAGTACGATTCGCCGGAGAATATGTCACGACCCAATCATCGACCTTAATTTCATTCATGAAACGCCAGACCTGCGATGCACCCGAAATGGCGGTTTTGACTTTCGCTCCAGGTTCGATCGATTGATACAGGGTAATTAGCTCTTCGCGAGTCATGCCTGCTTTGACGTGTGGCGCGAAGTTAGTCCAACCGATAGCTGCGATTCCTCGCTCACGGAAATCGTCGTAAAGACTTCCGCCTTCAGCCCGAATCATCCACATGGTGCTCATGCAATCTCCTTGTTCGATGCGAGTAGTCTACCCCGGTTAAACAGGAACGATATTGAGATCAGGTAACGTCTTCTTCGTGTTCCTATTGTGAGAGACGCCGCCCGTAGTTTTTTACTAAGCGATCTAGCCCCGTCGTATATGCATGGTTAAAAATTTTCTCACTAACCAGGTGATCAAATTCAGTATCTTTGGAGTGTGCTCTATAATTGGGCGGGTCAATAGGGGTGTATTTATTCAATCTATTCGAAGTACGTAGATTAAATTTGATTCTGATTAACAACTCGTTAATAAATGATTGGAGTGGAAGCTAATTACAAATTTAATGATAGTGGATTCGCTACAATGATCAGCGTTTCAGGAATTTAACGCGTTATCTCCAGCCGTGTGCTCCCTCATCTGGAGCCAGTGCGCGAAGAGCACGCTGTATGACGCAACAACAATTCGCCGCGGCGCTCGGAATCGCGCAGCAAACACTAGCTCACTATGAAGTCGGCCGCTCGCGCGTGCCGGCATCGCTGTTGCCGGCGTTAGTGGAACGGTTGATGTTCTCTTTCGAAGAGTTGCTGTGCAGACCAGATCCACGACGATCAAGCAAGGGAAGCGCGATATCGCGTCTACAACGGCAGATCGCTGCAGTCGAACAACTATCCAAGACCAAACAGCAGTTTGTCTCAGAAATGCTGGACACCGTGCTCGCGAAAGCACGGAAGTAGAAGGAGTCTCGCCGCAGTAAACGAAGCGCGGGCCATGAGTGTTACCAGCACCCACAGCCCGCTGACCAAACCCAACTCATGCAAGGAGTTGACCATGGCTGACGCCAATCTTAATGCATCGCACGCTCATCCCGAGCGCCGAGTAACCATCCAGCAGTCTTGGCGGTACCGCAGCCTTGACTCGCGAACAAGAACCGACCCGCCGCTTTACCGCTGGCTCAAGCTAGCCGGCCGATGGCTCGAACTCGCAGGCTTCGATGCCGGCCGACGCGTAAGAATCACGGTGGAGGACAAAAGGCTTGTGATCACCCCAGACTGATCCGCACCGCAGACCAAACCCGCACCACTAGAAGAAGGCCACGAACCCAAAGGGTTCGTGGCCTTCATACCTTCCGCCCCCCCGCAAATCTTTTTTGAAAGACTGGATCCACAAATCCACTCGTAGTACCCTGCCTCACAACAGCAACCCAAAAGCGACGTCCTCCCGCACCGCACAAAAATGCCTGCCAACAGCGTCCGCACCACCACCGGCCTAGCCTTAACCGCTGAAGAAGAGGCCTACCGCTTCCTGCTAGAGGCCATCATCGAAGGCCGCTACGCGGCAGGCCAGCGCATCGTCGCCGAAACGGTTGCCGAAGAACTCTCAATGAGCCGCATGCCTGTCCGCGCAGCGCTCAAAAGGCTCCACACCGAAGGCCTGATAATCCAGCGCCCCAACCGCGGCGCAATCGTCCGCGGCCTGACAGTAGAAGAAGTCCAGGACATCTTCGACATGCGCATCGCGCTCGAATGCCTGGCCATGCGCGTAGCCGCGCCCCGCTGCACCGAAGCGCACCTCACCAAACTCCAGCGCCTGCTAGAAGACATGGACGCCTGCGTAGGCGACACAGACACCTGGGTCCAACGCCACTGCGCGTTCCACGAATATCTGTGTGAAATCAGCGGCCGCACGCGCCTCTACCAGCAAATCCACTCGCTCTACACGCTAATCGAAGGCCCCATGCGCCTGTGGATCGAACAAGCCACCTTCCGACGCAAACGCGCGCGCGACGCCCACCAGATCCTCATCGAAGCACTGCGCACCCGCGACCCCGCGCAAGCCGAGCAAGCGCTACGCGAGCACCTCGAATCAACCGTTCCCCAGATTATCAAGTTCCTCGAATCGCCCGCGTCAAGAACATAACGCGTCGGCATCCTAACTGTCGTCGTACCTGAAGCAGCTCACTCTCAGCCAGGAGCCTCTCGATGTCAGCAAAACAGTTCAAGCGTCTTCGTCTCGCCGCCTGCGCAGGCTTAGCGGTTCTGGCACAAGTGGCCGGAGCATCAGCAGCGCATGCCGCCGATCTGGGCCTCGTGAAAGGCGGCACGCTCACCTACTGTTCGAGCATGGACGCGCCGCCGCTCGCGTCCTACGACGAGAACCAGCAGCCGCGCGGTTTCTCCGTCGACGTGGCGCAAGACATCGCGAAGCAACTCGGCAATCTCAAGGTCGAGTGGAAGGTCATGTCCTTCAGCGGGCAGATTCCCGCGCTGCAGGCGAAGCAATGCGATCTCGTGATCGGCCAGCTCTTCGATAAGCCCGAGCGCCGCCAGATCATCGACATCGTCGACTACATGTATTCGAGCCAGTCGATCATGGTGCCGCGCGGCAATCCGCGCCATGTGCGCTCGCTCGACGATCTCTCCGGCATGAAGGTCGCGGTGCTTAACGGTACGACTATCAGTACGCTGCTCGACAAGGAAAACGACAAGCTCAAAGCCGCAGGCAAGCCGCCCATGAACATCGTTGTCTATAGTTCGGATGCCGATGCATTTCAGGCCTTCCGTCTGAACCAGGTCGATGCCTACGGCACCACGGCAGAAAGCGCCGCACACTTCCAGCAGGTTTCGGGCGACATGTTCGAGGAAGCGGTGCCGGGCTTCAATCGCATCGCGACGGGCATCGGCGCGCGCAAGGGCGAACCGCTTTCGCCTGCAGTCGCGAAGGCCGTGGCCGATCTCGTGAAGAGCGATCGCTACAGCAAAATGCTCGCCACCTGGAAGCTCCAAAACGATCGCCTGTGAGCGCGGGGTGACGCCATGAATTTCAGCTGGGAAATCTTCCGGAAATTCCTGCTCGACCCGAGCCCGGCGTATCTGCACGGGTTGTGGCTCACGTTCTCGATCAGCGCGTGCGCGATCGTGTTCGGCGCCACGCTCGGCCTGATCGTCGCGCTCATGCGGCTTTCGTCGAGCCTGCCGGTGCAGTATCTCGCGCGCGGTTATATCTGGGTCATGCGCGGCACGCCGTTGCTCATGCAGATCGTGTTCCTGTACACCGCGTTTGCCGCGGCGAACATCTTTCACTTTCACGATCTCGACTTCGGCATCATCTCACTGCCGGGCAACATTCAGGCCGCCGTGCTCGCGCTCGGCATGAATTCGGCGGCTTATCAGGCGGAGATCATTCGCGCGGGCTTGAGTTCGGTGGACAGAGGCCAATACGAAGCGTCGCGTTCGCTCGGCATGACTTCGGTGCTGCTCATGCGCCGCGTCGTGCTGCCGCAAGCGTTCCGCATCATCGTGCCGCCGCTCGGCAACGAGTTCAACGTCATGCTGAAAAACACCACGCTCGTGAGCGTGATCGGCGTGCCGGAACTGCTGCTCAGCACGCAGATGATCACTTCGGTGAACTTCCGCGTGTTCGAGTTGTATCTCGTCCTCGGCATCTACTTCCTCGCGCTCACCAGGCTCTGGGGTTTCGTGCAGCGGCGGCTAGAAGCGCACTTCGGCCGCGGCGAGGCGAAGCCGGCTGCGAATACGCGTCTGTTCGGCGCGCAAACGATGAAACTGCTGCGAGGACGTTGACATGAGCGTTGACATGAACGAAGCACGCGAAATCGTCATCGAGGCGTCGGACATTCACATTCGTTCGGCGCGACCAAGGTGCTCAACGGTATTTCGTTGAGCGTCGCAAAAGGGGAAGTGGTGGTGCTGATCGGCTCGTCCGGGTCGGGCAAAACCACCTTCATTCGCTGCCTCAATCTGCTCGAGTCGTACGACAGCGGGCGGGTGCGCGTGAACGGCCATCTGCTCGGCTTTGTCGAGCGCCCGAACGGCACGCTGGTGCGCGATTCCGGGCGCCAACTCGCACGGCAGCGCCGCGATATCGGCATGGTGTTCCAGCGCTTCAATCTGTTTCCGCACATGACGGCGCTGGAAAACGTGATCGAGGCGCCCATCCATGTGCTGAAGATGCCGCGCGAAGAAGCGGTCAAACAAGCGAAGGCGCTGATCGCGCGCGTGGGTCTTGCCGATCGCGCCGATCACTATCCGTCGCAGCTTTCCGGTGGCCAGCAGCAGCGCATCGCCATCGCCCGCGCGCTCGCCATGCAACCGAAGGTGCTGCTCTTTGACGAGCCCACCAGCGCGCTCGATCCGGAAACCGTAGGCGAAGTACTGCAGGTGATGAAGGAGCTGGCGGAAGACGGCATGACGATGGTCGTCGTCACGCACGAAATGGGCTTTGCGCGCGAGGTGGCTGACCGAGTGGTCGTGCTCGACCAGGGCGAGCTGATCGAAGAGGGGCCGCCGGAGCGCATCTTCACGGCGCCTTCGCATCCGCGCACGCAGACGTTCTTGAAACGCACGTTGCGCACTGCAATGCCCGCTTCCGCGTAGTAGACGTAGCCACCAGGCAGCGTCACCTGAAATAAAACATCATCAGGACACCAAAGAGGAGAACGCTTCGATGCGTAACTTCGAAACGCCGGGCCGCTCGCTCGTCATGGCTCGCAACGGTATGGCCGCAACCTCGCATCCGAGCGCAACGCTCGCGGCCGTGCAGATTCTCGCCGCGGGCGGCAACGCCATGGACGCCGCAATTGCCGCGTGTGCAGTGCAGTGCGTGGTCGAACCAGGTTCGACGGGCGTGGGCGGCGACTGCTTCGCGCTCTATTCGCGTGGCGGCACGGACGACGTAATCGCCTATGACGGCTCCGGCTGGGCCCCCGCCGCCGCGAGCGCAGAGCGCCTGCGCGCGATGGGCATAGAAACGATTGCGCGCCATTCGCCGCACGCGGTCACCGTACCGGGCGCGGTGGACGCATGGACCACACTCCATCGCGACCACGGCCGCCTGCCGCTGCGCGACGTGCTCGCACCGGCAATCCGTTTCGCGGAAGAAGGCTACGCCGTCGCGCCGCGTACCGCGCACGACTGGGCTGCGGAGGTCGAAACGCTTTCGCGTGACGCCGTAGCTCGAACCACCATGCTCGTGGATGGCGCCGCGCCGCGCGCGGGCTCGACGCACCGTCAGCCGCGCCTCGCCAACACGCTGCGCGCCATCGCCGAAACGGGTCGCGACGCGTTCTACCGAGGCGCAGTTGCCGCCGATCTCGTCGCGCAGCTTCAGGCTCACGGCGGTTTGCACACGCTGGAGGACTTTGCCGAATTCCACGGCGAATACGTCACGCCAATTCGCGCGAAGTTCCAGGGCTATGACGTGATCGAATGTCCGCCTGCAGGGCAGGGCGTCATTGCGCTGCTGTTGCTCCGCCTGCTCGACAAGTACGACGCCGAAGGCAGCCCGCTCGACCCCGACCGTCTCCATCGCGAGATCGAGGCAGCGAAGCTTGCCTACGCGGTACGCGACGCCGTGCTGGCCGACCCGCGCCATGGCGCCGTCGACGTCGATCGCCTGCTGTCCGACGAATACGTGGACACACTGCGCAGCCGCATCGACCTCGAAAGCGTGCTGGACCCAGCCGCCGCGATCTCCCAGGTCGAGCATCGCGACACGGTCTACATCACCGTGGTCGATCGCGACCGCAACTGCGTGAGCTTCATCAATTCGTTGTTCTATCCATTCGGCAGCGGACTGATGGGCAAGGAATCCGGCGTGATGCTGCACAACCGCGGCATGAGCTTCTCGGTGGAGCCGGGGCATCCCAACGCCATCGCGCCGCGCAAGCGTCCATTGCACACGATCATCCCGGGGATGGTCGCGCGCGACGGCCGCGTGCAAATGAGTTTCGGCGTGATGGGCGGCCACTATCAGGCGATGGGCCACGCGCATTTCCTCTCGAAGGTGCTGCACTACGGCCTCGACATGCAGGCCGCGATGGATCTGCCGCGCGTCTTCCCGCGCCCTGGCACGGGAACCGTGGAAATCGAATCGACGTTGCCGGACAGCACGCGTGCGGTGCTTGCGGATCGCGGCTTCAAGCTCGTGCCGGCGGCCGGCCCGATTGGCGGGTCGCAGGCTATTCGCATCGACTGGGAGCGGGGTGTGCTGACCGGCGCGTCCGATCATCGCAAGGACGGCTGCGCGCTCGGGTATTGAAGAAGCACGCGGTAAAAAAAGAAAGGGGCACGAGCCCCTTTCTACTTACTGGCTGATTTCGGCTTCAACGAGCTTCGCAAGCAACCCCAGCGACTCCTGCCAGCCGAGATAACACGCCTCGACCGGAATGATCTCCGGTATGCCTTCCTGCACGACGGTCATTTCCGCACCGAAAAAGACCGCGCGTAATTCCACCGTCGTCTGCATGGTGCCGGTCAGGTGCTCGTCTTCGAACACACCGGTGTAACGCAAACGCTCGTTCGGCACGAGTTCGAGGTATTCGCCGCCAAACGAATGACCGTGGCCGGCCGTGAAGTTCTTGAACGACATCCGGTAACGGCCGCCAACCTTCGCGTCGAGTTCATGAACCGTGCAGGTGAAGCCGTTGGGCGGCAGCCATTTCACGACCGCGCTCGCGTCGAGGAAGGCGCGATAGATGCGCTCCGGCGGCGCACGCAGCACGCGGTGCAGGCGGACGGTGTTCGATGCCATGTCTAAGCTCCCAGGGTGGTGGATCGCCCTGCAATAGTAGGCCACCCGCCCGGGACCCATCGCCTAAACTTCCCAATACCGAACGCCCGGCCGCATACCCATCGGCCGGATAGCCCGCAGCCGCTCACCCGCGGCACCTGGAGGTCACCATGAGCGCTCAACCGCTTGCGATGCATCAGGTCGACTACGAAGGCTTTGAGATCCACGTCAGCGCCACGCCAACCGAAGAGGGCGCGAACCGCTATACCTACACGGCCTACGTCTGCCATCCCGGCGCGAATCCCGCGAAGCCGGGTCACACGGTCACCTATCACGCGGACGGCGACGAAACCTGGCGCAGCGAGCAGGATGCCACCGAAGAGGCGGTGCACGTGGGCCGCAGCATCATCGACGGCACGCACCCCGATCTTTCCGTGCTCTCGCTCGTCACGCACGGCTTCTGAGCCGGGCGAGCGAGCCGCCTTCGCGCGGCCCGCGCTGGAAAAGCGGGCCGCATGCGTCGCGAGAGGGAAGGAGGAAAAAGGCCCGGACCGCAGTCCGGGCAAAGCCACCGGATTTCCGGCGGCGGAGGTTTTCGTGGGCGTGCCGTTCTTTCCGCCGCGCGCGTTGCACGCGCGGTGCAGAAATGAACGGCGGGCCCGCTCTCTCTCAATCGGGAGAGCGGGCCCGCCTGGCGTTGCTCGCGCAGTGCATCGGCACCGCGCGTGAGCCGCAATTACTGGCCGAAGTAAGTCGGCTTGATGTTCGGTGCGCGCGTGCCGGACTGGACGCTGCCGCTCGTCGATGCGCCGTAAGCCGTAGCTTCTGCGCCGTTCTGCTGGGCAACGCGTGCTTCAGCAGCTTGCAGGTCTGCCGGGTAGTACGGGCTCGACAGGTTCGGACGGTAGCCGGCTTTTTCCAGCTGGACCAGTTCGGCGCGAACTTGAGCGCGCGTCACGGGCGCTTGCTCGGCTTGTGCGAACGACAGGGCCGGAGCGGCGAGGACGGTAGCGGCGAGTGCAGCAGCAATCAGATTCTTCATGGTAACAACCTCCGAAAATTATGTTGTCGATCCGTAACAATCATGTTGCTCGAATCGTTGATGAGACTTTATTGCAGTGCACATCAAAGAAAAATACTGCAATCCAGCAAACATCATTACTCGAACTGCAATAATTTCGAAAACCTCTGGCGCTTCGCTCCGACCGCGGGCGGCCTGGTGAGGCAAAATAGGGCGCCCGAGGCCGCGCGTTGCGACGGCCACTCATCCCAATCGCGTACTGCGAAACCCATTTCGAAGTTCAAGGAGAAACGCCATGAAGAACTCCCTCGGCCGCCAGGCGCTGATTGCCGCCGCACTGGCGGGTCTTGCGACGGCCGGCGCGGGCGTGGCCCACGCAGACGACACCGTGAATTGCTACGGCGTCGCCAAGGCTGGCCAGAACGACTGTTCGAGCAAGACCGGCGTGCACGACTGCGCGGGCCAGGCCAAAGTCGATCACGACAAGGGCGACTTCAAGACCATGCCGAAGGGCACGTGCGAGAAGCTGGGCGGCACGCCGGAAAAATGAGCCTCGCGGCGGAGCGGGCGCGCATCGAGGGAGGCGCAAGATGAGGGCGCGAGGCGTGCTGAGTGGCGTGGGCATTGGCTTGCGTCACGCGCATTACGAGGCCTTCATGGCGGGGCCGCCTGATGTCGACTGGATCGAGGTCCACAGCGAGAATTATTTCGGAGACGGCGGCTACGATCTGCATGTGCTTGAAACCGTGCGGCGCGATTTGCCGGTGAGCCTGCACGGCGTGGGGCTCGGACTTGGCTCGGCTGCACCGCTCGATACGGTGCATCTCGCGAGGCTCGCGCGGCTGGTGACGCGCATCGAGCCCGCTTTGGTGTCCGAGCATCTTTGCTGGGGGGCGAGCGCGCAAGGCGCGCTGCACGATCTGCTGCCAATGCCGCTCACGCAAGCCTCGCTCGATCACTTGAGCGCACGCGTTTCCCAGATGCAGGATGCGCTGGGCCGTACCGTGCTGGTCGAAAATGTTTCGACCTACGTACGATTTCGCGGCGATACGTACAGCGAGGCCGAATTTCTTGCGGCGCTCGCGCAGCGTACGGGCTGCGGGGTGCTTCTCGACGTGAACAATCTTTACGTGAATCAATGCAACCACGGTGAGGATGCACTGGCGGCCATGGCCGCACTGCCGCCGCAGATCGTCGGCGAGATTCATCTGGCGGGCCATCGCGTCACGCCCGCCGCCGTGATCGACGATCACGGTTCGCGCGTCGCGTCGGCAGTCTGGTCGCTATATGAGGCCGCGCTCGAGCGCTTTGGCGCGACGTCCACGCTCATCGAGTGGGATACGGCGGTCCCTGCGCTCGAGGTGTTGCTTGACGAAGCGCGGCTCGCGCGCGAACGACTCATGAAGCACGCGCCTGGTGCGAAGGAGCTGCGCCCATGACCGCGCGCAACACGCTGGAGGCGATGCAGCAAACCTTCGCCGCCGCGTTGGACGACCCTAACGCCGATGTCACGCTGGCCAGCGAAATGCTCCCCGCCGACGCAGCGCTGCTGCACGAACGCATGGGCCTCTATCGCGGCAACGCGCGCGCAGCGCGGCGACTTGCGCTTGCGAATGCGTATCCGGTACTAGCGGCACTGACCGGCGAGACCTACTTCGATTCACTCGCGCTCGCCTACGCCCGCGCGCATCCTTCGTGCGATGCGGACCTGAACCGCTTCGGTGCACAGTTGCCCGAGTTCATCGAACGTTACGAGACCGACGCACGCTACGCATATTTCGGCGATGTCGCGCGACTCGAATGGGTATTGCACGCGGCGCATTACGCAGCGAATGCCACGCCGCCGAACGCGCAGCAATGGCAGGCACTCGGCGCAGAGCGTCTTGCGCAAGCGCATCTCGTGGTGCATCCCGCATGCGCTGCGCTCGCCTTGCGCTTCGACGCCGTGGCGATCTGGCGGGCGCATCAGCCGGGCGGCGTATGGCCCGAGCGCGTAGATGTGCGGTCGTGGGCGCTCGTGGTCCGGCCGCAGTGGCGGCCCACGGTGCTCGAGCACACGCATGCCGCGCACGCGGCGTTCGTCGCACTGCGAGATGGCGCCACGCTAGACAATGCGCTTGCCCAGGCATTCGACATCGACCCGGCTTTCGACTTCGGTGGTCAATGGCGTGCGTGGATCGAGGCGCACGCAATCGTCGGCGTGCGCGACGATTGACCATGCGGCGCGACAAGCGCATGCGCAGTCTCGCCATAAAGAAGAGGAATCCAAACTAACAACCACACCGCGCCTCGCGAGTCGTACTTTATTCAGGAGAATAGGGCGCGAAAAGCGAGCTTCGTCTTAATCACCAGCCCCAGCCGGACTTGCCCGCATAGCAGCGCTTCACGCGGCATGCGAGGATGAATGCATACGCACAGCATGCGAGCGCCGGCCGTTGTACACTCGATTGCAGCCCGGCGCGCGCGGCGCCGGGCATCGTCCGCGGTCGGGCGCAGGCAAGCGCCCGACAACCGGCGCCACTGCAAGGCCAGCCCCCGAAGGCTCGAGATGATGATCCGCCGACCGAACGCCGTGCTTGCTATCGGCATTGCGCTCGCCGCAGTGCTGACGCTGGTCGCCGCGTGGGTCATGGCGCAAATGCGGCACGACGCGCTCGCGAGCGCCCGTGCGTCCGCCTCCAACATGGCGCTGCTGTTCGAGCGCGACACCGCGCGCAATTTCGACGTCTACGACCTTTCGCTGCAAGCCGTCATCGACGCCATCGACGATCCGCGTCTCGCCGCGCTGCCCGCCGACATTCGCCAGAACGTGCTGTTCGACCGCTCGGCCACCGCGAAGAATCTTGGCGCGATCTTCGTTACCAACGCGGCGGGCGATGTGGTGTTCGATTCGCGCTCGGTGCCGCCGCGCGTGCTCAACGTGGCCGACCGCGACTATTTCATCGCGCAGCGCGACTCGGCGCACGCGGGACTTTTTCTGAGCCATCCGTTCATTCCACGCGATGGACCGGCCAACGCGACGATCGGCATGAGCCGCCGTCTCTCGAACCCCGACGGATCGTTCGCGGGCGTTGTGGTCGGCACGATGCGGCTCGATTATTTCCGGCACCTGTTCGGCGACGTGAACATCGGCACGAACGGCACGGTGGCGCTTTCCCTCGCCGACGGCACGCTGCTCATGCGCCGTCCATACGATCCGCAACTGATCGGCAAAAGCATTGCGGAGTCCGTGCTCTTCCAGCGTTTCGAGCGGACGCAGTCTAGCGGCTTCTTCTCGCTCGGCCCGATAGACGGCGTGCGGCGCTGGTTCGCGCTGCGGCGCGTGGAAGGCTATCCGCTCGTGTTCAGCGTGGCCGTCGCCGCGGACGACATCTACCGCGAATGGCGCGTGCGCGCGTGGATCATCGGCACGCTCACGGCGGTGCTCGACGTTTCGCTGATCGCGCTCGCGTTGATGTTCACGCGCCAGTTGCGCCAGCGCGGCGCGGTGGAGGCGGAGTTGCGCGTGCAGGCGGGCACCGATGCGCTCACGTCGCTCGCGAACCGGCGCGCCTTCGAAACCCGCGCAGATCATGAATGGGTGCGCGCGCGCCGCTCGGGCAGCCCGCTCGCGCTCGTGCTGATCGATGTCGACCGCTTCAAGCGCTACAACGATCGCTATGGCCACCTGGCGGGCGACGACGCGCTCGCGGCCGTCGCGCACGCGCTCGGCGCACACGCACGCCACGCGGCGGACTGTGCTGCGCGCTATGGCGGCGAGGAGTTCGTATTGCTGCTGCCCGAAACGGGCGAGGCCCAGGCGCTCGCGCTGGCCGAGAAGGTGCGCGCCGCGATCGAGGCGTTGGCGCTGCCGCACGCCGACAGCCCGAATGGCGTGCTCACGGTGAGCTTGGGCGTGGCGTGCACGACGCAAAGCGTGTTTGCCGACTGGCGCGCGCTGACCGACGCCGCCGACGCGGCGCTCTACACAGCCAAGCGCTCCGGCCGCAACCGCGTGGCGGCATGGCTGCCGGCTACGGCCGCCGACGCGCGCGGCGCGGATGTCGAAGGCCGCTCCGGCTGACCGTGATCAAATTTAACCCGGGTAATATTGCATTTCACAATTTACCCGGGTAATATTCGCCCATCATTGAATATCAGGAAGGAGAAAAACGATGGTGATGGCGAACAGTTGCACGGCATTTGCGGGCACGCGCCTGATCGCGCGGGGCGCGCCGCTTCAGGTGGCGCTGGCGGTCAAGACGGAACTCGAGCGTGAAGGAAACGACAACGGCGCGGCAGTGCTGGTTTTCGACGACCGCGACGCGCGGCCCGTGGAATTCGATCTGCGTGGCACGGAACAGGACATCGAAGTGCGCCTCGCCGCGCAGGCGAGCGGCGGCGAACAGCACGCGGTCGCGCCGAACGCTCCAGGCGACGAAGAAGCGCAGGAAGACGCCCCGCGCGGCCGCGGCCGCCCAAAGCTTGGCGTGGTCGCTCGCGAGGTGACGTTGCTGCCGCGTCATTGGGACTGGCTCGGCGCGCAGCCGGGGGGCGCTTCAGTGGTGCTGCGCCGGCTCGTGGATTCCGCGCGCCACGCGAGCGAGGCGCGCGAACGCATGCGGGCGGCCCAGGAAGCCGCGCATCGCTTCATGACCGCACTGGCCGGCAATCTGCCGGATTACGAGGAGGCGTTGCGCGCGCTCTACGCGGGTGAGCGAAGCCGCTTCGAAGCGGCGAACGCGCCGTGGCCGGAGGACGTGCGTGCCTATGCGCGGGAGTTGGCGCAAGCCGCATTCGGGTGAACATGCGAGCCGGCAAAGCGTGGCCGGATTGATCGTGAGCGGGCAAAAAAAAACCGCTCAAGCGGGGAGCAAGAGCGGAGAAGTCGGAGAGTTTACAACTTACAACCTCTGCATGTACTTCATGGGGTCACGCAGCAAAGTAAGTCTAGGCCTGGCTTCCTGCCCCGAATATAGGATGAGTCCTAAACTCCATTCGGTATTCACTTAAGACCTCGCATCGACCACCGTCGGCATGGTTTCGGACGCCTGATATCCGGCTTGCCACGCGGATTGCGGCTCCGTACACTCCCGCCTGATCTGCATCAATGGCGGCCGTTGTATCGAGACGCCCACAATCAAAACCAGAACCAAAACCGCAAATCACGCCGACAAGCGGCACAAGAGGAACCCATGTCCGACTCCTATTTCCCCCGCTGGCGCGCGCAGACGGGTGACACCCGCGGCGTCGTCGCCCCCGACGAGCGCCTCGCCTGGCCGCAGATGTTCGCCATGGGCGTGCAGCACGTCGTCGCCATGTTCGGCTCGACCGTGCTCGCGCCGCTGCTCATGGGCTTCGACCCGAACCTGTGCATTTTCATGTCGGGTGTCGGCACGCTGCTGTTCTTCGTGGTGGTGGGTGGGCGCGTGCCGAGCTATCTCGGTTCGAGCTTCGCGTTCATCGGCCTCGTGATCGCCGTGACGGGCTATGGCGGGCAGGGCGCCAACGCCAACATTCCCGTGGCGCTCGGCGGCATCATCGCGTGCGGCGTGGTGTATACGCTGATCGGCCTGCTCGTTTCGGCCGTCGGCACCAAGTGGATCGAAACGCTCATGCCGCCGGTCGTGACCGGCGCGATTGTCTGCGTGATCGGGCTGAATCTCGCGCCCATCGCCGTGAAGGGCGTGAGCGGTTCGACCTTCGACTCGTGGATGGCGATCGTCACCGTGCTGTGCGTGGGCGGCGTGGCCGTGTTCACGCGCGGCATGCTGCAGCGCCTGCTGATTCTCGTCGGCCTGCTGATCGCCTATGTGATCTACGCAGTCATCACGAACGGCATGGGCCTCGGCAAGCCGATCGACTTCTCGATCGTCGCGAACGCCGCCTGGTTCGGCATGCCGAAGTTCACCGCGCCAGTGTTCGATCCGCACGCCATGGCGCTGCTCGTGCCGATCGCCGTGATTCTGGTGGCGGAAAATCTCGGCCACATCAAGGCCGTTTCCGCGATGACGGGCTACAACCTCGACCGCTATGTGGGCCGCGCGTTCATCGGCGATGGCCTCGCCACGATCGTTTCGGGCTTCGCGGGCGGCACCGGCGTGACGACCTACGCGGAAAACATCGGCGTGATGGCCGTGACGAAAATCTACTCGACGCTCGTGTTCGTGATCGCCGCGGTCATCGCGCTCGTGCTCGGCTTCTCGCCGAAGTTCGGCGCCGTCATTCAGACCATTCCGGGCCCGGTGCTCGGCGGCGTCTCGATCGTCGTGTTCGGTCTGATTGCCGTGACGGGCGCGCGCATCTGGGTCGTCAACAAGGTGGACTTCTCGGACAACCGCAATCTCATCGTCGCCGCCGTCACGCTCGTGCTCGGCGCGGGCGACTTCTCGCTCAAGCTCGGCGGCTTCGGGCTGGGCGGCATCGGCACCGCCACGTTCGGCGCGATCATCCTCTACGCTTTGCTGCGCCGCAAGCCGGCGCAGGAAGCGGCGGTCTAAGCTTCAACGCTATTCACCGCTCACGCGGCGCCGGTTCCCGGCGCCGCGTTTTCCCACTCCCGTCAGGCTCGCGCTCAATTGCGATTGCGTCCGCGCGTCGTCATCGCCGTTTCCGAGAGATCGACTTCGCGCATCAGCTTCGCCAGCGTTTCGTCGTTGATCTGCATCTGGTTGCGCAGCTTGAGCAGCGCCGCGCGTTCGGCGCGCATGCCCGCTAGGCGCATTTCCAGCTCCAGCGCGTCCGAGCGGCGCGCGTGCGCGCTGCGGTCGCGGTCGGCGTCGAGCGAGGCGAGTCGGCGGCGATAGGTGTCCATCACGCGCGCGGTCGTATCGGCGGCATAGGCGGCCTGCGATTCGTCGAGATCCTCGCTCACTTTTTCGTGCACCGCGTCCACGGCGCGGATGCCCGCCTGCGCCGCCTGGATGCGCGCCTGGCGTTCTTCGGCTGCGTGCGGTCCCTGCGCGCCGCGCCGCACGCCGCGCAGCAGGAGCGGCAGTCCAACGATCGCCACCAGCAGCGACGCGAGGATCACGCCCGTCGCGATGAAAATGGCGCTGTCGCGCCCCGGCAGCGGGCTGCCGTTGGCGAGCGCCACGGGCAGCGAGAGCACGCCCGCGAGCGTCACCGCGCCGCGCACGCCCGCCACGGTGGTGATCGCCACGGTGCGCAGGCCCGGCACGGCGTTCGCCACGCCGTGACGCGCGGCACCGCGGCTCGCCACCCAGCGCAGCAGCCACACCCAGCCGAAGCGCATGGCGTAGAGCGCCACGAGCACGGCGGCGATATAGCCGATGAGGCGCAGCATCTGCACGTTGCTCGTGTGGTGCGCGTCGAGCAGCGCCTTGCCGAGAATGCCCGGGAACTGCAGGCCGAGCAGGGTGAACACCATGCCGTTGAACACGAACTCGATCATCGACCACGTGCTCGTTGCGCGCACGCGTGTCGACACCGGTCCTTTGTGCGCGACGCTCGTGTAGTTCATCGTCATGCCGGCGGACACGGCCGCGAGCACGCCGGACACTTCGAGGTGCTCGGCGAACAGATACGCCGCGAACGGAATCAGCAAGGTCAGCACGACGCCCGGCGCGGGGTCGCCTTCTTCGGTCACGTTGAGAAAGCGCTCCGAAACGAAGCTGAAGAGCCAGCCGATCAACGCCCCGAGCGCAAGGCCACCCGCCGCGATCAGCACGAAGCTGAGCGCCGCCGCGCGCAGCGAGAAATAGCCAGTGAGCGCGGCCGCCACGGCGAACTTGAGCGCCACGAGGCCCGAGGCGTCGTTCATCAGCGCTTCGCCTTCGAGGATGTGCATGAGCTGCGAGGGAATCCGGTCCTTGCCGGCGATGCCCGAGAGCGCCACGGCGTCGGTGGGCGAGAGCACGGCGGCGAGCGCGAAGGCGACGGGCAGCGAGATCTGCGGCACGAGCCAGTGCACGAAATAGCCCACGGCGACGACCGTCAGCAGCACGAGGCCGAGCGCGAGCATGAGAATCGCGCGGCGCTGCATGAAGAACTCGCGTTTGGGCATGCGCCAGCCGTCGGCGAACAGCAGCGGCGGGATGAACAGCGCCATGAAGATGTCGGGATCGAACGTGACGTGCGGATTCACGAGCGGAAACGTGAGCAGCGCGCCAATGCCGATCTGCACGAGCGGCAACGGCAGCCTGAGAGGCACGGTGCGCGCGATGACGCCGGACACGGCGACAGCGAGCAGCAAAATGAGAACGGTGAAGAGGATGTCCATCGAAAAACTTAGCGGGGGCGAAACGGGACAAAAACGGGACGAAAACGGGACGATGCGCAGGAGCGCCGAAGCGGAAGCCATGGTCTTCGTTCGCGCGCGGTACGGCACTGCGTTCTGGCGCGTATTAGAGAGGGGCACGCCGGTCGAGGGAGAGTGTAGCCTGACGCGTCTGTCAGCCGCCGCGAAGCGCGCAGCGCGCGTGCGTGGCGAGGCGCACATCCAGCCTCCATTTGCCTGCGGCACGGCGCCGGGAATGCGGCAATCTGTCCGCTGGAGCGCGCCACTACCGAAGCAAAAGCGCGTGGAAAGGCGCACGATATCGGTGCACCCAGCGATGCTTTGTACGGTGCATGGCGTGCCCAATCGCAGCGCACGCGACAGGCTAAAACGCATTTCCCGATGCGTGCCAGATCGCAGTGCGAGCGAGCACGGACCTTGCTTGATCCCTCCTGTGACGCAATGAAAAGCAGGCTACGGAGGAACGCGCAGACCGTGCAAAGGTTGTGCGGACGGCAGCGTCCTTCCTACGCGCTAGAGGATGGCATGATCACAGAGCAACAGGACAAAACCGCCGTGGCCCCTCACGGTTTCGATCTGAGCGTCACTTCGGGGCTACAGCGCTACAGCGCACACCACGGCGACCTCACGCTCACGAGCGTGTTCCAGCCGGTGTTCAGCCTCTCGCACATGCGTGCGGTGGGCTACGAAGGGCTGCTGCGAGCGCACGATCCACTCGACCGCCCGGTTTCGCCGCTCGACGTGTTCGGCGACGCCGCGCGCGTGGGCGACGCGCTGCTGGTGGACCGGCTCGCCCAGGGGCTGCATCTCGAGAACTTCGCGCTGCTGGGCGCGGAGCGCGAGTGGCTCTTTCTCAACGTGCATCCGGGCACGCTGATCGAGGCGTATCACTCGGCGGCGCTGCTTGCGAACCTGCGGCGGCTGAACATCGCGCCACGGCGGGTGGTGCTCGAAGTGCTCGAAGACGAAGGGACGGACCTCGAAGCCCTTGCGCAGGCCGTGGCGACGTTTCGCGAACGCGGCTTTCTGGTGGCGCTCGACGACTTCGGCGCGGGCAACGTCGACATTGGCCGCGTGTGGCAGTTGAACCCCGACATCGTCAAGCTCGACCGCATCATGTTGATGCACGCGCAGCACCGCGCCGACATGGCCGCGACGCTGCCCGCGCTCGTGGCGCTGCTGCACGACGCGGGCAAGCTGGTGCTGATCGAGGGCGTGGAGACGGAGCACGAGGCGCAGCTCGCGCTCGCGTGCAACGCGGACTTCGTGCAGGGCTTCTTCTTCGCGCGGCCGGCGCCCGGGCTCGCCGACGCCGCACAGGTCCAAGGCGTGATCGCCGAAGCGACGGAGCGTTTTCGTCAGCAGACCGAAACGCGCGAGCGCGGCGAGACCAATCGCCTCGCGCCCTATCTGCGTGCGTTCGAGCGCGCGGCGGAACGCCTTTCGGATGGCGAGCCGATGGAAGAGGTGTGCTGGAACTTCCTCGCGCTCGATCACGCGGCGCGCTGCTATCTGCTCGATTCGAACGGCAGGCAGGCGGGCCGCAACGTCGTGCTGCGCGTCGATCGCGCGGAGCGCGATGCGCGCTTTTTGCCGCTGGAGGACGCACAAGGGGCGAGCTGGCTGCGCAGGCCGTACTTCCGAAGCGCGCTCATCACGCCGGGGCGCGTGCACGTGACCGGACCGTATCTGTCGATCAACGAGGCGCTGCCGTGCCTGACGCTTTCGATGGCGGTGCAGGTGGGCGAGCGCCTGCGCGTGCTGTGCGGCGATATCGACTGGTTCGAGTAGGCACGCATCTGCGATCATGTCGTGTTCTCCATGACATGGCGCGCAAACATGCCAATCACACACCAGCGTGAACGGGTAGTGCTGGAAGTCATCGCGACCACGGTCGCCGACGCGCAAGCCGCCGCGCGCGGCGGCGCGGATCGTCTCGAACTCGTCACGGCGATGGGCGAGGGCGGCCTCACGCCGAGCATCGGCATGATCGAAGCCGTGGTCGAGGCGGTGACGATTCCGGTGAACGTGATCGTGCGGCCGCACAGCCGCTCATTCATTTACGATTCGAACGATTATTCGGTGATGCTGCTCGACGTGCGTGCCGCGAAGCGGGCGGGCGCAAATGCGGTCGTGATCGGCATGCTCACGCCATCGCATGAAGTCGATCGCGACGGCTTGCAACGCGCGATCGATGCCGCCGATGGCATGCCGCTCACGTTTCACCGCGCATTCGACGAAGCGCGCGATCTGCCGGAAGCGCTCGATGTGCTGCTCGGTTTCGAAGCCGTGACGAACGTGCTCACCTCGGGCGGCAAACCATCGGTGCTGGACGCGCAGGCGCAAATCGAAACGCTCGTGCAGCGCGCGGCGCACACGCATTGCACGGTGCTCGCGGGAGCCGGATTGACGGTCGATCGCGTAGCGGACTTCGTAAGCGCGACGCGGGTGCGCGCGGTTCACTTTGGCTCCGGCGTACGCGTTGACGGCAAAGGACTCGCGCCTGTCGACGAAAACAAGGTGCGGCGCGTGCGGACTCTGCTCGACGCCTGATCCATAAAAAAACGCGCGCCATTCGACTGAACGGCGCGCGTTTTCTGCCTTTACATCACCTTACTTCGCAAC
This sequence comes from Paraburkholderia acidiphila, assembly GCF_009789655.1. Taxonomy (GTDB): domain Bacteria; phylum Pseudomonadota; class Gammaproteobacteria; order Burkholderiales; family Burkholderiaceae; genus Paraburkholderia; species Paraburkholderia acidiphila. Next base: position 174,369 of record NZ_CP046909.1, read on the forward strand.
CACCACCGGGATACCGCGCAGCGCGCCCGCGCCCTTGAACGAAGCGAGCGCTTCCTGCACCGCAGCGCTGGTCTTCACGTCGACGGCAAGGCGGGCAGCCAGTTCACGCTCGCTGCGCTTCACCGCCGCGAGGTTAGCGAGCTTCACGTGCCCATAGCCGCGCACGCGTTGATGCAGGTTGGCGAGCTTGGCAACGTCGGCGGCGTTTTTGGCGGTGAGGCTGGCGAACGCACCGCGCAGCGTAGCCTCGTAGTCGCCGGCGAGTGCGCGTTCCATGCGGCGCTCCAGCGTCTTGCCGAACGGATCGAGCCACGTGCCGCGCACGCCGCGGCCCTTCTTCAGCAGCCCGAGCGCGCTCCACAGCCACTGGCCGAACTGCATCTTGCGCGGCGGCTGGCCGTTCTTCTCACGCGCGATGAGCGGCGGCGCGAGGTTGAACTTCACGGTGAAGTCGCTGCCCGCCGCGCCTTCGAACTGCGCTTCGAGCGCGGCGCGGAACGCCGGGTCGGTGTGCAGGCGCGCGACTTCGTATTCGTCCTTCACGGCGAGAAGCCGATAGAACGTGGTCGCGACGGCGCGCGCGAGCGTTTGCTCGGCGGTCTTGTCCGCGCTGCGGGCGGCATCGACCAGTGCACGATAACGCTTCACGTAGCTCGCGCCACCGTAGGCGAGCAGACGCGCTTCGCGGTCGGCGATCAGTTCGTCGAGCGTTTGCGTGAGCTTGCGTGCCGTGGCTTTGGCAGCCGCCGCGCGTTGGGTATCGAGCGCTTCGAGCGCGGCCGGATCGGCGGCGGCCATGCGGCCAATCGAAAACGCGAACAGGTTCGCCTTCACGGCCACGTTGTTCAGCTCGATGGCGCGCGTGAGCGCCGCGAGCGAAACCGGCACGAGGCCCAGCTGCCAGGCAAAACCGAGCATCACGATGTTCGCGCCGATCGTATCGCCGAGATAGCGCTGTGCGAGCGCCTGCGCATCGCACGCCGCGAGCGGATCTTGCGCGGTCATTGCGCCGTTGGTCGCCGCGTGACGCATTTTTGCGAGCAGCGCGTCGGCGTGCAGGTTCGCTTCGGGGTTCTGCACGAACGACGCATTCGGAATCTCATGCGTGTTCACGACGATGCGCGTGCGATCGTGACGCACCGTCTGCAGCGCGTCGGCGCTCGCGCCCACCACCATGTCGCAGGCGAGCAGCAGGTCGGCCTGCTGCGTGTCGATGCGCACCTGGTTGAGCAGCGCGTCGGTCGCGGCGAAGCGCACGAACGACAGCACCGAGCCGCCCTTTTGCGCAAAGCCCATGAAGTCGAGCACCGAAGCGCTCTTGCCTTCCAGATGCGCGGCCATGCTGATGAGCGCGCCCACGGTCACGACACCCGTGCCGCCCACGCCCGTCACGAGGATGTCGTAGGGCGCGTTGTCCAGGTGCGTAGCGGGAACCGGCAGCGCCTGAACGCGCGCGGCCAGCGCCTGCGGATCGAACGCCGCGCCCGCGGCCTTCTTGAGCTTGCCGCCCTCGATGGTCACGAAGCTCGGGCAGAAGCCGTTCACGCACGAATAGTCCTTGTTGCACGACGACTGGTCGATGCGGCGCTTGCGGCCCAGTTCCGTTTCCACCGGTTCGACCGAAAGACAGTTCGACTGCACGCCGCAGTCGCCGCAGCCTTCGCACACTTCCTCGTTGATGAAGAGGCGCTTGTCCGGGTCGGGGAATTCGCCTTTTTTGCGGCGGCGGCGCTTTTCGGCGGCGCACGTCTGGTCGTAGATCAGCACGGTCACGCCCGGCGTTTCGCGCAGCTCGCGCTGCACGGTGTCGAGTTCGCTGCGGTGATGGAACGTCGTGCCCTTCGGGAACAGGCCATGATGGCCGTCGTACTTCTCGGGCTCGTCGCTCACCACCACGAAGCGCGAGACGCCCTCGGCCTCCACCTGGCGCGCGATCTGCGGCACTGAGATGCTGCCGTCCACGGGCTGGCCGCCCGTCATCGCCACGGCGTCGTTGTAGAGGATCTTGTAGGTGATGTTGGTCTTTGCCGCCACCGCCTGGCGAATCGCGAGGATGCCTGAATGAAAGTAGGTGCCGTCGCCGAGATTCTGGAACACGTGCGGCATCTTCGTGAACATCGAATGCGCGGCCCAGTCCACGCCTTCGCCGCCCATCTGGATCAGGCCCGTGGTATCGCGCTCCATCCACGAAGCCATGAAGTGGCAGCCAATGCCGGCCTGCGCGATCGAGCCTTCGGGCACCTTCGTCGACGTGTTGTGCGGGCAGCCCGAGCAGAAGTACGGCGTGCGGCGCACGGCGTCGGCGGCGTTCGAGAGGATTTGCGGCGCGACGAGATCCACCACGCGCTCGCGGCGGTCGAGCGCGGGACGGTGCTTCGCGAGCCACGCGGCGAACACGGGCAGGATGCGCGACGGGCGCAGCTCACCCAGCTCGGAGAGCAGCAGCGTGCCGTCTTCGGCGTGCTTGCCGATGACGGTCGGGCGCGCGCCTTCCTTGCGGTTGTAGAGGTAGTCCTTGATCTGTTGCTCGATCACCGGGCCCTTTTCTTCGATCACGAGCACGTCGGTGAGGCCCGCGACGAACGCGTCGATACGCGACATCTCTAGCGGGAACGACAGGCCGACCTTGTAGACGCGCACGCCGGCGCGATCCAGATCGCCGATGGTGAGATCGAGACGGCGCAGCGTTTCCATCAGGTCCAGATGCGCTTTGCCGCAAGTGATGATGCCCACGTTCGCATGCGGGCTCGGCGCGATCCACTTGTCGATGCTGTTCATGCGCGCGAAGTGGCGCACGGCGTCGAGCTTGGCGGCCAGACGCTGCTCGATGGCGAGACTCGGCAGATCGGGCCAGCGGTTGTGCAGGCCGCCCGCCGGTGGCGTAAAGCCCTCCGGAGCCTGCCAGTCGGTCTTGATGGCATCGAGATCGACGGTCGAGCCCGACTCCACCGTCTCCGAAATCGCCTTGTAGCCCACCCACGCGCCCGAGTAACGCGAGAGCGCCCAGCCATACAGGCCGAATTCGAGCATATCGGCAATGTTCGACGGATTCACGACCGGCATGTGCCACGCCATCATCGCGAAGTCGCTCTGATGCGGCATCGAGGACGACACGCAGCCGTGGTCGTCGCCGGCCACGACCAGCACGCCGCCGTGCGGCGACGAGCCGTAGGCGTTGCCGTGCTTGAGCGCGTCGCCGGCGCGGTCGACGCCCGGGCCCTTGCCGTACCACATCGCGAACACGCCTTCGACGGTGCGCTCGGGGTCCGCTTCCACGCGCTGCGTGCCGAGCACGGCCGTGCCGCCCAGTTCCTCGTTGATGGCGGGCAGGAAGCGCACGTCGGCGGCTTCGAGCAGTTTCTTCGCCTTCCACGCCTGCTGGTCGACCATGCCGAGCGGCGAGCCGCGATAGCCGCTGATGAAGCCGGCGGTGTTCAGGTCATGCGCGCGGTCCAGCGCGCGCTGCATGAGCGGCAGGCGGATCAACGCCTGCGTGCCGGTCAGGAAGATGCGGCCGCGCGTGGCGGTGAGGTTGTCGGTGAGCTTGTAATCGGCGAGAGGCGGCGTATCGCCAAACGCGGGGCGCGCGGTCATTGGGGGAGTCTCCGTTCTATTGCATTCGCCTAGCCCTCTTGGGAGAGCGGCGAAAGAGACTCTATTTTTTCTCGCCAATGACGGAAATTTTTTGCTAACTCTCCGGCGTTGCCGCTTATTCGCGCGAGAGCCTGCCCGCGTCGGGCGAATTTGGAGAGAGATTTACCCCGCCTCGGCGCGATCCCGTCGAATCGGCCTTCGGGTAAGTCCGTCAGATCAGACGCGGCCCAAGGGGTCTCGCCCCGTCGAACGGCACGACATCGTGAAAGTGGGTGTAGTCCATCGTGCTCACGCCGTCCGCGTCGCTCATCAGGTCGACGTAGCGGTACTGCCAGCGGATCTGCCGGTCCGACCAGCTAAAGCGCGCCTGCATGGTCTGCGCGGTGGACTCGTCCGAGCCCTCGATTACGACATGCAGCGTGGCGTGCTGTTCGGCCAGCATCTCCGGCGTGGCGCCGTAGAGCGGGCTTGCCTCGTCGATCACGTGCATGAGATTCCAGCCCAGCGTGAAGAGCGGATGCTGGTCGCGCACGAGCTTGAGGTCGTGGATGCGCCGGGCGCGAAAGCCGTCCGACGAGGTTTCGATACGGATGAGCCGCAGCTTCGCGCCCGCTTCGGCAATCACGTTCTGGCGCGCGTTGGCGGCGCGCGCCATCAGCGTCATACGGCCTTCGATAGGGTGCACCACCACCTGGCGCGCGAACATGATCTTCGCGCGCGGGCGCGAGAAGCGCGCGAACACGAGGCCCGTGGCCAATGCGACGCCCGACATGCCGACGAAGATCTCGAGCGTGGCGACCATGTGCGCATAGATCGTTTGCGGATGCATGTCGCCGTAGCCGACGGTCGCAAGCGTCTCCACGCTAAAGAAGAACGCGCCGAGAAAGCCCTTCGGGTACTGGTTGGCGATGGGTGCGGTGCCGAGCTGGTAGAGGCACGCGAACACGCCGTTCATGAACAGGAAGAGCGCCGCGAGCGAGGCGAAGAACGTGGGCCAGCTCATGGTGAGGGCCGAGTGATAAAAGTCGCCCCAAGCCTGCGGCATGCCGTAGACGAGCACCTCGCGCGAGCCCACCATCAGCTTGCGCGGCGTGCCGCGCCGCGCTTTCTGCTTCGGGCCCGCAGGCGTTTCGGACTGGCAGGCGTCCATGTCCACCCCCGGCGAATCCTGCGGTGCCGATTCGGCTTGCTGGGCCGCTTCCTGGTTCGCGACGCGCTCCGGCGTTTCGGGCGTCATGGTCTTCCTGCGCTTTTGATGAGGGAAAGGGAGCGTAGCAATGCCGAAGCCACGCGGCAAGGCGACACGTCAAGCGTACCGCAAGACGGTATTGGGGAAGCGATGCGGGGACGATGCGCTAACGCCTCACTCCCGCGGCGCGGGCAGGAGTGAGCAGCAGTAAGGCGGGGCGGCGGCAGGCGTCGGGCTTACGGAAATCCGTGCGGCTTCGGAATGCCCGCGCCGTGTTCGATATCGGCGATGGCCTGGCGGCGTGCGGCGTCCACGGCTTGCGTGGACGCGTCGAAGCCCGCGTTGCCGCCGACCGTGACCCACGCCTGCACGGCCTTGTCGCGATGCGTGATCTGATACTCGGCGTCCCAGCGAGCGCCCTGCAGTTCGAGCGGATGCACGTGGATGGCGTAGACGCCGTAAAGAAAGAGCTGTTCGGACATGGCTAACCCCCTGTCGACCCAGAGTGAGTGCGTGAGCACTGACTCGGGTCCCATGCAGAGCACCCCCGTCTCTTGCCGCGCTGCCAGCAGACCCTGAGCGGGCGCCGGGTTCGACCCGCGACCTACAGTTCGAGCTCGCCGAGAATGCGATGCGCCAGCGCCTTGGCTTCTTCGAGAGCCTCTTCCGGCGTGCCCGATGCGGCTTCGACTTCATACACCGCGTTTTCGAGTTCCTCGCCGTCGTCGCGCGCCAGGGAGACCAGGCCCTGGTACTGGCCGGCGTTCATGGGCCGCACCGAGGCGACGGCCGTGTAGATCCCCTTGGTGTAGCTGACGTCTTCCATAACGTGCTCCTCGCGGAAGGAAACCCCTCGACGGGCCGCGCGGATCGGGCCGTGCAAGGCGAAGCGCGCAAGCGGCGCGCCTCGCCCGCAGCAAGAGGGAAATTCCATGCTAGCACGTTGCCCGCGCGCCTGCGGGACACACATATGACGGCGGCGCGGCGCTTTCATGTCAGCGCCGCGCCGTGTCCGCGCAGTGTGCCTGGCAGTGCGCCCGGCTCCGCACAGTGCGTCTTCAGTCGGCCAGCAGCGCGACGACTTCGTCGAGCGTCGGCGACCAGGCGCCGGGCCGGCGGCACGCGGCCGCGCCCGCGGCGAGCGCGAAGCCGAGATGCTGGCGCCAGTTGCGCTGAGGCGTGCTCATGAGGCTGAACAGCAAGCCGCCGATCGAGGCGTCGCCCGCACCCACCGTATCGGCCACCTCGACGCGCGGCGGCGCCGCCTCGATCACCTCGTTGCCCGCGTAGAGCGTGGCCGCCTGCGCGCCGCGCGTGACGAGCAGCGTGGCGGCCGGATTGAGCGCGCGCACGGCTTCGATGGCTTCTGCTTCGCTCTTGCCAGCGAACAGCATGCGCAGGTCTTCGTCGGAGACCTTGATGAGATCGGCGAGCGCGGCCATGCGGCGCAGGATCGGCTCGTAGCCGTGCGCCATGAGGTTGCGGTAGTTCGGATCGAAGCTGATCTTCACGCCGGCCGCGCGCAGTTCGGCGGCGAGCGTGGCGAGCGTTTCGCCGAGCGGCTGGCGCACGAGGCTGATGCAGCCGAAGTGCGCCCACTTCACGTGCGCGCGCCAGCCTTCGGGCAGCTTTGCGGGATCGAAGGCGAGGTCGGCGCTGTTGTCGCCGATGAAGTAGTACGCGGGCGGATGCGTCTGATGCACGATCGCGAGCAGCGGCGCGCGCTCCACGCGCTGCATGAAGCGCATGTCGAGCCCGGCGGCCACGCTCGCGTTCCAGAGCTCGTCCGAGAAGTTGTCCACTCCGAGCGCGCCGACGCTCGCCGTGGGCAGCCCGAGCCGCGCGACCGCGCGCGCGACGTTCCAGCCCGCGCCGCCTGGATGGGCGCGCCAGTGCGAGTCCATGCCGGGTGCGCCCGGCGGCGAACTGTGCGGCGTGCCTTCGGGCGCAGGGGTGCGCACGAGATCGGTGAGGATGTCGCCGGCCGAGATGAATGCCGGGAAGCCGGACGAGAAGTCCGGGCCGGTGCTGCAGGTGCTCATCGTCGTCTTCCTCTGTTTAGTTCTGGCCGCTCGTGCCCGTCATGCCGGCGTCGGCGGCGGTCGCTTCCTCGCGGCCCACGACCGGCGCCATGCCGCGTCCGGGCAGCGCGTTCAGCGCTTCGTAGCACGCGCCCATGGTGTGATAGTCGGTCTTGCCGGCGGGGCTCTTCTCGTCACTGTACTTGCGGTTGTCGCAGGTGAGGATGCGATACCACGCACCGTAGCGATGATCGACGAAATTCGCCCAGCTGTAGCGCCAGATCTCGTCGTACCAGTCCCAGAAGCGCTCGTTGCCGGTGCGCTTGCCGAGCAGCGCCGCCGTGGCGAAGGTTTCCGCCTGCACCCAGAAGTACTTGTCGTGATCGCACACCGTGCCGTCCGGACCGAAGCCGTAGTAGAGGCCGCCGTGATCGTTGTCCCAGGCGTGCGCCATGGCGGCGTCGAACAGCTCGATCGCGCGCGGCAGCAGCCAGGGCAGCGGGCGGTGACGCTCGAGCAGCAACAGCAGCTTCGCCCATTCCGTTTGGTGCCCCGGCTGAAAGCCCCACGGGCGGAAGATATTCGAGCTGTCTTCCTCGTTGTAATGCCAGTCGACCGACCAGTCGGCGTGAAAGTGCTCCCACACGAGCCCTTGCGAGAGCTTCGCCTGGCGCAGCGTGATGTTCGACGCGACGCGCTCGGCACGGTCGAGATAGACGAGATGGCCCGTTGCCTCGTAGGCCGCGAGCAGCGCCTCGGTCGTGTGCATGTTGGCGTTCTGGCCGCGATAGCCCGAGACGAGCCAGTCGGCGCTCGCCTCGTCGGCGTAGAGGCCCGCCGCGCCGTCCCAGAAGCGGTGTTCCATCAGATCGAAGGTCGCGCCGATCATCGGCCGGGCTTCCTCGATGCCGGCCATCGCCGCATGCGAGTAGGCGAGCAGCACGAACGCGAGGCCGTAGCAGTGACGCGTGGCGTCGAGCACGCGCTTCTTGCCGTCGCGCCAGTCGATCTCCCAGTCGTAGCCTTGCAGTTGCGGGTCCCAGTGGCCTTCGCGCAGGAACTGCAGGCCGTGGCGCGCGTATTCGAGGTGCTGCGGATCGCCGAACTCGCGATACGCCATCGCATAGTTGAAGACGTAGCGGCAGCTGCTCACGAGGTGCCGCGAGTGCGCGTTGTAGATCGAGCCGTCGTCGCGGAAGTAGTGGAAGAAGCCGCCCGACGGATCGAGCACGTTCGGCGCATAGAAGCGCAGCGTGTCCTGCACGTGGCCGAGCAGGAAGCCGCGCTCGCGAAAGGTCGCGACGGCGGGCACGGCGACGGGATGTGCGGTGGCGGAGGAGGCGGTGTCGGCGGTCATCGTCATGGCGTTCTCTTCTGGCTTGGACGTGGCTTCAGCGTAATTTCAGCGTGTTATCGGCGTGTTATCAGCGGAGCGCCTCAGGCGCTCTGTGGCGTGCTTGCAGTGTGACGGACAGCGTGCGCGGCGACGAGATTCGATGACGTCGCACCCAAGGTGCTCGCGCGCGCGACGAGCTGCACGGGCAAGCGGATCTCGCTCGTGGCAGGCGTTTCTTCGAGCAGCAGTTCGACGCCGCGCCGCCCGAGCGCTTCCTTGTCGACGGCGATCGTCGAGAGCGGCGGCGTGGCGTGCGTGGCGCCCGCGATATCGTCGAAACCGATGATGGCGATGTCCTCGGGCACGCGCAGGCCGTTGGCGAGGCACACGCGCATGGCGGCGAGCGCGGCGGCGTCGTTGTAGGCGAACAGGGCGTCGGGCTGCGGGCGCGACGCAGCTCGCGCCGAGTCGATCAAGCGCTGCATGGCGAGCGACGCGCCGGTGTCGGGGTCGAGGCCGCCGTCTATCGTCGTTTCGAGCGACGGGTCGAACAGCAGGCCCGCTTCGAAGAACGCGCGCCGGTAGCCGAGCGCGCGCTGCGCGATGCTGTAGTGCGCGAGCGACCCGCCGATGAACGCAATGCGCCGCCGCCCCAGCTCGAACAGATGCTGCATGGCGAGCGCGGCGCCCGCCGCGTTGTCGATGTTCACCGAGCGCAGGCCGGGCGCCCACAGGTCGATCAGCACGAGCGGCCGTTGCAGCGCGACGAGCGCGGCGAGCATTTCCGGCTCGACGAAACCCGCTACGGCGATGGCGTCGGGCGCGTGCAGGCGCAACTGCTGGACGGTGTCGTCGGCGGGGCCGGCCGTGAGCAGCGCGGGCACGATGCCGTGTTCGCGGCAGGCGTCTTCCACGCCATGCAGCACGTGCGAGAAGAACGGGCTCGCCGCGAAGTTGTTGTGCTGGCGATGGAGCAGGAAGGTGAGGCGGCGAATGCGCGGACGCAATTGCGCGCAGTCATAGCCGAGCGTGCGCGCGACTTCGACGATGCGCTCGCGCGTGGTTTCGGAAAGACCCGGCTGGTTTTTCAACGCGCGCGACACGGTGCCGATCGACACGTTGGCGGCCTGCGCGACGTCACGAATGGTTGTCCCCATGATTCCTGGCTTGCGATGAACGCGGTGAGCGTTCCGGGAGTGGTCAGGTGTGCGGCGATTGTATAGTAAAAATCCGTTCGAAAAACCCGAATCTACGCCTCGTATTCCAGGTAAATACCAGTAAACAATGAAATAAACGCAAACTTGTGTGTTTAGTAAAATTAACTAAACGAGTGCGGGTACGGCGATTGCGGAAAGCTGGGCACTCACATTCGACGTACGGAGGCATCATGCTCGGCACCCTGCTTCTGGTCATTCTGATCCTGCTGCTCATTGGCGCGTTTCCAGCGTGGCCGCACAGCCGCTCGTGGGGCTATGCGCCTTCGGGCACGCTCGGCATCGTCGTTATCGTGGTGGTCGTGCTGGTGTTGATGGGAACGATCTAGCGACGGCGCAGCAGCGAGGAAACAAAAACAGAACGGTCCGGCGCGCGGCGTGAGCCGCGCTGGGCTGCCGCTGGGGGAGATTCAGGCCGAATTCAGGCCGCTACGACGCGCTGGCGGCCTCGCCCGATGTCGAGCCGAGCATGGGGAGGAGGTCGGCGCTCGCGCTGCCGTCGATCACGACGAGTCCGCTGGCTTCCTGTTTCGCGCGGCGCTTGGCGAGAGCGGCGAGCGATGCGATCGCGTCGCTGCTGTGCTGCGCGCCTTCGCCCGGCGCGACGCGCACGCAGCCTATCGCCATCGTCACGAAGGTGAAGAAGGTGGCGTTGCCGTGGCGATCCTCGCCGTGAATGCCGCCTGCGCGCCGGTCGCCCGGCGCGTAAAAGCGCAGTGCGCCTTCGTTGAACGTTTCGATTGCCTGGCGCGCGCGCTCGCGCCACGTCTCGCTCTGGAACAGGATCAGGAAGTCGTCGCCGCCCACATGGCCGAGGAAGTCGCGCGTGGGGTCGCAGGCGTCGGCGAGCACCGTCGCCGCGAACTTGAGCACCTCGTCGCCCTGCCAGTAACCGTACTGATCGTTGAAGGGCTTGAACTGGTTCAGGTCGACGTAGCAGGCGTGAAAACCCGCGTCGTGCGAGAGCAGGCGCTCGATATGCGAGCTGATCGGAATGTTGCCCGGCAGGAAGGTGAGCGGATTCGCGTAGCGCGCGGCCTGGATGCGCACCTCCGTCACCGCGCGCACGAGGCTTTCGCCCGTGCCGAGTCCGGCATAGCGCCCGTTGTCGGTAATCACGAAGCCATCGGCGAGATAGCGCTGGTCGTCGCTGGCGAGGAGCGTGGCCATCTGCTCGACGCTCATCGACTGCTCGATCAGCACCGGCTGCGCGTTGGCGAACTGCAGGCACGCCTTCTTGCCGAACAGCTCGCGGTGGTAGGGCAGCGCATAGCGGTCCATGAACGCGCGCCGGTTGATGAGCGCGATGGGCGCTTCGTCTTCCACCACGGCCACCGCGTGCAGATCGGGTTGGCCGCTGAACAGTTCGAGCACGTCGTTGTTGGTCGCCTGGCGCGGCAGCGCGGGTGCGCGCACGAGCATCTTGCTGGCGGGCGCGCCGCCGCCCGCGGGCTGCGTGGCGGCACTGCGCGTGGCCTCGGGGAACACGGCGATATGGTCCGCGCGAATCGCCTCGCGCGCTTCGCGTGCGAGCACGCGCAGCGGCTCCCCGTTGGGGCGGCCAAAGAAAAAGCCCTGGCCGCAGTCGATGCCCATGTCGCGCAGCACGATCAGATCGGCGGCGTTCTCGATGCCCTCCGCCACGAGGCGCGCGCCGCTTGCCTGTGCGAAATGCTGCATGGCGCGCACGGCTTCGAACTTGAGCGCGTCGTGGGCGATGTCGTGGATGAAGAAGCGGTCGATCTTCACGACATCGGGCTGCAACTGCACCCAGAGGTTCAGGCTCGCGTTGGCCGTGCCGTAGTCGTCGAGCGCGAACTGGGCGCCGGCCGCGCGCAACGTTTCGACCACGGGCGAGAAGTTGCGCAGGTCGTGGATGGCGCTCTGCTCGGTGAGTTCGATCACAAAGCGCGTCGGGTCGATCGGGCCGTCGAAGAGGGCGAGCGCGGCGTCGCCGGCAGCGGTGAGCTGGCGCAGCGCGTCGGCGCTGAAATTGAGGAACAGCTTGCCGGGGCAGCCGAGCCCGGCGAACGTTTCGATGCAGGTGCGGGCGGCCGCGCGTTCGAGCGCGGCGGTGCATTGTTCGTCGCCGGCGCGCGCGAAGAGGGCGGCGGGCGTTTCGAGCGGCGAGCCGGCCGGCCCGCGAATGAGGCCCTCATAGCCGAGGATCGCGCCACCGTCGAAATCGACAATGGGCTGGAAGACCGCGCGTAGCTGGCGCTGGGCGATCAGTGCCCCGACGCCGGGCGTGGCGTGATGGAGTGGCGCGCGAGCAGACGCAGACATGGACAGGCCAGAACGGGCGAAGACGTTGAACTTAACGGCATATCATCCGATGAATTAAATGAAATTTTGGTGACAGTACCGGGAAGCCCGACTTTTGGGCGGACATCGGACGCGCGTGGAGCGCGGGGGAGGCGGGAAGGAGAGAGGGGTGCGCCGCGGGCCGGCCGCGGTGTTTGCTGCAGCAGGGCGGCGATTCCTCGCCGCCCTGAATGACAAATCGAACGATGCCCGGTGGCGCTTAGCGGCGCGCAGCCGTAGCGGTGCGCTCGCCCGCACTGCCGCGCGATTCGTCGCCCGCGCTGGCGGCGCGCTCGGCGCTCATGTCGCGGGCGCCCCAGCGCTGGGCGAGCGCGGCGCACACCATGAGCTGGATCTGATGGAACAGCATGAGCGGCAGCACGACCGCGCCCACGGCGTTCGAGGCGAAGATGACCTTTGCCATCGGCACGCCGGCCGCGAGGCTCTTTTTCGAACCGCAGAAAATGATGGTGATCTGGTCGGCGCGCGAGAAGCCGAGCTTCTTGCTCGTGTACATCGTGATGCCGAGCGCGAGCGCGAGCAGCACCGCGTTCACCACGAGCAGCCCGCCGAGCGCGGCGAGCGGAATGTGATGCCAGAGCCCTTCGTTGACGGCCTCGGAAAATGCCCCGAACACCACGAGCAGGATCGAGCCCTGATCGACGAACTTGAGCACGCCCTTGTTGCGCTCGATCCAGCGGCCGATCACCGGACGCAGCAACTGGCCGGCCACGAACGGCACGAGCAGCTGTAGCACGATGTTCCACACGGTGTGCCAGGCCGAACCGCCGCCCGCGTTCTGGTTCGTGACGATCAGGCTCACGAGCGCGGGCGTGACGAAGATGCCGATCAGGCTCGACGCCGAAGCGCTGCAAACGGCGGCGGGCACGTTGCCGCGCGCCATCGAGGTAAAGGCGATGGATGACTGCACCGTGGAAGGCAGCGTGCAGAGGAACAGCACGCCCGCGTAGAGCGCCGGGGTGACGAGCGGCGACAGCACGGGCTTGAGCGCGAGCCCCAGCGCCGGAAAGAGGACGAAGGTGCTGAGCAGCACGACGATGTGCAGCCGCCAGTGCGTCGCACCTGCGACGATCGCCTCGCGCGAAAGCTTGGCGCCATGCAGGAAGAACAGCAGGCCGACAGCGACGTTGGTCAGCCAGTTGAAGCCGGTGGCGGCCTGGCCGTGCACCGGGAACAGGCTCGCAAGAATCACCGTGCCGACAAGGCAAAGGGTGAAGTTATCGGGCAGGAATTTCGGACGTGCCATCGGACAATCTCTAGTGCGCGCCTGGGCGCTGGCTGCGCGCAATCGGTGTGCGTGCAACGAGTGAATCGGAGCGCCTATTGTCGGCTCAAGCCGATTGAAAAAGCAAATTCATTTGAAGCATCGATTGATGATGGATACGCATGGATCGCCAGAATCGATGACTCCTTTATGCCGGATTCCTGATTGCCGTGCGAGGGGATTTCCGCGCCGCAAAAGTCGTCAGGAGTCCGCGCATTCTTCAGATGTTGAGGCTGTGCTCAAGCATCAAGCGGACCGCTCCCCTACCTGCCCGGAGCGCCTTGCCAGACGGCCTTCCGGGGCCGCGTCCGGAACCGGAAAACCCAGCAGTAACATGGTGTTACAACCCTTCGGGCGGCATAACATCTTTTGGCTCGACACCCATTCGGCACGCCCATAAATTACCGTCAAAGGGACGCCCGAATCGTTGTGGCGGCAATCGTTACGCGCTGCGCGGCGTGCGTCCCGGGGCTGGCCCGCCATGGCCCGAGTGGCGGGTTGCCAAGCGCAACGTCGGGCAGGCAAAACGTCACAATGCACGCAGGGTTGTCAAAACTGGGACAGTGGATCTTGGGGGCCGGATTAGCGGCCTTCTTTGCGCTCGCCCATGCTCAGCCCGGTTTTCCGGGGCACGGCGGGGGCGGCGGTTTCGCGCGCGCACATTCCATGCCCGCCATGCACTCGATGCCCGCGCCGCGGGCCGGCATGTCGTGGGGCGGCGGCTACCGCGGCGCCCCAGAGCGCGGCCGCGGCCCCGCCGCAGCGCCCATGCGCGTGGCCGATCAGGGCGGACGCTATGAACGCGGTGGCAACCGTGCGCCAAACCAGTGGCAGGGCCAGGTCCAGCAGCAGGCTCCCCGCCGCGACTACAGCTATGGCACGCCGTTCGGCGGCTACGGCGGCTATCGTGGCAACCCCATTACGCCCGTGAGCGCGGAATCGCGCCAGGTGCCGCATCCGCCGGCCGACTCGCCGGTGCGCGCGGGCTCGATTCGCGAAGACGTCGCCCGGTACAACGAAGAGCGCGGCGGCAGCTACCGGCCGTTCCCGCGCAACGGCGGCGAAGTCCCGCGCCCCCCCATGCCCTCGCCTTACCGCAACTAGGCGCTGCCCTCGCGGCTGCTTTTGCTTTCTCCCGCCTCGGGCTTTCTGCGTTTTTCTCCCGTTTTCTAAAGTTAATCGCTTCGGGTATTGACCTGTTAGCGCTGTCTGAACACGTCCAAAACAAGTCCGGTTCGCCCACGTTGTGAAAACTGACGCGTGGATACCACACTTTTTTGGAAATCTCTCGTCATACAGAACCCTTTCGTCTCAAATCTCGCTTTCGCTTCGGCGGCGCGTCATTTGCAGCCCGGCGCGTGCGGCAGCGCCCCGCTGGGCGCGGCTCGGCAGCCTGCGATGCGCAGTGACGCAGCGCAGCGCGAAGCAGCGTCGACAGCGGCAAAACAGGTCTTACGGATGGCAAACTAATCCGCCCGATATACCGGCAATAACACCGCTTATTTTTGACCATAAAAATGGTCCGCAAAGATGGATCCGCCCAGAACGGCCACGCCTGCGAACGACGAAAAAACCAAGCTTTGCGCGAGCGCCTCAGCCGCCCGACACCCTTTTTTGACAAAGACTGGAGAACCCATGAATACAACGGTCAGCCGCGCGCTGCGCACCACCCTCAAGGCGAGCGCGTTCGCCGCTGTTCTTGCCGCCGCGTCCTCGTCGGCGTTTGCGCAGTCGAGCGTCCAGCTCTACGGCCAGGTCGACGAATGGGTCGGGGCGACGAAATTCCCGGGCGGCCAGACCGCCTGGAACGTGGGCGGCGGGGGCATGTCCACGTCGTACTGGGGCATGAAGGGCTCCGAAGACCTGGGCGGCGGCTACAAGGCGATCTTCACGCTGGAAAGCTTCTTCCGCGCGCAGAACGGCCAGTTCGGCCGCTTCGAAGGCGACACGTTCTTCGCCCGCAACGCGTACGTCGGCCTCGAGTCGCCTTACGGCACGGTCACGGCGGGGCGCCTGACGACGCAGCTGTTCGTCTCGACGATTCTCTTCAACCCGTTTGGCGATTCGTACACCTTCTCGCCGATGGTGTACCACGTGTACCTCGGCCTCTCGACGTTCCCGACCTACACGACCGACCAGGGCGTGGTGGGCGACTCGGGCTGGAACAACGCGGTCCAGTATTCGACGCCCAACTTCAACGGCCTCTCCGGTTCGGCGATGTACGCCTTCGGCAACCAGGCTGGCGAGAACGGTTCGAAGAAGTGGAGCGTGCAGGGCCTGTATTTCCATGGCCCGTTCGCGGCCACGGCCGTCTATCAGTACGTGAACTTCAACAATACGCCGGGCGACATCGGCAGCATCGTGAGCGGCGACACGACCATCGTCGGCCTGAAGAGCCAGGGCGTCGCACAACTCGGCCTCTCATACGACCTCAAGTTCGTGAAGTTCTTCGGCCAGTACATGTACACGGCGAACTGGCAGCAGGAGGGCAGCTGGCACGTGAACACCGCCCAGGGCGGCGTGACGGCGCCGGTTGGCCCGGGTACGGTCATGGCCTCGTACGCGTATTCGCGCAACGGCGGCGGCCTGAACCAGACGCGCCAGACGGCGGCCATCGGCTACGACTACCCGCTCTCGAAGCGCACCGACGTCTACGCGGCGTACATGTACGACCACTTCGACAACATGTCGAGCGGCCAGACCTACGGCGTGGGCCTGCGCGCGAAGTTCTGACCGGCGCTGCCTCCCGAGTCGACGTCCGACGTTCGGCAGCAAAACCCCGCGTTGCGTGCAGCGCGGGGTTTTTTGCATCTGGCCTGGCATGGGCGTGTCCGCGGCACTCAGGTTGGCGGCAACGATGGGGGAGCGAAAAAAGGCTGGCTCGCGTGAGCCAGGATATTCGCTTTTCATGCTGTGTCTTCCCGGATCAGGATCGAATCGAACTCTATGGCGATCGCAAAGCCAGCGGTGGGATGTAGATAGACAATGTGCTGCGCTGTTCTTTTGGCGGGCAATGAGCACTTCAGCAGATTCTGCGCAAGTGACTCTAGTTGCGTGTTTGGCAGTGCCCGCTCCAGTGATAGCACGATATTGACTGTGCCGCCGTTCTCGATACCCAGACGAGTCATTCCTCGAAAGGTGACCGTTGCTCGCCGCGTTCCAAGTTTGAGACCCAAAATCAATGTGTCGGGACAAGTCAGGTCGGATTCATTTTGTAGCACGATGCGATCGACGTACCAATCATGGAAGTAATCGTACGCGTGGAGCGTTGCATCAATATCTGTCACAGCTTGCCTCACCAGGGGAGAATTGAAACAGGCCAACCTTGATCGCGCACGTTGCCATCCCAGTTATGCGCGTGGGGATTCGGCTGGCCGTGATGGGAATCGAAGTCGATGTCCACCGCTGCCGAGCCATCAGAGCCAAACATGCGCCATTGCTTCTTCATCCCGGGGCCGCTTTCAATCCAGGAGTTCGGATCGCCGGTCATATTGGGAATGCCGGCGACATCGAAAGTACTGCCGCTGGCGGAGTCTGGCTGATAGTTAAACGGCCGCGCATCGCCGAGCGATGTCGAATCGCCGCCAGAATCTGCGCTGAACAGGGCGCCGCCAAACGTGACGCCATCGTCGCCTTCGGTGTCGCCGATATCAGTATTTTCGTCAACGCCGCCAAACAAAACGCCCGCCGCCGACTCGACGAAGCCGGGCAAGCCAAAACCATCGTCAGCCTTGGCCGGTGCGCCGAGGTTCGGCAGCGGATCGAGCGTAACGCCAACGCCTCCAGCAGGCGTGTCCAACGCGGGAAGTTCGCCGTTGGCTCGCTGGAGGGCCAGAAACTCGTCGTAACTGATGACTTTGGGCTGATACCCGTTACCGCCGCCTCCCATCGCGGGCCAGCGCTGCGGTGCGGGATCGGGCTGTGCCACACGTGGCAGGCCGCGATATTCGCGGTTGATGACAGGCACAAGCCGACCGGATGCGACCGCATCGCACAGCAGTTTCCGCACCTCCGCGACATCGGTCGGAAGGTTCCAGTGCGCCAGTTTCAACCGGTCGCGGACAAACGTCTGAACCTCGCGTAGTGCCTTTTCCCCGGTAATCGTATGCAAGTCCCAGTTCGGGCGGAAATGGCGCACAAAGGCCACCCGGTCTTGCGTGAGCTGCCTGAGTCTGTCCTTTTCCCACAGCTCGCTTTCGTCCACTTCGGGCAGCGCATTCCACGACCAGAGGTCGCGGTCCCGGCCCGCGTTCGGGTAAAGCCAGCGTGCCGGCAGATCCCGGTAGCCACGCCCAAAGCATGTCAGGTCGAAATACTGCGGCCCTGGAATCAGCGTGCATTGCCAGCCGGTTTCGAGCGATACGTATAGCGTGTTCCACATCACAGGCTACCTGTCCTCTTTTCGGGCTTTCAGCGTACGTTGTATCCAGAGGGAAAATCGTCAAAGAAGGCCAAGCCTTGCTCCCCACCAAGGCCTCGTCAATGAGATACGCGAGATGCATGGATTCTGGGAATTGCCTTGCGATGCCAGACGCACCTGCGCGTTTCAACACCCGCATTTGATAAAACGAGCAAAATATCGCCGATTGATTCCCGTTTATTTATGTTCAAGTCAAAGGCCGGGCAATGGATACCCTCGTCAGCATGAAAGTGTTCCGCCAGGTGGTGGAGGCGGGCAGCTTCGTCGCGGCGGCCGAGCGCATGGACATGTCCGCCGCGATGGCGAGCAAGCATGTGATGCATCTGGAGCAGCAACTCGGCGCGCGTTTGCTGAACCGCACCACGCGCCGCGTCGCGCCCACCGAGGCGGGGCGCGAGTACTACGAGCGCGTGGCTCAGGCGCTCACCGAACTCGACGAAGCCGGCCAGGCGGTGGGCGCGGCGAGCGTCGTGCCGCAGGGGCGGCTGCGCGTGTCGTCGCTCACGGCGTTCGGGCTGCGTCATGTGATGGGCGCGGTCGCCGACTATGCAGCCGGATTTCCGCAGGTGACCGTCGACATCACACTCTCCGACCGCGTGGTCGAACTGATCGACGAGGGCTTCGACGTGGCGATCCGCGCCGCGCCTTCGGGGCTCAAGTCTTCGTCGCTGATCGCGCGGCCGCTCGCCACCGCGCACATTGTGCTGTGCGCGTCGCCGGAATACTTGCGCCGCCACGGCGCGCCGAAAACCGTGGCCGATCTGGCGAAGCACAACTTCGTTCAGTACGCGGGGGCTTCGGCCCAGGAACTCGCGCCGTTCGCGGAGGGTGCGGGCGGCGTGAAACCGAAGCCGGGCGGCAACCTCATCGTCAATCACCTGGAAGCGCTGCGCGTGGTGGTGCTGCAGGGAGGCGGCCTCTCGATGCTCGGCACCGAAGTGGTGGGCGACGATATCGCCGAAGGTCGCCTCGTGCCGCTGCTCGTCGACGCACTGCCGCCGCGCGAGCTGCCGATCTATGCCGTCTACGCGAGCCGCCGCCATCTCTCGGCGAAGGTGCGCTCGTTCGTCGATTTCCTCGCCGCGCGCTTTTCGGAGCGCGAACTCTGGCCGGGCGTGGAGGCGATCCGCGCGGCAGCGGTCAATGCCGGTGCCGCACGAAGCGCCTCCACTGCGCGCTGAAGTCGGCCCGCGCTGACGCTCAGCGGCTCACGCCAAGCCGCGCTCTCGTCTCCTCGTACTCGCGCTTGAGGCGCTCGACGAGATCGGCCACGGAGGGCACGTCGTCCATCAGGCCCACGCCCTGGCCCGCGCCCCACACGTCTTTCCAGGCCTTCGCCTTCGAGGTGCCCGCGCCGAAATCCATCTTCGTCTTGTCCGACTCGGGCAGCGCGTCCGGATCGAGTCCGGCGTTCACGATGCTCTCGCGGATGTAGTTGCCGTGCACGCCCGTGAAGAGGTTCGTGTAGACGATGTCGGCGGCCTTCGCTTCGAGAATGGCGTGCTTGTAGTCCTCCACCGCGTGCGCTTCCTTCGTCGCGATGAAGCGCGTGCCCATGTAGGCGAGGTCCGCGCCCATGGCCTGGGCGGCGAGGATCGAGCCGCCGTTGGCGATCGCGCCCGACAGCACGATCGGGCCGTCGAAGATGCGCCGCACTTCGCCCACCAGCGCGAACGGCGAGATCGTGCCCGCATGGCCGCCCGCGCCCGCGGCCACGAGGATCAGGCCGTCCACGCCCGCTTCGAGCGCCTTGGCGGCATGGCGCAGGTTGATGACGTCGTGCAGCACGATGCCGCCGTAGCTGTGCACGGCGTCGAGCAACTCGCGCGGCGGCGCGCGCAGGCTCGTGATGAAGATCGGCACGTGGTGCTCGACGCACACGCGCACGTCGTGCTCGAGCCGCGCATTCGACTGATGCACGATCTGGTTGACTGCGATCGGCCCGATGACGGCTTCGGGGTTCGCGGCCTTGTACGCGGTGAGTTCCTCCCGGATCTGCGTGAGCCAGGCGCCCAGTTCCTCGGCGGGACGCGCGTTGAGCGCCGGAAACGACCCGACGATGCCCGCCTTGCACTGCGCGAGCACCAGCTCCGGGTAGCTGACGATAAACATCGGCGAGCCCACGACGGGCAGCGAGAGGTTTTGCAGGACGACGGGCAGTGCCATGGGGAGATCTCCTTGCGGCGCTTCGATGGATGGCGGGGTGCGCGCACGCGGATGCGGTGCCAGCATCAACTGGGCGCGATTTAGCTTGATCAGGCGCAGTCGTACAAGCGATCGCGGCGGGATTCGATCGCGAAAACGGCTGTTCGATTATAGGCTTGCGCTCGTTCGGGCATTCCGTGTGCGGGATTCGAGGGAGTGTTCGGTTTCTACCGTTGCGGGCCCAAAAGCACATTTTCGAGTCGCGCTCGCCTCATACAATGACCGCAGACCAACAAACACAAGAGACTAGCCCCATGCCCTTCGACGGATTCCAGCCTTTCACCGTTCGCACTGCGGGCGGCGTAGACATCTGCGGCGTGAAGGGCGGCGACGGACCGCCGCTATTGCTGCTGCACGGCCATCCGCAAACTCACATGATCTGGCACCGGTGCGCCTCGGCGCTCGCCCAGCATTTCACGGTCATCGCAACGGATCTGCGCGGCTACGGCGCCTCCTCGAAGCCCCCCAGCGACGACACCCACGCCGCCTATTCGAAGCGCGCGATGGCGGCCGACCAGGTCGAGGTCATGCGCCACTTCGGCCACGAGCGCTTTCTGGTCTGCGCGCACGACCGCGGCGCGCGCGTGGCGCACCGCATGGCGCTCGATCATCCGCATGCCGTCGAGCGGCTCATGCTGCTCGACATCGCGCCCACGCTCGCCATGTACGAGCAAACCGACCGCGAATTCGCCACGCTCTACTTCCACTGGTTCTTCCTGATCCAGCCCGAGCCGTTGCCGGAAACGCTGATCGAAGCGAACCCCGACGTCTATATCGAACGCGTCATGGGTAGCCGCCACGCGGGCCTCGCACCGTTCGCGCCGAAGGCGCTTGGCGCCTACCGCGCGGCGCTGCGCCAGCCGGGCGCGGTGTACGCGATGTGCGAGGACTACCGCGCCTCCGCGACCATCGACCTCGAGCACGACCGCGCCGACCTCGAGCGCGGCAACAAGGTGGCGTGCCCGCTGCGCGTGCTGTGGGGCGCGGAAGGGGTGATCGAGCGCTGCTTCGACCCGCTCGCCGAATGGCGCAAGGTGGCGCGCGACGTGAGCGGGCGCGCGCTGGCGTGCGGCCATTACATTCCCGAAGAGGCGAGCGAGGCGCTGGTCGAGGAGATGCTGGCGTTCTTCGAGACCACGGAGCAATGAGCGGCGGCGGCTCAGGCCGCCGCACTCGAACGCTTCAGCGCAGTGGAGGCAGTCGGCGCGGCACCGGTGTGGACTTGACGATGGCCGTGCTGGTTTCGGCGCGCTCGGTGACGTTCGCGAGAATCTCGTCGAGTTGTTCGATCGAATGCAGATAAAGCCGGGCGATAAAGCAGTCGTCGCCCGTGACCTTGTCGCACTCCACGAATTCGGGAATGCGCCGCAGCACCTCTTCCACCAGATGCAGTTGCCCGGGCAGCGGCTTCACGCGCACGATGGCCTGCAGCGTGTAGCCGAGCGCGCGCGGATCGATCTGCACCGTATAGCCGCCGATCACGCCTTGCGCTTCGAGCCGGCGCAGCCGCTCGGACGTGCTCGGCGCCGAAAGCCCCACGTGCTTGGCCAGTTCGGCGACGCTCGCCCGTGCGTCCTCGGCGAGCGCCGCGAGCAGCATGCGATCGATATCGTCGAGCGGGGCGGTGGCGGGCGTTGGGTTCGGACGTCGGTTCATGATCGCGCGGGTGCTCCGCCAGGTTGGCCTTTCAATCGAAGGCAAGCGTTGCCTTTCACCTAAGTTTAGCCATGTATTGCGCGCCTTGCAGCCGATAAACTGGCTTGCACATGCGAAGGGTTGCGCGCCCTTCGTCCGCCATACAGAGGATGCAAGCCCATGTCTTCCACCACTCCTGAAATTCGCCGCGGCGCGGCCGAGATGATTGTCGCGATGCTGATGTCCGGCACCATCGGCTGGCTCGTGGTCGCCTCGCGGCAGGCCCCGATCAACATCGCTTTTTTGCGCTGCGTGCTGGGCGGCGCGACGCTCACGCTCGTGTGCGCCGCGCTCGGCTTGTTGCGCCGCAAGCACCTGCCGCCGCGCACACTTGCGCTCGCGGTGCTCGGCGGCGCGGCCATCGTCGCGAACTGGGTGCTGCTGTTCGCCGCCTATTCGCGCGCGTCGATCTCCATGGCCACAGCCGTCTACAACACGCAGCCCTTCATGCTGGTCGGCCTCGGCGTGGTCATTTTGCGCGAGCGCGTGAGCGCCTCCACTGTCGCGTGGCTTGCGGTGGCCTTCGTTGGCCTCGTGTGCGTGGTCGAGGTGCAGCCCGCCGTGCTCGCGGTGCCCGGCGAGTATCTGCAAGGCGTGGCCTACGCGGCGGGCGCGGCGTTTCTCTATGCGATCTCGTCGATCATCACGCGGCACCTGAAGGGCACGCCGCCCCACCTCATCGCGCTCGTGCAACTCGCCTTCGGCGCGCTCGCGCTCGCACCGTTCATCCACTACGGCACGCTGCCGGCCACGCCGCTGCACTGGGCGCAGCTCGTCACGCTCGGCATCGTGCACACGGGCATCATGTACGTGCTGCTCTATGGCGCGATCCAGAAGCTGCCCACGGCGATGACGGGCGCACTCTCGTTCATCTACCCCGTGGTCGCGATCCTCGTCGACTGGTTCGCGTTCGGTCAGCGCCTCGCGTGGCTCCAGGTGGTGGGTGCCGCGCTGATCCTGGTCGCAGCGGCGGGCGTGAATCTCGGCTGGCGGATCGTGCCGCAACGGCGCACCGCACGTTCGGCGTAACGAGTGCCCGAGGTGCGCCTCGCGCACCTGCGCTGCGTCATGTTGGGAGGGGGCGCCCTGGCCGCATAATGGCGCGGTTCGAACCCGCGACCTTTTCCCCGCATGACGCCACTTCCCGCCAACCAGGACGAAGCCGAACTCGCGCGCGCCAAACGCCGCGCGCTGCTGTTGCTGCTCGGTGCGGCGGCCGTGTTCGTCGTCACGGCGCTGTCGCCGCCCGGCGTTGTGATCGATGGCGTGAAGGCCGTGAGCGAAGCCGCCATGGTCGGCGCGCTCGCCGACTGGTTCGCGGTCGTCGCGCTGTTTCGCCGTGTGCCGATTCCGTTTGTTTCGGCGCGCACGGGCGTGATTCCGCGCAACAAGGACCGCATTGCCGACGAACTCGCCAACTTCGTGCGCGACAAATTTCTCGATGTAGGTTCGCTCGTCGGTCTGATTCGCCGCCACGATCCGGTCGAGCGGCTCGGCGCGTGGCTGAGCGCGCCGCACAACGCGCAGCGCCTCGGCGATTACGCAGTGCGCATGATGTCGGGCGTGCTCGGCCTCACCGACGACGCGCGCATCCAGAACTTCATCCGCGAGGGCCTGCATGCGGCGCTCGAGCGCGTCGATCTCTCGAAGTC
Organism: Paraburkholderia acidiphila; assembly: GCF_009789655.1. Lineage (GTDB taxonomy): Bacteria > Pseudomonadota > Gammaproteobacteria > Burkholderiales > Burkholderiaceae > Paraburkholderia > Paraburkholderia acidiphila. The sequence continues at coordinate 197,284 of NZ_CP046909.1, forward strand.
GGCGGGCGCGATTCTCGACACGCTCACCAAAGACGGCCGCCACCAGGAGCTGCTCGACCAGATGCTCGACCAGCTCGGCGCGCTGCTGCGCGATGAAGGCACGCGCGCGTTCGTGGCAGCGCGTATCGTCGACGGCCTCAAGGGCGAGTTTCCGAAGACCGAGAAGTTTCTGCCTTCGGAGTGGATTGGCGAGAGCGGCGCGCGGGTGCTGGAGAGCGCGGTGAACCGGCTGCTGCTGCAGGTGAGCGAGGATCGCGAGCATCATCTGCGCCGGAAGTTCGACGAAGTGGTGGAAAAGCTGATCGTGCAGCTCAAGAGCGATCCGGCCTTTCTGCGCAAAGGCGAGGAGCTGAAGGCGAGCCTGCGCGAGGGCAGCGCGCTCAATGAGTACACGCGCGCGCTGTGGGACAGCCTGCGCGCATGGCTGCGCGACGATCTCACGCGAGAGGACTCCGAACTGCACGCCAAGGTGGCCGCGACGGGCCGCTGGCTAGGCGAGACGCTCGCCGCCGACGCCGAGTTGCGCGCCTCGCTCAACGGCCACCTCGAAGACGCCGCGCGCGCCATGGCGCCGGACTTCGCGCGCTACCTCACGCATCACATTCGCGACACGGTACAGAACTGGGACACGCGCGAAACGGCGCGGCTCATCGAGCTGAAAATAGGCAAGGACCTGCAGGAAATTCGCGTGAACGGCACGGTGATCGGCGGCGCGATCGGTTTGGGGCTCTATCTGTGCTCGCATCTGTTCGAGCTTGTGCGGTTGAAGTTGGGCTACTGATTTGATTCGCATTCCAGATTAATTGCCCATGCAGAGGCGCGCGGAGCCGCAGCCGTAGGTCATCTGTAGGGAAATCACCGATGCTTCGGGATTTTTGGCGCGAGTATCATGGCCTCGACAGTTTGATCACGTCAGAGCTAATTCAAACGCTCGTTCGGAAACGGACGAGCGTTTTTTTTCGCGCTTTTTTATGCAGTTCGACTAGACCGCAGCCGCCGGGGCTTCGAGTCGTTCACCGTTCGCGATCAGCGCGCCGCTCTTCGCCAACTCCCCAGCGACTTCGCGCAGCAGCGCCGGCCACGCGCTACGCGGGGCGAGCTGCCGCGCCGCGGCGCGCAGGGATGCGGCGCTTTCGAGCATCGCCAGGAGCGAGTCGAAGCGCATTGCGCGCACTTCCAGCAGCTTGAAGACGATCAGCACCTTGAGCGCGTTCTTCGCGTTGCGCGCCGGGTCGGCGCGCAGCCACGCGAGGCGCGAGAACGCGCGCTCCAGCGCCGCCTCGACGTTAGCGAACGGCTTGCCGTGGCCGGGAATGACCGTGCGCACGTCAAGTTTCGCAATGGCTTCCAGCACCGCTTGCTGCTCGGCGAAACCGCTCGCGCCGTCGAGCTCGGGAAATATCACGCCGAAGCCGTGTTCCCAAAGCGCATCGGCGCTGATGAGCAGGCGCGGCTCGGCGGCGTAGAGCATCACCGAGTCGGGATCGTGCCCCGGCGCGCCGATCACCTCCCATTCGAAGCCGCCTAGCGTGTGCCGTTCGCCCGCCGCGAGCGTGCCGGTGAACGCGAATCGCTCGCAGGTCTGCCCGGTGGCGAGAAAGCTTAAACGCGCTTCGTCCCAGTCGCGCACGATCGCCGCGCTCGCTTCCGGGATAAGTGTCGCGCAGGGCCAGTGCGCCTGCAGTCGCGCGTTGCCGCCGCAATGGTCCGAATGCAGGTGTGTGTTGAAGATCAGGTCGAGCGCTCGCGGGCCCAGCGCGTGGCGCACGAGCGCGAGCGTCTGCTCGGCGTGCGTGGCGTAGCCGGTATCGACGAGTGCGGCGCGCGCCTCGTCGACGAGCAGCACGTTGTTCGACGAGAGCCAGCCGCGCTCGAAAACGCGGATCGATTCAGGCAGCGCGGGCGCGGCACTCATGCCGGTGCGTGCTCGGGTTTCGGCATGACGAGAATCGTCGCGTGGCCCACTACGAGCAGTTCGCCTTTCTGGTTCACGGCCTCGCCAGCGAGCTTCACGAGATCGCCATTCAGGCTCGGCTTCCACCACGCTTCTTCCACACGCCATTCGAACGTGATCGTGTCGTGCGCGTGGGCGGCGCGCTTGAGCTTCATGTCGAACTCGAGCCCGAGCGGCTGCGCGTACTTCGAGTAGTGCGTGGCGAGCAGCGCCATGAAATGCGCGGTGGGTTGCGTCCCCGAAGCGATTAGCCCGCCAAAGCGGCTTTGCGCGGCGTACGCCTCGTCGTGATGCAACGGGTTCAGGTCATTCACGAGCAATCCGAACGATTTCACCGATTCGGGCGTGAGCTGAAGCGTCGAGCGGAACGTCTCGCCGGGCGTGACGACGCGGGCGGGCGCGTTCATGGTTTTTCTCCTTGCGTTCGCGCTTGCGATTCGAAGCGCTTCGCGACCCATTCGGCGTGCCGCGTATCGATCGCGTTCCAGACGGCGCGCTTTGCCGCATCGTCGAGCGTGGACCAGCTGGCGATTTCGTCGATCGTGCGCAGACAGCCCTCGCACAAGCCGCTGCGCTCATCCATGCGGCAGATGTTGATGCAAGGCGAGGGCGGCGGCACTACGTTGTCCAGGCTTTCGTGGATCGCGCTCATGCTCACGCGTCGCGCAGCGCGACGTCCACCACGGGCGCGCCGGTCAGCGCTTCCAGTTCCTGTGGCGAGAGGTTGAACACCGCATGCGGATGGCCCGCCGCGGCCCACAGGCTTTCGAGTTCGAACAGATCGGCGTCGATCAGCGTGACGGGCGTCGTGGCATGGCCGATCGGGCACACGCCGCCAATGGCGTAGCCGGTCTTCTCGCGCACGAACTTCGCGTCGGCGCGGCCGATTTCACCCACGTGCGCAGCCACTTTCTTTTCGTCCACGCGGTTCGCGCCGCTCGCGATCACGAGCACGGGCGCGTCGTCTTCGCGGCGGCGGAACAGGATCGACTTGGCGATCTGCGCGACTTCGCAGCCCAGGCCCGCGGCGGCTTCGGCGGAAGTCTTGCCGGTTTCGGGCAGCATCACGACCGGCTTGGCGTGACCGCGCTCGCGCAGCATCATGGCCACGCGGCGCGCGGAGTCGGGCAGGGCGTCGAGGTTGTCGAGGGTTTCCGTCATGAGTTGAGTTCCTTCGTACTGCGATTCGATAGTCGATGCGTCGCGCTTCACGAGCAGGCGGCTTCGCTGCGCGCTTTCGCGAGCAACGCCTTGCCCGCGCGCGAGACGTTCGCCCGGCCGATGGCGTTCGAGATGAAGTCGCCCGCCGCCACCACCTGGTTCAGGTCGATGCCGGTGTGAATGCCGAGGCCGTTCATGAGGTACAGCACGTCTTCGGTCGCGACGTTGCCCGTAGCGCCCTTCGCATACGGGCAGCCGCCAAGACCCGCCACCGAGGCGTGGAAAATGGCGATGCCTTCCTCGAGCGCCGCGTAAATGTTGGCGAGCGCCTGGCCGTAGGTGTCGTGGAAGTGACCGGAGAGCCGCTCGCGCGGAAACACCTTCGTGACCGCTTCGAACACTTCGTGCACGCGCTTGGCCGTGCCCACACCGATGGTGTCGGCAATGTCGATCTCGTCGCAGCCGAGCGCGGCGAAACGCTCCACCACATCGACTACCGAAGCGACCGGCACTTCGCCCTGATACGGGCAGCCGAGCGAGCACGACACGCTGCCGCGAATGCGCACGCCGTGCTCCTTCGCGGCTTGCGCCACGGGCGCGAAGCGCTCGATGCTTTCCGCAATCGAGCAGTTGATGTTCTTCTGCGAGAACGCTTCGCTCGCGGCGCCGAAGATCACGATTTCGTCCGCACGCGCGGCGAGTGCGCCTTCGAAGCCGCGCAAATTCGGCGTGAGGACCGAGTAGATCGCGCCCGCGCGGCGCTCGATGCCGGCCATGACTTCGGCGCCGTCGGCCATTTGCGGGACCCATTTGGGCGAGACGAACGAGGCGGCTTCGATGTTCGGAAAGCCTGCTGCCGACAGCCGGTTGATGAGTTCGATCTTCGTTGCGGTGGCAACGAATTCCTTCTCGTTTTGCAGGCCGTCGCGCGGCCCGACTTCGACGATTTTCACTGCGGTGGGTAATGCCATTGCCGTGTCTCCAACGAATATTTGAAATGCTTCGCGATGTTGCAGTGTTCAGTAACCGCGCCCGACATGCACCACGCCGCTCACGGTTTCGCCGCGAGCGAGCGCGCCGATCTTGTCGGCGACCTGCGAGATCGCTTCGTCGCGCAACGTGAGCGCCGAACTGTGCGGCGTGATCGTGATGCGCGGCTCGCCCCAGAAGAGGTGATCGGACGGCAGCGGCTCTTCGCGGAACACGTCGAGCGTGGCCGCCGCAAGCGTGCCGTTCGCGAGCGCGTCGAGCAGGTCCTGTTCGTCCAGGTGCGTGCCACGCGCGACGTTCACGAGATACGCGCCGCGCGAGAGCTTGCCGAAGGTGCGCGCGTTGAGCACGCTTTCGGTGTCGGGCGTGGCGGGCAGCAGGTTCACGAGCACCTTGACGCCGTCGAGGAAGGCGTCGAACTGCTCGCCATGCAGTTCGCCCGAGAACGTTTCGATGCCCTCGATTGTCTTCGTGCTGCGCGAAAAGCCGCGTACCGGCACGCCGAGCGAAGCGACCGCGTGTGCGACTTGCGCGCCCAGCACGCCAAGGCCGAGCACGCCCACCGTGAAGGTCTCGTGCGGATGCGGCGCCAGCACGTGCCATTCGCGGCGCGCCTGAGCGAGCGCGTATTCGTCGAAGCGGCGCAGGTAGCGCAGCACGGCGTGCTGCACGTATTCGCTCATTTGCCGGCCCATGCCCGAGTCTTCTAGCCGCACGAGCATGGCGGTGCCGGGCAGCGTGCCCGGCCGCTCGCGCTCGTGGGCGAGGATCGCGTCGACGCCCGCGCCCAGATTGAAGATGGCGCGCAGGCCCGGCACGCCGAACAGCTCGCGCGGCGGATGCCAGACGACCGCGTAATCGGCGGGATCGGTGTCGCCGGGCTGCCATTCACGCAGCTCGGCGTCGGGCAGGGCGCGCGCGAGGCCGTGCAGCCACGTGGAGGCGTCAGTCTGCGGGAACCAGAAAATGATCTTCATGATGGGTGAACCTGTCCCTGGTATGCGGGTGTGGCTGCCAGCGGCGGGATAGCGCCGCGTGCACTGGCACCATTCTACTTTTTCAGGCTTGCGGCCGCCGGGCAAATCGCGGTGCAGTGGCCCACGCCGGGCCGCAGCGAGGACGTGGAAAAGCTAAGGAGAAAAAATTGGTTCGGCGCGCGCGGCTTGCAGGCCACAATCGATTCACGCCGTGTTCCAGCGAGGAAAAAATCATGCTTTCGTGCGCGCAAATGCGTTGGCCGCCCCGCCTCGTTACCGTGCCGGGCCTGCACGGCAGCGACGGCGCTCACTGGCAGAGCTGGCTCGAACGGCAGTTCGCGCGCTCGCTGCGCGCGGAGCAGGACGACTGGGACGCGCCCGATCTCGCGGTTTGGGGCGCGGCGCTCGCGCGGCGGCTGGCCGGGGAGCGCGGGCCGTTCCTGCTGGCCGCGCACAGCTTCGGCTGTCTTGTGGCGGCGCATGCGCTGCATGCGGGTGTGCTGGGGGAAAACGGCGCCGACATTGCGGGCGTGCTGTTCGTCGCGCCCGCGAGTCCCGAGAAGTTCCGCTTTGCCGGCGCATTCGAGGCTCGGCAGCTTCCCGTGCCGTCCATCCTGATCGGCAGCGAGACCGACCCGTGGATGCCGCTCGAAGGCGCCCGCGCGCTTGCGCAGCAGTTGGGCAGCACGTTCGTGAATCTCGGCGATGCGGGTCACATCAACACGGCGGCAGGCTTCGGCCCGTGGCCGCGCGCCAAGTATTTCGTCGATACGCTGATCCACGGCGCAGCGCCGGGCAGGCTGCGCGACGAGGCGTTCGACCAGAGCGGTCCGGCGTACGCCTGAGCCGAGCCGCAGCAAACTGCGGCTCAGCGTCCCTTGCGCTCAGTGCTTGAGCGCCGAGCGCAACAAGCGCGCCGTATGGAGCGCGATCATCCCTTCTTCGTCGGTGCGGATCGCGAATACCGGCACGCGGCTGTCGCGCGTGCTCACGCGTTCATTGCCCTGGCTGCTGCCCACCTCGTTGGCTTGCGCGTCGAGCACGGTGCCGAAAACCGGCGCGAGCCGTTCGCACACCTGCGCGCGTATGGGCGCGGCATGCTCGCCGATGCCCGCCGTGAACACGAGCCCGTCGAGCCCGCCCAGCACCACCGCGAGCTTGCCCACCTCCTGGGCGATGCGATACGTATAGAAGTCGATGGCGAGCCTGGCCCGGTCGCTGCCGCTTGCGAGCAGTTCGCGCATGTCGCTGCTCAGTCCGGAGAGGCCCTTGAGGCCCGATTCCTGATACAGCACCTTCTCGATGGCGTGGTAATCCATGCCTTTCGCCATCATCCAGAGCACGGCGCCCGCGTCGAGTGCGCCGCAGCGCGTGCCCATGGGCAGGCCGTCGAGCGCGGTAAGGCCCATGGTCGTTTCCACGCTCTTGCCGTCCTTCATCGCGCACAGGCTCGCGCCATTGCCCAGGTGCGCGACGATCACGCGCCCGCGCGCAATGTCGGGCGCGACCTGATGCAGGTGCTTGGCGATGTACTCGTACGAGAGGCCGTGAAAGCCATAGCGCCGCACGCCCTCGCCGTAATAGCTGTACGGCAGCGCGAACAGCTGCGCCATGATGTCGTTGCCCGCGTGGAACGCGGTGTCGAAGCACGCGACCTGCGGCAGTTCGGGCGCGGCCTGACGCACCGCGCGAATCGCCGCGAGATTGTGCGGCTGATGCAGCGGCGCGAGCGGCGTGAGCGCGTCCAGTTCCTGAATCACTTCGTCGTTGATGAGCACGGCGTCGGCATAACGCGCGCCGCCGTGCACCACCCGGTGACCGATCGCGGCGGGCGGCGTGTCGCGCAGACCCACGGCGAGCACCAGACGCAAGAGACGAAACGCGGCGTCGTGATCGGCGACTTGGGCAACGGGAAACTTCTCGTCGACGATCAGGCGTCCGTCCGCCATATGCGCGACCACGCGCGGCGCGACGCCGATACCCTCGATCTGTCCGCCCGCGCCATGCAGCGCGCGCGCACCGCCTTCCACGTGGTCGTCTTCGATCACGCGATACACCGAACACTTGATGCTCGACGAACCCGCATTCACGACGAGCACGACATGGCCTTGATCGGCCGGCTGGGCTTGGACGCTGCTCACAGGATCTCCGTTGCTTTGCGCGAGCGCCGCGCGTGCGCGAGCAGCACGGCGATCGCGCAGCTGCCGATGCGCGAGCGCACGCTGTCGGCGCGGCTCGTGAGGATGATCGGCACGCGCGCGCCGAGGACGATGCCGGCCGCTTCCGCGCCGGCGAGGAAGGTGAGCTGCTTGGCAAGCATGTTGCCCGCTTCGAGGTCGGGCACGAGCAGGATGTCGGGGTCGCCGGCCACGGGCGAGGTGATGCCCTTGATGCGCGCGGCTTCGGCGCTGATCGCGTTGTCGAAGGCAAGCGGCCCGTCGAGCAGGCCGCCCGTGATCTGGCCGCGGTCGGCCATCTTGCAGAGCGCGGCGGCGTCGATGGTGGAGGGCATCTTTTCGGACACGGTTTCCACCGCGCCGAGAATGGCGACCTTGGGCGTGCCCACGCCCAGCGCCTGCACGAGGTCGATCGCGTTGCGCACGATATCGGCCTTGTCGGCGAGCTTCGGGAAAATGTTGACGGCCGCGTCCGTGATGAAGATCGGCTTGTGGTACGACGGCACGTCCATCGCGAATACGTGCGAGAGGCGGCGCTCGGTGCGCAGGCCGTTCGCGCCGAGCGCGACTTCGTGCAGCAGCTCGTCGCTGTGCAGGCTGCCCTTCATGAGCAGTTCGGCCTCGCCTTCGCGCACGGCGCGCACCGCGAGTTCGGCGGAGGCGTGGCTGTGCGGCGCGTCGATGATGGTGACGCCGTCGAGGCGCAGGTCGGCTTCCTCGGCTACGGCGTGGATTTTCGCTTCGGGGCCAACCAGGATCGGCACGATCAGGCCGAGGTTCGCGGCGTCGATCGCGCCGGTGAGCGAGGACACGTCGCACGGATGCGCCACGGCGGTGGGCACCGGCGCGAGGCCGCCGCAACGGGCGAGCAGAACCGAATACTTGTCGGGCGATGACGTCATGGCGGTCTCCACGAGGGCCTGCATTCGAACCATGCTGCGGCGCGCAAAGCCGTAACAGTGTAGACCAGCGTGAACGAGGCAGTCGCAAAGGTGCGCGCCAGTTTGCCGCGACATCGTGACACGCCACACGAAGGGTTGGCCGGCACGCCTGTCACGCTTCGTTCACAGCGTGAGGTGATCATGGAGCAGGCACTTGGGGCCGTGGTGTGCCTTGACTTTCGGCATGTCGCCGCCTAACTTTTTAGATGCCGCAGTGCAGCATGATCTGGCTCTTTTCATGTCGCGGCCGCGAGGCGCAAGCAACGCGCACGCGGCCGTGAATATCTTTTGCCGGCCCGTTATCCGCAATGCCGTCCTCGCGAGGGCGGCGCGAATAGCGGCCAGGTCCAGCGCGCCATTCGTCCTGAAGGCGTGCATCCACGGCCCGCGCCGGCCTGGCGCTTGTTTGCCGCGAGGCGAGCAGGCGCTCCCTTAAAGGAGATTCGTCTCGTGGCAGTTTCCACCTCCTCGCCGTTTTCGTTTTTGCCCACGTTCGCACCGGGCGCGTCTTTCTGGCCCTTTGCGTCTTTCTGGCCCCTCGCGGGCGCGTCCGACGAGGAGTCATCGCCCCAGACGCCGCTGACCCAAGCCGCATCGGCTGTCTCTTCGGCTGTCACCCAGGCGATCGAATCGGCGCAAACCGCGCCTGTGCCCGCGCAACCGCTCTACGATTACCTCTACGACGCCTGGCAGCGCAGCATCTTGTTCCTCGACGTGCTGCGCGAGCGCGGCAACCAGACCTATGTGCACGAGCAGGCGGGCATGCCGCCCGTACTCGCGTTCGACTACGAAGTGATCGTCGATGGCCGTGAACTCGCCGATCCCTGCAACTACGCACTCCTGCGCATCAAGCCCGAAGAGGGCGTGCCGACCGATCCGCGCATGCGCCCGTTCGTCGTGATCGATCCGCGTGCGGGCCACGGCCCGGGTATTGCCGGGTTCAAGATGGACAGTGAAGTCGGCATCGCGCTGCGCAAGGGTCACCCGTGCTACTTCGTGACCTTCTTCCCGGTGCCCTGCGAAACGCAGACGATCCAGTCGGTCGCGCAGGCCGAAGGCGTATTCGTGCAACGCGTGCGCGAGCTGCATCCCGACGCGGACGGCCTGCCGTTCATCATCGGCAACTGCCAGGGCGGCTGGGCCGCGGCGCTGCTCGCGGCTTCCGCGCCCGCGCTGGTCGGCCCGCTGATGCTCGCGGGCTCGCCGCTGTCGTACTGGGCCGGCGTGCGCGGCAAGAACCCCATGCGCTATTCGGGCGGCATGCTGGGCGGCTCGTGGATGTCCTCGCTCGCCGCGGACCTCGGTGACGGCCGCTTCGACGGCGCGTATCTCGTGCAGAACTTCGAATACCTGAATCCGGCCAACACATACTGGGGCAAGCTCTACAACCTCTATTCGAAGGTCGATTCCGAGCGCGAGCGCTTCCTCGAATTCGAGCGCTGGTGGGGCGGCCATTTCCAGCTGAACCGCGCCGAGATCGACTGGATCGTGCAGAACCTGTTCGTCGGCAATCACCTCACGCGCAACGAGGTGTTCGCGAAGAACGCGCGCTCGCCGGTGGACCTGCGCAACATCCGCACGCCGATCATCGTGCTCGCCTCCTGGGGCGACAACATCACGCCGCCGCAGCAGGCGCTCAACTGGATTCCCGACCTGTACGCGAGCGTCGACGAGATCGTCGCCAACGAGCAGGTGATCGTGTACTGCCTGCACGACAAGGTGGGGCACCTCGGCATTTTCGTTTCGGCGAGCGTGGCCAATAAGGAGCACACCGAACTATTCTCGGCGCTCGATCTGATCGACGTGCTGCCGCCGGGCCTCTACGAAGCGAAGATCACCGACTCGACGCCGGAAGCCGGGCGCCTCGAAGCGCTCGAAGGGCGCTACGAGATCCGCTTCGAGCGTCGAACCATCGAAGACATTCTCGCGCTCGACGACGGCCGCGACGACGAGCAGCCCTTCGAGGTCGTGCGCCGTTTTGCGGAGAACAACCAGCGTCTCTATGACCTGTTCGTTTCGCCGTTCGTGCGCGCGTCGACCAATGCGTACAGCGCGCATGCGCTGCGCGAGTCGCACCCGTCGCGCGTGGAGCGCAGCGTGATCAGCGACGCGAACCCCGCGCTCGGCGTGCTGCCGGCCGTAGCGGAAGCGGTGCGAGAGCATCGCAAGCCGGCCGCGCCCGATAATCCGTTCACGCTGCTTGAAAAGCAGACTTCGGCCACGATCGAGGCGTCGCTGGACGCGTACCGCGACGCGCGCGACGCCTGGATCGAAAGCACCTTCTACAACGTCTACACCGCGCCGTGGGTGCAGGCCTGGGTGGGTGTCACGCCGAACCAGCCGCTCGAGCCGATTGCGCCGCCACTCATGGCGCTGCGCAAGGAGCTCGCGCAGTACCGCTTGCGCGCGGCGCGCGCGCATCTCACGAAGGGCACGCTCGTCGACGCGTTCATGCGCATTGCCGCGTACATCGTCGACGAAATGCATACCGTGCAGTACCGGCCGTTCCAGCGCATGCGTGAGCTTGCACGCGAGTATCTCGGCGATCGTCAGCCGAGCATTGCCGAGCTGAAGGAAGCGGCGCGCCGCCAGGGCGCGATCGTGCAGCTCGACCCGCAGGCGGCGATCGAGGCATTGCCCGAACTCGTGCCCGAAATGAAAACGCGCCGGGCGCTGCTCGCGGCCGTGTACCGCATCGCGACTGTGTCCGGGCCGCTCGAAGGCGAGCGGCGCGAGCGCTATCGCGATGTGCAGCGCGCGTTGGGCGTCGAGCCGGGCAGCGAGAAGTCGGGCCTGCCGCCGCTCGATGACGGCGGGTCGTCGTCGGATGGCGGCGGTGTTTCCGGCGCTGATGGCGGTGCGGCGGGTGACGGCAGTCTGGAGCCGGGCGTCAAGGCATCGGCTGCCGCCGCGCAAGCCGAGGAACCTGAAGCATCGGCGGTTTCCGCGAAGGCCACCCGCGCGAAGGCGGCCGCAGCGAGCGAAAGCGCCGTCGCTCCGACGAAGCACATTCGTGCGGCGCGCGCCGGCGTGAAGGTGAAGGCAGCGGAGCCGGCCGAAGCGAAGAAGGCGCCGGCTGCCGCCAAAACGGCGGCGCGCCGCTCGCGTGCGGCGTCCACGCCCACGGCCACGCGCGCCGCGGGCACGACAGCCACGCGCCGCCGCGCGACGCGCAGCGCGGGCGAGTAAGGAAGCGCAAAGCGAAGTCGATTCCCGTGTCACACTCGACGCGCCGCATCCCTGCCGATGCGGCGCGTCGTTTTGATGTCGACACATCGGCAACTGCATTCGCGGCCATCAGGGGCCGTCATCCACTGCGAGGTCAGCCATGCATACCCCTCCCGAACGGCCGCTTGCCGGCATGCGCGCGCTCGTCACCGGCATCGCGAACGCCGATTCGATCGCTTACGGCTGCGCCCGCGCGTTCGCCGATCTCGGCGCGCAACTCGCCATCACTTATCTCAACGACAAGGCCAAGCCCTACGTCGAACCGCTCGCGAGCGAACTGGGCGCGCAATTGCTGCTGCCGCTGAACGTCGAGGAAGACGGCCAACTGGACGCCGTGTTCGATGCCGTGCGCGAGACGTGGGGTGCGCTCGATATCGTGCTGCACTCCATCGCCTATGCGCCGAAGGAAGATCTGCAGGGCGGCCTGCTCGATTCGTCGGCAAAGGGCTTCGCCTATGCGATGGACGTGTCGTGCCACTCGTTCATCCGCATGGCGAAGCGCGCCGCTCCACTCATGCCGCACGGCGGCACGCTGTTCGCCATGAGCTACGACGGCGCGAACCGCGTCGTGCCCAACTACAACCTCATGGGTCCCGTGAAGGCGGCGCTCGAAGCGTCGTGCCGTTATCTCGCGTACGAGCTTGGGCCGCTCGGCATTCGCGTGCACGCCATCTCGCCTGGGCCGCTCAAAACGCGCGCCGCCTCGGGCCTGCCCGACTTCGACCGCATGCTCGCGGAGGCCGTGGACCGCGCACCGCTTGGCGAACTCGTCGACATCATGGACGTGGGTTACGCAACCGCGTATCTGGCTACGCGCTACGCGCGCCGCATGAGCGGCAACACCGTGTACATCGACGGCGGCGCGCACATCATGGCGTGAAAGTACGCTCCGCGCGCTTAGCACGAATGCCGAATAGCAAAGCTCGCATCGGTATAAGCGGTGCGCCCCGGCTCGCTAGAATCGAGCGTTCGGCCTGCTTACGAAAATCATGCAGGCAGGCCGAAACGCCTTTCAACGACAGACGGGGATCACCATGGCAGGTTTGGGACGCACGGCGCGCTGGCTCGGCGCGGGCATCATCGCATTGAGCGCGGCGGCGGCGCACGCCGAAACGTCGCTGCTGAACGTCTCGTACGACGTGACGCGCGAGCTGTACAAGGACATCAACGCGAGCTTCATCGCCGACTATCAGAAGAAGACCGGCGAAACCCTGTCGATCAAGCAGTCGCACGGCGCTTCGAGCGCGCAGGCGCTCTCGGTGCTGCAAGGCCTGCAAGCCGACGTCGTGACGATGAATCAGCCCAACGACATCGACCTGCTCGCACAGCAGGGGCATCTCGTGCCCGCCAACTGGCGCACGCGCCTGCCCAACGCGAGCGCGCCCTATACGACGACGATGGTGTTCCTCGTGCGCAAGGGCAATCCCAAACACATCAAGGACTGGGACGATCTCGCGAAGCCGGGCGTGCAGGTCGTGATCGCCAACCCGAAGACCTCGGGCAATGGCCGCTATGCGTATCTGGCCGCATGGGGCTACCGCAAGCAGCAGGGCGCGAGCGACGCGCAGGCGCTCGACTTCGAGCGCGCGCTGCTGAAGAACGTACCCGTGCTCGACGCGGGCGGCCGGGGCGCGACGACGACGTTCACGCAACGCGACATCGGCGACGTGCTCGTGACCTTCGAAAACGAAGTGGCGCTCATCGACACGGGCGTGGGTGCGAAGGACTTCGAAGCAGTTTATCCCTCGGTGAGTTTGCTGGCGGAGCCGCCGGTCACGATCGTCGACAAGGTCGTGGACAAGCGCGGCACGCGCAAGACGGCGCAGGCGTATCTCGACTTTCTGTATACGCCCGCCGCGCAGGAGATCATCGCGCAGCACCATCTGCGTCCGCGCGATGCCGCCGTGCTCGCGAAGCACGCAAACGAGTTCAAGCCGATCAAGACCTTCACGGTCGAGCAGGTGTTCGGCAGCTGGCAGAACGCGCAGGCCACGCATTTCGCCGATGGCGGCACGTTCGATCAGATCGTCGCGGATCGCAAGTAACACGCGTCTAGCCGCGCAAGAAAAAACGCCTCGCAAATCGTCTGCGAGGCGTTTTCGTTTGTGCGACTAGATCGGCTTAGTACCAGCCGCGATGACCATTCCATTCGCGGCGGCCATACCAGCGATGGCCGTCCCAGTAGCGGTCGCCGTGCCAGCCGATCACGACGGCCGGCGCGTAGGCCACGCGCACGGGCGGCGCGACGTAGACCGGACGCGGCGCGACATAAACGGGCTGTGGCGCGACATACACGGGCGCGGGCGCAACATAAACCGGAGCGGGCACGCCGACGTTCAGGCCGACTACCACACCGGCCATCGCGGTTTGCGAGGCGGCCAGGACAAGTGCACCAGCACCCAGCGCGGCAAAGAGTTTGGTTTTCATTTTGAGCCCCTTCGGTTGAAGATTCGATGGCTTCAATGTAGCCGGGCGCTCACCCGCTTGAGTTACCAAACTGCAACAAACTGCGCGCGAATTTTACGGGCGGTAATGGGCGGAAAGGTCGCGCGGCCGCCTGTGGCGGGGCTTTCGCATATTTCGCGCATGCGGCGGTGTTTCAATTCGTGATCGTCGAGGCAGGTCTGTAAACGGCAAGCCGGGCGCGAACGCCCGGCTTGCGCTGCTGGAGTGCTCCCCGGTATTACTGCACCGCGACGCTCGCGAAGTTCTGGCGGCCGAACGGGCTCACCTGATAGCCGCTTACGTTCGTACGCGTGATGGCGGCGGCGGTCGGGTAGCCGAGCGGAATCCACAGCGCCTGGTCGTGGATGATCTGCTGCGCGGCTTCGTAGAGCTTCACGCGCTTGGCCTGATCGGCGGTCGCCTTGCCGTCGGCGATCAGCTTGTCGAGCTGCGGATCGCAAAAGCGCGCGAAGTTGATGCCCGACTGCACCGCATTGCAGCTAAAGAGCGGCGAGAGATAGTTGTCGGGGTCGCCGTTGTCGCCGGCCCAGCCCATGAAGAGCGTGTCGTGCTGGCCCTGCTTCGCTTGCTTGATCAGCTCGCCCCACTCGATCACCTTGATCTCCGCCTTCACGCCGATCTTCGCGAAATCGGCCTGCAGCAGCTCGGCGCCCGCGCGCGGGTTCGGGTTCAGCACGCTGCCGTTCGGACGCACCCAGATCGTCGTCGAGAAGCCGTTGGCGTAACCCGCGTCGGCGAGCAGTTGCTTCGCCTTCGCCGGGTCATACGGGTACGGCTGGATCGACTTGTCGTAGCCCCAGGTGATGGGCGGCCAGGGGTTCGTCGCGGGCGTGGCCGTGTTGTCGAAAATCGCCTTCAGGTAGGTGGTGCGGTCGAACGCCATGTTCAGTGCCTGGCGCACCTTCTGGTTGTCGAGCGGCTTCTTCTGCGTGTTGAGCGCGACAAACGCTGTCATGAACGCGGGCGTTTCCACCACCTTGAGCGCGCTGTCCTGCTTCGCCGTCGCCACGTCCTGGGGCTTGGGCGAGAGCGCGATCTGGCATTCGCCGGCCTTCACCTTCTGCGCGCGTACGGCGGCGTCGGGCGTGATGGCGTAGATCAGGCGGTCCACCTTCGGTTTCGGCCCCCAGTACGTCGGGTTCACGTCGTAGCGGATCAGCGCGTCCTTCGTGTAGCTCTTGAGCGCGAACGGGCCGGTGCCCACCGGCTTCGCATTGAGGTCGACCTGCTTGCCGGCCTTGAGCAACTGGTCGGCGTACTCGGACGAATAGATCGACGCGAAGCCCATCGTGAGGATCGAGAGGAACGTGGCGTTCGGCTCGTTGAGTTCGAACTTCACCGTGTTCGCGTCGACCTTCGTGACCGACTTCACGAGCTTCACGAGGCCCATCGACTGCGCGTGCGGGAAGCCGCTCGCGCCTGCCACCTTGTGCCACGGATTGTTCGCGTCGAGCATGCGCTCGAACGTGAAGACCACGTCGTCGGCGTCGAGCGTGCGCGTGGGCTTGAACCATTCGGTCGTCTGGAACGCCACGTTGGGCCGCAGGTGGAACGTGTAGGTCAGACCGTCGGCGCTCACTTCCCACTTGTCCGCGAGCGAGGGCACGACCTTCTTTTGCGCTTCGTCGTAGGCCACGAGCGCATTGAAGATGACATCGGCGGACGCGTTGGTCGTGACGAGCGAGTTGAACTGCACGACGTCGAAGCCATCGGGGCTCGACTCGGTGCAGACCGTCAGCGGTTTGGCGAACGCGGGCGTGGCCGCGAACGCGCAAGCGGCGCCAAGCGAGGTCGCGAGCACGAGTCCAGGTACGAATCCAGGCACGAGGGCGCGCGCGGTGGGCGAGGTGAAGCGCATGGGATCTCCGTGGTTCTTCGGTGGCGGGCGGCGCCCCGTTTTGTTTGCGGCTTTGTTCGATGCGGGAGAGGCGGGAAGGCTATGAAGGGCGCCCGGACGAGGCAAGCTTATCGAAGGGATATTGCCGAGACAACAATTTAATCCACATACCCATATGGCATGCGGGCGTGGCGCGCGGCTTCGGGGAGCGTCCGCACGCCACGCGGGAGGGCTTCAGTGGCTGGCTGCGCGCGGCTTGCGCGGCGCCTTTTCGAAGAGGCGGTCGTAGACCCAGCGCGGCAGTGCGCGCAGCATCGTGGCGGCTACGCGCATCGGCCAGGGGAACACCGCGAACGCGGTGCCGCGCGCGATGGCCTGCGCGGCCTTCGCCGCGAACTGGTCCGCGTCCATCAGGAAGGGCATGCGGTACGGATTCTTCGCCGTCATGGGCGTGCGGATATAGCCCGGCGAGATCGTGACCACGGGCACGCCGAACGGGCGCATTTCCACGCGCAGCGCTTCGAGATAGGCGAGCGCCGCAGCCTTCGAGGCGCTGTATGCACCCGAGCCCGGCAGCCCGCGCACGCCTGCCACGCTCGCAATGCCCACGAGCGTGCCGCGCTTCGCTTTCGCCATCGCCGAGGCGAACGGCTCGAAGGTGGCGACCATGCCGAAGTAGTTGGTGTCCATCACGTCGCGGAACGTGGCGAGGTCGCCTTCGCCCGTCAGCACGCCGCGGCTCACGCCCGCATTGGCGATGACGATGTCGGGCATGCCGTGCTGTGCGATGAAGTCGCGCGCGGCGGCGGCGAGCGCATCGGCGTCGCGCACGTCGGCGGGATAGATCGAGATGGAGCGATCGGGGTGGGACTGCCGGAAGCCGGCAAGGGCCTCGCCGCGGCGCGCGACGAGCCCGAGAATGGCGCCCTGCCGCGCGTATTCGGCGGCGAGCGCGGCGCCAATGCCGCTCGACGCGCCGGTGATGAAGACCTTCAGTGGCGCGTCTTGCATGGCGCTGTGCATTACATCTTCTTCGAACGGATCTGCGAGACGATGAAGTCCATCACCTGCAGCGTGCCCGGCAGCGCCTTGTCTTCCGGACCCTGGACCATGGCCGGGCCGGTTTCGTACTTGCCCTGGATCGCGATGGTCGGCACGCCGTCGATCTTGTACGAATCGAGCAGGGCCTTGTCACGCTGCAGCGCGCTCTGCGTCGAGAACGAGTTGTACGCTTCCATGTACTTCTTCGGATCGACGCCCTGGGTGGCGAGGAACTTGGCCTGATCTTCCGGCGTGAGCAGGTAGTTCTTGTTCACGTGGATTTCATGGAACACGACCGGCGTGAGCTTCTGGGCGAGGCCGAGCGCGTCGAGCGCGTAGTACATCTTCGAATGCGGGATGAAATCGTCACGGAATGCCACCGGCACGCGCTTGAACACGACATCCGGACCTTGCTTCTTGATCCACGATTCGAGATACGGGTCGAAGGCGTTGCAGTGCGGGCAGCCGTACCAGAAGAACTCGATCACCTCGATCTTGCCCGCGGGCACGTCGAGCGCCTGGGGCGTCTTGAGGACCGTGTAGTCCTTGCCGGCCACGGGGGCGTCGGCGGAGGCGTGGGCCACGCCGGCGATCAGCGAAAGCGAGAGAAAAAGCGTACCGAGGAGTCGTTTCATGGCGTAGGAATCCACTGTTCTTGGACCGGCGGCCGCCGGTTGTTTGCCGCAGAACGCCGCTCACGCGAAGCGCTCGCGCGCGGGTGCTGCGTGGGTGTTGACTGGGTGTTGCGCGGGTATGGCTTGTTTAGGGCGTCGCGCCGCGGGATACGCGGCGCGCACGGCGATTACTGCTTCGTGAATCGGATGACAGCGGTATCGATACCGGCATCGGACAGGCGCTGACGCGTCGAGTTCATGTCGTCGAACTTCGTGAACGGACCAATGCGCACGCGATAGTACGTCACGCCGCCGGCGTCGCGCTGCGTCACCTTCGATTCGAACCCCTGGAACGCGAGGCGAGCACGCTGCTGCTCGGCGTCGCCCGAAGTCTTGTACGCACCGACCTGCAGGAAGTAGCCCGTGTTGGCGTCGCCCGGTGCGGGCGTGGCGCTGCCGGGCTTGGCGGCCGGAGGCGTCGGCACCGCGTTGGCGGGCTTTTGTGGCTGGTTGCCCGCGAGGATCTGCGCCGGGTTCGTGGCGCTGTTCGCGTTGTTCGAGTTGCTGGCCGACTGCGGCTTCTTCGCGATAGCCGTGCCGCCCGTGACGGTTTCACCCGTCGACGGCTGCGGCGCGACGGCCACACCGTTGGCGCTGTTGTTGTTCGAACCCGAGGGCGGCACTTCGACGATCTGCGGTTCTTCGAGCATGCCCGAGGACTGCGACTGGTTCGTGGTCTGGCCCGGCGCCGTGTTGGGCGGCGTGCTTTGCGCGGCTTGCGGCACCGGCTGGCCCGGCGACTTGCCCTGCAGCGCGCGGTTCGGGTCGACCTGCTCGTTGCTCTGGCTGACGTCGGAGGCGGCCGGCGGCGCGACCTTCGAGACGAACGGCGTGGGCGCGCGCGTGATGTAGAGCGCCACCACCACCGCGATCGCAAGGCCGACGATCAGGCCCAGCACGATGCCGAGAAAGGTTCCCCCGGACTGCTTCGACTGCTGTTTTGTAGTGCGGCGCGGTTTTGCCATCGTCTGAATCACCTGCAAACAAGAGAATCCTGGAATGGCCGTCCGCGCAAGGCGGCGGCCCCAAACATGCTGCTGTGCGCGGGTCGCGCGCGTCTCGTTACATGCGCTCCGGCGCGGACACGCCGATCACGGCCAGGCCGTTCGCGAGCACCCGGCGCGTGGCCGCAAGCAGGGCGACGCGGGCGTCGCGCTCGGCGATGTCGTCGACGAGAACGCGTTCGGCATTGTAGAACGAGTGAAACTCAGCGGCGAGTTCGCGCAGGTAGAACGCGACCGCGTGCGGCGCAAGTTCGCTGGCGGCATGCGTGAGCATGTCGGGGAATTCGCCGAGTTTCGCGATGAGCGCGAGCGCGCGCTCGCTCGACAGCGGCGCGAGATCGACCTTGGGCAGCGCGGCCAGATCGCCGCCGAACTTGCCCTGCCAGTCGCCGAGGATCGACGAGATGCGCGCGTGCGCGTATTGCACGTAGTACACCGGGTTTTCGTCGTTTTCCTTCAGCGCGAGGTCGATGTCGAACACGAATTCCGTGTCGGCCTTGCGCGAGATGAGGAAAAAGCGCACGGCGTCGCGGCCGCGGCGGATGGTCGCCTCGTCGAGCAGGTCAGGCGACACTTCGCTGCCGGGGTTCGCGCCGCCCGACCACTCGATCAGGTCGCGCACCGTGACGTAGCTGCCCGCGCGCTTGGAGATTTTCACCTCCTGGCCATCGCGCATCACCGTCACCATCTTGTGCAGCACGTAGTCGGGATAGCCCTTCGGAATGCCGACGCCAAGCGCCTGCAGGCCCGCGCGCACGCGTGCAATGGTGCCGTGGTGGTCGGAGCCCTGGATGTTGATGACCTTCGTGAAGCCGCGTTCCCACTTGGTGACGTGGTAGGCGACGTCGGGCAGGAAGTACGTGTACGTGCCGTCGGACTTGCGCATCACGCGGTCCTTGTCGTCGCCGTAGTCCGTGGTCTTGAGCCACAGCGCGCCTTCCTGCTCGTAGGTCTCGCCCGAAGCGACCAGCGCCTCGACCGTCTTCTCGACGCGGCCTTCCGTGTACAGCGACGACTCGAGGTAGTAGCGATCGAACTTCACGCCGAACGCCTGCAAATCGAGATCCTGTTCGTGACGCAGATAGGCCACGGCGAAGCGGCGGATCGCTTCGAGGTTCTCAGGGTCCTTCTCGCCCGTGACGGGCTCGCCGTCCTTGGCCGCGACGGTCTCGCCCGCGAGATAGTCGCGCGCGATATCGGCGATGTATTCGCCGTTGTAGGCGGCCTCGGGCCACTCGGCGTCGCCGGGCTTGAAGCCGCGTGCGCGCGCCTGGGTGGAGACGGCGAGGTTGCCGATCTGCACGCCCGCGTCGTTGTAGTAGAACTCGCGGTGCACGTCGTAGCCCTGCGAGGCGAGCACGTTCGAGATGGCGTCGCCGAGCGCCGCCTGACGGCCGTGGCCCACGTGCAGCGGGCCGGTGGGATTGGCCGAGACGAATTCGACGAGCACGTGCCGGCCGGCTTCGCGCTGCGAACGGCCGAATGCCTCGCCCTGCTCGAACACGGCGCCGATCACGGCGCGCTTCGCGTTCGCGGTGAGACGCAGGTTGATGAAGCCGGGGCCGGCCACTTCTGCAGCCTCGACGAGGCCTGCGGCCTCGGGCAGGGCGAGCACGGCGTCGACGATCTGCTGGGCGAGCTGGCGCGGGTTCGCGCGCATGGGCTTGGCGAGCTGCATCGCGACGTTACAGGCGACGTCGCCGTGTGCGGCGACCTTCGGGCGCTCGAGCGTGATCGCGGGCACGACGAATGCGGCTTCGCTCGCGCCTTCGGTGGCCTTCGCCACCTGGGCTACGGCTTGCGCGAGCAGGGTCTCCAGGGTGTGTTTCTGTGCGGGCAGCATGCTGGTTGCAGGTCCTGTGCGGGTAATGGGATGCGGGGCCGGCGCTCGAGGATCTGGCCTCTGGCTGCCGGCGCGGACCGCCGAATACGGGTGAGGGCGCGTCAGCCTTGCGGCAGGCCGCCTACCATGCGCCAATGCGCGGGCGGCCTCGTTGCGGCAGGCGGCGTGGCGGCTTGGCGATGTACTGGACGCCAGAACGACCGGGTGCCGCGCCCTGCGGGTAATTCCGTCCTGACGGATTTTAGCAGGTGCTAATATGTGAAATGAGGTAGCGCGATAGGGGCCGCCTTGGCCCGTCTGGCTTCGCAGGCCTGAATGTCGCGCGCAGATCCGAAAAAATCATAAAGGGAACAGACATGCTGGTTACTTTTAAATGCCACGCGGCGCCCGACGTCACGATGCTGGAGAACCTCGCACAATACCTTCTCGGCATCATTGGCAAGCGGCTGGGCCCGCGCGGGGTGATTACCCACGACGAACTCGATACCGCCATCAACAAGCTCGAAGCGGCAATCGCCACGGACAAAAAAGAGCGCCACGAGCAGGAAGGCCACTTTCACGAAGGCGAGGACGACCACGTCCATCACGAACTGCCGGTCGGCCTCGCGCAACGCGCCTTTCCGTTCCTCGATATGCTGCGCGCCGCGAAGAAGGAAGACAACGACGTGCTTTGGGGCATTTGAGCCTCCTGTTCGATGTCCCGGAGCGTAGCAACGCGAGATGGTGCGGCGTCCAATGCGCCCACCGGCCAGCTTGTGATGGGCGCCTGAGCGCCCCCGCCTGATCCCATGCTCCAAAAGCAAAGAGCCCGCAATCTGCGGGCTCTTTGCTTTTGTTCACCTTCGGCGCACGTTACTGGCTGGCGGCCGCCGGCTCGGCAGCGGAAGCCGCTGACTTGCTCATCTTCTTTTTCTTCGGCTTCTTCACGTGCTTTTCGGTGGGCGCCGAATACGACGTCGCCGGGCTCGCCTGCTCCGGCACGGCCGGCTGGGCGAACGACGGCTGCGCAAGCGCCGCGACGCCGAAGGCGGTCAACATCAACATCAGCTTCTTCATACGATTTCTCCGTCGAGGTTGCTTCGATTTTGCGTTTTAAGGATTTGCTGATGATCGAGCCGGCGCGGCGATGCCGCGTGTGGCCGGGCGTCATGCAGGTGTTGCCGGGTCATGCGAGGTCTTGCCGGGCCATCTTACAAAGCCGAAAAATTGCGCGCGCGTAATTTTCACCTTGCCGGATCGCGTATGTCGGGCGGTGACAACGGGGGTAGGAGCGGGGGTCGTGAAGCGGGGGAAAGCGCGCCGCATGAAGCGGCGCGCCGTACGTCGGAGAGTGGTGGCTTAAAGCGGGGACTTAGAGCTGCGGCGCGAGCGCGCGGCGGGCGTCTTCTTCGGAGAGCGACATGCGGCGCGCGTAGTCGGCGAGCTGGTCCTGGCCGATCTTGCCCACCGAGAAGTAAGTGCTGTCCGGGTGCGCGAGGTAGAAGCCCGAAACGCTCGCGGCCGGCAGCATGGCGAGCGATTCCGTCACGCTCATGCTGACTTCGCCCGCTTGCAGGAAGTCGAACATGTCGCGCTTCACGAGGTGATCCGGGCAGGCAGGGTAGCCAGGCGCCGGGCGAATGCCCGCGTACTTCTCGGCGATCAGCGCGTCGTTGTCGAGCGTTTCGCTGGCCGCATAGCCCCACAGGTCGCGGCGCACGCGCGCGTGCATCGCTTCGGCAAAGGCTTCAGCGAAGCGGTCGGCGAGCGCCTTGAGCATGATCGCGCTGTAGTCGTCGTGGTCCTTTTCGAACTGCGCTTCCTTCACGTCGACGCCAATGCCGGCCGTGACCGCGAACATGCCGATATAGTCGGCCACGCCCGAGTCCTTCGGCGCGATGAAATCGGCGAGCGAGCGGTTCGGGCGCATCACGCCGTCCACCACGGGGCGTACCGACTGCTGGCGCAGATTGCGCCACGTGAGCGCGACTTCGCTGCGCGACTCGTCGGTGTAGATTTCGATGTCGTCGTCGTTGACGGTGTTGGCGGGCAGCAGCGCGATCACGCCGTTGGCCTGCAGCCAGCGGCCCTGAATCAGGCGCGAGAGCATCGACTTCGCGTCGGAAAACACGCGGCGCGCCGACTCGCCCACGATCTCGTCATTGAGGATCTGCGGATAGGGACCGGCGAGATCCCACGTCTGGAAGAACGGACCCCAGTCGATGTAATTCGCGAGTTCGTTCAGGTCGAAGTTCTTGAACACGCGGCGGCCGATGAACTTCGGCTTCACCGGCTTGAAGTTCGCCCAATCGACCTTCGTCTTGTTGGCGCGCGCCTCTTCGAGCGTCACGAGCGGCTGCGCCTTCTTGTTGGCGTGCTGCTCGCGAATGCGCTCGTAATCGGTCTTGAGTTCGTCGATGTACTTCGTCGCGCCTTCATCCGAAAGCAGGCTCGATGCAACGGAAACCGAGCGCGATGCATCGGGCACGTACACGACCGGACCTTCGTAGTGCGGCGCGATCTTCACCGCGGTATGCACGCGCGAGGTGGTCGCACCGCCGATGAGGAGCGGAATCTTCTTCACGCGGAAGTAGTCGTCGCGCTGCATTTCGCTCGCGACGTAAGCCATTTCCTCGAGCGACGGCGTAATGAGCCCCGACAGGCCGACGATATCCGCGCCTTCGACTTTCGCCTTCGCGAGAATCTCGTTGCACGGGACCATCACGCCCATGTTGACCACTTCGAAGTTATTGCACTGGAGCACCACCGACACGATGTTCTTGCCGATGTCGTGCACGTCGCCCTTCACGGTCGCGATGACGATCTTGCCCTTCGCGCGCACGTCGGCGCCCGATTCGGCGAGCAGGCGTTTTTCTTCCTCGATGAACGGAATCAGGTGCGCCACGGCCTGCTTCATCACGCGCGCCGACTTCACCACCTGCGGCAGGAACATCTTGCCTTGGCCGAAGAGGTCGCCGACGACGTTCATGCCGTCCATGAGCGGGCCTTCGATCACGTTGATCGGGCGGCCGCCGTCGCCCATGATCTTCACGCGCGCTTCTTCGGTGTCCTCGACGATGAAGTTCGTGATGCCGTGCACGAGCGCATGCGCGAGACGCTTTTCCACAGGCTGGTTGCGCCACTCGAGGTTCTCTTCCTTCTTCGCGGCACCCGTCTTGAACTTGTCGGCGATCTCCAGCAGGCGGTCGGTCGCGTCGTCGCGGCGGTTGAGCACCACGTCTTCCACGCGCTCGCGCAACTCGGCGTCGAGATCGGCATACACGCCGAGCTGGCCCGCGTTGACGATGCCCATGTCCATGCCCGCCTGAATGGCGTGATAGAGGAACACGGTGTGGATCGCCTCGCGCACCGGATCGTTGCCGCGGAACGAGAACGACACGTTCGACACGCCGCCGCTGATCTTCGCGTAGGGCAGGTTCTGCTTGATCCAGCGCGTTGCGTTGATGAAGTCGACCGCGTAGTTGTTGTGCTCCTCGATGCCCGTCGCCACCGCGAAGATGTTCGGGTCGAAGATGATGTCCTCGGGCGGGAAGCCCACTTCGTTCACGAGGATGTCGTAGGAGCGCTTGCAGATCTCGGTCTTGCGCGCGAACGTGTCGGCCTGCCCCTTCTCGTCGAACGCCATCACCACGCTCGCCGCGCCGTAGCGGCGAATGAGCTTCGCGTGATGCACGAACTGCTCCTTGCCTTCCTTGAGCGAGATCGAGTTGACGATGGCCTTGCCCTGCACGCACTGCAGGCCCGCTTCGATCACATCCCACTTCGACGAGTCGATCATGATCGGCACGCGCGCGATGTCGGGCTCGGACGCGATGAGGTTCATGAAGCGCACCATCGCCGCCTTCGAGTCGAGCATGGCTTCGTCCATGTTGACGTCGATGACCTGCGCGCCGTTTTCGACCTGCTGGCGCGCCACTGCGAGCGCCTCGTCGAACTGGCCGTTCAGGATCATCCGCGCGAACGCCTTCGAGCCCGTCACGTTGGTGCGCTCGCCCACGTTGATGAACAGCGTGCCTTCGGTCACGTTGAAGGGTTCGAGGCCGGAAAGGCGCAGGGTATGGTCAGTCATGGCTTGGGACCGGATCGTATGTAGTTGGAGCGGGACTCGGGAGCAGCGGTCGAACGGGTTATCAGGCAGCGTCGCGGTATTGGCCGGGCCAGCGGCGCGGCTTGATTTCGGCGAGCGCCTTCGCGATGGCCGCGATGTGCTCGGGCGTCGTGCCGCAGCAGCCGCCCGCCACATTCACGAGACCGGCGCTCGCGAATTCCTTGAGCAGTCCGGAGGTATCGGCGGGCGTTTCGTCGAAGCCCGTGTCGCTCATCGGATTGGGCAGGCCCGCGTTCGGATAGCACGAAACATACGTGTCGCACAGCTTCGCCAGCTCGGCGATGTACGGGCGCATGAGCGCCGCGCCCAGCGCGCAGTTCAGGCCGAACGTGAGCGGCTTCGCATGGCGCAGCGAGTTCCAGAACGCCTCGACGGTCTGGCCCGAGAGAATGCGGCCCGAGGCGTCGGTGACGGTGCCCGAAATCATGATCGGCAGATTCTCGCCCGTGTCTTCGAAGAGCTGGTCGAGCGCGAAGAGCGCGGCCTTGGCGTTGAGCGTGTCGAAGATCGTCTCGACGAGGAAGAGGTCGCAGCCGCCGTCCATGAGCGCCTTCGCCTGCTCGTAGTACGCGCGGCGAAGCTCTTCGAACGTGACGTTGCGCGCGCCCGGATCGTTCACGTCGGGCGAGATGCTCGCCGTTTTCGGCGTCGGCCCGATTGCGCCCGCGGCGAAGCGCGGCTTGTCCGGCGTCGAATACTTCGCGCACGCGGCGCGCGCGAGCTTTGCCGACTCGATGTTCATCTCGATGGCGAGCTCGCCCATGCCATAGTCGTCCTGGGCCACCGTGGTCGCGCCGAACGTGTTGGTCTCGATGATGTCCGCGCCCGCCGCGAGGTACTGCTCGTGAATCT
This sequence comes from Paraburkholderia acidiphila, assembly GCF_009789655.1. Lineage (GTDB taxonomy): Bacteria > Pseudomonadota > Gammaproteobacteria > Burkholderiales > Burkholderiaceae > Paraburkholderia > Paraburkholderia acidiphila. The sequence goes on from NZ_CP046909.1 coordinate 222,537, forward strand.
CGCTGATGATCTGCGGCTGCGTGAGCGAGAGCAGTTCGTTGTTGCCCTTGATATCGCGCGGGTAGTCCTTGAAGCGCTCGCCCCGGTAGGCCGCTTCGTCGAGCTTGTAGCGCTGGATCATCGTACCCATCGCGCCGTCGAGGATCACGATACGCGAGGCGAGCAGCGCGGGAAGCGCTGCGCCACGCGTGTATTTGGCGTCCCCGGCGGGGCGCGAGGCAAGGGCTGCGGGCTGGTTCATGGATCGCGGGCGGGCATGGAGCCGGTTGAACTGGGAAACCCCACATTGTAGCCGCTGCGGCAACAGGCCGCTGCCCGCGGCGTCGCGCGCGAGCAACCGCGGCGGCTCGCGTGGAAGGGCAAAAGAAGCGGCCAAAAGAAAACCCCGCCAGGCAAGCCAGGCGGGGTTTCGTGTGAAGGACGCTGCGCGTTGAGTGCCGCGGGGTGCGCTAGCGTCAGTGAAGCACGACGGGTTGCTGCATGAGGCTGTCGAACTGTCCGAGGAATTCGTCGACTTCGTCGAGTGACTGGTCTGCGTCCATCAGCTTTTGCACGTCTTCGCGAAAACGTGCCGCCATCACGCCGTCGATGAAGATCTCGCGGCGCGCGTTTTTGTCGACGATCTCGTAGCCGCCTGCGCGCATGGCGCTGTGGCCGTCCTGCGGTGGGAACTCGACGACGCAATAGTTGGGACTGTTGTAGATCATTTGCATGGCGACACTCCTTTTTCCTGTGCTCCCTGACCTTCTCGGTCAATACGTGGAGCGTTCGTTCTGGAATTCAAGGGGTGGGTCCCGCATCACCTCTTATGTGGACTGCTCTCCCTTTTTATACTTCACTGCTCAACTGCGTCTGCTGCCACTGCCATGATGCATTTGCTTCGAGCGATTACTTCGAACTACTTAGACCAACTGCTTGAGAAACGTTTCGAGCAACGCGGTAAAACGGTGCGATTCCTCTACCGGGGCCAGATGCGCGGCATCGAGCACCACGAAATGCGACCCTTCTATCGCTCTTGCAAGCGCTTGCGTCAGGGTCATCGGCGTGCCGCTGTCATGGCGGCCCGCCACGGCCAGCGTCGGCACGCGCAGTTGCGCGAGCCTCTTTTCCACGTCGAAATCACGTAGCGCCTCGCAGGCCATTGCGTAGCCTTCTGCAGGGGTCCGTAATAAAACGTCACAAATTTGCTCGACAGTTGGCTTATGCGTATGCCGGAAGTCAGCGGTGAACCAGCGTGCCATCGTCGCGTCGACGACCGCTCCGAGACCGTCGCTGCGCACGGTGGCGGCGCGTTCGTTCCAGGTGTCGCGCGCTTGTGGCGGCGTATGACTGGCCGTGTCGCAAAGCGTGAGTGTGCTCACGCGTTCGGGGTAATCGAGCGCGAACTGCTGCGCGATCATGCCTCCCATCGACATGCCAACGAGATGGGCATGCTCGATGCCGGTTGCGTCGAAAAGCGCGTCGAGGTCGGCAGCGAGATCCTCGAAGCCGAAGGGTTCGTTTGCAACCGCGCTTGAGCCATGCCCGCGCACGTCGTAGCGCAGCACGCTGTGACGATGGCGGAAATGTCCGGCGAGCGTGTCCCACACGCCAAGGTCGCCGCCCAGTTGATGAATGAACGCCAGCGCGGGCCCACCGCTCCTGTCGTCGAAGACATAGTGCGTATCGATGCCGTTGACAGTCACTTGCATGGGTTCCTCCTTCGCCTTCCAGGCTGGGAGTCAAGCCGTTTGCGAGGTACTGCATGCACGCGATGCTGGTGGAGCAATCCGCGCGCCTGGGGCACGCGGACGATGCGCGATGCGATGTTCGTTAGCTTGTGTGTCGCGTCCCTGTTTGCTGCGCTGTTTATTGTGTTGTGCCGATTGGGTCTGAATGGGTCCGTCTTTTGCAGCGTTGTACCGGTTTGTTGGTGCTGGTCCGTTCGCTGATTCGCTATGCGCGCGCGGTGGCGTGTTGCCGTGTTTCGTCTGCTTGTTCTGGGCCCTTCATGCTGCGCGCGACGCCTTGCGATCCTTGACGCATGGCTCGATTCCAGTATGCGCTATTTCACGATTTTGTGTCGTGAAGCAGGTCGTCTGGATCGAGCGATGCGTGTCCTTGCGTGCGGTGGCGCGCTCAGGGATGCTCGGGCGCTGCGCCCGGCGAGGTAAGCGAGGGTTCGTCATCCACGGACGGTAGCGGCGGTGATTCTGTCTGCGTATTGGCGGGTGTGGCGGGTGTGGCGGGTGGTGCCGGTTGCGGCGCCGTCTCCGGCGTTGCGGATTGTGCCGATGTTGTGTCGGGTGTCGCGTTGGGCGTCGTGGTGGTCGCCGCCGTTGAGGGCTCGGGTGTCGGCGCGGGTGCGTTCGCGGCGCTCGGCACCGTAAGCGCGCCACGCCATACCAGTTCGAACTGGTTGCCATTGGGCTCGGTCTGTACGAGGCGCACGGGCAGCCAGCCGAGCGTTGGCGCGAGCCACACGTCGATACGCCGCTTGTCGCCCTCGCGGCGCGGCAGGCGCATGAAGTGGCGCGCCGTGACGTAGCCATGATCCGTGCTCACGGTTTCGTCGCCGATCGTGGTGATGGGCCAGGTCTCGCCGCTGTCGTTGTCCGCGACATAGAACTCGCGCGTGACGCCCGGCTTGTACGCGTCGGGGTCGCCGCGCACGAGGCTCGCGAGCTGCATCACCATGCTGAAGCGGTCCTGCGCGCCGTCGGTCAGCGCGAGGGAGTTGGGCGTGCGCGTGAACACGATCTGCTTGTCGGCGCGGTTGAAAATCGTCACGTCGGATGGACGATGGCCGCGCTTTTCGATGTACTGATCGGGCGCGAGGCCGAAGGCGTCCACGCGGCCCTTGCTCGTCCAGCTGAACTCGCCGACGAAGGGCAGGGGCACGCGCACGACCATCTCGTAGCGCTGACCGTCGCTTGACCAGTGGATCGTGCCGGGCTGATTGCGCACGCCGTTATAGAACGTGTCGTATTGCAGTTCGCCCGACGGAGGCACCGAAAACTTCAACCCATGCGACGCTTGCGCGGCTTGTGCCGAAGGCTGCTTGCCGTTGCCGGGCGCGGCGCTTGCCGTGCCGTTTTTGTCGCCCGAGCCGTCGGCGCTCGCGCGGGTTTCCGAAGCGGCCGCAGGCGCGGACGCCGCTTGGGCATCCGGCGGCGAAGCGGGCGCTTTCGGGTGCGGCTGGGGCGGCGCGACAGCATGCAGCGTATGCGGCTCGGCGGGCTTCGGCGCGGGTTTGGGCGCGGCATGCGCGGGCGCCGCCGCCGGGCCCGCGGGCCGCGCCGCGCGTTCGATGCGCTCGGGTTTGAGGAGCGCCACCTGCACGGGTACGCGCACGTGCGCGACCGGTGGCGGCGCGCCGTGATGCCGCTCGAACCATTCGGCCGCGAGCCAATGGAGCGCCGTGACCGCGACGAACACCCCGACCCAGCGCCACGCGCGCGAGCGCTGTGAGCTGCGTGAGTCGGTGTCGAGGCGGCGTGCCTCGCGCGGGGCGGCGGGGGTGGACATCGGCGGTTCGTGAGTCGGAATCTGTCGGACGTTACTGTGACACAACCGGCTGGGGTCGCGCAGAAAGCCAGACGGCACGCCTCGACCCACGCCCCACGCACAAGGCGCTCAGCGCGGCGTCGGACTGTACCCCAATTCGTATGACAGTTTTTCGGCGCACGCTCGCAAGGCGGTGTCCACGGCGCCGTTCCAGTCGATATCGAACGCGCCTTCGTGACCGAGCGCGATGAGCCCGAGCGCGAGTTCGCCGCTCGCGTCGAACACGGGCGTGCAGAACGCGTGGATGGTCGGCAGCAGCATGCCTTCCACGCGGGCGGCGCCATGCTCGCGCACCTGCGCGAGCGCGCGTTCGAGCGCCTCTGCCGTACGCGGCGTGGAGCCGTATGAGTAGTGCTGCGCGCCAGCGAGTTCGCGCTCGATCATCGGGGCGGTCTTGCTGCGCGGCAGGTAGGCGGCGAACAGCAGGCCCGTGGCGGAACTGAGCATCGGCATGACGTCGCCGAGCTTGAGCGACGCTTTTGCCGGATGGCTCGATTCGAGCCAGTGCACGACGGTCGGCCCCTGGTTGCCCCACACGGCGATGCCCACGGTGATGTCGAGCGCGTCGCGTAACTCGGTGAGCGCGATGCGCGCGAGTTTGACGCCGTCCACGCGCGCCAGACGCGCGAGGCCGAGCTGCAAGGCGAAGCCGCCCAGTTCGTAGCGGCCCGAGAGCGGGTCCTGCGCAACCACGCCGAGGCGCATGAAGCTCACGAGATAGCGATGCGCCTTCGCCGGGCTCATGCCCGCACGCTGCGCGAGGTCGCGCAGCATCATGGCGCGCGGCTCGCCGGTCAGCACTTCGAGTAGGCGAAAGCCCACTTCGATCGACTGGATGCCCGAGCGCAGCTTTTCTTCGCCGGCTTCGGGGCCTTCCGGGCCTTCGGCGGTGTCGAGGGCGTCGGCGAGATCTTCGGCGTTCGTGGCGTCTGTGGCGCTCGCGCGTGGCGAGGCGGATCGGACGGTAGGCGGCATGGAGGCGTTGTGGTGTTCGAACGTACGGCAACCGTACGGAAACTGAGGGCATGCGGCGCACCCGCTTGGGGCCCGCGGATTCACCATCGTAGAATACATTTCCCTTATCGTCACTCACGTCTGATTCCATGAAACTTGCCACGCTGAAGGACGGCACCCGCGACGGGCAACTGATCGTCGTTTCCCGCGACCTGCGCAGCGCCGCCATCGCCGACGCGATCGCGCCCACGCTGCAGCGCGTGCTCGACGACTGGCGCTTCTACGCGCCGCAGCTCGCCGAGCTGTACGACGCGCTCAACTACGGGCGCGCGCGCAACGCGTTCAGCTTCGACGCGCGCGACTGCATGGCGCCGCTGCCGCGTGCGTACCAATGGGCGGATGGCTCGTCGTACGTGAATCACGTCGAACTCGTGCGTCGCGCGCGCGGCGCCGAAATGCCCGCCGAGTTCTGGACCGACCCGCTCATGTACCAGGGCGGCAGCGACGACTTCATCGGGCCGTGCGACGACATCGTGTGCGCCTCCGAGGCATTCGGCATCGACTTCGAGGCCGAAGTCGCCGTCGTGACGGGCGACGTGCCGATGGGCGCGAGCCCCGACGAAGCACTGCGCGCCGTGCGGCTCGTCACGCTCGTGAACGACGTTTCGCTGCGCAACCTCATTCCCGCGGAACTCGCGAAGGGCTTCGGCTTTTTCCAGAGCAAGCCGGCCAGCGCGTTCGCGCCGGTGATGGTCACGCCCGACGAACTCGGTGGACACTGGCGCGAAGGGCGCGTGCATCTGCCGCTCATCGTCCACTGGAACGGCAAGAAGGTCGGCCAGCCCGATGCGGGCACGGACATGGTGTTCCACTTCGGCCAGTTGATCGCGCATGCCGCGAAAACGCGCAATCTGCGCGCGGGCGCCATCGTGGGTTCGGGCACGGTCTCGAACAAGGACGCCAAACGCGGCTACTGCTGCATCGCCGAGAAGCGCTGCCTCGAGATGATCGAAAGCGGACAGGCGAGCACCGAATTCATGAAGTTCGGCGACAGCGTAAAGATCGAAATGCTCGACGAAGCGGGCAAGTCGATTTTCGGTGCGATCGATCAGGCTGTGGCGCCGCTCCACGGCGAGCCGTGACGCACAATCGACACGCAAGCGCTGAAGGGTTTCGCCGGATGCCGCACGCCACGCGTGCGGCTACACTGGCGAACGCCCTTTTTTCTTTGAGAGAAGTCGGGGAAGGGCAGTAAAAGCACGCGCCGTAGAAGCACGCAGCATCCGCACGCAGAAAAAACGCATAACGACAAGGAGACATCGTGAACGCTTCTCGCCCCAGCCGTCTTGCTGCACGCATCGCCCTGCTGTTCTGTATCTGCGCACCCACGCTTGCGCTCGCGCAGGTCAAGATCGGCCTCGTGCTGTCGCTCACGGGCCCGGCCGCCTCGCTCGGCATTCCCGCGCGCGACACCGCCGCGATGTTCCCCACCGAGATCGCGGGCCAGAAAGTCCAGTACATCGTGCTCGACGACGCCTCCGACACGACCCAGGCCGTGCAGGACACGAAGAAGCTCATCGACGAACAGCATGTCGATGCGATCATCGGCTCGTCGATCACGCCGAATTCGCTCGCGATGCTCGACGTGATCGCGCAGGGCGAGACGCCCACCATCTCGCTCGCTTCTTCGGCGAAGATCATCGAGCCCGTCGACGACAAGCGCCACTGGATGTTCAAGACGCCGCAAACCGACGCGATGATGGCCGGTGCGATCATGGAGCACGCCGCCGCGCACAACGTGAAAACGCTCGCCTATATCGGTCAGGCCGACGCGCTCGGCGAGACGTTCTATGCCGAGATCGCGAAAGCCGCGCAGCAGCGCAACATCAAGCTCGTCGCGAACGAGCGCTTCAATCGCACCGATCCGAGCGTAACGGGGCAGGTGCTCAAGATCGTGGCGGCCCACCCCGACGCCGTCGTGGTGGGCGCGGCCGGCACGCCCGCCGCGCTGCCGCCGAAGGCGCTCAAGGAGCGCGGCTACAAGGGCGTCATCTATCACAACCACGGCGTGGGCAACCGCGACTTCCTGCGCGTGTGCGGCGCCGACTGCAACGGCACGTTCCTGCCCGCGAGCCAGGTGCTCGTGGCCGCGCAACTGCCCGAGGACGCGCCAGGCCGGCGCCTCGCGCTCGACTATATTTCGCGCTACGAAGCACGCAACGGCGCGGGCACGGTGTCGGCGTTCGGCGCATACACGTGGGACGCGGGGCTCCTGCTCCAGAACGCGATACCCATTGCGCTCAAAGCGGCGGCGCCCGGCACGCCCGCGTTTCGCCACGCGCTGCGCGACGCGCTCGAAGCGACGCACGATCTGCATGACACCAACGGCGTCGTCAACATGAGCGCCACCGATCACCTCGGCCTCGACGCGCGAGCGCGCGTGATGGTCGAGATCCGCGACGGCAAGTGGGTGTATCAGCCGCATTGATGAGCGGCACTGCCATCGCATTCACGTAATCAGTATTCCGAAGCAAAGGAGGTCCGCCCATGAACGATCCTTTTTACGCCCACTATCAGGCTCTGCGCGTGCGACGGCATGAGCACGGCATCGTCGAGATCGTGATGAGCGGCGAGGGCGCGAACAAGAGCGGCCTTGCGACCGCCGACGCGAATATGCATCGCGAACTCGCTGAGATCTGGCGCGACGTGGACCGCGATCCCGACGCGCGCGTCGCCGTGATTCGCGGCGAGGGCAAGGGCTTTTCGGCGGGCGGCGACCTGCAGCTCGTCGAGGACATGGCCACGCATTTCGACGTGCGCGCGCGCGTGTGGCGCGAGGCGCGCGACCTCGTCTACAACGTGATCAACTGCGGCAAGCCGATCGTCTCGGCCATGCATGGCCCGGCGGTGGGCGCGGGGCTCGTCGCGGGGCTGCTGGCCGATATTTCCATTGCGACGAAAACGGCGCGCATCATCGACGGCCATACGCGCCTCGGCGTTGCGGCGGGCGATCATGCTGCGATCGTGTGGCCGCTGCTGTGCGGCATGGCGAAGGCAAAGTATTACCTGCTGCTGTGCGAGCCGGTGAGCGGCGAGGAGGCGGAGCGCATCGGCCTCGTCTCGCTCGCCGTGGATGACAACGACCTGCTGCCGAAGGCGTTCGAAGTGGCCAAGCGTCTTGCGAACGGTTCGCAAACCGCGGTGCGCTGGACCAAGTACGCGCTGAACAACTGGCTGCGCATGGCGGGGCCGACCTTCGACACGTCGCTCGCGCTCGAATTCATGGGTTTCGCGGGCCCCGACGTGCGCGAAGGCGTGCAGTCGCTGCGCGAGCGGCGCGCGCCCGATTTTCCGGGCGGCGATCCGTTCTGACGCGTTTTGCTTCGCGCTTTGTGCCGATTTCTACTTTTCCGCGCGCTATCATCGAAGAGATCGTTTTGCGCCGCCGCCGCGTGCGCATTTGACCACCTATCTATGCGAGGGAGATCCGCATGACCGACCCAGCAGGCAACATGCCGCCGTTCCCGGGCTTTCCCGGCTTTCCGCCCGCCGAAATGCTCGACCGCATGTGGGGGATGATGCGCCTCACGCCGTTCGGCGGCGCATTTCCGGGTACTGAACCGGGCGTGGCGCAAGCCTTCGGCCCGTCGCTTTCGATGATGTCCGACATGATGACGCCGCTCACCAACATCGAGGAACTCGACAAGCGCATCACCGATCTGCGCGCCGTCGAGCAGTGGCTCAAGCTCAATCTCGGCATGCTGCAGTCCGCCATCCAGGCGCTCGAAGTGCAGCGCGCGACGCTTTCCACGCTGCGCGCGTTCGGCGCGTTCGCGCAGGCGCAGATGACGCCGACGCACGCCGAATCCGAACCGCCGAGAACGGGCGCTTCGCGCGAGCGGGCCGCCGAGCCTGAAGGCGCGAGCGCCGGCGATGCGGCCGAGGGCGCGGCATCGGCGCCGCCGGGCTTCGATGCGGGTTCGTGGTGGAATCTCGTGCAGGCGCAGTTCAACCAGCTCGCGCAGTTCGCGATGGCGCAGCCGGCGGCCGCGGCCGAGGCGGCGCAAGCCGCCGCCGAAGCGGTGAGCGAGGCGCAGGCGAAGACCGCAGCCGCGGCGGCTAAACGCAGCAGCACCGCCAAACGCAGCAGCAGTACCAATGGTGGCAACGGCAACGGCAACGGCAACAGCGGCGGCGCGGGCCGCAGCGCGCCGCGCGCCGCGAAGAAGGCGCCGGCGCAGCCCGAGTAAGGCGCGCGCCGCACGTCACGAAGAACCATCCCGCGTAACGCAACAGAAAGGCGACTGCGGGACAACAGCTGCACAACAGCGGGGAGCGTCGGCATCATGCGGCTTGCGCTCGTGATGATGGGCGGCGGCGCGCGTGCGGCCTACCAGGCCGGCGCGTTGCGCGCGCTCGCCGAACTGGCCAGCCAGGCCGAGCCGGCGCGCCGCGCCATGCCCTTCACGGTCATCTGCGGCACCTCTGCGGGCGCGATCAACGCAACCTCGATCGCGAGTCACGCCGACCAGTTCGCACAGGGCGCGGCGCGCCTCGTCGAGGTCTGGTCGGACATGCGCGCAAGCCAGGTCTATCGCACCGACTGGCCAGGCGTCGCGGCCGCGGGCGCGCGCTGGCTCGCCGCGCTCGCGTTCGGCTGGGCCGCCTCGAGCGTGGGCGCGCGCGCCGCGCCGCGCACCTTGTTCGATAGCACCCCGCTCGCGCGGATGCTCCCTCACGCGCTCAGCTTCCACCGCATCGAGCAGATGCTCGACGAGCGGCTGCTTTATGCGCTCGCCGTCACGGCGCTCAGCTATTCGTCGGGGCGGCATGTGACGTTCTACCAGGCGTGCGAGCCGATCACCGCATGGCGGCGCGCGCAGCGCACGGCGCGCATGGTCGCGCTCACGCCGGCTCATCTGCTTGCATCGGCGGCGATTCCGTTCCTTTTTCCGGCGGTGCGCCTCGAACTCGACGGCCGTCACGAATATTTCGGCGACGGCTCGATCCGGCAGATCGCGCCGCTCTCGCCCGCCATCCATTTCGGCGCGCAGCGCATCGTCGTGCTGGGCGCGGCCGCGCCTACGCCGGAAGTGCCCGCGGCGCGCGCCGACATCGACACGTATCCGACGCTCGCGCAGATCGGCCAGCAGGTGCTTGCCAGCGTGTTTCTCGACGCGCTCGGCGCCGATATCGAGCGCATCGAGCACGTGAACCGCATGGTGCTGCAACTGCCGCACACGGTGGAGCCGGAAAGCGGCTGGCGGCATGTCGAGGTGCTTGCCATCGCGCCGAGCGAGCGCATCGAGCTGATCGCCGCGCGCCATTTGCAGCAGTTGCCGCGCTCGGTGCGCATGCTGCTGGGCGCGATGGGCGGCAACCGCGCATCAGGCGCGGCATTCGCGAGCTATTTGCTGTTCGAGCGCGAATTCACGCGCGAACTGATCGAATTGGGTTACCGCGACACGCTAAGGCAGGGCGATGTTCTTTTGACTTGGCTCAAAGCTCCGACAGGCGGCGCGATCACGGATTTGGGGGCGCGGCAGAACTGAAAGACCGGCATGCTATTATTGTGTAAGGTTTTTCTGGTCATTTGTGGGAGTTGCGGGCGGCGATGCGTTGCTTCGCCGCACAGGTTCCTTGGCCTTGACGGGCGGGATGTTTGCCCATTGGAAAATCTGCCGGCAAGGTGCGGCAAAAGGACGTCGAGCGCGGGGTGCCAGAGTGCGACATTGTGTCGCATCGGCCCGTGACGATGGTTCGCACGCCTCGCGGGTATCGGTAGTGATCAGCGGTATCAGGCGGCCGGGTTCGAGGCACGGAGCAGCTACCCAGAATCCACGACGGCGCCTTCATTCCGGTTGGCTGGATTGTCGTGGGGCAACGCGTATTGCGTTCGCCGGCCTGCGATTGCGTCCAGAGGGCTGGATACCGCGTAAAATTAAATGCTTTTGCCTGCGCGACCGCGTTTTATGCGGGCACGCGGCACGCTACGAATTCGTCATGCGCGCGTTTTGCGCAGATCAGGGGCGGGACTATGAACACGATGCTTTATCCGGAACTTTACAAATCGCTCGAATCGGTCCGATGGGACATGGAAAAGGACATTCCATGGGACAAGTTCGATGCGTCGCTCCTCACCGATGAGCAGGCCGCGACCATCAAGATGAACGCGATCACCGAATGGTCGGCGCTGCCGGCCACGGAAATGTTCCTGCGCGACAACCACCACGACAGCGATTTTTCGGCGTTCATGAGCGTGTGGTTCTTCGAGGAGCAAAAGCATTCGCTCGTGCTCATGGAATACCTGCGCCGCTTCAAGCCGGAAATGGTGCCGACCGAAGAAGAACTGCATGCCGTGCGCTTCGAGTTCGATCCGGCGCCGCCGCTCGAAACGCTCATGCTGCACTTCTGCGGTGAAATCCGCCTGAACCACTGGTATCGCCGCGCTGCCGAATGGCACACGGAGCCGGTCATCAAGGCTATCTACGAAACGATTTCGCGCGACGAAGCCCGTCATGGCGGCGCGTATCTGCGCTACATGAAGAAGGCGCTCAACAATTTCGGCGACGTCGCGCGCGCGGCGTTCGCGAAGATCGGCGTGCTCATGGCATCGGCGCGGCGCACCGAAAAGCCGCTGCACCCCACGAACCTGCACGTGAACCAGGCGCTGTTTCCGCGCGACACCGTGCAGTCGCGCCTGCCCGACCCGGAATGGCTCGAGCGCTGGCTCGACGAACAGATCCGCTTCGACGACGGCTGGGAAAAGAAGGTGATCGAGCGGATTCTGCACAACCTCTCGATCCTGTTCGAGCGCACGTTCAGCACGGCGCAGGAACTGAACCGCTATCGCAAGGAAGTGGTGCAGCGTCTGCAGGCCGAGCAAGGCACGCAGCAGCCGGCCTGACGCGCCGGGACATCTCGCGTGCGCGGCCTCGCGGCGCGCCGCGATCGGGACGGCCCGTAGCGCTTTCGGCGTGACGGGCCGTTTTCATTGGTGGGCTTCCCCTTTTTGATCGACGCCCATTTTCTTATCCGAGCCTCATTCCATGCCCGCTTCCTTCGAACGCAAGATCACGACCCGCGATGCGCTCGTGCAACTGCGCGCCTCGCTGCCAGGCCCCGTGGTGTTCACCAATGGCGTCTTCGACATCCTGCATCGCGGGCACGTCACCTATCTCGCCGATGCGAAGGCGTTGGGCGCCACGCTGATCGTCGGCGTGAATAGCGATGCGTCGGTGAAGCGGCTCGGCAAGGGCGACGACCGTCCCATCAACAACGAGAACGACCGCATGGCGCTGCTCGCGGCGCTGGAAAGCGTGGACTGGGTGGTGCAGTTCGGCGAGCAAACGCCCGTCGAGCTGATCGCGGCCGTGCGTCCGGACATTCTCGTGAAGGGCGGCGACTACGACATGGACGCGCTGCCCGAGTCGGCGCTGGTGCGCGGCTGGGGCGGGCGGGCGCTCGCGATCGCCTTCGAGCACGACCGCTCGACGACGAAGCTGCTGCAGAAAGTGCGCGCCCAGGAAGGATCGAAGTAAGTTCTGGCGCTCGCCCGCGCGTTCAAGGCGTGCGGGCTGACGATGCAAAACCGGCCGGAGGCCGGGCTGCCCGAGGCTTGGGCGCGCCCGGCCTCCGGCCGGTTGCGTTTGGAGCGCCGCTTATTGCGACAGGGTCGACGCCTGTACCGCGGGGTCCGCCACCGGGCCGCCGACGGTCGGTACGTCGGCCGATTCGGAGGGGCGGATCGCCTTCACCACGAGCCGCTCGGGATGGATCTGCCGGTTCAGGTGCTGGGTTTCGCGCGTACCCGACGCGGGCGTCGGGCCGAACACGCCGCCAATGGCCGCAAAAGCGAGCCCGTTGGCGAGAATCAGAATGGCGATCAGCCAGCGCAGCATCGTGTGAAGCTCCTTCGAAATCGTTCGTTCAGTTTCAGGGCCGGGGCCGCGTCGACGGCGTGTGGCTCAGCATTGCGCCGCGATCAGCGCCAGGCCCGAAAGCACCAGTGCGTCGTGGCGAGTATGCGGCACCTTGAGCGCCGCTGTCACTTCGGCCGCGGCGCCGCCGCTCACCACGAGCCGCACCGGGATTCTCCACGCGTCCTGTAAATCGGCCAAGGCGCGCTCGACGAGCGCCGCCTGCGCGAGCGCACAGCCCGCCGAGATCGAGCTACGCGTGTCGGTGGCGAAGGCAATGCCCGGGTGGCTCGCATTCGCCATGCCGCCGGCGACCACGGGCAGTTGCGCGGTGTGCTCGCCGAGCGAGCGCATCATGAGCGTGAAGCCCGGCGCGATCATGCCGCCGACGAATGTGCCGTCGGCGCGCAGGGCTTCGAGCGTGGTGGCCGTGCCGAATGTCGCGATCAGCAGCGGTTCGCCCGGATACGCCGCGTGTGCGCCGATCATGCCGGCCCAGCGGTCGCTGCCGAGCGCGTCGGGCGTGGCATAGCTGTTCGTCACGCCGCATTGCTGCGTGCAGGCCCGTACGACGTGGCGCGCGAGGCCCGGCCAGTGCGCCTCGACTAGCGCGTCGAGCCGTTCTGCGACCGCCGCGCCCGCGACGTTCGAGATCCACGCGCCGGCGGGCCGGGGCAGAGTCGTCCATGCCTCGCAATCGGTGTTACGAGCGTCGGGCGTGGCTTGCGCGCCGTCGTCGCGCACGTGATCCATCGTGCCCGCGTGCAGGCGCGAGCCGTCCGGCGCGACGAGCGCCCATTTGATCCGGCTGTTGCCTGCGTCAATCAGGAGGAAGGGGCCGCGGCTCATGCACCGCCGTCCGCGAGCCGCAGCGACACGTCGCCGGCCGTGACGGTTTCGCGCCCGTTCGGCGTATCGACAAGGAGCTGGCCGCTCTCGTCCACGCCGGCCGCCGTGCCGCGCAGCAGTTCCTTGCCTTGCTCGTAGATGGCGATCTCACGGCCCGCGTAGGCGTGGCACGCGTTCCAGCGCGCCTGGAAGGGCGCAAAGCCCGCGGCGCCGAAGCGTTGCAGCGCGGCTTCGAGCGCGTTGAGTTCGGCGGCCAGCGTGTCGGTGAGGTTGGCGTTCGGCCATGCGCGCGAGAGCGCCGTGGGCGTCGTGCCGGGCACGACCGCCGCGCTGCCGCCTGCGGCGTTGAGCGCCTCGACCTTGGCGGCGAGCGCGTCTTCGCCGCGCACGTTCGTGCCGATGCCGATCACGACCGCCGTGGCGTCGGCGGTCGTCCAGGCCGTCTCCACGAGGATCCCCACCAGCTTGTCGCCTTCGAGCAGCACGTCGTTGGGCCACTTGAGCGCGATTTGCCCCGGCGCGGTCACGGGCAGCGTGCGCAGGCCGTCCACGAGCGCCGAGCCGATGGCGAGGCTCAAGCCCGCAAGCCCTTCAATCGGGCGCGGCAGCACGCAGCCGATCGAGAACAGCAGCGCGTCGCCGGGCTGTGCGACCCAGGTGCGGCCGCGCCGGCCACGGCCGGCCGTTTGCAGATAGGCCACGCGCACGATCGGGCGCGCGAGCGCGTCGCGCTTTTGCGGCAGCGCCTTCAGGCGCGCCATGAGGTCGGCGTTGGTCGAGCCGGTTTCCTCGACGATCTCGATGGGCCAGTCATGCGCGGCCGGGCCGAACAGCGTGATCGCGCGGTTGCGGTCGATGCGCCAGTCGCCGGCGCTCGGAGTATCGGGGGTGGGGGGCGTCGCATTCATGTCTCATATTGTAGTGGCTGGGGCGTGAACAGCATGACGCGACGCCGGTTTCGGCCCGAAATGTGCGGTGTCCACAAGCCACCCACAGCTGGCCCACAGGTTATCCACGGAATCATCCACAGGAGCGAAGGTGTTCGAAGACGTCCATCGCAACGCCGATTTCTGCGTAATTTGCTTAATCTTTAGGCAATTCGCAGGCCGCCCACAGGCAATCCACAAGTTATCCAGCGTGTTGTCCACAGTTCGCCTCGTGTCAGTGTGTCGGCCGTGCGCTTTCGGACCGACGAAACGGGGCGCGTTCGCTACAATGTTTGCTCACCCTGCCTGACGAGTGCTTACCCTTGAATCAAGCCACGCCGCCCGGCCTTGAAGTCTCGGCCGGCACCCACGGAAAGACCGTGCGCCTGTCTGGCCAGTGGACGGCGCTCGCGCTCGCGCGCGACCGCGAAGAGGGCGGCGCGGCGCGGCGTCTGCGCGCGCTCGCGCAGGAGCGGATCGGGGAATGGGACCTCTCGCGCGTGGAGCGCATGGACCACGTGGGCGGACAGGCGCTCTGGAGCGTCTGGGGCCACAAGCTGCCTGCCGATCTCGTCGACCTCACGCAAACGCAGCGCGACATCTTCGAGCGCATCGCGCTGCTCGATTCCGTGCGCGAGCCGGCGGAGCGCATCGTGCGCATCGACCCGGTCACGCAGCTCGGCCTCGCGATCTTCTCGTTCTTCGACCACCTGTACGGCGGCATCGCCATGTTCGGGCGCGTGATCCTCGACTTGCTGGTCGTGCTGCGCAAGCCCAAGGTCACGCCGTGGATCGAGATTTCGGCGAATATCTACAACGCCGGCGCGCGCGCGCTGCCCATCACGGCGCTTGTCGCGTTTCTGATCGGCATCGTGCTGTCGTACCTCTCGGCGCAGCAATTGCGTCTCTTCGGCGCGAACCAGTTCATCGTCAACATTCTCGGTCTCGCGGTGATCCGCGAACTCGGGCCCGTGCTCTCGGCGATTCTCGTGGCGGGGCGCTCCGGCTCGGCCATCACCGCGCAGATCGGCGTGATGCGCGTGACCGAAGAACTCGACGCCATGCGCGTGATGGGCATCTCGCACGGCCTGCGGCTCATCCTGCCGCGCGTGATCGCGCTCGGCGTCGCCATGCCGCTGCTCGTGATCTGGACCGACATCATTGCGTTGCTAGGCGGCGCGATCGCGGCGAAGATCGTGCTGGGCATCGACATTTCGTGGTTCATGCGCTCGTTGCCCAGCGTCGTGCCGATCGCCAACGTGTGGATCGGTCTCGGCAAAGGAGTGGCGTTCGGCATGCTGGTGGCGATCGTGGGCTGTCACTTCGGCTTTCGCATCAAGGCGAATTCGCAGAGCCTGGGCGAGGGCACGACCACGTCGGTCGTCACGTCGATCACGATCGTGATCCTCGCCGACGCCGTGTTCGCGATCCTGTTCCAGAACGTGGGGTTGTCATGAGCACGACTGGCACGACGGTAACGACGATCGAGACGAAAACGACCGGCACGATCACCACGCCGCTCAAGGAGGTCGCGCAGGACTTGCCGCTGCCGACCATCGGCGAGCCGGTGATCGAGGTCCACAACCTCTCGAAGCGCTACGGGCGCAACATCGTCCACCAGCATCTGAACCTCGAAATCCGCCGCGGCGAGATCGTCACGCTCGTGGGCGGCTCGGGCTCGGGCAAGACCACGCTCGTGCGCCAGATCCTCGGGCTCGAAAAGCCGACCTCGGGCACGATCAAGATGTTCGGCGAAAACATCTCGACCATCGACCCCGAGCGCGCGCGCCTCATGCGCACGCGCACCGGCATGCTGTTCCAGCAAGGCGCGCTGTTCTCGTCGCTCACGGTGTTCGACAACATCGCCCAGCCGGTGCGCGAGCTTGGCAAGGTGCCGGCCGCCCTGCTGCGCGACATCGTGATGCTCAAGCTCGAAATGGTCGGGCTGCCGTGCAAGCACGCCTCGAAAATGCCGGCCGCGCTCTCGGGCGGCATGATCAAGCGCGTGGGCCTTGCGCGCGCGATCGTGCTGGAGCCGGAACTGCTCTTTCTCGACGAGCCCACGGCCGGGCTCGATCCGCGTTCCTCCGACGAAGTGGTGGAACTCATCAGCACGCTGCACCGGGCGCTGGGCCTCACCGTCGTGCTCGTCACGCACGACCTCGACGCCATGGTCGCGCTGTCCACGCGCGTGGCCGTGCTCGCCGAGCGCCGCGTGCTCGTGGCCGCGCCCGTGGAGGAGGCGGCGAGCGTCGATCATCCGTTTATCCGCGAGTATTTTCTGGGCATGCGCGGTCGCCGCGCGCTCCAGGCGCTGCCGCCCGAGCGGCGCGCGAAGCTGCCGCCGGCGGCGCTCGCTCCCGCAGCCGTGGGGTACAAGCCGTGGTAAGTGACCGGCTCAACCGGCTTGACCGGCTCAACCAGCGCCTCGCGGCCGCCAAAGAAGGAATCTGACGATGGAAAACAAACCGCATGCGTTCTGGGCGGGCATGTTCACGATAGGCCTGCTCATCGTGATCGCGCTTGTCGTCATCTTCTTCAGCGCTGACCACACCGTGCGCGTGCCGTACGACCTCATCTCGCGCTCGAGCGTGACGGGCCTTTATCCCGACGCGGCGGTGCGCTTTCGCGGGATCGACGTGGGCAAGGTGCAGTCGATCAAGTTCGATACCCAGCATCCGGGCCAGATCCGCATTCGCATTCTCGTCGACCAGAAGGCGCCGATGACGCGCTCCACCTTCGGCTCGCTCGCGCTGCAGGGCGTGACGGGCATCGCCTTCGTGCAGCTCGACGACAACGGCGTGGATCTCTCGCCGCTGCATTCGTCCGAGGCGCGTGTGGCCGAACTCCCGCTGCGACCGGGCCTGCTCGACCAGCTCCAGCGCCGCGGTGACGCGCTGCTGCGCAAGCTCGACAACATCGCCAGCGACATCGACGAAATGCTCTCCGAAGACAACCGCAAGCAGGTGATGCAGGCCGTGAACAGCCTCCAGCAGGCCGCGAGCAGCGTGAACGTGCTCGCCCAGCAGCTCCAGCCCACCACGAAGCAGCTTCCTGGCGCGGTGACCGAGCTGCAACGCACGCTGCAGTCGACCAACACGCTCATCACGAGCATGAACCGCCCGGACGGCCCGTTCCAGACCAACCTGAACAAGGCGGGCACGGCGGCAGCCCAGGCGGGCGCGGCGCTCGCCTCGATCGACACCTCGATCCAGGATCTCTCGGCGCGCGTGGGATACGACACGCTGCCACGCGTCGATTCGCTCACCGACGACGTGCGCTCGGCCATGCGCGCCGTGGACCGCGCGGCGGGCACTTTCAGCACGAGCCCGCGCAGCGTGCTGTTCGGCGGCGCGCCACAGCCCGCGCCCGGGCCCGGCGAGCCGGGCTTCGCGTGGCCGTCCGCAGGGACGAAGTAGGTCGCGCCGCAGTCTTGCGGCCTTACGCGACACCGTTCGATGCACTGAGCGCGGCGCATGCGCCGCGCGCCAAAGAAGGAAACGCAATGTCACGCACCTCACGCCTGCCACGATCGATGCAACGCGCCGCAGCCGCCAGTTCGGCCTGGCTGGCGGCGCTCGCGCTCGGCGCGCTACTCGCCGCCTGCGCGGGCAATCCGGGTTCGATCAACGATGTTCGCTACGACCTCGGGCTGCAATCGTCGCAGGAGGCGCAGGGTGCTCAAGCCACCCCCGCCGCGCCAGGCGCCAAGCCGCTGCTGAAGGTGCTGGCGGTCAACGCGCCGCCGCCGCTCGACAACGACGGCATTCTCTACCGGATGAGTTCCGACTCCCAGCGCACGGCGCGCTACGCGAACAGCCGCTGGACGATGTCGCCCGCGCGCCTGCTCACGGAACGCCTGCGCACGTCGCTTGGCGCCTATGTGACGGTGCTCGCGGGCGGGGACGCCGTGCAGGCGCCGATGCTCAAGGTCGAGCTGTACGAGTTCGAGCAGGTGTTCGAGAGCGAGACGCAAAGCGCGGGCGTACTGGCCGCGCGCGCCACGCTCATGCAGGGCGGCAAGGTGCTGGCGCAGCGCTCGTTCGCCACGCGCGCGCCGGCGGCGACGCCCGACGCCGCGGGCGGCGTGCACGCGCTGCAGGCTGCCAGCGACGAGTTCGCGAGCCAGGTCGGCGCGTGGCTGGGCACGCAGTCCCTCGCGGGCACGCCTTGAGGGGCACATTGAGGAGCGCAGACCGGCGTTGCGCGACGGTGGCGCGCGGCGCGGCATTGGGGGCAAGGGCAGGATAGGGGCATGATCGAAGCGGGACGGCTGCGGCCGCGCGCCCCGCATGGCGGGCGGCGCGCGATGGACGGCGACGAGGGCGGCCAGAACAGTGGCCAGAGCGCAGGCGAAGAGCGCGCCACACGCGCGCCGCACGCGACTACGCCCGCGCCCGCGGCACCGTCTCCATCCCCGTCGCCGGCCGCCACCCGCGAACCCCTGCTGCGGCAGGCCTCGATGCTCTCGCGCCAGTCGCTCGCGCTTTACACGGCGCTGATCGTCTACGGCTCGTGGTACCCGTTCACCGGCTGGCGCTCGCTCGGCCTGAGTCCCTTCGCCTACCTGGGCGACCCTTGGCCGCGCTACTGGACGGTGTTCGACATCATCACCAACGTGCTCGGCTACATGCCGTTCGGCGCGCTCGTCGTGCTCGCCGCGTGGCCGCGCTGGCGAGGCTTCCGGGCCGTGCTGCTCGCCGCGATTGCGGGCACGCTGCTCTCGGGCGTGATGGAGGCCGTGCAGACCTGGCTGCCCACACGCGTCGCGTCCAATCTCGATCTCGCTTCGAACGCACTCGGTGCGTTGCTTGGCGCGTTCGTGGCGGCGCCTGCCACCGGCGCGCTGCTCGAGCGCGGTTTCCTGCGCCGCCTGCGCTTTCGCTGGTTCGAGCGCGACGCGGCCGTGTTGATGGTGCTCGCGGGGCTCTGGCCGTTCGCGACGATGTACCCCACGCCGCGCCTCTTTGGACTCGGCGAGTGGGCGCGCGCGCTGTGGCAGCGCCTCGACGGCTCGATGCAAGACGCTGTGCTCGCCTGGACGCCTGCCGCCTGGCATCTGCGCGCGCTGCCCGACATGCTCGCCGCGCATCTGCCCGATAGCGGCTGGGAGGCTATCGTCACGACGCTCAACCTGTTCGGCGCAGCGGCGTTCGCGACGCTCCCCATGCGCTCGCGCGCGCCGCGTGCGCGGCTCGTCATCGCGCTCATTGCGGTGACGCTCATCGTCAAGGTGGGGGCGACCTTTCTGCAGTCGCAAAGCGGGCTCATCTTCGACTGGGCAACGCCAGGGGCGCTCGCGGGCCTGGTGTGGGGCACGTTGCTTGCGTTTCTCGCCTTGCGTCTGCCGCGCGCTGTGCGCGCCGCGGCGGCGACGTTTGCGCTTGCTGTTGCCCTTGTGTTTGTGAATGTGCTGCCCGTGAACCCGTATTTCGATGTCGTGCTCGCGGACTGGCGGCAGGGCCGCTACCTGCACTTCAACGGTCTCGCGCGCTGGCTCGCATGGACGTGGCCCTGGGCCGCGCTCGCGTGGATGGCGTTCTCGCTCGAACGCGCGTGGCTCGTGCGGCGCGCTCGCCGGGCCGCGAAGCGCGCTCGCCACGACGCGTGAGGGCGCGCGGCGCTCGCCGGAGCGTTCGCGCCGCGCTCGCTATAATCGACCGGATCGCCGGCCGCGCGGCCACGGCCGCGCGCAACACAATGCAATGCATCAAGTAATGCCTCAGGCGGGCCACACGCTTTCAGCAAGCCTGCACTCACTGCACGACACTCACCGGTGCCCCACGCCATGACCGATTCGTTCTACAAGTACCACGTCTTTTTCTGCCTGAATCAGCGCGAGGCCGGCGCGGACCGCCCGAGCTGCGCGAATTGCAACGCGCAAGCCATGCAGGAGTACGCGAAAAAGCGCGTGAAGCAGCTTGGCCTGGCGGGGCCGGGCCAGGTGCGCATCAACAAGGCGGGTTGCCTCGACCGCTGCGAGGAAGGCCCGGCCGTCGTCGTCTATCCGGAAGGGACGTGGTACACGTATATCGACGAGAGCGATATCGACGAAATCGTCGTCTCGCATCTGCAGAACGGGCAGGTGGTCGAGCGCCTCAAGATCGATCGTTGATCGACCCCATGCCCGGCCAATCAGCACCCGTAAGGACTGCCGTACGATGAACGCCCAGACACAAAAATTCCAGATCGACGGTCCCGTCGGCAAGATTGAATGCGCGCTCGACGTGCCCGACGCAGGCACGCCGCCGCGCGGCATTGCGCTCGTCGCGCATCCGCATCCGCTCTTTGGCGGCACGATGGACAACAAGGTCGCGCAAACGCTCGCACGCACGCTCGTGCAGCTCGGCTACACGACCTATCGCTCGAACTTTCGCGGCGTGGGCGAAACGGCGGGCACGCACGACAACGGCATTGGCGAGCAGGACGATTTGCTCGAACTACTCGCGTACATGCGCGCGCAACCGGGCCAGGCCGACGTCCCGCTCGTGCTCGCGGGCTTTTCGTTCGGCACCTTCGTGCTTTCGCACGTCGCGAAGCGCTATCTGGAAGCCGGCGGCGCGATCGAGCGCATGGTGTTCGTCGGCACGGCTGCGAGCCGCTGGGAAGTCGCGCCGGTGCGCGACGACACGCTCGTGATCCACGGCGAACTCGACGACACCGTGCCCATTCTCTCGGTGTACGAATGGGCGCGCCCACAGGAATTGCCGATCGTCGTGATTCCGGGGGCAGAACACTTCCTGCACCGCAAGCTGCATATCCTCAAGCGCATCATCGTCGAAGCGTGGCGCTGACATTTCACTTGCATCGGGCCGCGATGTTTCGGGGCCCGATGCAAGCAGCGGTTCTGCGGACCGTTACCTCGCGTCTGGCGCGAGAAATGCGAGAAAAATGCACGACAGGTATGCGCAAACGTGTGACATCGCGAAAATTCGCCACGACGTGACGCGTATAATGTTCGCCAATTTTGTGCTTGCGGCGCTGCAATCGGCGCATGCACGGCATCTGCATTCCGGCTTTCTCCGACCGTGCGCCGCATGGCGCGCTACGTTCATCCCGTCCCCATTCAGCCCGACCTGAACCTATGCGTTTTCTCTCCTCCGGCCAACCGTCTTCTTTCGTTCCTTCTTCCCTCGTTCGCAATGTCACGCTCGCAGCGCTCCTGCCCGCCACGCTTCTGGCGAGCGCGGGCACGTTCGCCCGCACGCCCGCACACACTGCGGGCGTGAAAGTGCAGGCGCAGCCGCAAGCAGAAGTGGCTGTCGGCACCCCCGCGGACAACGTACTCGGCGGGCTGCCGCCTCCGGGCGTGAATGCGCGCTCGTGGGTGCTCGTCGACGCCACCGCGAATCAGGTGCTCGCTTCCGGCAATGCCAATGAGCGCGTCGAACCCGCGTCGCTCACGAAGCTCATGACCGCGTATCTCGTGTTCGAGGCGCTGCAGAGCAAGAAGATCACGATGGATCAGATCGTCACGCCGAGCGAAGCCGTGCGCCGCGTGAAGAACGACGAGTCGCGCATGTTCATCGAAGCGAACAAGCCGGTCTCGGTGCATGACCTCGTGTACGGCATGATCATCCAGTCGGGCAACGACGCGGCCATCGCGCTCGCCGAACTGGTGGGCGGCAGCGAAGCGAACTTCGTCAACATGATGAACGCCGAGGCGCAGAAGCTCGGCATGACGCACACGCACTTCGCCGACGTGAACGGCATGCCCGACCCGAATCACTACACGTCGGCCGGCGACCTCGCCACGCTTTCCGCGCGTCTGATCCGCGACTATCCCGAGTACTACGACATCTTCTCGGTCAAGGAATTCAAGTACAACAACATCAAGCAGCCGAACCGCAACCGCCTGCTGTGGATCGACCCGACGGTCGATGGCCTGAAGACCGGCCACACGCAAGCCGCGGGCTACTGCCTGATCGCGTCGGCCAAGCGTCCGCTCGCGAGCGGCGGCAACCGCCGTCTCGTCTCGGTGATGATGGGCGAGGAGAAGGAACACGACCGCGTGCAGGACAGCCTGAAGATGCTGAACTACGGCTATAGCGCGTACGACACCACGCGCATCTATCAGGCGAACCAGGCCGTGGCGACGCCGCGCGTCTTCAAGGGCACGCTCGACGCCGTAAAGGTCGGCGTGCAGAAGGACCAGTACGTGACGCTGCCCAAGGGCGCCGCCGACAAGGCCAAGCCGCAGGTCGATCTCAACAGCCCGCTGATCGCACCGCTCACGGTCGGCCAGCAGGTCGGCACGGCGAAGTTCGTGGGCGCCGACGGCAAGGTGCTCGCGCAAGTTCCGCTCGTCGCGCTCGAAGCCGTGCCGCAAGCCGGCATCGTGGGCCGCGTGTGGGATTCGCTCATGCTCATGGTCAACAAGAAGAAGTGATGACGGGCCCTTCAGCGACGCAAGCCGCCGAGCCGCTCGTCTGGCTCAACGGTGAACTCACGCCGCTTTCCGAAGCGCGCATTCCCGTGCTCGATCGCGGCTTCATCTTCGGCGATGGCATCTACGAGGTCGTCCCCGTGTATGCGCTCGGCTCGGCCGATGGTGAAGGCCAGGTGCGCGTGCCGTTTCGTATCGCGCAGCATCTCGCGCGGCTCAAGCGCTCGCTGGAGAAGGTCGGCATTGCGAATCCGTTCGACGAAGCGGGCTGGCGCGCGCTCGTCGCGCGCCTGATCGAGGCGAACGAAGCGGCGGGCGCGCTCGCGCGGGAGGCTCACGCGAACTTCTATGTGCAGGTCACGCGCGGCGTCGCGCCGCGCGGCCACGCGTTTCCCGCGGCGGCTACGCCCACCGTGTTCGCGATGGTCAATCCGCTCAAGCTGCCCGGTGAGGCGCAGCGCGAGCATGGCGTACGCTGCGTCACCGCTGAAGACAAGCGCTGGCTCAATTGCGACATCAAGTCGACCTCGCTGCTTGGCAACGTGCTGATGGCGCAGCACGCGGCGGAAAACGACGCGTTCGAGACGATCCAGCTGCGCGACGGCTGGCTGACCGAGGCATCGTCGGCGAACGTGTGGGTCGTGAAGGGCGGTGCGCTCTTTGCGCCGCCGCGCAGCAACCGCATTCTCGAAGGCATCCGCTACGGCCTGATCGAGGAACTGGCCGAGGAATGCGGCGTGCGCTTCGAAGCGCGCGAAGTGGCCGAAGCCGAACTGCGCGAGGCGGACGAGATTCTCGTGACCTCGGCCACGAAGGAAGTGCTGGCGGTCGTCACGCTCGACGGCAAGCCGGTCGGCGGCGGCAAGCCGGGCCCGGTGTACGCCGCGCTTTATGCGGCTTACCAGCGCGCAAAAGAACGCGAGGCAGCGGCTGTGCAAGCACCGGCCGCCGAGCTACAGGAAGTGGAGAAATGAATATGACCCAGCAAGCAAGCAACCCCGAAGCGAAAGAATCGCTGATCGAATTCCCCTGCGACTTCCCGATCAAGGTGATGGGCAAGACGCATCCGGAATTCCAGGACACCATCGTGACGGTGCTGCGCGAATTCGACGGCGGCTTCGACGCCACGACCATCGAGACGCGTCCGTCGAGCGGCGGCAACTACACGGGCCTCACCGTCACGGTGCGCGCCACGAGCCAGGCGCATCTCGACGACATCTATCGCGCCCTCACCGGGCATCCGATGGTGAAGATCGTGCTGTAAGCGTTCGCGCTTTCAATGGTTGTGATTCGAACGACGAGGGCCGCCATGTGCGGCCCTCGGCGCATCTGCGGCTTGCGTTTCAGGGCAACTTCAGGGCACGTCGCCCACACGTGCGCGTTGCGCCGCCGCGGCGGCCGTCATCAGCGGACCGGCTTCGCAGGCGTCCTCGTAGAGCCGCCGAAAGCGCGCGACCTCGTCGAACACCCAGTCGTGGAAGGCCCGCACGCGCTCGGTCTGCATGCGTTGCGGCTGGCAGATGAAGTAATAGCGCCACGGGCTCGGTCCATCGACGTCCTTGAAGAGGCGCACGAGACGCCCGAGCGTGATTTCGTGCATGGCGAGCGAGCGGCGCACGAGCGCGATGCCCTGGCCGTCCATGGCCGCCTGCAGCAGGTTCGACGAGTCCTGGTAGAGCACGCCGCGTTTCGGTTCGGGCAGGTCCTGGAGGCCCGCGGCGTCGAACCATGGGCGCCAGAGTTCGTCGTCCGAACGCAGCAGTGGCAGCTTCGCGAGGTCGCGCGGGTCGGTGGGCAGCTTGCCGCCGTTGAAATCGGGCGAGCAGGCGGGAAAGAAGATCTCGTCGAGCAGCAGCTCGGCGTGCAGCCCCGGATAGTGACCGTAGCCGAAGCGGATGGCGACGTCGACATCGTCGCGCGCGAAGTCGGTGAGCGAATTCGTGGATTGCAGCTCGACGTCCCACTGCGGATGCGCCTCGATGAAGCGGCCGATGCGCGGCGTGACCCAGCGCGCCGCGAACGACGACAGCATCGACACCACGAGCCGCCGGTCGCGGTCGCCCGCACGAATTTCCTGGGTGGCGTGCGCGAGCTGGTTGAGCGCGTCGCGCACCTGGCCGGCGTAACGGCGGCCGGTGTCGGTCACGCGCACGCGCTTGCCGTCGCGCGCGAAGAGCGCCACGCCCAGCTCCGCTTCGAGCGCGCGGATCTGATGGCTCACGGCGCCGTGCGTGACGAAGAGTTCGTCGGCGGCGCGCGAGAAGCTTTCGTGGCGGGCGGCGGCTTCGAAGGCCTTGAGCGCATTCAGCGCGGGTAGCTGGCGCAGATCCATATCGTATTTTTTCTCACATAGCCGTGAAAATTGATCGTTTTTCCCGATCCCTTATGGCGTCTACGATTGTAGCCATCGGAGCAGGTCATTCGGAGTCGAAAATGAGAGAAATTTCTTCGGATATCACGTTTGAAGTGGCGGCCGACCAAACGGCCTCGGTGCGCGTCACGCGCAGCACGCGGCTCACCGTGAAGTGCGGCACCGTCTGGGTCACGCGCAGCGACGACACCGCCGACTACTGGCTCGAACCGGGTCACACGCTGCGGCTGCGGCGCGGCGAGCGCCTGTGGATCGGCGCGGAAGGCGGTGCGGCCGCGTGGGTGGGGTTCGCCGCGCCGGCGCGCCTGAGCGAACGTGTGGTCGATCTCGCCGCACGCGCCGCGCAGCGCGCAGGCGTTCACATTGGCGACGGCTGGCGCACGGTTTGACCCAGGCGAGGCGGCGATGGGAGGGCAACCCATCGCCGCCGTTATCCGCAGCATGCCCGGCGCGCTTGTCCCGAATTCGGTAAACTCCGGGAATCATGTGCGCCACCCCGGTTTCACCCTCGCAAATCCCTTCGGACCCCGGCACGACCGCGGCCGATTCTCAAACGGCAAATTCGCCTATCGTCGTGCGCTGGCGCGGCAACGAGGCTTATCAAACGAGCTTCGACGCCATGCGCGAGTTCACGGCCGCCCGTGACGCGTATACGTCCGACGAAATCTGGCTCGTCGAGCATCCGCCCGTGTTCACGCTTGGCCAGGCCGGCAAGCCCGAGCATCTGCTGGTCGCGAACAGCGGCATTCCGCTCGTGCAGATCGACCGCGGCGGCCAGATCACGTATCACGGGCCGGGCCAGGTGGTGGCCTACCTGCTGCTCGACTTGCGGCGCCGGAAGCTGATGGTCCGCGAGCTCGTCACGCTCATCGAGGACGCCGTGATCGAAACACTGGCGGCGTATAATCTCGCGAGCGAGCGCAAGGCAGGCGCCCCCGGCATTTACGTGCCGCAAGACGCCAGCGGCGCGAGCGCTGCGCACAGGGGCGCGAAAGTCGCCGCCCTCGGGCTGAAGATCCGCAACGGCTGCAGTTATCACGGCGTGAGCCTGAACGTGTCGATGGATCTGAACCCATTTCTCGCGATCAATCCGTGTGGGTATGCCGGTCTCGAAACCGTCGACATGGCCACGCTGGGCGTCGAGGCGAGCTGGCGCGATGTCGCCGCCACGCTGGCGGCGCGGCTCGAGGCGAATCTCGCGGCGCACGCAGCAACACTTCTAACGGTGGCCGAAGCGGCTGCCGCAGACCCTTCGGCCGAAGCGGCTGGAGTGGAACCGGCCCTATCGGCCGTCTCCGGCGGGGAACCGCCGCAACCGCAGGCTGGCGTTGCACCGGCGGCCTGACTGGATCGAAAGCATGACTGACATCACTGCGAACCCCGCTGGCGCTAACGCCGACGCCGTTCCCTACGACGCCACCGCAAAACAGAAGGCGCAGGCCAAGACCTCGCGTATTCCGATCAAGGTCATTCCCATCGAGAAGCTCAAGAAGCCCGAGTGGATCCGCGTGAAGGCGGCCACCGGCAACTCGCGCTTCTACGAAATCAAGAACATCCTGCGCGAGCACAACCTGCATACGGTGTGCGAGGAAGCGAGCTGCCCGAACATCGGCGAATGCTTCGGCAAGGGCACCGCGACGTTCATGATCATGGGCGACAAGTGCACGCGCCGCTGCCCGTTCTGCGACGTGGGCCACGGCCGCCCCGATCCGCTCGATCCGGACGAACCGGCGAACCTCGCGCGCACCATCGGCGCGCTCAAGCTCAAGTACGTCGTGATCACGAGCGTGGACCGCGACGACCTGCGTGACGGCGGCGCCGGCCACTTCGTCGAATGTATCCGCCAGGTGCGCGAGCAGTCGCCCGAAACGCGTATCGAGATTCTCACGCCGGACTTCCGCGGCCGTCTCGATCGCGCGCTGCAGATCCTCAACGCCGCGCCGCCCGATGTGATGAACCACAACCTCGAAACGGTGCCGCGCCTGTACAAGGAAGCGCGTCCGGGTTCGGACTACGCGCACTCGCTCAAGCTGCTGAAGGACTTCAAGGCGCTGCATCCCGAAGTCGCGACGAAGTCGGGCCTGATGGTGGGCCTGGGCGAAACCGAAGAGGAAATTCTTCAGGTGATGCGCGACCTGCGCGCGCACGACGTCGACATGCTCACGATCGGCCAGTACCTTCAACCTTCGGAGCATCACCTGCCGGTGCGCTCGTACGTGCATCCGGACACGTTCAAGATGTACGAGGAAGAGGCGTACAAGATGGGCTTCACGCACGCGGCCGTTGGCGCGATGGTGCGTTCGAGCTATCACGCCGATCTGCAGGCGCATGGGGCAGGGGTGGTCTAAACAATCCGCCGCTTCCCGCAAGCACGCAACACGAAAAGCCCGCTGAAAAGCGGGCTTTTCGTTATGCGGCGCGCTCGAACAGCGCGTGTCATGCATCGATATTCTCGCCATCCATTGCGGCGCGAAAAGCAATGCTTCAGCAGCGTCATTAGCTAACGCGGATAAGTTAGAACCACCCGCCGCCAGACTCCCTATAGTCGGAACCTTCATTCACTCGAACGTCGTTCCGCCGGAGTCTCCCGATGAATCCACGCGCTCACCCTGCATTCGCACGCCGCCCGCACATCGCCGCCGTTGCATTCGCCGCCGCCTGCCTCGCCGCCACGTTCGGCGCACCGGGCGCGCATGCCGAATCGCGCGAGGTCGTGATCGCGTATCAGGACATGGTGGTGCCGTGGCGCTACGCGCAGGCGACGGGTGAAGTCGAGAAGGAAACCGGCTACAAGGTCACCTACCGCAAGCTCGCGAGCGGCGCCGATGTGATCCGCGCACTCGCTTCAGGCTCGGTGCAGCTCGGCGAGGCCGGTTCGAGCCCGATTGCAGCGGGCCTCTCGCAAGGCGTGGATCTCTCGCTCTTCTGGATTCTCGACAACATCAACGACGCCGAAGCACTCGTCGCGCGCGACGGTTCGGGCGTGACGAGCATCGCGGGCCTGAAAGGCAAGACGATCGGCGTGCCGTATGTCTCGACCTCGCACTTTCACGCGCTCGTCGCGCTGCAGAACGCGGGCGTGAATCCCGCCGATGTGAAGATCGTGAACCTGCGTCCGCCCGAAGTCGCGGCCGCCTGGCAGCGCGGCAACATCGACGCGACCTACATCTGGGACCCCGTGCTCGCGCAGGTGAAGAAAAACGGCAAGGTGCTGATTACGTCGGGCCAGGTGGCGAAGGCCACGGGCAAGGCGACCTTCGACGGCTTCGTGGCGGACAAACGCTTCGCGAAAGACAACGCCGATTTCGTCGCGAAGTTCGTCAAGGTGCTGGCCGCCGCCGATGCCGATTACAGCGCGCATCGCAGCGCCTGGAACGCGGCTTCGCCGCAGGTGCAAGCCGTCGCGAAGGAGTCGGGTGCGAATGCGGCTGAAGTGCCCGCGAGCCTCGCGCTCTATGCCTTCCCCACGCCCGCCGAGCAGGCCTCGAAGCAATGGCTGGGCGGCGGGGCGCAGTCGGGTGCGGCGCAGTCGCTGCTCGCCACGGCGACCTTCCTCAAGGAGCAGGGCACGATCCAGAACGTGCTGCCCGACTACTCGGTGGGCGTCGATCCGCAATACGTCCAGCGCGCCGCCGCGCACTGAACGCAAGGAGCTTTGAATGAGCGCGCTCGCGATCCGCGATCTCACCGTCATCTATGAGGGCGCGCGACGCGGTGCGCCGCCGAACGTCGCGCTCGCGAACGTGAACCTGGAAGTGGCGAGCGGCGAGTTCGTCGTGGCGCTCGGCGCTTCGGGCTGCGGCAAGACCACGTTGCTCAACTGCATCGCGGGCTTCATCGAACCCGCGCTTGGCGAGGTGCGCGTGAACGGCGCGCGCGTGGAGGGCCCGGGCGCGGAGCGCGGCGTGGTGTTCCAGAAGCATGCGCTGCTGCCGTGGCTCGACGTGCTCGATAACGTCGCGCTCGGCTTGCGTTTTCGACGCGTGCCGAAGGCGCAGCGCGAGCGTATCGCGCGCGAGCAGCTTGCACTTGTCGGGCTCGAAGCGCAGGCGCGCGAACGCGTGTATGCGCTCTCGGGCGGCATGCAGCAGCGCGTGGGCATTGCGCGCGCGCTCGCGAGCGACCCGCAGATTCTGCTGATGGACGAGCCGATGGGCGCGCTCGACGCCATGACGCGCGAGCAGGTGCAAACGCTCGTGCTCGACGTCTGGGCGCGCACGCGGAAGACGGTGTTCTTCATCACGCACAGCGTGGAAGAGGCGCTCTTTCTCGCGACGCGCATCGTGGTCATGACGCCGGGGCCAGGTCGTATCGAGCGCGAGTACGAGGTGCCGTTCGCGCGCCAGTACCTTGCCACGCGCGACGCGCGCGCGGTGAAGTCGTCGCCGGAATTCATCGCATGGCGCGAGCGGCTGGTGGATTTGCTGCACGCGGACGCGGACGCACACGAGGAGCCGGTATGAGCGTGCCGCAGGAATCGTTGAGGGAAGTCGCGCTGAAGGCGCGTCGCGCGCAGCCCCATGCTCGCGAGGCAATCGAGGCGCGCGAGGCACAAGCGGCCCG
This sequence comes from Paraburkholderia acidiphila, assembly GCF_009789655.1. GTDB lineage: Bacteria > Pseudomonadota > Gammaproteobacteria > Burkholderiales > Burkholderiaceae > Paraburkholderia > Paraburkholderia acidiphila. Next base: position 252,051 of record NZ_CP046909.1, read on the forward strand.
CTCGAAAGTCTGGCGCATGCCCGGCGAAGGCCCGACCGCTGCGCTGAGCGTGGCATCCGTCGCCGCGCTCGCGCTGCTCTGGTGGCTCGCCACGCACCTGCACTGGCTGCCGCCGCTCTTCCTGCCGACACCCGAAGCCGTCTGGCAAGCCTTCACCGATGCCTGGCATGGCCGCATCCAGGGTGGCCTGCCGCTTTCCGAGCATCTGCTCTGGAGTGCGCTGCGCGTGTTCGGCGCGTTCCTGCTCGCGGTAGTGACGGCCGTTCCCGTGGGCATTCTGATGGGCGTGTCGCGCGTGGCGCGCGGCCTGCTCGATCCGCCGCTCGAGTTCTACCGGCCGCTGCCGCCGCTCGCTTACCTGCCGCTCGTGGTGATCTGGTTTGGCATCGACGAGACGGCCAAAATCGTCGTGATCTGGCTCGCCTGCTTTGCGCCCATTGCGATGGCGGCGCGCGCCGGTGCGAAGAGCGCCAGCGTCGAGCAGATCCGCGCGGCGGCGTCGCTCGGCGGCGGCTTCGCGCAGATCGTGCGCTTTGTCGTTCTGCCCGCCGCGCTGCCGGAGATCCTCACGGGCCTGCGCATCGCCATTGGTTTTGGCTGGACCACGCTCGTGGCGGCCGAGATGGTCGCGGCGACGGCGGGCCTCGGCCAGATGGTGCTCAACGCGTCGAGCTTCCTGCGCACCGATGTCGTGGTGATGGGCATCGTGCTGATCGGGCTCATCGCCTGGGGCTTCGATCTGGGCATGCGCGCGCTCGAAAAGCGCCTCGTGCCTTGGAAGGGTCGGGGCTGACTCGGCGCTCCGCCGTTTCTGGAAATCCAAACAGTCATAGGGCGCGATTCTGGAAAACCGGATTCGCGCCTTTGTGCATTGGATAAAAGTCCTTGTAAATCAATGCGCTGGGCGTTGGTGCTTGCTGGCATTCTCCTTGCAATTAAGAACGCGCGGCCACCCAGGCCGCGACAAAAAAACAGTCAGGAGACAGCCGATGTCCGATCCCATCTTCCGGTTTCGCTGATTCCCCAGTTTCGTCCTGTCGCGGCCCGAACCCCTTTCGTTCGGCCATTGGCTTAACTCATTTGCAGGAACCATCGTGAAGAAACCTCTCCACAAAGTCCTCTACGTCCAGGTGATCGTGGCGATCGTCATCGGCGTGATCCTCGGCCACTACTGGCCCGCCCTCGGCATCGACATGAAGCCGCTCGGCGACGCCTTCATCAAGCTCATCAAGATGGTGATCGGGCCGATCATCTTCTGTACCGTCGTGACCGGCATTGCCGGCATGGAGGACATGAAGAAGGTGGGCCGCGTGGGCGGCAAGGCGCTGCTGTACTTCGAGATCGTCTCGACCTTCGCGCTCGTGCTCGGCCTCATCGCCACGCACGTGCTGAAGCCGGGCGCGGGCTTCAACGTCGACGTGCACACGCTCGACGCCAAGGCCGTGGCCAGCTACGCCGAAAAGGCGCACGGCCAGAGCAGCGTCGACTTCCTGATGCACATCATTCCCGACACGATTTCGTCGGCGTTCGCGCAGGGTGAAATCCTGCAGATCCTGCTGATCGCGCTGCTGTTCGGCGCGGTGCTCACGCAGATCGGCGAGCGTGGCCGCCCGGTGACCGCGTTTATCGAAAGCGTGTCGGGCGTGCTGTTCGGCATCGTGAAGATCGTCACCAAGCTCGCACCGATCGGCGCGTTCGGCGCGATGGCGTTCACCATCGGCAAGTACGGCGTGGGCTCGCTGATCCCGATGCTCAAGCTCATCGGCACGTTCTACCTCACGTCGATCGTGTTCGTGCTCGTCGTGCTCGGCGCGATCGCGCGCTTCACGGGCTTTTCGATCATCCGCTTCGTTGCCTACATCAAGGAAGAACTGCTGATCGTGCTCGGCACGAGCTCGTCGGAATCGGCGCTGCCGCAACTGATGCAGAAGCTCGAGCGCCTTGGCTGCTCGCGCTCGGTGGTGGGCCTCGTGGTGCCGACCGGCTACTCGTTCAACCTCGACGGCACCAACATCTACATGACGATGGCGGTGCTCTTCATCGCCCAGGCGACCAACACGGACCTCACGTGGACCCAGCAGCTCACGCTGCTCGCCGTGACGATGCTCACCTCGAAGGGCGCGAGCGGCGTGACCGGCGCCGGCTTCATCACGCTGGCGGCGACGCTCGCCGTGGTGCCGACCATTCCGCTCTCGGGCATGGTGCTGATTCTCGGCATCGACCGCTTCATGAGCGAATGCCGTGCGCTGACCAACATCGTCGGCAACGGCGTGGCGACGGTCGTGGTCTCGGCATGGGAGAAGGAGCTGGACCGCAACAAGCTGCGCGCCGTGCTCTCGGGCCAGCCCGAAGATGTGAAGGAAAGCGCGGGCGCGTAAGCGGCGACTTTACGTCCCGCGGCGGAGCGCCAGCCGTGCGGCGCGCGCCGCCCGCCCGAGTTTGCGCTTCGTTGTTTCGCGGCCATGGCCGTTGGGCGGCGCGCCCGTTTCCCCTGCGTGAGCGCGCCGTCCGTTTTTGCTGTTCCCGTCTGACCTGGCTGCACATTGCACGAGTGCGCCCGCAGCCCGCTGTCCGCCCTGGACGCCGCAGACGCCCCGGCGCGGCCGTGTGCCACAATCTCCTTCGTCCCCCTTGACCGTCTGGAAGCCGCAAACGTGACGCGCCGCCTCATCCTCCTCTTCGCGCTCGCAGCCGGTCTCGTCGCGGTCTGTGCGCTGACGTGGGCGCTCACCTGGCAGGCCGGCATCGACGCGCTGCGCCGCAACGCCGCCGTGCGCGGCGATCGCACCGCGGCTTCGCTCAAGAGCACGCTCGAGCGCTACGACTCGTTGCCCTATATCGTCGGCGAGCATCCGCTCGTGCAGAACGTGCTCGTCGATCCGCGGCCCGAGTGGGTGGCCGCCGCGAACCGCTATCTCGAAGACGTGAACCGCCACGCGCGCGCCACGACGACCTACATCATCCGCGCCGACGGCATGAGCATCGCGGCCAGCAACTGGCGCGACCCCGATAGCTTCGTTGGCGTGGACTACCGCTTCCGGCCGTATTTCCTCGATGCGATGCAAGGCGGCGTGGGCCGCTTCTTCGGCATCGGCACGATTTCGCACGATCCCGGCTACTACGTGTCGCAGCCGGTGCGGCGCGACGGCAAGATCGTCGGCGTGGCGGTGGTGAAGCTCAATCTCGAATGGTTTCCGGGCACCGATGCCTCGGAGCCGCTCCTCGTGACCGACGATCACGGGGTGATCTTTCTCTCCTCGGTGCCCGCGTGGAAGTACCGCACGGTGCGCCCGCTGCCGCCGGCTGTCGTAGCTTCGATCGACGCCACGCGCCAATATGCGAGCGAGCCGATCGCGCCGCTGCCGGCAAGCGTCGAGCGCGTGTTGCCGGGCGACGCCGACATCGTGCGCATGGGCGCGGGCATCCGCGCGCCGCGCTACCTGGAAACGCGCCGCTCGCTCGGCGAGCCCGACTGGCATCTCGTCACCATGTCGTCGATCGACCCGGTGCTCGACGCCTCGCGCAATGCAACCATCATGACGGGCTTCGGCTATGTCTCGCTGTGCCTCTTTGGCTTTTACTGGCGCATGCGGCGCGCGCGCGTGAAGGAAGTGATGCGCAGCCGCGCGATGCTGCAAAAGGCCTACGCGATGCTCAACGAGCGCGTGGCCGAACGCACCGCCGATCTTTCGCAGGCGAACGAGCGTCTGCAACGCGAGGTGGCGGAACGCACGCGCGCCGAGGCGGAACTGCGCGCGACCCAGGACGAGCTGATCCAGGCGAGCAAGCTGGCGGCGCTCGGCCAGATGGCGGCGGGCATCACGCACGAGTTGAACCAGCCGCTTGCGGCGCTGCGCAGCTTCTCGGACAACACGCGCGTGTTTCTCGAGCGCGGCCAGTACGCGGCGGCCACCGAAAACCTCGAGGCAATCGGCTCGCTCACCGAGCGTATGGGCAAGATCGTGAACCAGCTCAAGCTGTTCGTCGGGCGGGCGCGGCCCAGGAGCGCGCGCGCGCCGGTTGCCCGCGCGCTGCGCAATTCGCTCGCGCTGCTCGGCAAGCGGCTCGACGGCGTGCGCGTGGATCTCACGTTGACGGACGACGGCGCGCCGCCCGTGCCGCTCGATGTGGATGCCGGGTACCCGGACCTGAACGCGCAGAGCGACGACTTGCGGCTCGAACAAGTGCTCATCAACGTGCTCGGCAACGCGCTCGACGCCGTGACGGGCGTGCCCGCGCCCCGCATCGCAATCGATGTTCAGGCGAGCGCGGCAACGCTCGCTATCGGGGTGAGCGACAATGGGCCAGGCATTCCCGAAGATGTGTTGCCGCGCCTCTTCGAGCCGTTTTTCACGACGAAGGAAATGGGGCAGGGGCTCGGGCTCGGACTCGCGATTTCCTCATCGATCGCGCGTGATTGCGGCGGCTCGCTCACGGCGAGCAACGCGCCGGAGGGCGGCGCGCGCTTCGTGCTGACGCTGCGCCGCGCGCGTGCGGATGCTGAGAGCGCGGCGCGAGCGGCTGGGTTGTGATCGAGTGCTTTGAAGCGCTTATGAATCAGGATGACGAACGAACATGGTGAACACGACGCCCGGCCGGGTGCTCTACGTTGAGGATGACGAACTCGTGCGCCGCGCGGGCGTGCAAAGCCTGCAGCTCGCGGGCTTTGACGCCGCCGGTTTCGCCAACGCGGAAGACGCGCTGCCGTTGATCGACGCCGACTTCGCGGGCGTCGTGGTGAGCGATATCCGCTTGCCTGGCATGAGCGGGCTCGATCTGCTTGCGCAATGCCACGAGCGCGCGCCCGAGGTGCCCATCATACTCGTGACGGGCCATGGAGATATCTCGATGGCGGTGCAGGCCATGCACGACGGCGCGTACGACTTCATCGAGAAGCCGTTCGCCTCCGAGCGCCTGATCGAAACGGTGCGGCGCGCGCTGGAGCGGCGTTTGCTCGTGCTCGAAAACCTCGCGCTGCGCCGCGAGCTGGCGGGGCAGAACGCGCTCGCGCCGCGCATCATCGGCAAGAGTCCGGCCATCGAACAGGTGCGCAAGCTGATTGCGAACGTCGCGCCCACGGACGCTTCGGTGCTGATCAACGGTGACACTGGCGCGGGCAAAGAGCTGATCGCGCGCAGTCTTCACGAGCTTTCCCCGCGCCATGACAAGCCGTTCGTCGCCGTGAACTGCGGCGCGTTGCCCGAGCCGATGTTCGAATCGGAGATGTTCGGCTATGAGGCGGGCGCGTTCACGGGGGCGGCCAAACGCAGGATCGGCAAGCTCGAACACGCGAGCGGTGGCACGCTTTTTCTCGACGAGATCGAGAGCATGCCGCTCTCGCTGCAGGTGAAGCTGCTGCGCGTGCTGCAGGACGGCGTGCTGGAGCGTCTCGGCTCGAACCAGCCGGTGCGCGCCGACTTGCGCGTGGTCGCGGCGGCCAAGGGCGACATGAGCGAGCACGTCGCGGCGGGGACCTTCCGGCGCGACTTGCTGTACCGGCTGAACGTCGTGACGATCGCGCTGCCCCCGCTTGGCGAACGCCGCGAGGACATCGTGCCTTTGTTCGAGCATTTTCTGCTCGACGCGGCAGTGCGCTACCAGCGGCCTGCGCCGCTCCTCACCGAGCGCGACCGCATGCGCCTCGCACAGCGCGACTGGCCCGGCAACGTGCGCGAACTGCGCAACGCAGCGGACCGGCGGGTGCTCGGGATTCCCGACGATCTTTCAGCAGGCGCGGCAGTCGGCGACGACGAGGCGCTGCCGCTCAAGGAACGCGTGGAGCAATACGAACGCGCGTTGATCGCCGACGCGCTTGCGCAGAGCCATGGAGCGGTCGCCCAGGCCGCCGAGCGGCTGCAGATGGCGAAGGCCACGCTGTACGAGAAGATTCGCCGCTATGGGCTGGCGGCGCGCGGCGAGGGTTAGCTTCGATTCGCCAGGCTTGCGGGGCGTACAGGCGTAAAAAAAGCAGCGGAGTTTCCGCTGCTTTTTTTGTTGGCGATTGACCGTTTGTCAGGTCGCCTGTCCGGTTGCCAGCGCCTTCTGAAGCAACTGGTCGAGTTCCGCGAACTGCGGCTCGCCCACGTAGCGCTTGAGAATCTTGCCGTCGCGGCCGATCACGAAGGTGGTGGGCGTGAGCTGGACGTTGCCGAACTGCTTCGCGGCCGATCCGTCGTCCATCGCCACCTTGAACGGCAGCTGACGTGTTTGCGCGTAGTTGGCCACGTACATCGGCGCGTCGTAGTTCATGGCGACCGCCACGAACTCGAGGCCTTCGCCTTTAAAGCGGTTATAGGTCTGGACCATCTTCGGCATTTCCGCCATGCAGGTGGTGCAGCTCGTCGCCCAGAAGTTGACGAGGTAGACCTTGCCCTTCAGGTCGTTCGTGGAGACCTTCTGGCCGGACAGGAGCGTGAAGGTGGCGTCGGGAACGCGCTGCTGGCTGCCGAAGAACGCGAAGTAGCCGGCCACGGCGATCGCGACGACGACCACCGCCGCGCCAATGCGCATGAGCGCGCCGGAGCGCGCTTTCGAAGAATTCGGGGATGCAGCGGTCATGAGCCTTGCCTCGTGCGCCGAATGGCGCGGGTGTTAAGCCAAAGCATTGTAGCGCCGAATTTCCCGGCATAGCGGTTGCGAGACAACATCCGGGTATGCGCCGACGGATAATGTCGCGCACCTTTCACTCCCGTGACAAACCGCGCCCCATGGTCCTGGACATCCTCCGCCGCGCCCGCCTCCCGTTGAGCCTGTCGATGCGCGCCATCGTTGCTGCCCGCGTAACGTTGCTGGGCCTGCTTGGCGCGGCGTTCGCGCTGGCTGCCTGCTCGCCCACCTATGACTGGCGCACGATTTCGAACGACGCGAGCGGCTACTCGATCGACCTGCCAGCCAAGCCGGACAAGGACGAGCGCCGCATCGACGTGAACGGCACGCCGATGCGCATGCGCGTGCAGACGGCCGAGGTCGCAGGCGACGTGTTCATGGTCGGCACACTCGATCTGCCGGACGCGCAGCCCGCGACGCAGCAAAAAGCGCTCGACTTCCTGCGCGCGGGCCTCGCGCGCAATGTGGGCGCGCCGGCCGACGCGCATGCGGTGGCGGTGCCGCTCGCGACGGGCGGCACGATGGAGGGTGTGGAAATGCGCATGGCCGGCAAGGCGGGCGCCAACGGCGAGTCGCGCACGATCCACGCTCGGCTCGTCGCGAAGGGCGCGCGGGCCTACCAGGTGGCGATCGTCGGGCGCACCGAGCCACCCGCCGAGCAGATCGACCAGTTCTTCGGATCTTTCAAGCTGTACTGAGCTTTGGGACTCCGCAGCACACCTTGCGTAGCAATGTTTCGCTCTCGCAGCGGCGGGCGTTTGCCGGCCGAAGTGAAAGTTGCGCTGCAGGTAAACACGCTAATTATCGGATTTGATTGAGGGTTTACCGGTTACCCACAGGAGCTGTGGGTAACTTTGTGGAAAACAACGCCGCGTTGGCCGGAAAGGGCCGTCCTGTGGGCTTTCTGTTAGTTTTTGCGGCTTTTCTGTAAATGCATAAACTTAGAAGAATCAACGAGTTATCAAACTAGCGCTCGCGTAATGCGAACTATGAACAAATCCGGGGTGAACACGACCAAATGTGCATAAGTCAAGTCTTGACTTCGATTTATTGGCGCTATTCACATTCCCCAGTGGCACAAGCGCGGCGGCTGTTTCACCGGAATCGGCGTTGTCATGGGCTAACGCTCGGCAAACACGCGCCGGTACTGCACGGCCTCCGCCACGTGTGCGGCTTCGGGCATGGACGCACCGGCGAGATCGGCAATCGTGCGTGCGACCTTGAGCACCCGGTAGTGCGCGCGCGCCGACCAGCCGAAGCGCTCGCCCGCTTCGCGTAGCAGCGCAACACCTGCCGCGTCGGGCTGACAAACCGCGTCGGTCTCGCGGCCGCTCAATTCGCGATTGGTTTTACCCTGGCGCGCCAATTGACGCTCGCGCGCCGCCTGCACGCGCGCGGCGATCGCGGCGCTCGATTCGGCATTCGTCATGGCGCGAGCGGCCAGTTCGGCGGGCGGCAACGCGGGAATTTCGATCTGGATGTCGATGCGGTCGAGGAGCGGCCCCGAGAGCTTGCGCAAATAGCGCGCGGCGCTTTCGGCCGTGCAGCGGCAGCGCCCGGCGGGGTCGCCGCGCCAGCCGCACGGGCAGGGGTTCATCGCGGCAACCAGCTGGCACGCTGCCGGAAAGTCGGTTTGCCACGCGGCGCGCGAGATCGTGATCGAACCCGCTTCGAGCGGCTCGCGCAGCGTTTCGAGCACGTGGCGGTCGAACTCGGGCAATTCATCGAGGAACAGGACACCTAAGTGCGCGAGCGTAATCTCGCCCGGTTGCGGCGGATTGCGCCCGCCGATCAGCGCTGCCGCGCTCGATGAGTGGTGCGGCGCGCGAAACGGCCGCTGCCGCCACTGCTGCGGCGTGAAGCCGATCGCGCTGGCCGAGAGCAGGGCGGCGGAGGCGAGTGCTTCGTCGTCGGTCATGAGGGGCAGCAGTCCGGGCAGACGCGCGGCGAGCATCGACTTGCCGGCGCCTGGTGGCCCGATCATCAGCAGATGATGCCCTCCGGCCGCGGCGACTTCGAGCGCCCGGCGCGCACCGCGCTGGCCGACCACGTCGGCCATGTCGAGGGGGGCGGCGACGGCTGCGGCGTCGGGGGCGCTCGCACGCACGGGTGCGAGGCGCGCTTCGGGATCGGCGCCCGCAAGGTGCGCGCAGAGCGAGCGCAGGTCTGCCGCGCCGTACACCGCAACACCTGGCACCAGCGCCGCTTCGACGGCGTTTTGTGCAGGCAGATACAGCTCGGGCATACCTAAGCGGTCGCGTGGCGCCTGGGCGAGTGCGAGCGTTGCTTCGTCGATCTCAGTATCAGGAATCCGAAGGACATCGCTTTCGGCTAGGGCGTCGAGACTGGACGTTGCCGCCTCTTCAGCACGCGCGGCGCGCTCCTTGTGCGCGCGTGCGGTGCCGCATGCCATGGCGAACGCACCGCGCATCGGCCGCACGGCGCCGGTGAGCGAAAGCTCGCCCGCGAACTCGCGGTGCGCGAGCGCCGCAGCAGGAAGCTGCCCGCTGGCCGCGAGAATGCCGAGCGCGATCGGCAGATCGAAGCGGCCGGATTCCTTGGGCAAATCAGCGGGCGCGAGGTTGACGGTAATGCGCCTCACCGGGAAATCGAAGCCGCAGTTCGAGAGCGCGGCGCGCACGCGCTCGCGGCTTTCGCGTACTTCGAGATCGGGCAGTCCAACGATGGAAAACGACGGCAGCCCGTTGGCGAGATGGACTTCTACGGTGACTTCGGGCGCGCGGCCAGCAGCCGGCGCGCGGCTGCGCACCACGGCAAGCGACATGGGATTCTCCGGAAGGCTCGCATACGGGAATGGCGCGCGCGTTGTCCTTCACTGCGTTGGGACTTCGCGCGCCATGCATGCGCCAGGCTGGTGAGGCGTATGCCCCTTTACGGTTCCATTGCGTTTCGCGTACGGATCGCTTGCGGTGGTGCGGCAGTGGCGCTGCACTCAATTGCGCACAGGAATGCGCAAGGAAATGATCAGGAGGACTGGCTAGTCACCGGCAGCTTTTGTTCGAGTTCGGCCACGCGGCGCTCGAGTTCTTCGAGGCGCTGGCGCGTGCGCACGAGCACCTGCGTTTGCGCGTCGAATTCCTCACGCGTAACGAGGTCCAGCTTCGAAAAGCCTTGCGACAACATTGCACGCACATTGCGTTCGACATCGCGCGCCGGCGAGTTCTTCAGCAGATCGCTCACGCGCGACTGCAGATCATTGAATACGTCGTTTGGTTGCTTCATTCGATTCCCCTTCGCTGCACAAAAAATGTGCAAGTTTTGTTTCGCCTGTGCCCCGCGATGAACCGTGATCGATCTTGGTGCGAACTCGCAGGGCCACGGCCTGCTGTGCGCGCAACTGGTGCGCGACGCCGGCCAGTGTGCTTCGTGCGGTGGCGCGGCGGGCCACTTCCAGCCGCTATGCGGCGCCCAGCGCGGCAGCGATGCCTGAGAACACTGTAGCAACGTTCCCCCCGCCACGCTACCGCGTGCGCCTCACGCTGGCCGTTCGGCCAGGGCCTTGCGCGCCGCGCCCTTCAAGGCGCGGACCGGCATTGTCCACGGCTTTGGGCGCGCTTGCATTGAAGTCCATCACATCGGCTTTGAAGACGAGGTGCAACGAATTGGCACGGGTGTTGCTAATACTGCCCCGCGCACCGAACGACGGTTGGCTCACGGTGCGCCAGCGGGGCGGCTACGCATCATGCGCCGCTCGCAAGGCGCCCGTTGCAGAAGCAAACAAAGGAATGAAGCAAACCACAGCGAGGACTACATGAAACTGATTACAGCAATCATCAAGCCCTTCAAGCTCGATGAGGCGCGCGAAGCCCTCTCGGCGATCGGCGTGTCGGGGATCACGGTGACGGAGGTGAAAGGCTTCGGTCGCCAGAAGGGGCACACCGAGCTGTACCGCGGCGCGGAGTATGTCGTGGACTTCCTGCCGAAGGTGAAGATCGAAGCCGCCGTGGCCGACGACATCGTCGAGCAGGCCATCGAAGCGGTGGAACGCGCGGCCCGCACGGGCAAGATCGGCGACGGCAAGATTTTCGTCACGCCGATCGAACAAGTGATCCGCATCCGCACCGGCGAGACCGGCGCCGACGCACTGTAAAGCCCGCAGTCAGGCCTAAAGAGACCGAGACAAGAGGAAAGAGGAAACCGAGATGCGCAAACTTTTGATGTCCCTGATGATGGCTGGCTCGCTGCTGGCCGGCGGCGTCGGCGCCGCACTTGCGGACGACGCATCCGCGCCCGCCGCGGCCTCCGCGCCGGCGGCCGCCGCTTCGGCGCCTGACGCAACGGCCGCCACTCCGGCTTCGGCGCCCGCCGCCGACGCCGCTTCGGCACCGGCAGCCGCAGCCAGCGCCCCCGCAGACGCATCGGCAGCTGCAGCCGCCGCGCCCGCCGCACCGACCGCGCCGTTCTCGGTCGATTCGTCGAAGATCAACTCCGGCGACACCGCGTGGATGCTGACCTCCACCGCGCTCGTGCTGTTCATGACGATCCCGGGCCTCGCGCTGTTCTACGGCGGCATGGTCCGCAAGAAGAACGTGCTGGCCACGCTCATGCAGAGCTTCGCGATCACCTGCGTGGTCACGGTGATCTGGACGGTGGTGGGCTACTCCATCGCGTTCACGCCGGGCGGCTCGTTCATCGGCGGCTTCTCGCGCATCTTCCTTGAGGGTATGAACTACATCAAGGGCGACAAGGCGACGACGCTCACCGTGAGCCATCTCGCGCCGACCATCCCCGAGACGGTGTACTTCGTCTATCAGATGACGTTCGCGATCATCACCCCGGCGCTCATCACCGGCGCGTTTGCCGACCGCATGAAGTTCTCGGCGATGCTCGTGTTCATGTCGCTGTGGTCGATCATCGTCTACTCGCCGATCGCGCACATGGTCTGGGAACCGACCGGCTGGCTCGCCAGCGCCGGCATCCTCGACTTCGCAGGCGGCACGGTCGTGCACATCAACGCCGGTATCGCGGGTCTGGTGTGCTGCCTCGTGCTCGGCAAGCGGGTTGGCTACGGCCGCGAAGTGATGGCTCCGCACAACCTCACGCTCACGCTGATGGGTGCAGCCATGCTGTGGGTGGGCTGGTTCGGCTTCAACGCGGGTTCGGCAGTGGCGGCTGACGGCCGTGCCGGCTTCGCGATGCTCACGACGCAAATCGCTACGGCTTGCGCAGCACTCGGCTGGATGTTCGCTGAATGGATCGCCAAGGGTAAGCCATCGGTGCTCGGCATCGCTTCGGGTGCAGTGGCAGGTCTCGTGGCCATTACGCCGGCATCGGGCTTCGTCGGTGTGCTCGGCGCGATCGTGATCGGCGTGGTGGCTGGCGTGGTCTGCTTCTGGTCGGCTACGTGGCTCAAGCACAAGTTCAACTACGACGACTCGCTCGACGCGTTCGGCGTGCACGGCATCGGCGGCATCATCGGTGCGATTCTGACCGGCGTGTTCGCAGTGAAGGACATCGGCGGTGCGGATGGCAGCGTCATCCTGCAAGCCAAGGGCGTGCTCACGACCCTCATCTACAGCGGCGTGGTGAGTTTCATCCTCCTGAAGGTGATCGACATGGTCATGGGTCTGCGCGTGTCGGAAGAAGACGAGCGCGAAGGTCTGGACGTGGTTCTGCATGGCGAGCGCGTGGAATAAACGCGCCGTTCTCGACGGTTTGATCTAGCAGGGCAGCAAGCAGCGACCTGGGCCCGCCTTTTTGGCGGGCCCTTTTCTTTTTCGGCCCGCGTTTGGCCTTGCGCGCTGGCGCGAGGTCCGCGCGCGCCGGTCGACGCGCGAGGGAATAAGCGGGCCGCGCGCGCGTTCGCATAGTGCCCCTTCAATCCGTGTGCCCAATTGCGCCGGGCGGCGCGGGCGGTCCAGAATGGATATCCGGCGTGAATATCCTCGCGGGCGCAACCGGCGATTGACCCTGCAGCGCGTAAGGGATTTCATGACGGGAATTCATGAGGGCAAGCCCGTCTTGCAACTGCCGTAATCGTCCCCAGATAAACGACCGGTTTCCCTACAATCAAAGCATTTCGTCCGCGAGTCACCCCTTATGGTCCCGCATCTGGTTACGGCGTTGAATGGTCCGCTCCTCGAACTGGAGCAGCGGATTCTCGACGCGACGCCGGCCATCGAGCGCTGGTTCCGCCTCGAATGGCAGGAGCACACGCCGCCGTTCTACGCTTCGGTCGACCTGCGCAATGCCGGTTTCAAGCTCGCGCCCGTCGACACCAACCTGTTTCCCGGCGCCTTCCATTGCCTGCCGCAGGAAGTGCTGCCGCTCGCCGTGCAGGCGGCCATGGCCGCCATCGAAAAGATCTGCCCGGACGCGAAGAACCTGCTCGTGATTCCGGAGATGCACACGCGCAACGCGTTCTATCTGGAGAATGTCGCGCGTCTCGCCACGATCATGCGCCAGGCGGGCCTGAACGTACGCTTCGGCACGCTCGACGAAACCATCGCCGGGCCGGTGACGATTTCGCTCGCGGACGGCCAGAAGATCGTGCTCGAACCGCTCGAGCGTTCGCAGCGCCGCCTCGGGCTGAAGAACTTCGACCCGTGTTCGATCCTGCTGAATAACGATCTTTCCGGCGGTATTCCGCCCGTGCTCGAAAACCTGCACGAACAGTACGTGCTGCCGCCGCTGCATGCGGGCTGGGCGGTGCGCCGCAAGTCCACGCACTTCTCCTGCTACGACGACGTGGCGAAAAAGTTCGCGAAGATGGTGGGCGTGGACCCGTGGATGATCAATCCGTACTTCGCGCACGTGGAAGGCGTGGACTTCGAGGCGCGCACGGGCGAAGAGCAGCTCGCCACCGCCATCGACGTCGTGCTCAAGAAGATCGCGAAGAAGTATCGCGAGTACGGCATCACCGAAAAGCCCTACGTCGTCATCAAATCCGATGCCGGCACGGACGGCCGCGGCGTGATGACGGTGCACGACGCCTCGGAGGTCGCCGCACTCACGAAGCGCGAACGTGCGAAGATGTCGGCCACGAAGGACGGGCTCGAAGTGCACGACGTGATCGTGCAGGAAGGCGTCTACACGTTCGAGCATATCGGCGACGAAGTGGCCGAGCCGGTCGTGTACATGATCGACCGCTACGTGGTGGGCGGCTTCTACCGCGCGCACGGCAGCCGCGAGCGCGACCAGAACCTGAACGCGCCGGGCATGCATTTCGTGCCGCTCGGCTTCGAGCACACGGCGCTGCCCGACACGCGCGCGAAAGCGGGTGCGGCGCCGCCGAACCGCTTTTACATGTACGGCGTGGTGGCGCGGCTCGGCTTGCTGGCGGCCTCGGTCGAGCTGGAGAAGACCGACCCCGAGGCGATCCAGGTCTGACCGGCACCCACACCGCGTCCGTCATTATTCGGACAATTCAACGCAGCGCCCGCCCCGTGCGGGCGTTGCCGTCATGACACCAGGGACAACGCAGGGACGATATGGACATTCTCTTCATCGCCGATCCGCTCGAACGGTTCAAGATCTACAAGGACTCGACCTACGCGATGATGGCCGAGGCCGCGAAGCGCGGCCACACGCTCTTCGCGTGCGAGCCGCAGCACCTCGCATGGGTGAACGGCCAGGTCGAAGCCGACGTGCGGCGCTTCGAGATCGTCGGCGATACGGCGGACCTGCATCGTGAAACGTGGTTCAAGGATTCGCCCGATTCGCGCGCGCTCACGGGCTTTGACGCCGTCGTCATGCGCAAGGACCCGCCGTTCGACATGGAGTACGTGACGTCCACGTGGCTGCTGGAGATCGCCGAGCGCTCGGGCGCGAAGATCTTCAACAAGCCGCAGTCGATTCGCGATCATTCGGAAAAGCTCGCCATCGGCGAATTTCCGCAATTCGTCGCGCCCACGCTCGTCACGCGCAGCGCGGCGCGTCTGCGCAAGTTCCACGAAGCGCATCAGGACGTGATCCTGAAGCCGCTCGACGGCATGGGCGGCATGGGCGTGTTCCGCGTGAAGGCGGACGGCATGAACCTCGGCTCGATCATCGAGATGCTGAGCCACGACGGCGCGCGCAGTGTGATGGCGCAGAAGTTCATCCCCGAGATCAAGGCCGGCGACAAGCGCATTCTGCTGATCGGCGGCGAGCCGGTGCCGTATTCGCTTGCGCGCATTCCTCAGGGCAATGAAGTGCGCGGCAATCTGGCGGCGGGCGGACTGGGCGTCGCGCAACCGCTCACGGCGCGCGACCTGGAGATCGCGAAGGCGCTCGGCCCGACGCTCGCGGCACGCGGTCTGCTGCTCGTAGGGCTCGATGCCATCGGCGACTGGCTCACCGAGGTCAATGTCACGAGCCCGACGTGTTTCCGCGAAATCATGGAGCAGACGGGCTTCGACGTGGCCGCCATGTTTATCGACGCGCTGGAGCGTGCCGCGGCCTGAATGGCGTCTACCGGGTTGGCTCCGCTGACTCGCGCTCCCAAACGTTGGCCAGAGCGCATTTGAATCCCGCACCTGGAATGCGGGCTTGAAAGCCGCATGTATGGCGGCATCTGCGCGCTGTGGGCGCCTTGCAGGGCGGGCGCTCCAACAAGACCTCGACTGGCGGGCAGTTTCGGACCACGAAAGGTTGCGCACGCGCCCGGCGCTTGTGAACAGCGCGCGACATCTGTCGCCGCTGTGAGCAAAACCGCCTCGTGTGCGCGAAAATGACCCTGCTACAATGCCGCGAGCCCGCGTTCCGGGCTGGCAAGCCGGCGTCACACAGACGATCTGGCTGCCGCGCGGCGCGTGTTCCGACCCTGCGAGCCCACGGCTGGCCGCAGGTTCGGCGCTGGCAGGACGCGATCGACAAGTCGTCCGGGCATCAACCTGAGCCGTTTTTTGCAGTCAAGCTGACATGGCAGGGATTCTGATCATTGCGCACGCACCGCTCGCCACCGCGCTACGCGAGTGCATCGCGCATATCTATGGCGGTTGTCCGGCACGTATCGGCGCGCTCGACGTGCTCCCCGACAGCGACCCGGCCGAGGTGGTCGCCAAGGCCAATTCGGAGATCGAGCGCTTGCGCGAAGACAACGGCGCGCTCGTGTTGACCGACATGTTCGGCGCCACACCGTCGAACATTGCGGCACGCCTCGCCACGGTGCCCGAGGTGCGCGTGCTGGCCGGCGTGAATTTGCCGATGCTGGTGCGTGCCGTGTGCTACCGTGCGACGCCGCTCGACACGCTCGTCGAAAAAGCGCTTGCTGGCGCGAGCAAGGGCGTCCAGACCATCGGGCCGACCATGCCGCCCGTTGCGGCAGCGGCGAGCGAATGCGGCTGTCCGCCCACGCCCTGCGCCGAAAGCGCTGCCGACACGACAAAGCACGCCGCAAATCAGCCCGCAGGCCAAGGGGCAAGCCAATCGGCCGCCGCAACGTTGGGCGCGGCTTGCACAGGCGGCGTCGCGGCGGGCGTATTGAGGCCGGCCGGCACCGCCTGAACCGGCGGCGCGGCACCGAAGCGAAAAAAACAAGGCACACCGAAAGACCCCAGTCACACTTCCACACACTGCGTCCGGATCGACCTATGCTGCAACAAGAAACGACCATCGTGAATAAACTCGGCCTGCACGCGCGGGCGTCGGCGAAGCTGACGCAGCTCGCAGGCAACTATCAGTCGGAAATCTGGATGAGCCGCAACGGCCGCCGCATCAACGCCAAGAGCATCATGGGGGTCATGATGCTGGCGGCAGGTATCGGCAGTACGGTGATGATCGAAACCGAAGGCCCGGACGAGGCCGACGCCATGAGCGCGCTGCTCAAGCTGATCGCCGATAAGTTTGGCGAAGGTCAGTAAGACGCGCACGATCGTTGCACCTTGCTCGAAACGCCGCGGTTCGCCGCGGCGTTTTCGTTGGTGCGCCGGGCACTGCAGCAAAATGCCGCGGAAAGGCGCGAACAGGTACGCATGGCCACATTTGGGCGCGCCGGAATTTATAATCATCGCCGGGGTCTGAGAGAGCGCATTGCAGCGGTTTGCCGCAGCATCAAATAACCAGAGGAGGTGCGCGTGCCGTTCACGCTGCATGGAATTCCCGTATCACGCGGTATTGCCATCGGGCGAGCGTATCTGATCGCCCCGGCTGCGCTCGACGTCGACCACTACCTCATCGAGCCCGCGCAGATCGAAGACGAAATCGAGCGCTTTCGCGTGGCGCTCAAGGCCGTCGAGCACGAGCTCGACACGCTGCGCGCCGACCTCGCCGCCGACGCCCCTTCCGAGATGGGCGCGTTCATCGGCGTTCACCTCATGATCCTGAACGACGTCATGCTCGTGCAGGAGACCATCGACCTCATCCGCACGCGCCGCTTCAATGTGGAGTGGGCGCTTACCGAACAGCTCGAACGCCTCTCGCGCCACTTCGACGACGTCGAGGACGAATACCTGCGCGAGCGCAAGGCCGATATCGAACAGGTCGTGGAGCGCGTGCTGAAGTCGCTCGCGGGCGCGATGCCCCCGTCGCTGCACGGCGGCTGCGACGAGATGATCGTCGTCGCGCACGACATCGCGCCTGCCGACATGCTGCAGTTCAAGGGGCAAACGTTCCAGGGCTTCGTCACCGATCTGGGCGGGCGCACCTCGCACACGGCCATCGTCGCGCGCAGTCTGGGCATTCCGGCGGCCGTGGGCATGCAGCAGGCGAGCGCGCTGATCCGTCAGGACGATCTCATCATCGTCGATGGTGATCATGGCGTCGTGATCGTCGATCCCGCGCCCATCGTGCTGGAGGAGTACACCTACCGGCAAAGCGAGATGGCGCTCGAGCGGCGCAAGCTCCAGCGCCTGAAGTTCTCGCCCACGCAAACGCTGTGCGGCGCGAAGATCCAGCTCTACGCGAACATCGAACTACCCGACGACGCGCAGGCCGCGCTCGACTCGGGCGCGACGGGCGTGGGCCTTTTTCGCACCGAGTTCCTGTTCATGAACCACAAGAACCACTTGCCGGAGGAGGACGAGCAGTTCGCGGCCTACCGCCGCGCGGTGGAACTCATGAACGGGCTGCCCGTGACGATCCGCACGATCGACGTGGGCGCGGACAAACCGCTCGACGCCATGGGCGGCAGCGACGGCTTTGAGACGGCCGCGAACCCCGCGCTCGGGCTGCGTGCGATCCGCTGGAGTCTTTCCGAGCCGCAGATGTTCCTCACACAGTTGCGCGCCATCCTGCGCGCTTCGGCGTTCGGCTCGGTCAAGATCCTGATTCCGATGCTCGCGCACGCGCAGCAGATCGATCAGACGCTCGATCTGATCCGCGAGGCGAAGCGCCAGCTCGACGACGCCGGGTTCGCCTACGATCCCAACATCCAGGTCGGTGCGATGATCGAGATTCCGGCGGCGGCGCTCGCACTGCCGATGTTCCTGCGCCGTCTCGATTTTCTCTCGATCGGCACCAACGACCTGATCCAGTACGCGCTTGCCATCGACCGGGCCGACAACGCGGTGGCCGACCTGTACGACCCGCTGCATCCGGCCGTGCTGCAGCTGATCGCGCATACGCTGCGCGAGGCGAAGCGCGCAGGCGTGCCGGTTTCGGTGTGCGGAGAAATGGCGGGGGACCCCGCGTTCACGCGCTTGCTGCTCGGCATGGGGCTCACCGAGTTTTCGATGCATCCGAGCCAGCTGCTCGTGGTGAAGCAGGAGATCCTGCGCTCGCAACTCAAGACGCTCGAAAAGCCGGTGTCGGAAGTGCTGGCCGCCTACGAGCCCGAGGAGCTGCAGGCGGCGCTGCTGCGTGTGGCGCAAGCCTGAAGATCTGCACGTACGCGCACGGACGCGCAAATGCAAAAAGCCCCGGCATGTCCGGGGCTTTTTTGTGTCCTGGCTCTTGAGCGCTTCAAGCGTGCCGGTGCCGCTCGCCGCACACCGGGCAATCCGGCTGGCGCGCCACACGCATCGTGTTCCACTCCATGCGCAGCGAGTCGAGCATCATGAGCCGCCCGACGAGCGGCGCGCCGATGCCGCCAATCACGCGTAGCGCCTCGGCCGCCTGCATCGCGCCGATGATGCCCACCGTAGGCGCGAACACACCCATCGTCGAACACGCCACTTCCTCGAAGGGTTGATCTTCGGGAAACACGCACGCGTAGCACGGCGAGGCGTCGTCGCGAAAGTCGAACGTGCTGATCTGGCCGTCGAAGCGCAGCGCCGCGCCCGAGACGAGCGGCACGCCGTGCTTCACGCACGCGCGGTTGATCGCATGGCGCGTGGCGAAGTTGTCGGTGCAGTCGAGCACGACCGTCGCGCCCGGCACGTGCGTATCGAGCCACGCATCGTCGATGCGCGTTTGCAGCGCGTTCAGCTTCACCTCGGGATTCAGGCGCGCGATGGCATCGCGGCCCGACTCGACCTTCGCGCGGCCCACCGACGCCGTCTCGTGCATGATCTGCCGCTGCAGGTTGGTGAGATCGACGGTGTCGTTGTCGACGAGCGTGAGCGTGCCCACGCCCGAGGCCGCGAGATACATCGCCGCCGGCGAGCCGAGGCCACCCGCGCCCACGACGATCGCATGCGCGTCGAGAAAGCGCTGCTGCGCCTCGATGCCGATCTCGTCGACGAGGATATGGCGGGAATAGCGAAGGAGTTGGTCGTCGTTCATCGCGATGCGCTTGCTCGATGGCGCTGCGATGGACCTCGAGAGCCTGAATGGCCCTGAATGGGGAAGCGCGCGCCGGGGAAATACCGTGCCGTTATTGTAACGACGCCAGCGGCTGAAGGAGGGGCGGCCCCGCGACCGGCGCACAAGACGCGCCGGTCGCGAGGCGGGGACAGCGTGTTACTTGGCCGGAGCCGGAGCGGAGGCCGGCGCGGCAGCGGAGCCCGGAGCCGGCGCCATGATGAGCGTGGCCGGCTTCACGGCGATCGGCGCGGAAGCCGAGGTCGGCGGCTTCTGCTGCGCGAGGCGGCGCTCCATCGGCGACTTCGACTCGGTCACCGCCTTGCCCTGGAGCTTGTTCAGCGCCTGCTGGAGCATGAAGTCGTCGGTAGAGCCGAACTCGACCGGCTTGCGCTCGCGATCCTTCTGGCGCTGCTCCGGCGTCTTCTTGTCGTTCTGCTCTTCGAGTTGACGCAGCATGTCCATGCGCTCCTGCTCGCGCACTTCCTGCTCCTTCTTCTCGTCCGGATCCTGCGTGTTGGCGAGGTGGTTCTGGTAATCCACTTCGCGCGTGACGAGTGCGTCGTCCGGATCGCCGTCGGAGTACTGGTCGACCGCGATGTCAGGACGGATGCCCTTGTTCTGGATCGAGCGGCCGCTCGGCGTGTAGTAGTACGCCGTGGTCAGGCGCAGCGCCGTATCGGCCGTCATCGGGCGCACGGTCTGCACCGAGCCCTTGCCGAACGTCGTCTTGCCGACGATGAGCGCACGCTTCGAGTCTTGCAGCGCGCCCGCCACGATTTCCGATGCCGAGGCCGAGTACGCGTTGGTCAGCACGATCATCGGCACGGTCTTGAACTCGGCCGCCTCGCCCTTGAGCGGGTCGCCATCGAACGACGGCAGGCGGTAGTTCTCGTAGGTGTCGCGGTAGACCTGCTTCGAGTCCGGGATCTGGCCATTCGTCGAAACGACGACCGAGTCCGGCGGCAGGAACGCGCCCGCCACGCCCACGGCGCTTTGCAGCAAGCCGCCGCCGTTGTTGCGCAGGTCGAGGATGATGCCCTTGAGGTTAGGCTCCTGGCGCGCGATATCCTGCAGCTTCTGCGCGAGGTCGGGGACCGTGCGCTCCTGGAAGCTCGTGATGCGGATATACGCGTAGCCCGGCTGCAGGATCTTCGACTTCACGCTCTGCACCTTGATGATGGCGCGCGTGATGGTGAGCGGGAAGGTGCGGTCGTCGGTCTTGCGGAAGATCGTGAGCGTGACCTTGGTGCCCGGGTCGCCGCGCATCTGCTTGACGGCCTGGTCGAGCGTCATGCCGCGCACCGGCTTGTCGTTGATACGCGTGATGAGGTCGCCCGGACGGATGCCGGCGCGGTACGCGGGCGTGTCTTCGATCGGCGAGATGACCTTGATCAGCCCGTCTTCCGACGAGATTTCGATGCCAAGGCCCGCGAAGCGACCCTTGGTCTGCTCCTGGAGCTCCTGATAGTCGGTCTTGTCGAGATACGACGAGTGCGGGTCGAGGCTCGACACCATGCCCTTGATGGCGGCGGTGAGAAGCTTCTTGTCGTCGACTGGCGTGACGTACTCATGCTTGATTTGACCGAACACTTCGGCGAAGAGCCGCAGCTGGTCGAGCGGCAGCGGTTCGACGACCGTCTGCTGGGTTTGCTGCGCCTCGGCGGAAATCTGCAGGGTGGCAAATACGCCGGTCGCGAGGCCAGCGGCGATCAGGCCGATGTTTTTCAGGTTCTTTCGCATAGAGTATGTTGCGTGCGGTCGATAAGGCGCGTGGCAGCGTCTATTGGAAAAGCGACGGACAAGTATAACTGCACACCCGCCGTGGCTGTGTATAAGGCGCGTACGATGGGACTAAGACAGTGCGGCCGACGCCTGGTTCGCAAACCGTGTGCCGTTAATGCGGTCCTGTTACGGTTCTGGCGCGGTGCTGGCAGGGCGCTGACAATCTTGCCAGCCAGGACCCAAAAAGCGGAAAAGGGGAATGTGCAACCAATCGCGGGGGGACCGCCGATCCGATGGACCGGCGGCTGCCTGAATAGACCAGGCCCGTGAACCAGGCACGGCCAGGCATCGCCACGATGAGGCCGATGCGGGGAAACGCGGACCCTTAGCCCGCCTTCTTGCCCTGGTTCGCCACGGCGGCCTGCGCCTTCGCGATGGCTTCGGCGTCGCCCAGATAGTAGTGCGTGATGGGCTTGAGGTTCTCGTCCAGCTCATACACGAGCGGCACGCCGTTCGGAATGTTCAGCCCGACGATGTCGTCGTCCGAGATGTTGTCGAGGTACTTCACGAGCGCGCGGATCGAGTTGCCGTGCGCGGCGATCACCACCTTCTTGCCTGCCTTGATGGCCGGTGCGATCGACTCGTTCCAGATCGGCAGCACGCGCGCGACCGTGTCCTTCAGGCACTCGGTGAGCGGCAGTTCCTCGCGCGGCACCTTGGCGTAGCGCGGGTCGTTGTACGCCGTGCGCGAGTCGGTCGGCTCGAGCGCGGGCGGCGGCGTGTCGTAGCTGCGGCGCCAGACCAGCACCTGCTCGTCGCCGAACTTCGCGGCCGTTTCGGCCTTGTTCAGACCCGAAAGCGCGCCGTAGTGGCGCTCGTTCAGGCGCCACGAGTGGACCACGGGCAGGTACATCTGGTCCATCTGGTCCTGCACGTGCCAGAGCGTGCGGATCGCGCGCTTGAGCACCGAGGTATAGGCGATGTCGAACGTGTAGCCGGACTCCTTGAGCAGCTGGCCTGCCTGCTGCGCTTCGCGGTTGCCCTGCTCGGTGAGGTCGACGTCCACCCAGCCGGTGAAGCGGTTTTCCTTGTTCCACGTCGATTCGCCGTGGCGGATGAGTACGAGTTTGTACATGAGGATGCCGGTCGGTAGTGAAGGAAGCGGTAATCGGGGACGGGAGACGCAACGCCGTGGCGGCAGTCCAGTCCGTTGGGCTGCACGCCCGGGCTGGGGGGCGGTAACCCTGCGACAAACGGTTATTTTATAATGAGCGGATTGCCCGAATCCGATTTCGCACGATTTCTCCGATTTTCCCTTTTTCCGGCGGACCCTCCGTGACGTTCTTCACCAATTACATCAACCTTGTACTCATCGCGATCGTCCTCATCTCAGGAGGGTTGCTCCTGTGGCCGACGCTCAAGCGCGGCGGCCGCGGCGGCGTTTCGACCGCCGAGGCGACGCAGCTTATCAACCGCCGCAATGCGGTGGTGGTCGACCTGCGTCCCGCGGGTGAATTCGCGAAGGGCCATCTGCCGTCGGCGCGCCAGGTTGAATTTGGCGAGCTCGAGACGAAAATCGGCCAGCTCGTGAAGAACAAGAGCAACCCGGTGTTGCTGGTCTGCCAGACGGGCCAGCAGTCGCACAAGGCGCTGCGCCTGGTGAAGGACGCCGGTTTTGCCGAGGTCCATGTGCTGGACGGCGGCGTGAACGCCTGGCAGCAGGCCGGAATGCCGGTCGTGAAACAAGGAGGTTCGAAGTGAGCAAAGTGGTCATGTACAGCACCCAGGTGTGTCCGTATTGCCAGATGGCCGAGCGTCTTTTAAAGTCGCGCGGCGTCGAACACATCGAGAAAGTGCTGATCGACCGGGACCCGGCGCGGCGCGAAGAGATGATGACGCGCACCGGCCGGCGTACCGTGCCGCAGGTTTTCATCGGCGAGACGCACGTGGGCGGTTACGATGACCTCTCCGCGCTCGACCGTGCGGGCGGCTTGATGCCGCTGCTCGAAGCCGCCTGAGGTAGAGGCGGGTTCATAGCCTGATTTGCAGCCCGCATTGCAGCCCGATAGCCCTGCGGCCTCGGTCCGCAGGCGGGCTGCGCAGCGTGACGTAGCGACGCAGGGTTTCGGCCCGCGCGAGCCAGTGAGGCTTGCGCGGGCCTGTTGCCGTTCATTGCCGTAGTGCGGCGCATTTTCGGGACTTCGAGATGCCGCGATAATGCCGCCGCGATCCATTCAATCAGGGAAGCCATACACCATGTCTGACGAGAACAACCAGCCGTTCTTCAATATCCAGCGCATCTACCTCAAGGACATGTCGCTCGAGCAGCCGAATTCGCCGGCCATCTTCCTTGAGCAGGACATGCCTTCGGTCGAAGTGGAAGTCGACGTCAAGGCCGAGCGCCTGGCCGATACGGTGTTCGAGATCATCGTCACCGGCACCGTCACGGCCAAGGTCAAGGACAAGGTTGCGTTCCTGATCGAAGCCAAGCAAGCCGGCATTTTCGACATCCGCAACATCCCGGCCGAACAGGTCGATCCGCTCGTCGGCATCGCCTGCCCGACCATTCTGTTCCCGTACCTGCGCTCGAACATCGCCGACGCGATCACGCGCGCGGGCTTCCCGCCGATCCACCTGGCCGAGATCAACTTCCAGGCGCTCTACGAGCAACGCCTGCAGCAACTCGCCCAGCAAGACGGCGCGAGCAGCGCGACGCACTAAAGCGTACGTTGATCGTTTCCACGAACTACCGGTGCGGAGTATCGGAATGAACATCGCCGTTCTCGGCGCCGGAGCGTGGGGCACCGCGCTGGCAGGGCATCTCGCCCAGGCGCATCAGACGCTGTTGTGGGCGCGCGATGGCGCGCTCGTCGACACCTTGCGCAAGACGCATGAAAACGCCCGCTACCTGGCGGGCGTCGCGCTGCCCAAGTCTCTCCAATACGAAACGGATCTCGCCGCCGCGCTCGACCATGCTTCGGGCGAGGCGGATCTCGTCGTGCTCGCCACGCCCGTGGCGGGCCTGCGCGGCATGCTCTGCACGCTGCGCGACATGGGTCGCGTGCCTGCGCACTTCGTCTGGCTCTGCAAGGGCTTCGAAGCCGAATCGCAACTGATGCCGCATCAGGTCGTGGCGGCCGAATTGCCCGGCCACGCGAGCAACGGCGTGCTTTCGGGGCCGAGCTTCGCGCGCGAAGTGGGCGAGGGTCTGCCCGTCGCGTTGACGGTGGCGAGCACCTCCGCCGACTGCCGCGAGCGCACGCTCGCCGCGTTCCATCACCGCGCGATGCGCATCTATACCGGCGACGACGTGGTTGGCGTCGAGGTGGGCGGCGCGGTCAAGAACGTGCTGGCGATCGCGACCGGCATTGCCGATGGCCTGGGCCTCGGCCTGAACGCACGCGCCGCGCTCATCACGCGCGGCCTCGCGGAAATGACGCGCCTAGGCGTCACGCTCGGCGGGCGCGCGGAAACCTTCACGGGGCTCACCGGCCTCGGCGACCTCATTCTCACGGCCACGGGCGATCTCTCGCGCAACCGTACCGTGGGCAAGCAACTCGCGAGCGGCCGCACGCTCGACGACATTCTCGGCGCACTCGGCCATGTGGCCGAAGGCGTACGCTGTGCGCAGGCCGTGCTGGCGCTCGCGCGCGCGCATGGCATCGACATGCCGATTACCCAGGCGGTATGCGCCGTGCTGTTCGACGGCGTCACGCCGCGCGACGCCGTGAGCGCGCTGCTCCGGCGCGACGCGAAGGCGGAGTAGGGCGCTTCGGTCCTGCTGCGCCAGGTCATGAGCGTAAGGAGGACCGTATGCTGATCATCGGAACCTGCCGCATCGAGGCGCAGGCCGTCGACATCACCACGTTGAAGGTCGATGCGATCGTCAACGCCGCGAACGAGTCGCTGCTCGGCGGCGGCGGCGTGGATGGCGCGATTCATCGCGCCGCCGGGCCGGACCTGCTGCGCGAGTGCGAGACGCTGAACGGCTGCCCGACCGGCGACGCCAAAATCACAGGCGGCTATCGCCTTCCCGCGAAATTCGTGATCCACACCGTGGGCCCCGTCTGGTATGGCGGCGGCCGTGACGAAGCGTATCGGCTGGCTTCGTGCTACCGGCGCTCGCTCGACTGCGCGCGCGAGGCGGGGGTGACGAGCATCGCGTTTCCGGCAATCAGTTGCGGCATCTACCGTTTTCCCGCCGACGAGGCGGTGAAGATTGCCGTCGCAACCGTGATCGACGAATTACCGAAAATCCCCGCACTCGAGCATGTGATCTTCGCGTGCTTCGATAACGCAATGCTCGCGCGCTACGAGGACGAACTCGCGGCGCGCGGCAAAGCCTAATGCCGCAGGGAGCTTATTCGCCCCCTTCGAACCCGGCCTGACGCCAGGCTTCGAACACCACGATCGCGACCGTGTTCGAGAGATTCAGGCTGCGATTGCCCGGCCGCATCGGTAGACGTACGCGCTGCGGCGTCTCGAAGCGATCGAGCACCGCATCGGGCAGGCCGCGCGTTTCTGCGCCGAACACGAACCAGTCGCCCGGCTGGAAGGTGTGCGAATGAAAGCGGCCCGAGCCGCGCGTCGTGAACGCGAACATGCGCGACGGGTCAGGTGTTTCCTTCGCGATGAAGGCGTCCCAATCGCTATGCACGTGCATCTGCGCGTACTCGTGGTAATCGAGGCCCGCGCGGCGCATTTTCGCGTCGTCGAGGGGGAAGCCGAGCGGCTCGATCAGATGCAGCCGCGCCCCGGTGTTCGCGCACAGGCGGATCACGTTGCCGGTGTTCGGCGGAATTTCGGGTTCGACGAGAACGACGTTGAACATGACGATGAAACTCTCTCGATGTCTTGAATAGTGTGAGGCCGATCAGTCTTTCGGCGTGCGCAGCGCGACGAAATTCGTCACGCGCCGCGCGCCGGCGGCCTTGAGCGTGCGTGCGAGCGCGTCGAGCGTCGCGCCCGAGGTCATCACGTCGTCGACCACGCCCACATGCTGGCCGCCAAGCGGTCGCGTGAGCGCGAACGCCCGGCCGACATTGCGGCGGCGCGTCTCGCGGTCGAGCTTCGATTGCGGCGCCGTATGCAGAATGCGTCGTACGAGCGTGGCGTCAGCGTGCGTGCCGAGGCGTCGTGCCAGCGGCCGCGCGATCTGCCAGGCCTGGTTGTAGCCGCGCTCGATCAGGCGTTCGCGCGAGAGTGGCACCGGCACGACGATCTCCGGCATGCCGTGTTCGTCAGCCATATCCTGAGCGGCCAGTGCGAGGCGTCGCGCGAATTCCTCACCGAGCGCGAGGCGCGCGCGAAACTTCAGGCCCCGCGCGAGCAGGTCGAGCGGCGCGCGATAGTCGGCCAGCGCGAGCGTCGCGTCGAATGCGGGCGGCGCGTCGACGCAGGCCTCGCAGCGGTAGCGTTTCCGCGCCGCCGCACCGCGCCTGCCCGCGAGCGGCATGGCGCAGACCGTGCAGCGCAGGCGCGGCTCGTTCCAGTACGCCGCATCGCAACACACACAGAGCGTGGCTCGCGTCAAATTGCCGCATAATGGGCACAGATTGGGCAGCACGAAGTGGGCAAGCCGTGACGGCAGCGCCCGCGCCTTTCGACAGGCGCGCGAGACGCACGCCATGCCCGCTTGACGAATGCGGTGCGCAGCGTGGTCCGAAGCGGTCGGCGTGACACGCGGTGCATGGCGTGGCTCACGTGAAATAGGGCGCGGCGGCATCGAAGGACGGCCCGGGCAGCGGGCTCGCGTGACTGAAAGGAAAGGAGTGAGCGAGTATACTTCGCAGACTTCGCCAATACGACCGACATGTCCCCGTCTCCCGCAAGAACTGGCCGTCCGGACTATGACACCCGGCACCTGCGGCGCATCTTCGATCGCCGCGCGGCGACTTTCGACGACGTTGCCTTCCTGCCGCGTGAAATCGCGCAACGCATGCGCGAGCGCCTCGAATACATCAAGGTGAACCCCGCGGCCGTGCTCGACATCGCGTGTGGCCAGGGCGACGATCTGCCCGGCCTGCGCGAGCGCTTTCCCGAAGCGCCCGTGTTCGGCACCGATCTTTCCCTCGCCATGCTGCGCCGCGCCCGCGAGCACGACGCCCCCGACACGAGCTGGCGGCGGTTTCTGCCCGCATCGGTTGGACGTGCGCTCGGTTCGCGCGGTCCGCGTGTTGCGCAGGCCGACTTTGCGGCGCTGCCGTTCGCGCATGACGCGTTCGAGCTGCTGTGGTCGAATCTCGCACTGCATTGGCATCCGCGCCCCGACCTCGTGTTCGGGGAGTGGCAGCGCGTGCTCAAGGTCAACGGCCTGCTGATGTTCAGCACGCTCGGGCCCGACACGCTCAAGGAGCTGCGTGGCGCGTACGCCGAGGTCGAAGCCGCGCATGGCGTGCCGACGCGCGCGCACGTGATCGATTTTGTCGACATGCACGATCTTGGCGACATGCTCGTCGAGAACGGCTTCGAGATTCCGGTGATGGATCAGGAAACGCTGACCATTACCTATAAGACGCCGGAGAAGCTGCTCGCCGATGTGCGCCGTTGGGGCGCGTATCCGTTCGAGCGCAACGGTGAGCACGAAGGGGAAAACGGCGGTACGCACTGCGCGCGGCGCCTGCACCGTGCGCTCGTGGCCGCGCTCGAGGCGCGCCGCCGTACGGATGGACCGCACGCGGGCACGATCCCGCTGACCTTCGAGATCATCTACGGGCATGCCTGGAAGGCCGTGCCGCGCATGACCGCCGAAGGCCATGGCATCGTGCGCATCGAGGACATCGGCCGGGGTCCCGCAAGGAATCGGTAACGTGGTAAGGGGGCTTTCGTTATGCCTGAAATTAGCGCCTGAAAAGCCCCGTGGAAAAGCTTGAAAAATCGCTGTGAAGCCCGTCTGATATGGATTTGCTGGCGATTGAGCCTTGCTTGTGAGGGCTGGGGATCGCGCCTATAATGCGTCAGTTTGCTGCACGGAAGGGTCCCCAAAATCCATTGTGGCAAGTCCAGATGTTCCCGTAGTTGTGCGAGGCGCAACGCGGCGATAGTCTGGCGAAGTTGCACGTGGGGGAAGCGAGCGATGCAGGCGCCTGATCTGCTGGCGAGTCCGGAGCCGGTCCTGAAAGACTGGACCATGAAGCGCAACTGCTCGGTTTCGCCCAGGCAATTCGTGTTCTTCTATGTTTCGCTGGCGCTGGTTTCCATCGCGATCGCCGTTCTGTTGTTGATCCACGGCGCCTGGCTGGTTTTGCCGTTTACCGGTATCGATCTGTTGGTAGTAGGCGGCGCTTTTGTCATTTATGCGCGCCATGCTGTCGATTACGAACGTATCAGGCTTTATCCGAACCGGCTGGTGATCGAACAGATGAGCGCCGACGCGCTCACGCAGTTCGAATTCAATCCCCGCTGGGTCCGGGTCGAGCCGGGCGCGACCCCACGCGACCCGGTGCGTCTCGTGTCCCGCGGTCAGGCGGTCGCTGTCGGGTTGCATCTGCCGCAATATCGGCGTGCGCAGTTCGCGCGGGAACTGCGTGCATGGCTTGCGCGCGCGGGTTAATGCGCGGCGCGTGAGTTTGCCGGTTGGCGGTATGAGCGTCCCAGGGGGCGCCCTGGTTGCAAAACCTTCCTGCGGGGTCGAGGGTTTGAATGGAAATTATGGGTAAGGAAGCTATGAAAACAATCAAGCGAGCCCTCCAGGGCGTGCTGGCGTGCAGCGGATTCCTCGTCGCCGGCGCGGCACTCGCAGTCGGAGACAGCCCAGGCGGCCCTGCGGTGAACGAGATAAATTTTCAGCCGCCCGTCACGCGCATCGCCGAAGAGCTCTACAGCCTCCACATGATGATGCTGCTCTTATGCGCCGTGATTTTCGTCGGCGTGTTCGGCGTCATGTTCTATTCGATCTACGCGCACCGTAAATCGAAGGGCCACAAGGCCGCTCACTTCCATGAGAGCACCACGGTCGAAATCATCTGGACGGTGGTGCCGTTCATCATCGTCGTGCTGATGGCGCTGCCCGCCACCAAGGCCGTCGTCGCGATGAAGGACACGTCCAACGCCGACCTCACCGTGAAGGTCACGGGCTACCAGTGGAAGTGGGGCTACGACTACGTGAAGGGGCCGGGCGAGGGCATCAACTTCCTCTCCACGCTCAGCACGCCGCGCTCCGAGGTGAACAACCGGGCGCCGATCACCGATACGTACCTGCAGGAAGTCGACAATCCGCTCGTCGTGCCGGTGAACAAGAAGATCCGCATCATTACTACCGCCAACGACGTCGTGCACTCGTGGTACGTGCCCGCGTTCGGCGTGAAGCAGGACGCGATTCCGGGCTTCGTGCGCGACACGTGGTTCAAGGCCGACAAGGTCGGCACCTATCGCGGCTTCTGTACCGAGCTGTGCGGCAAGGAGCACGCGTTCATGCCGGTCGTGGTCGAGGTGCTCTCCGAAGACGATTACGCGAAGTGGGTCGACACGCAAAAGGCGAAGATGGCCGCCGCCAACGACGACCCGAACAAGACCTACACGCTGGCCGAGCTCAAGGAGCGCGGCGAGAAGGTCTATGCGTCGAACTGCGCGGTATGCCATCAGCCCACCGGCAAGGGTGCGGGCGCGTTCCCGGCGCTCGACGGCAGCAAGGTCGCCAACGGCCCGATCGCCGAGCACGTGAGCATCGTCCTGAAGGGCAAGAACGCCATGCCTTCGTGGGCGCCCACGCTCAACGACGTGGAGATCGCCTCGGTCATCACGTTCGAGCGCAACTCGTGGGGCAACCACACCGGCGACATTCTGCAGCCGCGCCAGGTGGCCGACGCGCGTAACGGCAAGATGCCCGAAGGTGGCGACCATACCGCCGCGGCGGGTGCGGCCGGCGCGAGCGAAACAGCCGCGGCCAGCGGTGCAGCCGAAGCGAGTGCGGCCAGCGGCGCGGCGGCGGCAAGCAGCGCCGAGCAGGCGTCGGGCGCAGCGGCCCCGAGCGCGGCCGCGCTGCCGGCAAGCGTGTACTTCGAAGTGGGCAAGAGCACGCTGCCCGCCGACGCGAAGGACGCCATCCAGGCCGCTGCCGACTACGCGAAGGCGCACCCGGACGCGAAATTCACGCTCTCGGGCTATACCGATGCCAGCGGCAACGCCAGCACGAACGCGGACCTCGCCAAGCGCCGCGCACAAGCCGTGCGCGACGCGATGAAGGCGGCGGGGATTGCCGAAGACCACATCATTCTGAAGAAGCCGGAAACGATCACAGGCGGCGCGAATGCGAAGGAAGCGCGCCGGGTGGAGATCAGCGCGGCGGCTTGAGCGGTCGCCACGCCAGTACGGCAAGCAGCACAGACGCAGGACGAGCGCTGCGCGAGCACATAACAAAGCAGGCAAACGCTGCAGCAAGAGAAGCAAAGCCATTCGCTTTCGCAATTATTTTGCAAGGGATCGCAGTCAGCGCATCAGCGTGAGGCGGCGATCGACAGGAGATAAGACATGTCTAGCATCGGACACGATGTAGCTGGAGGGCACGGCCACGTGCACGGCGACCACGCGCACGCCACGCCGCACGGCTGGCGCCGCTGGCTGCTGGCGACGAACCACAAGGACATCGGAACGCTGTATCTGCTCTTCTCGTTCGTGATGTTCCTTTCGGGCGGCGTCATGGCGCTCGCCATTCGTGCGGAGCTGTTCGAGCCGGGCATGCAGATCATGCGGCCCGAGTTCTTCAACCAGCTCACCACGATGCACGGCCTCATCATGGTGTTCGGCGCGATCATGCCGGCGTTCGTGGGCTTCGCGAACTGGATGATTCCGCTGCAGATCGGCGCCTCGGACATGGCGTTCGCGCGCATGAACAACTTCAGCTTCTGGCTGCTGCCCGCCGCAGCGTGCCTGCTGGTCGGCTCGTTCTTCTCGCCGGGCGGCGCGACCGCCGCGGGCTGGACGCTCTACGCGCCGCTCTCCACGCAGATGGGCCCGGGCATGGACTTCGCGATCTTCGCGGTGCACATCATGGGTGCCTCGTCGATCATGGGCGGCATCAACATCGTCGTGACGATCCTGAACCTGCGCGCGCCCGGCATGACGCTCATGAAGATGCCGATGTTCGTGTGGACGTGGCTCATCACCGCCTACCTGCTGATCGCCGTGATGCCGGTGCTCGCAGGCGCGATCACGATGCTGCTGTTCGACCGCCACTTCGGCACGAGCTTCTTCAATGCGGCAGGCGGCGGCGACCCGGTCATGTACCAGCACATCTTCTGGTTCTTCGGGCACCCCGAGGTCTACATCATGATCTTGCCGGCGTTCGGGATTGTCTCGCAGGTCATTCCGGCGTTCTCGCGCAAGCCGCTGTTCGGCTATAGCTCGATGGTGTACGCCACGGCGTCGATCGCGATCCTCTCGTTCATGGTCTGGGCGCACCACATGTTCGCGACCGGCATGCCGGTCACGGGCCAGCTGTTCTTCATGTACGCGACCATGCTGATCGCCGTGCCCACGGGCGTGAAGGTGTTCAACTGGGTCGCCACGATGTGGCGCGGCTCGCTCAGTTTCGAAACGCCGATGCTGTGGGCCGTGGGCTTCCTGATCGTGTTCACGTTCGGCGGCCTCTCGGGCCTGATGCTCGCCATGGCGCCGCTCGACATCCAGTATCACGGCACATACTTCGTGGTGGCGCACTTCCATTACGTGCTGGTGGCGGGGTCCTTATTCGCGTTGTTCTCAGGGTGGTACTACTGGGCGCCAAAATGGACCGGCTGGATGTACAACGAGATGCGCGGCAAGATCCACTTCTGGTGCTCGCTGATCTTCTTCAACCTCGCGTTCCTGCCGATGCACTTCGTCGGCCTTGCCGGGATGCCGCGCCGCTATGCCGACTATCCGGCCCAGTTCACGGACTGGAACCAGGTGATCACGATCGGCGCCTTCGGCTTCGGACTTTCTCAGGTGTACTTCCTGTTCGCGGTAGCGCTGCCTGCATACCGCGGCGGCGGCGAACTGGAGAAAGCCAGCGACAAGCCGTGGGACGGCGCAACGGGCCTCGAATGGACCGTGCCGAGCCCGGCGCCGTTCCACACGTTCGAGAATCCGCCGACGGTCGAGTAAGCCATTGAGTTTGTCGCGTCCGGCTGCGCACAGCCGGACGCGAACGAAGCCCGCGGTCTTCACGCAGTCTTCGCGCAGTGTTCACCGAAGCACGCATGAGAGGCGATTCACGATGCAAGGAGAAGCCGCGGCCAACCGCGCTGCACGTATGACCCGGGACCCACAAAAAAGACGCACGCCTGAGCAGATCCGCGCGGGCAATCTGCGGCTCGGCCTGATTTTGCTGGCCGTCGTCGTCGGCTTCTTTGTGGCTGCCGTCGTCAAGCAGGTGTATTTCCCCGGCCACTAACGCGCAGGCGTTTGCCGGAAGATCGTTCGAGGAAGTCCGATGTCCACGCAAGCTGGAAATGATCGCGCATTCAACCGTTCGATGCTCATCAAGCTCGTCGTCGTGGCGCTGTTGATGTTCGGTTTTGGTTTTGCGCTGGTGCCGATGTATCGGGCGATCTGCCAGGTCACGGGCATCAACAACCTCGTGCAGCGCGACGCGACGGAACGCGAGGCTCGCAACACGCAGGTGGACATGACGCGCACGATCTCGGTCGAGTTCGACGCGAACGCACGCGGGCTGCTTGGCTTCAAGCCGGAGCAAACGAGCCTCGACGTGCATCCGGGCGAAGTCATGACGGTGATGTACGACATTTCGAACAATGAAGGACGCACGATCGACGCGCAGGCTATTCCGAGCTACGCGCCGAAGCAGGCCACGGAGTACTTCCGCAAGATCGAGTGCTTTTGCTTCACGCAGCAGACCTTGAAGGCGAACGAGACGAAGCGCATGCCGGTGGTGTTCGTGATCGACCCGAAGCTGCCGAAGGACGTGAAGACGATCACGCTGTCGTACACGTTCTTCGAGTTGAACAAACCGGCCGTGCCGCCGCCGCCGAAACAGTCGGCGGGAGCATGAGGCTCTGGCAACGAAGCCAGGAGGCGAAAGGCGCATGAGCGACGAACGCGGCGGGGCAGGTGCAGGGCCGGCGAAGAAGAAGGGCGGCATCCTGCAGGTGATGAAGGCGGTGGCGTGGTCCTTTCTCGGCGTGCGCAAACGCGCCGACCTCGAAGACGACGCCGCGAACCTGCACCCCGTGCAGTTGATCATCGCGGGCATCATCGGCGCCGTGCTGTTCATCGTCGTGCTGCTGTTGATCGTGCACGCGGTGGTGGGTTGAGCCTGGCGCGCGCAACGTCGCGCGATGCAGTGAATAACGAGGACACACTCGGGTACAAGCAGCCGGCGATGTCCGGTGCAACTGGAAATTGGAGAAACAGGCATGAGCGGCCAAAACGATAGCCCGTACTACTTCGTACCGCACCCGTCGCGGCATCCGATCAGCGCGTCCATTGGGCTTCTGGTCATGCTCTCTTCGCTCGCTTCGTGGATCAACGGCGAGTCGTGGGGGCCGATCGGCGTGTTCGCCGGCCTGCTGTGGCTGCTCTTCACGCTGTGGCACTGGTTCGGCGACGCCATCGCCGAATCCGAGGGCGGCATGTACGGCAAGCGCGTCGACGTGTCGTACCGCTGGAGCATGAGCTGGTTCATCTTCTCGGAAGTGATGTTCTTTGGCGCGTTCTTCGGTGCGCTCTTCTACGCGCGTGCGATTGCCCTGCATCAGCTTGGCAGCCTCGACTACAAGCTGATCTGGCCGGACTTCTCGGCTGTCTGGCCGAACACCGGTCCTGCGGCACTGGTCTCGCACTTTCGCTCGATGACGCCGTGGCCCGTGCCGACCATCAATACGGCGCTGCTGCTCTCCTCGGGCGCGACGCTCACCGTTTCGCACCATGCGCTGCGCGACAACCATCGCTCGAAGGCCATTGCCTGGCTCGCCGCGACGATCGTGCTGGGCGTGTGCTTCCTGTTCCTGCAGGCGTTCGAGTACATCCACGCGTACGGCGAACTGAACCTCACGCTCGCTTCGGGCATCTACGGTTCGACGTTCTTCCTGCTCACGGGCTTCCACGGCTTCCACGTGTTCCTGGGCGGCACGATGCTCACGGTTGTAATGATCCGGCTCATTCGCGGTCACTTCACGGCCGAGCATCACTTCGCCTTCGAAGGCGCGGCATGGTACTGGCACTTCGTTGACGTGGTGTGGCTCGGGCTCTACGTCGTCGTGTACTGGCTGTGACGGGTGGCGCGCCGCGCAGGCCGCGGCGCTTGCCCAGAGAAGGGATGAGAATGCAATAAGGCGCCGCCCGACCTCGTCGGCGCGGCGCCTTGTGTTTTCCGGAATGGCGTTTGCGCTGCGGTGTCCCGTTACGGCCAGTTGCGCTCAGCGGCCGTAAGGAATGCCGGTGGACTGAATCCAGCCCATCCAGTGCGCGAACAGGATGAACAGAAAGAGCGAGATGGATAGACCCACGCGCGTGGCGAGCGACCAGACCATCCGCTTGGTGCGGCCCCGGTCGTGCATCATGAAGTAGAGCGCGGAGATCATGCTCGCGATGATCAGCGCGAACGCAACGGGGACGAGTATGTGCATGAAGTTCACGGAATTTGGCATGCCTGAAAACGCCTGTCTCATTATCGCACCGTGCCACACGGCGCGGGGTTCGATCACTTGTATGTTTCGCATCGGACGTGCCCAATGAAATTCCGGCTCGTTCCCGCGTTGCTTATCCTGATCGTGATGGCCGTGACGATCCGGCTTGGCTTCTGGCAGCGCGACCGCGCGCATCAGAAGGAAGCGCTGCAGGCGCAAATCACGCAGTACGAATCGTCTACGCCGCAACCGGTGGGTGCCACACCGCTCGCGCTGAAGGACATCGAGTTTCATCGCGTACGGGCGACGGGCACCTTCCTGCCCGAGCGCGTGGTGTATCTCGACAATCGTCCCTATAACGACCAGCCGGGCTTTTATGTCGTGATGCCGCTTAAACTCGAAGGCGGCGGCTACGCGCTGGTCAATCGCGGCTGGCTCCCACGCAACATTGCAGACCGCGCCACGATCGCGCCCTATGTCACGCCGCCGGGGCCGGTCGTCGTGGAAGGCATTGCGCGCGCGGATGCCTCGCGCGCGTTCGAGCTGGGTGCGGGCGGCTCTGCAGCGCATCAGAAGATCCGGCAGAATCTCGGCGTCGCTTCCTACGCAGCGGAAACCGGGTTGCCGCTGCAACCGTTCGTGATCCAGCAAACCGGCTTCGTGCCGGCCTTCAAGGATGGGCTCGTGCGCGACTGGCCGGTGCCGGATACCGACGTCGAGCGCAACTACGGCTACATGCTTCAGTGGTGGGGCATGGCGCTCGCGGCACTCGGCTTCGGTCTCTTTGCGGCCCGTAAAGCCGGGAAAAGCGCTGCGACAAAAGAGCGCACCGAAGGCGAAGCCACACAGCACGCCGAAGCGCCCGGAAGGCAAAACGCAGGCAGCGCGAAGGACGCCTGATGATCCGTCGGACGAATCAGTACAGTCCGATATGATCCGGACAACAGCGCTGCGCACGCAGCACATGGACAACTGAAAGCGACAGAAGCGAGGTTCCACTAGAGTGTCGACGCAATCTCCCCGTTCCGCCCAGGTCGCACAGCCGGCCGCCTCGCCCGCGCAGAAGGACGCGCACAAGGACGCCAAGCGGCGTGGCCGCTGGACGCTGCTCATCATCGCGCTGATCTGCGGCGCGCCCATCGCGATTTCGTACTTCACGTACTACGTGATCAAGCCGAAGGGCGGCACGACGAGCTATGGCGCGCTCATCGAGCCGCAGCGGCCGATTCCCGACGCGCTCATGGTCACGGGCGACGACGGCCATGAAGTGCCGCTCGCCTCGCTCAAGGGCCGTTGGCTGATGATCTCGGTGAATGGCGGCGACTGCGACGAGGCGTGCGCCACGAAGCTGTACTTCATGCGCCAGGTGCGCGCGACACAGGGCGCGGAGCGCGAGCGCGTCGTCACGGTCTGGCTGCGCACCGACGACGCGAGCGTCCCTGCGAAAGTGAAGGGCGCCTACGCGGACACGCGCATGCTGCGCGCCGATCCGGTTGCCGTCGCGGCGTGGCTGCCCGCCACGCAGACGACGAAAGACACCGACCATATCTATCTGGTCGATCCGAACGGCAACCTGATGATGCGATTCCCGGCAAATGCCGATCCGTCGAAAATCAAACAAGACGTCACTAAACTGCTCAAGTGGTCCCGCATCGGTTAAGGTGCGCAGCGCGAGTCTGACAGAGAAGAGTAAGAGAGATGTTTATCCTGGAGCTGGGCCTGATCGGCCTGTGCATCGCGTTGCTGCCGCTCTCGTGGGTCTGGGTGAAGGCCGACGACAACAAGTTTCGCAAGCTCGTGTGGCTCACGACGTTCATGACGCTCGACCTCGTGATGTTCGGCGGCTTTACGCGCCTGACCGACTCGGGCCTCGGCTGCCCTGACTGGCCGGGCTGCTATGGCACGTCGTCGCCGTTCATTGCGCATGTGCAAATTGCCGCCGCGCATCTCGCCATGCCGAGCGGCCCCGTGAGCATGACGAAGGCGTGGATCGAGATGATCCACCGTTATTTCGCCATGGCGATCGGTGTCCTGATCATTGCGCAGATGGCGATTGCCTGGCGCGCGCGCATCAAGCGCCTGCCGCTGCACGTGTCGCCGTGGTGGCCCACCGCGCTGCTCGGGCTGATCCTCGTGCAGGGCGTGTTCGGCGCGTGGACGGTGACGATGAAGCTGCAGCCCATCATCGTCACGACGCACCTCTTGCTCGGCCTCACGCTGCTCGGCTCGCTCGCGTGGCTCGGCGCGCGCATGACGCCGCTGCCCGCGTACGAACCGGACGCCGCGCGCTGGCGCGTGGCCGCGCTGGCGGCGCTCGTGCTGCTCGTCGCGCAGATCGCGCTGGGCGGCTGGGTGAGCACGAACTACGCGGTGCTCGCCTGCACCGACTTCCCGACCTGCAACGGCGCGTGGATTCCGCCGATGGATTTCCATCACGGCTTCCACCTCTGGCGCGCCCTCGGCATGGACGGCAACGGCGACGTGATCACGCAGGACGCGCTTGTCGCGATCCACTGGACGCACCGCACGTTCGCGTTCGTCGTGATCGCATATCTGGTATGGTTCGCCCTCAAGTTGCGACGCTATGCCTCGCTGCGACGCCCGGCAAACTGGATCATGATCGTGATCTTGATCCAATTTCTGACAGGGCTTTCCAACATCGTGCTGCAGTGGCCGCTGCCCGTGGCAGTGGCGCACAACGGTGGCGCGGCGATCCTGCTGCTTTTGGTCGTCGTGCTAAACTTTCGAATTGCTTGTAGCCGCCCCGGCCGCGCCGTTCTCCCTGCGCGCGACACCGCTGCGGTGTGACCCCGCCCTATGGAAAGTACAACCCTATCCCAGACGCCCGGTAGCCGGATTTCCCAATATCTCGCGCTCACCAAGCCGCGCGTCACGCAACTGGCCGTGTTTTGCGCCGTCATCGGCATGTTCCTCGCCGTGCCGGGCATGGTGCCCTGGAAACAGCTGATCGGCGGCACCGTCGGCATCTGGCTCACGGCCGGCGCGGCCTTCGCGATCAACTGTCTGGTCGAGCAAAAGGTGGATGCGCGTATGCGTCGCACTGCCTGGCGTCCTTCGGCGCGCGGCGAGATCACGAGCATACAGATCCTGATCTTCTCGGCGGTGATCGGCGGCATCGGCATGTGGGTGCTTTACACGTTCGCCAATCCGCTCACCATGTGGCTCACGGTCGCGACCTTCATTGGCTACGCGATCATCTACACGCTGCTGCTCAAGCCGGCTACGCCGCAGAACATCGTGATCGGCGGCGCCTCGGGCGCCATGCCGCCGGCGCTCGGCTGGGCCGCCGTCACGGGCCACGTGCCCGGCGACGCCTGGATTCTGGTGCTGATCATTTTCGTGTGGACGCCGCCGCACTTCTGGGCGCTCGCGCTCTACCGCCGCAAGGACTACGAAAACGCCGGCCTGCCGATGCTGCCCAACACGCACGGCGAGAAGTACACGCGTCTGCATATCCTGCTCTACACGGTGATTCTCTTTGCGGTCACGCTGATGCCGTATATCTCGGGCATGAGCGGCGTGCTGTACCTGGCTTCGGCCGTGCTGCTCGGCGCGGTGTTCCTCGCCTACGCGTGGAAGATCTACGTCGAGTATTCGGACGCACTGGCCCGCAAGACTTTCCGCTATTCGATCGTCTACCTCTCGCTGTTGTTCATGGCGTTGCTCGTCGACCATTACGTGCATGCGCTCATCGGGGCGTAACGCTATGGCCCACCGCACGCTTGCGCGCTTCATGCGCGCCACGGTCGTTACGCTTGCCGCTGCAGGGGCACTCGGCGGCACGCTGGTTCTGGAGGGCTGCGGCCAGCAGCCGCCGTCGTTCACGAATCTCGACATCACCGGCAATACGCAGTTCGGCAAGGACTTCGCGCTGCCCGACACGAGCGGCAAGACCCGTACGCTCGCCGACTTCAAGGGCAAGGTGGTCGTGCTGTTCTTCGGCTACACGCATTGCCCGGACGTTTGCCCGACCACCATGGCCGAGCTTTCGCAGGCGCTCCAGCAACTGGGGTCCGATGCGGCGAAGCGCGTGCAGGTGCTGTTCGTCACCGTCGACCCCGAGCGCGACACCGCGCAGATCCTGGGCCAGTACGCGGCCGCGTTCAATCCGACCTTCATCGGGCTGCGCCCGGCCAACGAGGACCAGCTCAAGCAGGTGGCGAAGGACTTCCGCGTGTACTACGCGAAGGTGCCCGGCACCACGCCGGACAGCTACACGATGGACCACACCGCCGCGAGCTACGTGTTCGATACCACCGGCAAACTGCGCCTCTTCGCGCGCGACGGGCAGGGCGTCACGCCCTGGCTGCACGATCTGAAGATCCTCCTCGGCTCGAATCCCGATTAAGGGACGCCTTGCGCGCACGCTCACCGCGAGTGGTGAACGTACGCCGCAGCGCACGCCTCAAAGCCGCGCCGGCATACCAGTATGCGAATTCATTATTTCCGGTAACCGGCGCCATATGAGACGATTTATATCGTCCGGCGGACGGCGCACAACGCCGCGTGACCGGAGCAACAACAAAACCACGCAGGAACATCATCTCCATGCAGCGCAGAAATCTGATTAAAGCACTCCTCGCCGGCGTCGCCGCCACCACCCTCGCAGTCAGCTTCGGCGCTCGCGCCGACGACCAGGTCATCCGGGTCGGCACCGTTGCGGGTCCGGACGCACAGGTCTGGGCCGTCGTCCAGAAGGTCGCCAAGCGCGAAGGTCTGAACGTCAAGGTCATCGAATTCAACGACTATGTGCAGCCGAACGCCGCGCTCGACGCCGGCGACCTCGACGCCAACAGCTTCCAGACCGGACCGTACCTCGACAGCCAGATCAAGCAGCGCGGCTACAAGCTCACGAATGCGGGCCTTACGTACATCTCGCCCATCGGCGTGTACTCGAAGAAGCTCAAGTCGCTGAACGATCTGCCGCAAGGCGCGAAGGTCGCGGTGCCGAACGACCCGTCGAACGAGAACCGCGCGCTGCTGCTCCTGCAGAACAAGGGTTTGATCAAGCTGCGCGCTGGCGCGGGCATCAACGGCAACAACGCGACGCCGCTCGACGTCGCCGAAAACCCGAAGAAGATCAAGCTCGTCGAACTGGACGCCGCGCAACTGCCGCGCGCGCTCGGCGACGTGGACGCCGCCGTGATCAACACGAACTACGCGCTCGCGGCCGGCCTGCAGCCGACCAAGGATGCCGTCGCCATCGAGGACATCCACAGCCCGTACGCGAACCTGATCGCCGTTCGCACCCAGGACAAGGACAAGCCGTGGGTGAAGAAGCTGGTTGCCGCCTACCAGTCGGAAGATGTGCGCCAGTTCATCAAGAACGAATTCAAGGGCTCGATGGTTCCGTCGTTCTAAGGAACATTCGAGTCGCGGTTGCCTGCGTTGCATCGACGCAGGCGCCCAGCAGGACCCGAACGCCGTGGCGAGAGCCGCGGCGTTTTTTATTGCGCGCGCATCGTGTGGGGATTGTTTGAAATTGTGAATCGCAAGCCGCCGGTTTGATGTCGCTCAATTGAGACGCTAGGGAATCGCTTGAGTGCGCGCTATCTTTCCTGCCGAAGTCACACGTTGGTCCTATTGCGGTACTACGGTGGGCTATGTCAGATAACGTGTTGATGCCACTTTGGTCCCATTGTGGCGCTCGCCGGCCACGTTCCAGGGTAAATCCTGATACCGGATTAGCACCGGTCGAAGCCTTATCAGTTCGTGTAAGATATTGATTTTTAAAGATATTTTTAGGCGTCTCGCGACAGGTCATCATCTGTTGACTGGTCTTATTGTGGTTATATAATGGGCTCGCTTTCGCACCGGACCAATCGGCATTGCCACGTAGCATACCCGTCCGGCCCCCCACGATCGTCCAACCGCTGGCGCCAAGTCCATGGAAACCCGTTGGTCTGCCCTGATGCCCGATGCGCGCAATGTGACGCCGCTCTATCTGCAGCTGGCGCGCAACCTTGCTACGGCCATTCACTGCGGCGTGTGGTCTGCCGGCGAAGCATTGCCTTCGGAGCGCACGCTGTCGGACGCCATCGGCGTATCGCGCATCACCGCACGCAAGGCGATCGAATTGCTCGTGGAGCAGGGGCTGATCCGGCGCGCGCGCGGCGCGGGCAGCTTCATTACGCCGCGTGTGGAAGATCCGCTGTCGCGCCTCACGGGCTTCACGAAGAAAATGGAGCAGCGCGGCTTTACGCCCGACTCGGTGTGGCTCGCGCGCGAGGTACGGCCCGCCCACCGCGAAGAGATCGTGCAGCTCGGCCTTTCGCCAGGCGCCTCGGTCACGAGCCTGCGCCGGCTGCGCCGCGCCGACGGCACCGTGATGGCCGTCGAGCATTCGGCGCTGCCCGTATCGATCGTGCCGGACCCGGAAGCAATCGACGGTTCGCTGTATTCGTATCTGGAGCAGCGCCGCGTGCCCGTGGTGCGCGCACTGCAGCACTTTCGCGCGGTCAACGCGACGGGCGAGATCGCCGCGCTGATGGGTGTCGAGCCGCGCGCGGCGCTGCTCGTCATCACGCGCGTGGGGTTTTCCGCCGATCAGCGCGCCATCGAGCTGACCGACACCTATTGCCGCGACGGCTATTACGACTTCGTTGCGGAGCTGCGCCAATGAGCGCCCCGCGGGAACGCAACGCCGCCGCAATCTCACTCATGCACGTCACCGAAACGTCCTACCGCGCTTTGATGCGCCTCATCGGAAAACTCTCATGCTGAGCGGAAACATACTCACCCCTGAAGGCTGGATCCACGGCACGCTGTCGTTCGAGAACGGACGCATCACCGCGATCACGGGCGAGGCCACCGATCCGGCGAAGAACGACGCGCCCTATATCCTGCCGGGCTTCATCGACCTGCACGTGCACGGCGGCGGTGGCGCCGACGTCATGGAAGCCGGCGACGCGATCGAAACCATTGCGCGCACGCACGCCCGCTACGGCACCACGAGCCTGCTGGCCACGACCATGACCGCGCCGCGCGACGAGCTGATGAATGTGGTCGCGGGCCTTGGCAACGTCACGCGCAACCGCACGGCGGGCGGCGCGCGCGTGCTGGGCGTGCACCTCGAAGGCCCGTACATCAACCCCGGCAAGCTCGGCGCGCAGCCCGACGCCGCCGTGTCGGCCGTGCTCGACGAAGTGCTCAAGTACCTCTCGATCGCGCCGATTCGCGTGGTGACCGTGGCGCCTGAGATCGCGGGCCATATCGAGATCATCGGCGAGATGGCGGCGCGCGGCGTGCGCGTGCAGATCGGCCACTCGCTCGCGACCTACGACGACGCCGTGGCCGCGCTCAAGCACGGCGCCTGCGGCTTCACGCACCTCTTCAACGCGATGTCGCCGCTGCATCATCGCAATCCGGGCGTGGTCGGCGCGGCGCTCGCGCATGCCGAGTATGCGGAGATCATTCCCGACCTGCTGCACGTGCACCCGGGCGCGATCCGCGCCGCGCTGCGCGCAATCCCGCGCCTTTATGTGGTGACCGACAGCACCTCGGCCACCGGCATGCCCGACGGCGAATACCGTCTCGGCAGCCAGCACGTGACGAAATGCCTCGGCGGCGTGCGTCTTGCCGATGGCACGCTCGCGGGCAGCACCCTCACCATGGACCAGGCACTGCGCAACCTCGTCTCGATCGGCCTGCCGATCGCGGACGTGTCCGCGCGCTTGTCACGCTATGCCGCCGACTACCTCGGCATCGAAGACCGTGGCCGCCTCGTGCGCGGCGCTTGGGCCGATGTCAACGTGTTCGATCGCGAGCTGGCGCTCACCGCGACCTACGTCGAAGGAGAATCGATTGTCGAATATGCTTAAAGAAGCGCTGGCCTCGGCCGGCGTCGTCGCCGCGCAGCTCGCGGACACGTCGCGCGTCGAAGCGCTCGCCCGCGCGCTGGAAGCCGAGCCGCGCCATGTCGCGCTCACCGTCGCACGCGGTAGTTCGGACCACGCGGCCAGCTACTTCGCCGCACTCACCATGAGCCGCATCGGCGTGCCGGTGGCCACGCTGCCGATGTCGATCGCCACGCTCCAGCAGGCGCCCTTACGCGTGCGCGGCCAGTTTGCCCTTGCTTTCTCCCAATCGGGTAGGAGTCCTGATCTCGTCGCGACGATCAAGGCACTGCGCGAAGCCGGCGCGCTGACGGCGGCAATGGTCAACGTCGCGGGCTCGCCGCTCGCCGAGGCCGCGGGCACGGAACTGCCGCTGCTCGCCGGCCCCGAGCTGAGCGTCGCGGCCACCAAGAGCTATATCGCGATGCTCGCGATGTCGGCGCAGCTCGTCGGGTTCTGGCAGCGCGACGCTGCGTTCCTCGACGCCGTGCGCGCACTCCCCGAAGCACTAGATCGCGCGGGCACGCTCGACTGGTCGAAGGCCGTCGAAGAGTTGGGCGACGTCAAACAGATGATTGTTATCGGCCGCGGTCCGGGCCTCGCTATTGCGCAGGAAGCCGCGCTCAAGCTCAAGGAAACGTCGGGCATTCAGGCCGAGGCGTTTTCGAGCGCCGAAGTGCGGCACGGCCCGATGGAGTTGATCGACCGCGATTACCCGCTGCTCGTGTTCGCGCCGCGCGGGCCGGAGCAGGCGGGCCTGATCGAGTTTGCCCGCGACATGGAAAAGCGCGGTGCGCGCGTGCTGCTCGCGGCGCCCGCCGACGTGCAAGGCGCGGCGCTGCCGCTCGAAACGGCTGCCGATGCGGCGCTCGATCCGATCGCGGCCATTCTGTCGTTCTACGTGATGGCAGCGGGCCTGGCGGCCGCGCGCGGGCGCAATCCCGACGAGCCGCGTTACCTGAACAAAGTCACCGAAACACACTAGATTGGAAAGCGCATGGAACGCATCGAGGAGTCTCGCCTGATGGATCCGCATACTCGCGTCGAAGGGCACATCGTGCTGGTTTCGCCGCTCACCGGGCCGGTCGTGCCGCTCGCGTCGGTGCCCGATCCGGTGTTCTCGGAAGGCTTGTTCGGCGACGGCATCGGCGTCGATCCGCTCGTCGGTCGTGTCGTCGCGCCGTGCGACGGCATCGTCGTGCATCTCGCGCGCACCGGACACGCGGTCACGCTGCAAACGGCCGAAGGCGCACAGGTGCTCGTGCACGTCGGCATCGACACCGTCGAGCTGAACGGCAAGGGTTTCACGCCGAAAGTCGCGCAGGGCGCGCAGGTGCGCCGCGGCGACACGCTGATCGAGTTCGATCTCGACGTGGTGGCGTGCAATGCGCCGAGCCTCGTTTCGGTCGTCGCGATCGCCAATTCGGATGCGTTCGAAGTGATCGAGCGCGCAGGCGCGGGTCACGTCGAAGCGGGCAAGTCCGGGCTGCTCGTGCTGCGCGTGCGTGATGGCGCAGTGATCAATACGGCCCACGAACTGGTTGCGAACGAAGTACGCCGCAGCGTCACGCTCACGCATGCGGGCGGCCTCCATGCGCGGCCGGCGGCGCGCGCGCGCGAAGCGGTGCGCGGCATCGACGCGCGCGTCGAGGTCCGCTTTGGCGAGCGCAAGTCCGCCATCGAGAGCGTCGTGGGCCTGCTAAGTCTCGGTGCGGGCGAGGGCGCGGTCATTGAACTCGTCGGCATCGGCCGCGAGGCGCAGCGCGCCGTGGACGCCGTCGCCAACGAACTCCTGCGCGAAGCGCCCGGCGAGGGCGGCGAAGC
The DNA here is from genome assembly GCF_009789655.1 of Paraburkholderia acidiphila. Classification (GTDB taxonomy): domain Bacteria; phylum Pseudomonadota; class Gammaproteobacteria; order Burkholderiales; family Burkholderiaceae; genus Paraburkholderia; species Paraburkholderia acidiphila. The sequence continues at coordinate 296,248 of NZ_CP046909.1, forward strand.
GCCGGCGCGCCAGCAGTCGCCCGCGCCCGTGATGCAAGCGCCCGCAACCGCCGTGGCATTGTCCGCCGAGCCGGGCGTCCTCGCGGGCGTGTGCGCGGCGCCGGGTGTCGCGGTGGGCAAGCTGGTGCGCTGGGACGAAGCCGAACTCGCGCCGCCCGAACTCGCGAGCGGCTCGTCGGCTGCGGAAAGCCGTCTGCTCGACAAGGCGATCGCCGCTGTCGACGCCGAACTGAACCAGAGCGTGCGCACGGCTTCGCAGCGCGGCGCGATCGGCGAGGCGGGCATTTTCACGATGCATCGCGTGCTGCTCGAAGACCCAACGCTCGTCGACGCCGCGCGCGATGCGATCAGCCTCGGCAAGAGCGCGGGCTACGCGTGGCGCGAAGCGATCCGCGCGCAGATCGCGGTGCTCGGCAAAGTGGACGATCCGCTGCTCGCGGAGCGCGCCGCCGACCTGCGCGACCTCGAAAAGCGCGTGCTGCGCGCGCTCGGTCTCTCGAACACGGCCGCGCGCTCGCTGCCCGAAGAAGCCGTGCTCGCCGCCGACGAATTCACGCCTTCCGATCTCGCAACGCTGGACCGCAAGCGCGTGATGGCGCTTGTGATGGCGCGCGGCGGCGCGACCTCGCACGCGGCGATCATCGCGCGCCAGGCGGGCATTCCCGCGATCGTCGCACTCGGTGACGCGCTTCACTCGGTGCCCGAAGGCACCGAAGTCGTCATCGATGCGCTCGCAGGCCGCTTTGCCTATACGCCGAGTGCGCTCGATATCGAGCGTGCGCGCAGCGAGAAGCAGCGCCAGGCCGGCGTGCGCGAAGCGAACCGCCGCACCTCGCAGGAAGCCGCGGCCACGCGCGACGGCCACGCGGTGGAAGTCGCCGCGAACATCGCGACGCTGGAAGATGCCAACACGGCGGTGGAAAACGGCGCGGACGCCGTGGGCTTGCTGCGCACGGAACTGCTGTTCATCCATCGCCAGGCGGCGCCTACGGTGGAAGAGCATCGTCAGAGCTACCAGGCGATCACGGACGCGCTCGCGGGCCGCACGGCGATCATCCGTACGCTCGACGTGGGCGCCGACAAGGAAGTCGACTATCTGACACTGCCACCCGAGCCGAACCCGGCGCTGGGTCTGCGCGGCATTCGCCTCGCGCAGGTGCGGCCCGATCTGCTCGACGACCAGTTGCGCGGCCTCCTCGCCGTGAAGCCGGCGGGCAAGGTCCGCATCCTGCTGCCGATGGTGACGGACGTGGGCGAACTCGTGCGCCTGCGCGAGCGCATCGACACCTTCGCGCGCGAAGCGGGCCGTACCGAGCCGATCGAAGTGGGCGTGATGATCGAGGTGCCTTCTGCCGCGCTGCTCGCGGACCAGCTCGCGCGCCACGCCGATTTCCTCTCGATCGGCACGAACGATCTCACGCAGTACACGCTCGCGATGGACCGTTGCCAGCCCGATCTCGCGGCGCAGGCCGACGGCTTGCATCCGGCCGTGCTGCGTCTCGTGGCGGCGGCGGTTGAGGGCGCGAACAAGCACGGCAAGTGGGTGGGCGTGTGTGGCGCGCTGGCGGGCGATCCGCTCGCGGTGCCGCTGCTCGTCGGCCTCGGTGTGACGGAACTTTCCGTCGATCCGGTTTCCGTGCCCTCGATCAAGGCGCGCGTGCGCAAGCTCGACTACAACGACTGTCGCCAGCGCGCTCAACACGCGCTCGCACTCGAATCGGCGCAAGCCGTGCGTGCGGCAAGCCGCGAAAGCTGGCCGCTCGATTGATAGTTTCTGTTTCACCCACCCCAAGTAGTCCTTAAAACACGCCGGTGCGCGCAGCGATCGCGCACCGGCTTCTCTCACCCACACACGTCAAGCAAGAGATAGAGACTGGAGGCAGTTCAATGGATGGCAATCCGTTTCTCAAGATACAAAGCCTCGGCCGCGCGCTGATGCTTCCCATCGCAGTGCTGCCGGTCGCCGGCATCCTGCTTCGCTTCGGCCAGGCCGACATGCTCAACATCAAGATCATCGCCGACGCGGGCGGCGCGATCTTCGATAACCTGCCGTTGCTGTTTGCGATCGGCATCGCCGTGGGCTTCGCGAAGGACAACAACGGCGTGGCCGGCCTCGCGGGCGCGCTGGGCTATCTGGTCCAGACCGCCGTGATGAAGGACATCAACGACAAGCTCAACATGGGCGTGCTGTCGGGCGTGGTGGCCGGTGTCGTCGCGGGCATGCTGTACAACCGCTTCAAGGACATCAAGCTGCCCGAGTTCCTCGCGTTCTTCGGCGGCAAGCGCTTCGTGCCGATCGTCACCGGGCTCACGTGTCTCGTGCTCGGCATCGTGTTCGGCTACGTGTGGGGACCGGTGCAGGGCGTGATTGACACCGCCGGCCACTGGCTCACCACGGCGGGCGCGATCGGCACCTTCGTGTACGGCTTGCTCAACCGCCTCTTGCTCGTCACGGGTCTGCACCACATCCTCAATTCGCTCGTGTGGTTCGTGTTCGGCTCGTTCACGCCGGCGGCCGGCGGCGCGGCCGTCACGGGCGACCTGCACCGCTTCTTCGCGGGCGACCCCACGGCGGGCAGCTTCATGGCCGGCTTCTTCCCGGTGATGATGTTCGGCCTGCCGGCAGCGTGCCTCGCCATGCTGCACGAAGCGCCGAAGGACAAGCGCGCGATGGTGGGCGGCCTGCTGTTTTCGATGGCGCTCACCTCGTTCCTCACGGGCGTGACCGAGCCGATCGAGTTCACGTTCATGTTCCTCGCGCCTGTGCTCTATGCGATCCATGCGGTGCTCACGGGGCTGTCGCTGGCGATCTGCTCGCTGCTCGGCATCAAGCTCGGCTTCACGTTCTCGGCGGGTTTCATCGACTACGTGCTGAACTACGGGCTCTCCACGCATGGCTGGTACGCGATTCCGCTCGGCGTGGTCTATGCGGTCGTGTACTACGGGCTGTTCCGCTTCTTCATCCGCCGCTTCAACCTGCCCACGCCGGGCCGCGAAGGCTCGGCGGGCGATACGGCCATCGCCTCGACGATGTCGGGCGTTGCGGTCGCGGCTGGCGGCGCGGCAACGGCGGCGTCGCTCTCGCGTGCTGCACGTTACATCGATGCGCTTGGCGGCGCGGCCAACCTCAAGGTGGTCGATGCCTGCACGACGCGTCTGCGTCTCTCGGTGGCCGATCCGGCACATGTTTCGGAGCCGGCTTTGAAGGCAATCGGCGCGCGCGGCGTGCTCAAGCGCGGCGGCGAAAGCGTGCAGGTCATCATCGGGCCGGAAGCCGATATCATCGCCGATGAAATTCGCGGTGAGATCGCACGCGGCGGCGCAGCAGCCAGCAAACCGGCTGCGGCGGCGCAGCCTGCAGCTCAAGCCGTTCAGGCGGCTCATGCCGACGCGAGCGGTGCTGTCGCGCAGGGCCCGCTCGATCCGAATCCGTCGCGCTGGCTCGCGGTGTTCGGCGGCGTCGCCAACATCGTTTCGCTCGACGCGGTAGCGGCCACCCGCCTGCGCGTGATCGTGCGCGACCCGGCAGCCGTGGATCGCGAGAAGCTCGGCACGCTCGACGTAGCGTGGATTTCGGCGGATACGCTGCACATCGTGGTCGGCGACGCCGCGCCGCGTTATGCACGTGAACTGGCGCTTCAGCCGGCGTAATCGATTCGCTGTCTGCCTATGAAAAACGCCGCGGCACATGCCGCGGCGTTTTCGTTTCTGGCGCCTTTGAACCACCTCGACGCTCAGTACAACGTATGGTGGTTGTCCCGTATGACATCGGCGGTCACCTTGCCGCGCATGACGCGATAGACCCATGCCGTATAACCGAGCACGATCGGCAGGAAGATGATGACGGCCACGAGCATAATCTCGAGCGTCATCTTGCTCGAGGTCGCGTCCCAGACCGTGAGGCTCGAACGCGGGTCGAGCGACGAGGGCATGATGAACGGGAACATCGAGAAGCCCGCCGTGAGAATCACGCCGATGATCTGCAGCCCCGTGCTCAGGAACGCGAGCCGCTCGAAGCGTGAACGCGCGAGCGCGAATGCGAGCACGCCGCCGAGCACGGCGAGGGCAGGGGCGAGCGCCATCCACGGATAAAGCCCGTAGTTCGCAAGCCAGAGCCCGGGCCCGGAATCGACGCTCTTGAGGAGCGGGTTGGCCACCGTGTCGAGAGGCGCGGGCGACGTGATCGTATAGCCGCCGATGAGCGTCGCCACGAGCGCGCCCGCCACGAGGAACAACACGATCGTGAGCCCCGCGAAGAGGCGCAGTGCCTTCGAGGCGCGCATCGCGACAACGCCATCGCTCTTCAGCTTCAAAAACGCCGCGCCGTGCGCGGTCAACATGCATAGACTCACCAGCCCGCAGATCAGCGCGAACGGATTGAGGAGTGCGAAGAAGCTGCCGTGATACGTCACGCGCAGATCCGTGTCATAGGCGAACGGCACGCCCTGTAGCAAATTGCCGAACGCCACGCCAAACACGAGCGCGGGCACGAAGCCGCCGATGAAAAGACCGCAATCCCAGCCCTGGCGCCATCTCACGTCCACGCGCTTGCCGCGATAATCAAAGCCAACGGGCCGGAAAAACAGCGCGAAGAGCACGAGCAGCATCGCGAAGTAGAAGCCCGAGAACGACGCCGCGTAGGCCAGCGGCCAGGCGGCGAACATCGCGCCGCCCGCGGTGATGAACCAGACCTGGTTGCCTTCCCACGTCGCGCCCACCGTATTGATGACGATGCGGCGCTCCTCATCGGTCTTGCCGACGAAGGGCAGCAGCACGGCCGCGCCCATGTCGAAGCCGTCGGTCAGCGCAAAGCCGATCAGCAGCACGCCGATCAGCACCCACCAGATCAACTTGAGCGTTGCGTAGTCCATGGCGTGTTCCCTCGCATCTTTCGTTAGCTCGCGTCGATCACGTGACCTTGCCGTCGGTCGCGAGCGTCGCCGTCTGCTCGTGGAAGTAACGGCCGGTATGCAGCGACGACGGCCCGAGGCGCGCGTACTTGAACATCAGCGTGATCTCGATGATGAAGAGCACCGTGTAGAAGATCACGAAGCCCGCAATGCTCAGCATCACGTCGCCGGGCGCGAGGCTCGAAGCCGACAGGCGCGTGGGCAGCACCTCCGCGATGGTCCACGGCTGGCGGCCCGTTTCCGCAACGACCCAGCCGAACTCGGCGGCGAGCCACGGCAGCGGGATCGCCACCAGCGCCCAGCGGAGGAACCAGCGGCGGTTCTCCTTGAGCAGCGAGCGCTGCGCGCAGAACCAGAAGGCGAGCACGAAGGTCACGAGAAAGAGGATGCCGAGACCCACCATCACGCGGAACGACCAGAACACGGGCGCAACGGCCGGGATCGCGGTTCTCGACGCCGCCCTGATCTGCTCGGACGTCGCATCGACCACGTTCGGCGTGAACCGCTTCAGGAGCAAGCCGTAGCCGAGGTCGGCCTTGTGCGCCTCGAACACGTCGCGCGTTTCGGTGTCGGCGGTGCCTTCTTTCATCTTCTGCAGCGCGGCGTACGCGAGCATGCCGTTGCGGATGCGCACTTCGGCGCGGCCCATCAGGTCTTTCAGGCCGATCACCGGTGTGTCGATCGAGCGCGTGGCGATGATGCCCATGAGCCAGGGAATGCGGATCGCGTAGTCGGTGCGCTCTTCCTGCTGGTTGGGCAGGCCGAACAGCGTGAACGGCGCCGGGGCGGGCGCGGTCTCCCATTCGGCTTCGATGGCGGCGAGCTTCACCTGCTGCACGACGCCGTCGGTGTAACCCGATTCGTCGCCGAGGATCAGCACGCACAGCGTGGACGCGAGGCCAAAGCCCGCGGCGATCGCAAACGAGCGCAGCGCGAATTCCACGTCGCGCCGGCGCAGCAGGTACCACGACGAAATGCCGAGCACGAACATCGACGCCGTCACGTAGCCGGCCGAAACCGTGTGCACGAACTTTACCTGCGCGACGGGGTTGAAGATCACCTGGAACAGGCTGGTGAGTTCCATGCGCATGGTTTCGTAGTTGAACGCCGCGCCCACGGGGTTCTGCATCCAGCCATTGGCGATGAGAATCCACAGCGCCGAAAGATTCGAGCCGAGCGCGACGAGAAACGTGGTGAAGAGATGCGCGCCTTTCGACAGGCGATCCCAGCCGAAAAAGAACACCCCGACGAAGGTCGATTCGAGGAAGAACGCCGCGAGCCCTTCCACGGCGAGCGGCACGCCGAAAATGTCGCCAACGTAGTGCGAGTAGTAGGACCAGTTGGTGCCGAACTGGAACTCCATCGTGAGGCCGGTGGTGACGCCCATCGCGAAGTTGATGGCGAAGAGCTTGCCCCAGAACTGCGTCATGTCCTTGTAGATCGCCTTGCCGCTCATCACGTAGACGGACTCCATGATGACGAGCAGCCACGAGAGGCCGAGCGTGAGCGGCACGAAGAGAAAGTGGTAGAGCGCGGTGATGGCGAACTGAAGACGCGAGAGTTCCACCGATTCAATCGTGGGCATGACGGTCTCCTCGTGGGGGCGGCGTGGTTTGAGGTTGGGACACGGATGGCGTGGGCGCCGGAGGCATGGGCACGGCGAGGATGGCCTGCGCGACAACGGCAGGCGGCATGTTCATGTCTTCTGCCTGCGGGTGATTGAAGAATGCGTATTTGAGCGCCATCAGCAGGACGAGCTTGATGACGAGAACGAGGGCAATATCGCGCGCGAAGGTGGGGCCGCGCATCCACTGGAGGATGCGCGAGCGCAGCAACGTCGGTGTGCGCTGGCGTTGACCGGATGCCGGGATCATGACGACGGGTGCCCTCGATCGCGTTACGAGGCCAGACCGCGGCGCGGCCTCTGGCTCACCACCTCGAAATCATCTTAGGGTGGAATCAGCGAGGCCGGTGCGAAGGTGCGCAGCTTTCGGGGCGCACAAAAGAAAAACCCCGTTCGCGGGAACGGGGTTTTGGGTTTGGCTCTTAGGCCTGCTGCTGTTTACGCGTAGTCGGCGAGCGCGGTGCGCATCTTTTTCATGGCGCTCGCTTCGATCTGGCGAATGCGCTCGGCCGACACGCCGAATTCGTCGGCCAGTTCGTGCAGCGTCGATCCGCCCGAACCGTCGTCGTCGACATTGAGCCAGCGCGCCTCGATGATGCGGCGGCTGCGCGCGTCGAGCGCTTCCAGCGCGCTCGCGATACCGTCGGACTGCAGGCGGTCGCGCGAACGTGCGGCGAGCACGGCGCTCGGCTCGTTATGCGAGTCGGCGAGCCAGGCGATCGGGGCGTACGATTCTTCGCCGTCTTCGGTCTGACCTTCGAGCGCGATGTCGGCGCCGGACAGGCGCGTTTCCATCTCCACGACCTCTTCGCGCTTCACGTTCAGTTCCTGCGCGAGGCCGTCGATTTCTTCCGGCGTGAACGACTGCAGGCCCTGCTTGTGGCTGCGCAGATTGAAGAACAGCTTGCGCTGCGCCTTGGTCGTGGCGACCTTCACCATGCGCCAGTTGCGCAGGATGTACTCGTGGATCTCAGCCTTGATCCAGTGCATCGCGTACGACACGAGGCGTACATTTTGCTCGGGGTCGAAGCGCTTCACGGCCTTCATCAGGCCGATATTGCCTTCCTGGATCAGGTCGGCGTGCGGCAGGCCGTAGCCGAGGTAATTACGCGCAATCGACACGACGAGGCGCAGGTGCGACAGCACCAGGCGGCGCGCGCCTTCAAGATTGTTTTGCTCGCGAAACTCGGTCGCGAACTGGCGCTCTTCCTGGGGCGTCAGCATCGGGATCCGGTTCACGGCTTGAATATAGGCGTCGATGTTGCCCAGCTGGCCGGGCAACAGGGAAGCATTCGCGAGCGCCAATGAGCCCCCGGCCTTGGCCGATGACGGGCTCAGCGTATTCGGAAGGGTCATGGTCATTGCGTTGCTCACGTAGCGAACTCCTCAGGAATCTTGCAAAAGTCGGACAGCGACTCCACGCTGGATGTTAGCACTCTGAATTACCGAGTGCTAATACTTGGAGTCTGTAGGGGCTTCAAGGTTCCTTGATTCCTATCGAAATGGTTGTATCGATAGATTACACTAAACACCGGCAGTCAAGCGGGGCGGGGCCTCGCGCCTGGCGCAGGCCAGCGCAGAGGGCGGGCCGAAGGAACACTCTAGAACGGGACAGCAGTCCGGCGCGGGGGCGCGGAGAATAAAGGGTGGAATCAGAGGGGCTCACGACAGCGCCGCGCAGTGCCCGGACCTTGCCACAGAATCTGACAAATAGACATCGGACGACGCTGAAAGTGCGGCGCTGCGACATCAGGGCGCGGCTGCGGCGATGCCGTTGCCGCCATGCGCCGTTTTCACCGGACGCGTGGCTTATGCGCCATACATGGGGGCGTTGTCTTTGATCGCAAGTATCCTTGCGCCAAATCCTGGTATAAATTTCAGCCAGGCATAGGCAGAAAATCTTCGGCGTGGATCTGCGCTCAGGCGCGGGCCGGCGCGCAAGGGGCTCGAGCGATGGCGGCAAAACTAATCGATGCGATTCGCGGACTTGAGCGCGAGCGCTTTCGCGCGATGGTTGACGGCGACGGCACGTCGCTGGAGCAGTTGCTGTCCGACCACGCGACCTTCGTCCACACCAACGGCAAGCGCGAGACCAAGCAACAGTTCATCGATGCGATCACGGCGGGCCGCCGCCGCTACCGCCAGATCGAGATCCAGTCGCAGGACGTGCTTCAAGCCGGCAACGAGGCCTGTGTGGTCTCCGGCCGCGTGCTGATCGAGATGGAAGCGAACAACGGCGCATTGCTCTTTCCGATTGCCTACACGGCGATCCAGACGCAGGAGGGTGGTCACTGGCGTCTGCTCGCCTGGCAGGCGACGCGTTGCGCGATCGAGTGATGACCGGTAAGTCCACTCGCTGGAACGCCGCTTAGACGTTTCAGGCGCACGCCAGCGGCCCGTTTTGCCGCCGGCGCTCAACATGCCGCCGATTTCCCTGCTTGACTTCAAACTGCTTGCGTTGCCGCGCGCGGTGGGCCGCCTTGTGGGTCAGGCCGCCACGCGCCGATCGACATGCGTCCAGACCGCACGATTCACGGCGCTGACGACAGCCGCCACGCACGCATGGACCGCGTCATCGCCTACGCCCACGCCGTGGCGCAGCGGCTGGCCGCCGACACGCGCGCCGACGAACACGGCCGTGCCACCCTGCGCCGTGCGCTCGCTCTCGAACGAGGTGATTTCGATGCGCTCGCCCGCCATTGCCGCGATCGCGGCGGCCACGGCTTGCGCATGCGCTTCATCGACGCTCGCGGCAGTTGGCATGGCTACGTCGCGGCCTTCCCAGCGCACACGGCCTGAATCCACATTGGCGGCCGGTCCGCGTGCTTCGAAATACTCGCGCGCGAAAAGCGCGCAGACTGCATCGCCCGTGATTTCCTCGCCCGACGTATCGGCGACGGTCTGCACGGCGTGGCTGAACTCGATCTGCACGCGGCGCGGCGGCGTGAAGCCCATGCCGCGTTCGAGCAGATACGTCGCGCCGCCCTTGCCCGACTGGCTATTCACGCGGATCACCGCGTCGTAGCTGCGGCCGAGATCGGCGGGATCGATCGGGAGATAGGGCACTTCCCAGACGGCGTCCGGCCGTTGCTGCGCGAAGCCCTTGCGGATCGCGTCCTGGTGCGAGCCCGAGAACGCCGTGAACACGAGGTCGCCCGCATACGGATGGCGCGGATGCACGGGCAACTGGTTGCAGCGCTCGACCACGCGGCGCACGGCGTCGATGTCGGAAAAATCGAGGCCCGGGTCGATGCCCTGCGTGTAGAGATTCATCGCGAGCGTGACGAGATCGACGTTGCCGGTGCGCTCGCCGTTGCCGAACAGGCAGCCTTCGATGCGGTCAGCGCCGGCGAGCAACGCCATTTCGGCGGCGGCCACAGCGGTGCCGCGGTCGTTATGCGGATGCACCGAGAGGACGATGCTGTCGCGATACGCGAGGTTGCGGTCCATCCACTCGATCTGGTCGGCGTAGACGTTGGGCATTGCCGCTTCGACAGTCGCCGGAAGATTCACGATCATCTTGTGATCGCGCGTGGGGCGCCACGTCTGGGCCACCGCATCGCAGACTTCGCGCGCGAAGGTCAGTTCGGTCATGCTGAACGTTTCGGGCGAATACTGGTAAATCCAGTGCGTTTGCGGATTCTTGTCGGCATGTTCGCGGATGATGCGCGTGCCTTCAACCGCAAGCGCCTTCACTTCATCCTTCGACTGGCCGAACACGATCTTGCGGAACGACGGGCAGATCGCGTTGTAGAGGTGGACGATCGCGCGCGGCACACCCTCGAGCGCTTCGAACGTGCGGGCGATCAGTTCTTCGCGCGACTGCACGAGCACTTCGATCGTCACGTCCTCGGGAATGCGCTTTTCCTCGATCAGCTTGCGCGCGAAATCGAAGTCGGTCTGCGACGCCGACGGAAAGCCGACTTCGATTTCCTTGAATCCGATCGCGACGAGCATCTCGAAAAACTCGGTCTTCTGCTCGATGCTCATCGGCTCGATCAGCGACTGGTTGCCGTCGCGCAGGTCGGTGCTCATCCAGATCGGCGCGCGTTCGACGGTGCGCGTCGGCCATTTGCGGCCGTTCAAGCGGATGGCGGGAAAGGGGCGGTACTTCTCGGCGGGATTACGCAACATGACGAGCCTCGTTCTTCGTGGTGTCGTATGCGATGGCGGTCGGCAGCGAGCGGCTGGCGGGCTGGCGACGGAGCACGATGCGCGAAACTTCACGCGTACGGGCGGCAACCGCGCACGCGAAGAAGACGGCCACGGTGACGGCGGTAGCCGGCGCGGCGATAGCGAACGTAAACGATGCCCATGCAACGTGCATTTTGACCTCGCGACTCGTCCGAACGGTAAGCGGACGAATGCAGACGACAGGTTGTAGAGATACAGCGGATTTGGGGTACTGCGAGAACTGCTTTGGGAGGACCGCTGTGACCCGAGGAGTGGGTCGTTGCGGCGCTACACCAGCTTTAGGCTAGGCGTAGCGATAGGGCCGATAGTCGGCCGAGGGTAATTCGGAGGGTGTTCGGGTAGGAACGCATTCGTCCAATGTAAAACAGGGCGGCCGCACGTGTCAACAGGGAATTTGCAGGTTGACCGCGCGACGATGCGTGAAGATGGGCGACGAAGCGCGCCGATGCAATTCCGTGCGTTTCGCGGATCGCCCGCTCCGCGGGGATTTCGGCGGATTGCGCGACACGCGCTTTCGCTCGATCTTTAGCGCTTCGCGATGCGCTTGATCGTCTCGATCTGGCGCGCGATGGCTTCGGGCACAGGCGCTTCGCCGCGCAGCACGGCTTCGATCCATGCCGCCGTAGTGGGCGCGTCGCGTCCTTCCGGAAGATCGATGTCGGGCGCGCCCGGAGACGAACGCTCCGGCTCGATCAGCGTTTCGCAGATGCCGTCATGCAGCCAGTCAACCTGCACCTGGCGGCGCGTGTCGGCAACGGCTTCGCCTTCGGTGCCGCGCGCGAGCAGCGCACCGCCCACGGCGGCTTCCGGGTGCGCCGCAAAGAGCGCGCTCAGACTTTCGCGGTACGGCGGGTGCGTGTAGTTCACGAGGCGCAGGCCGGGTTCGGCGAACGGTTGCAGCAGCTTCACGAGCGTATGCGTGGAATTGCGCACGCCCATGCGCCGCCGCAGCGAGAGCAGTCGCGCGAGCTTGGGCGCGAGCGTTTCGATCGATGCAAACGCCACGCGGCTCGACGCCAGTTGCGCTTCGATGTCGGCGTGTTCGTGCGCTTCGGGATGGTTCAGCGCCGCGAAGATTTCCGCGCTCGTCACACGGCCCGGATCGGTGGTGACGCCGTGCACGAGCGTGGGCACGCCTTCGCGCGCGAGCAGCAGGGCAAGTAGCGGTACGAGATTCGGCTGCTTGCGCGCGCCGTTGTAGCTTGGGATCGACACAGGCCGATATTCGCCTGCCGGCACCGCGAGCGGCGCGAACGAGGCGTGTGCGGCGCGCAGCATGGCGGACAGCTCATCCGCAGTTTCGCCCTTGAGACGGTAGGCGAGCAGCACCGCGCCCAGTTCCAGATCGGGCACGCGGCCGTCGAGCATCGCGGCGTAGAGCGCGTGCGTGTCGTCGGACGAGAGCGAGCGAGCGCCGTGCGGTCCGCGGCCGATTTCCTTGATGAAGCGGGCGCACGGGAAGATGTCGGTGGAGTCGGCGGTGGTCATGGGCGAGCGTGGTTCGTTCGGCGGCGTGCGGCGCGCCGTCTTCGTATTGAAATGGGGGATGCGGCAAGTATCGCACGGGCACGTCGTGCCTCGCCGGCGGCCCTTCTCGTCGGCAGCCGCGCAGGCTGCCTGAAGGCTTCGCCGCGCGCGCTCACCGTCGCGCGTTACACTCGCGATTGTTCTGGCGCGCAAGCCGCGCCGCCACGGCTTGCAAGCCCTGATGATCTACAGGCCCGCGTGCCTTGCGCACGCTCCATCAAAAAGACGGAGAACTCCATGACGTACGTATTCGAACCGGCGGCGCCCGCCTCGGTGCCGGTGGCCGGCAGCGATTCGCGTTTCCCCGTGCGGCGCATCTATTGCGTTGGCCGCAACTACGAAGCGCATGCGCGCGAGATGGGCCACGATCCGAACCGTGAACCGCCGTTCTTCTTCTCCAAACCCGCCGACGCCGTGCTCTATGTCGCGCCCGGTTCGACCGCCGAGTTTCCGTATCCCGCGCAATCGAAGAACGTGCACTTCGAGATGGAACTTGTCGCGGCGATCGGCAAGGGCGGCAAGGATATTCCGGTCGCAAGCGCGCTCGACCATGTCTACGGCTATGCACTCGGTCTCGACATGACGCGCCGCGACTTGCAAGGCGAGGCGAAGAAGCTCGGTCGTCCGTGGGATACGGCCAAGGGCTTCGATCATTCGGCGCCCATCGGCCCGATTCATCCGGTTTCGAAGATCGGCCAGCTCGCGAAGGGAGAAATCTGGCTCGCGGTCAATGGCGAGGAAAAGCAGCGCTCGGACATCTCGCAGATGATCTGGCCAGTTGCCGACACGATCGCGTTCCTTTCGACGCTGTTCGAGCTTAAGGCCGGCGACCTCATTTATACGGGCACGCCTGAAGGCGTCGGCGCCGTCGTGAAGGGCGACCTGATGACGGGCGGCGTGGCTGGGATCGGCGAATTCGCCGTGCGGGTCGTCTGAGCGACGCGGTCCGTATCGGGAATCAAGAGGAGCAAGAGAGGAGCATGAAGCTTTACAGCTATTTCCGCAGTTCGGCATCGTATCGAGTGCGTATTGCGCTGAATCTGAAGAACCTGTCGTACGAGTACGTGCCGGTTCATCTCGTGCGCGATGGCGGCGAGCAGCTCAAGTCGGCCTATCGCCAGGTCAATCCCGACGCGATCGTGCCGGCGTTCGTCGACGACGAAGGGCATACGCTCCAGCAGTCGCTCGCGATCATCGAGTATCTGGAGGAGATGCATCCCGAGCCGCCGCTGCTGCCGAAGTCGCCCGCCGATCGCGCGCACGTTCGCTCGCTCGCGCTGCAGGTGGCGTGCGAGATTCATCCGGTGGACAACCTGCGCGTGCTGAAGTACCTCAAGCACACTGTAGGCGCGGACGACGCGACGAAAGACGCGTGGTACCGCCACTGGATCGAGGCGGGTTTCGCGACGCTGGAACAGCGGCTTGCAGGCGATTCGCGCACCGGCAAGCTCTCGTTCGGCGACACGCCCACCATTGCCGATCTTTGCATCGTGCCGCAGGTCTACAACGCGAACCGGTTCAAGATCGACACGACGCGTTACCCGACCATTCAGCGTATCAACGACTACGCGCTTACGCTCGACGCGTTCGCGCGCGCCGCGCCTGGCGTGCAGCCGGATTCGGAGTGAGCGTCTGACCGGCTTGTGTCGGGCGCACCAATGAAAAAGGGCGTCGTTCGCGAGAACGACGCCCTTCGTCTATCTAAATCCGGCTAAACGCGCGCTTTTAGCTGCCAAGCAGCGCGTCGGCGAATTCCTCGGCCACGAACGGCTGCAAGTCCTCGACCTTCTCGCCCACGCCGATGAAATACACGGGAATCGGGCGTTGCCGAGCGATCGCGGCAAGAATGCCGCCCTTGGCGGTGCCGTCGAGCTTCGTCACGATGAGGCCGGTGAGGCCGAGCGCGTCGTCGAATGCCTTGACCTGCGCGAGCGCGTTCTGCCCCGTGTTCGCATCGATCACGAGCACTACCTCGTGCGGGGCACCGTCGAACGCCTTGCCGATCACGCGCTTGACCTTCTTCAGCTCGTCCATCAGATGCAATTGCGTGGGCAGGCGGCCCGCGGTGTCGGCCATCACCACGTCGATGCGGCGCGCGCGTGCGGCGCTCACGGCGTCGTAGATCACCGCGGCCGGGTCGCCGCTTTCCTGCTGCACGACCGTCACGTTGTTGCGCTGGCCCCAGATGGCGAGCTGTTCGCGCGCGGCGGCGCGGAACGTGTCGCCCGCAGCGAGCAGCACGCTCTGGTCGAAGCTCTGCAGATGCTTCGCCAGCTTGCCGATGCTGGTGGTCTTGCCCGCGCCGTTCACGCCCGCGATCATCATCACGAGCGGCTGGGCGCGACCGAGCATGAGCGACTTTTCGAGTGGCTTGAGCAGGCCGACGAGCAGTTCGCGCAGGGCGTTCTTCACCTGCTGCGCGTCGGTCAGGCGCTCGGCGCGCACTTTCTGGCGCAGCGTTTCGAGCAGGTATTCGGTGGCGTCGACGCCCGCATCCGACATCAGGAGCGCGGTTTCGAGCTCCTCATACAGATCGTCGTCGATCTTCGCGTTGACGAAGATGCTCTGGATGTTTGAGCCTGTTTTCGAGAGCCCGGACCGCAGACGCGTGAGCCACGATTGCTTTGCGGCGGGTTCGAGCGCGGGCGGCGGGACGATCTCGACGGTTTCCGGTTCGTCGTCGCTGGCGATGGTGACCTGCGGCGGCGCAGCGGGCTTGCTCGGAGCGGTTACGGCTGGCGGTACGGACGGCGCAGGCGAGGTTTCGCTCGCCGTGCTGGCGGGTGCTTCAACGGCCTCGTCTGGCGCCTCGAGCGTGGCTTCGTCCTGAGCATTCTCGGACGGCGCGTGCTCGGCGTCCTTCGAGCCGCGGAATCGTTTGAAGAAACTGAACATGGTCTGGGGTGGGTCAGGCGCGCTGCGGGTCGGACCGAGGGGCGGTCAGCGACGGCATTCGAAGAGGTAACGCGCGGAAAACATGGCATTTTATCAGGCACACTCCCTGGAGTCGCTGCGGCGTCGCTGTGAGGTCCTTGCGGCGTGCGCGCGGCACGTGCGCGCCCCTGTGGTAACGTGCGCGCATTGGAGGGTGCGATGCGAAAGCGTGGCGCCCGAACCTCCAAATCGAGTTCCGCCGGCAGGCTGACTGCCGGTGGTCAAATGCACGCAGCCGTACGACCCAACGCATGACCCGTTCCTCATCCTCACGCGGCCAAGGCGGCCGCGCCCATCAATCCGATCCGCGAGCACGTGGCGGCGGCGCACACACGGTTCGCATCATCGGCGGCGACTGGAAGCGCACGCCGCTGCCGGTGCTCGATCTCGATGGACTCCGCCCGACCCCCGACCGCGTGCGCGAAACGCTCTTCAACTGGCTCGGCCAGCGCCTCGACGGCCTGCGCTGCCTCGACCTGTTTGCGGGCAGCGGCGGTCTTGGCTTCGAGGCTGCCTCGCGCGGCGCCGCGCGCGTCGTGATGGTGGAGCGCAGCGCGCGCGCCGCTGCGCAGTTGCGCGCGAACCAGGCGCGCCTTGGCGCGCGCATGATCGAAATCGCGGAAGCCGACGCCCTGCGCCTCGCGGCAAATCTCGCGCCAGGCTCGTTCGATGTGGTGTTCCTCGATCCGCCGTTCGGCGACACCGCGCTGCTCGAACGCTCGCTAGAACTGGCCGCGCCCCTTGTCGCCCCGGGCGGATGGCTTTATGTGGAATGTGGCGAGCCGGTCGATCCGGCTGCGCGGCCCGCGCTGGCGGGTTGGAGCGTGGTGCGCGAGGGCCGGGCGGGTGCGGTTCACTATCATTTGCTGCAGCGCGAAAATGAGGAATAATGCGCGTTCGATAAGAAGCGGCGGGCGGCCTGGCCGTCACGCACGCATGTGTGCAAGCGTCGCCACGGCACTGCATTGCACCCCATTTCTGTTGAGAGGAGAAGCCTCATGGTAGTCGCCGTGTACCCCGGTACCTTCGACCCGCTCACGCGCGGCCACGAAGATCTCGTGCGGCGCGCGTCGAGCATTTTCGACACGCTGGTAGTCGGCGTTGCGGACAGCCGCAACAAGAAGCCGTTCTTCTCGCTCGAAGAGCGGCTCGAGATTGCCCACGAGGTGCTCGGCCATTATCCGAATGTCCAGGTCATGAGCTTCAAGGGGCTCCTGAAGGACTTCGTGCGCACCAACAATGCACGCGTGATCGTGCGCGGCCTGCGCGCGGTGTCGGACTTCGAGTATGAATTTCAGATGGCGGGCATGAACCGCTACCTGCTGCCCGACGTCGAGACGATGTTCATGACGCCTTCGGACCAGTATCAGTTCATTTCGGGCACGATCGTGCGTGAAATTGCCCAGTTGGGCGGAGATGTCAGCAAGTTCGTATTTCCTTCGGTGGAAAAGCGCTTGCAGGACAAGGTGGCCTCGATGGGCGGCCCGGCTACGAAGGCGTGAACGCGCGGCGAAAGCAGCGTAAACTAGAGGGCTGAGCAACGTGTGAGCCGGCCCTCTCGCCGGCGGGAAGTGAGATAAGCATGGCCCTGATGATTACCGACGAGTGCATCAATTGCGACGTGTGCGAGCCCGAGTGCCCGAACGACGCGATCTCGATGGGCCCGGAAATCTATGTGATCGACCCGGGCAAGTGCACGGAGTGTGTCGGCCATTTCGATGAGCCGCAATGCATTCAGGTGTGCCCGGTGGAGTGCATCCCCAAGAATCCGGAGCATGTCGAGTCGCCCGAGCAATTGATGCAGAAGTACCACGCGCTAGTGGCGGCGAAGAACGCCGCCTGAACCGCAGAATCCTTCGGGAATAAAAAAACGCGCCAACTGGCGCGTTTTTTATTTCATCCTGCCGTCTTCTTACGCGACGATGGCCTTCAATGCATCGACGAGCGTATCGCACTCGGCATCGGTGCCGATTGAGATACGCAGATGCTGGTTCACGCGCGATGCGTTGAAATGGCGCACGAAGATCTCTCTTTCGCGCAGCTTGGCCGCAATTGCCGCGGCGTCGTGCGCAGGATGCTTCGCGAACACAAAATTCGCCGCCGAAGGCACCACTTCGAAGCCGAGCGCCGAGAGCGCGGCCGTCAAACGCTCGCGGCTCGCGATCACGCGCGCGCTCGTCGTCTTGAGCCATTCGGCGTCTTCGTAAGCGGCCGTCGCAGCGGCCTGCGCGAGGCGGTCGAGCGGGTACGAGTTGAAGCTGTCCTTCACGCGGTTGAGCGCGTCGATGAGATCGGGGTGGCCGAACGCGAAGCCCACGCGCATGCCCGCGAGCGAGCGCGACTTCGATGTCGTGTGCACGACCAGCAAGTTGGGATAGCGGTCGATCAGCGCGATGGCCGATTCGGCGCCGAAATCCACATAGGCTTCGTCGATCACTACCACCGATTCCGCGTTCGCCGCGACAAGCCGCTCGATTTCCGCGAGCGGCAGCGCGTGGCCCGTGGGCGCATTCGGATTCGGGAAGATCACGCCGCCGTTGGGCTGCAGGTAATCGTCGACGTTAATCGTGAACTGGCCGGTCAGCGGCACAGTGTGGTACTCGACCTCGTAGAGCCGCGCGTAGGTCGGGTAGAAGCTGTAGGTGATGTCCGGAAAGAGGATCGGCTTGTCGTGCTTGAGCAGTGCCTGGAACGCGTGGGCGAGCACCTCGTCCGAGCCGTTGCCGACGAACACCTGGTCCGCGCGGATGCCGTGATGCGCTGCCACCGCGGCGCGCAGACGCTTCGCGACGGGGTCGGGATAGCGGCGCAGCGACTCGCCCGTCTCGCCGAGCTCGTGGCGGATCGCCTCGAGCACGCGCGGGGAGGGCGCATAGGGGTTCTCGTTGGTGTTGAGCTTGACCGGCTTCGCGAGCGCGGGCTGTTCGCCCGGCACGTAGGGCACGAGCCGGTTGACGATGTCACTCCAGTAACGACTCAAGACGCTCTCCTTGTTTCAACCATTGCGATGCAACTGCATCACCGCGCGTTCGGCCTCGCCCTTCACGAACGTCGGCATCACGGCGAGCGCGCGCTCGATCGAGGCGTCGATCACATCCTGCTCTTCGCGGCGCGGCGGCTTGAGCACGAAGTTCGCGACATCGGGCCTGGCGCCCGCGCGTGCGCCTTCGGGAATCAGATCGCGCGGATGGCCGATGCCGATGCGCAAACGCCAATACTGCTGGGTCGAGAGATGCGCGGAAATATCCTTCAAGCCGTTGTGGCCGCCGCTGCCGCCGCCGAGCTTGAGCTTGACGGTGCCGGGGGGCAGATCGAGCTCGTCGTGCGCGACAAGGATCTCGTCGGGCAGGATCTTGAAGAAGGCCGCGAGCGCGACGACCGATTGCCCCGAGCGGTTCATATAGGTCTGCGGCTCGAGCAGATGCACTTCCTCGCCGTAGAGGCGCGCCTTCGCATAGTGGCCGTGGAAGCGCCGCTCGTCGCGCAGCGTGGTGCCGGCTTCGCGCGCCAGCTGGTCCACGAGCCAGAAGCCCGCGTTGTGGCGCGTCGCCGTGTATTCGGCGCCCGGATTGCCGAGCCCGACGATCAACCTGATCATTGTGGTGTTCCGCCTGCGAAAATCAGTAAGTCGACCCGCAAGTGTACGAAAAAGTGCGAAAAAAAACCCGCCGGGGCGAACCGCGGCGGGTCACGTCGTCCGTTTCAGGGAAACGGATCGAGAGGATCGGCTCGTTGAAGCTGCTGCGCTTACTCAGCAGCCGGCGTTTCTTCGCCTTCAGCAGCCGCCTGGGCGCCAGCCGGCACGGGTGCCGACACCACGACCGGGTTTTCGCTTTCCACGTGCGAGACGAGCGTCACGCCTGCGGGCAGGGTGATGTCCTTGGCGTGCAGCGACTGGCCAGCTTCGATCTTGGCGAGGTCGACTTCGATGAATTCCGGAAGTTGGCCCGGCAGGCACTGGATTTCGATTTCAGCCAGAACGTGCGAGATGATCGCGCCACCCGTCTTCACAGCCGGGTTGCTTTCCTGGTTCATGAAGTGCAGGGGCACCTTCGTGTGGAGCTTCTTGCTCGGATCCACGCGCTGGAAGTCCACGTGCAGCACGAGCTGACGGAACGGGTGGTATTGCACGTCGCGCAGCAGAACTTGTTGCGACTTGCCGGCCACTTCGAGGTCGAGGATCGACGAGTGGAAGGCTTCCTTCTTGAGGGCGTGCCACAGCGCGTTGTGATCGACTTCGATCAGTTGCGGCTCGGCGCCGACACCGTAAACGATGCCAGGGGTCTTGCCAGCAATGCGCAGGCGGCGGCTCGCACCCGTACCTTGCAGGTTACGCTCGAAAGCGATGACTTTCATTTGATTCTCCAATGCACTGCCCGCGACCAGGCAGTAAAACGGGGCCTTTCCAGCAATTGCCTTTGCAGGCCCCAAGCTATGCAGCGCGAACCTTCGTCCGTTCGCGCCGATTACGTGCAAAAGCGCGGCGTTCTTGCGAACACCGCGCCTTGCGCGTCAATTCTGATCAGCTTTCCGCGAAGAGCGACATTACCGAGTCGCCGCGACGGATACGCGAGAACGTTTCGGCAAGAAGGCCCGCGCTCGTGAGCGAGCGGATCTTCGCGCACGAACGCGCTTCGGCGCCCAGCGGAATCGTGTCGGTCACAACCAGTTCGTCAAGCGCCGAAGCCGCGATACGCTCGCCTGCGCCACCCGAGAGAACCGGGTGCGTGGCGTAAGCGAAGACCTGCTTCGCGCCGCGTTCCTTCAGCACTTGCGCTGCCTTGCAGAGCGTGCCGGCGGTGTCGACCATGTCGTCCATGATCACGCAGGTGCGGCCTTCGACTTCACCGATGATGTTCATCACTTCGGCGACGTTCGCCTTCGGACGACGCTTGTCGATGATCGCGAGATCGCAGCCGAGTTGCTTGGCGAGTGCACGCGCACGCACCACGCCGCCGACGTCGGGCGAAACGACCAGCAGGTTCTCGTAGTTCTGCTTGCGCAGATCGCCGAGCAGCACGGGCGTTGCGTAGATGTTGTCGACGGGAATATCGAAGAAGCCCTGGATCTGGTCGGCGTGCAGATCCATCGTGATGATCCGCTCGACGCCCGCGATTTCCAGCATGTTCGCCACGACCTTCGCCGAGATGGCGACGCGCGCCGAACGGGGGCGGCGGTCTTGACGGGCATAGCCGAAGTAGGGGATGGCTGCGGTGATCCGGCCTGCGGATGCGCGCTTGAGCGCATCGACCATGATCATCAGTTCCATCAGGTTGTCGTTGGTCGGCGCGCAGGTCGACTGAAGGACGAAGACGTCCTTGCCGCGCACGTTTTCCTGGATTTCGACCTGGATTTCACCGTCGGAAAAGCGGCTAACCATAGCCTTGCCGAGGGGAATACCGAGGATCTTGACGACTTCCTGGGCAAGCGCGGGATTTGCGTTGCCAGTAAAAACCATCAGGCCGTCATGGCTGCTCATCATGCACCTGCTGCGGACTTGGGGGGGCGAGAGGAACTACTTAGGCGAACTGCCCTGGGTAACCCACAGAGCGAACTGCCTGGAATTTTTGGCAGGGGAGGAAGGACTCGAACCCTCGCATGCCGGAATCAAAATCCGGTGCCTTAACCAACTTGGCGACTCCCCTACACTCAACTTCGAGCCTGGTTGACCGGTAGGTCGATCAACCACGCAAAACTATGCCGCGAAAGCGAAGAGTGGATGCGTATTCAGACTCGAGGCTACCGCGCTTCTCCAGTCCGGTTGTTCCGCAAGCAGTTTGGCTTGTGCCGATTCTGCTTCGGACCGACTGGCGAATGCTGCAAAAACGCTGGCACCCGATCCGGTCATCCGCGCTGGTGCGATGCTGTTCGAGACACCCTCAAACCATCGAAGCACCTGCGCTACTTCCGCGTATTTTCCTGCGACAACTGCTTGCATATCGTTATGGCCGAAGCTTTCTGGCCATCCGTTCTGCGTTGCTTGCTGTGCAAGAAAGACTGCTATTGTGCAGGCCTTTGTGTCCCTTGTCAACGACTTTTCTGAAAAAATCTCAGCAGTAGGAACATGAACCCGCGGCGTCACAACCAGAAAATGACGCGGGGGCAATTGTACAGCCTCCAATGCTTCACCAACACCCTCCGCGAATGCATTTTTCCCGAACACGAAGAAGGGTACGTCCGCGCCCAGCTTGAGTGCGAGCGCCTGCAGTTCTTCGCGCGGCAAGTTCAGCTTCCAGAGGCGGTTGAGCGCGAGCAGCGTCGTGGCCGCGTCCGAACTGCCGCCGCCGAGACCCGCGCCCATCGGCAGGCGCTTTTCGATATCGATCTCGACGCCCTCGCTCGTGCCCGTATGTTCCTTGAGCAGCGTTGCCGCGCGCACGGTGAGATCGTGCTCGGCAGGCACGCCTTCCACTTCGACGGTGCGTGTGATGCGGCCGTCCAGGCGGCGCGTGAAATGCAGCGTGTCGCCCCAGTCGAGCAACTGGAATACGGTCTGCAGATCGTGATAGCCATTGGGACGGCGACCCGTGATGTGCAGGAAGAGATTGAGTTTCGCGGGCGCTAGGCAGTCGCGCAGCGAGTCCTGGGTTTCGATCATGATGCTTTACGGATGATGCCTGGGTACTGGCCGGCGCATGCCGGCCAGATATTGCTGATGAGGACAGTAACCGGCTCGCTTACTGATCGAGCACGAGCTTGATCTGGAGCGGCGGCTCTTCGCGCGTGAGATTAACGCGCTTCACGCCCGCGCCCGGCGCGTCGGCATAGGCGACGTAATCGATGGTCCAGCCGTCCTGTTCGATCTGCGAAAGCCGTTGCGGATTCTGCGGGTCGGGTGTGGTGCGCGCGTGCGATGTGGGCGCAACCGATGGCTGCAGCCAATAGCGCAGCCCTTCCACAGGCAGTGCGAAGCCCAGCGCTTGCTGCATGAGCGTGCTCACATTGTCGGCCGTGAGCGGCTGGCGGTTAGGCAGTTCCAGCGTGGCTTGCGACGGCGCGGAAGTGACGAGCGCGAGCGTTTGGCCGAGCGGATTGAGCAGTTGCAGCGTCACCGTCGAATCGGTCTCGTGCCAGTCGAAGTTGCCGTACGCATTGCGTTGCTGGCCGTTCTGGTCGACGTATTGCACAGCGAAACGGCCATGATAGGCGCGGGTCGTCTGCGTAGTGAGCGAGGTCGTGGCGTTCGAGGTGGACGGCTGGCGCGGCGGCTGTTGCGTGGCGCAGCCCGTGAGTACGAGGAGCGCCGCCGCCGCTGCGCCAAGCGACGCGCGCCGCATGAAGCGGGCAGCGCGCGCAGCGGTTACGGCCTTTGGGGGAACCGAGGTGAAAAAATCTGCCATTAGAGATCGTTGACCTGAAGGCGCTTGAGCGTTTTCAGGAGCGTGTCGTTGTCGGGTTCGAGCTTGCGGGCCTCGCGCCACGCGGCGCGTGCGCCGTCCTGGTCGCCGTTCTTCCAGAGCACTTCGCCGAGGTGCGCGCCAATTTCCGCGTTCGGCTGAAGACTGTAGGCCTTGCGCAAGAGCTTGATGGCGTCGGCATTGTCGCCCAGGCGGTATTTCACCCAGCCCACGCTGTCCATGATGAACGCGTCGTCCGGTGCAAGCGACGAGGCCTTTTCTACCAGCTTGTCGGCTTCCTGCAGGCGCTGGTTGCGGTCCGCGAGCGAGTAGCCGAGCGCGTTATAGGCCTGCGGATTGTCAGGCTGCGTCTTGATCAGCTTGCGCAGTTGCGCTTCCATGACGTCGTAATGGCCGTTCTTTTCCGCGGCCATCGCGTAGTCATAGGTGAGGTCAGGGTCGTCCGGGAAGTCGGCGGTCGCCTTCGCGAGGCGTGCCTCGGCTTCCGGATAGCGCTTCGCGTCGAACAGGATCGCGGCGTCGGTGCGCGCGATCAGCGCCTGGTCGCGCGGATCGTCGGCCTGAATGCTCGCGAGCTGGCGGCGCGCGTCGTCGGTCTTGCCTTCCTTGTCGAGGATCTGCGCGCGCGTGATCTGGGCCGGCACGTACTGCTGGCTGTTCGGCTGGATCTTGTCGAGCCACTTCTGCGCGCCGGCGTCGTCCTTCTGCTCGACGGACAGTTGCGCGAGGTAGATATAGGCCTGACCGGGGTCCGCGGCCGGATTCTTCTCGGCCAGTTGCGCGTATTGCGTCAGATACTTTTGCGCTGCGTCGAACTTCTTCTGCTGCACGCTGATCAGCGCGAGCGCCATGAGCGGCATCAGGTCGGTTGCGTTGTCCTTGTGCAGGATCTCGAACTGCTTCTGCGCGTCGTCGAGGCGGTCGGCGGCGAGATAGGTTTGCGCGAGCGCAAGACGGCCTTCGCGCGACTTCGGATTCTGCTGGACGTACTTTTCGATCGACGCAATGCCTTCGGCGCGCTCCTCCGGCCCCATCTGCGCGAGCATCAGCGCGGCGGGAAGGTAGTCGGCCTTGAGCGCGAGCGCCTGCTCGAACGATTTGCGCGCGCCGGGCACGTCGTCAGCGAGCAGTTGCTGGCGGCCGATTGCGAGCTGCGCCTCGGGGCGGTTCAAGTCGTCCTTGAGCAGCGTCTTGAGCACATTCAGGCCACCCACGCGATTCGGACCGCGCGAAAGCAGAAGCTGCAACGAGAGGATGGCCTGGCCGCGGCTGTCGGCCGGCACTTTCGCCAGTTCGCGCGCGAGCAGCGGCTGGGCGTCGTCGGGCTTGCCGGCGAGCACGAGCAGCGAGGCGTCGAGTTGCGCGGCACGCTCGGAGTCGGGCGCGTACTGCTGCCAGAGCTGGACCGCGGTCAGGGCGTCAGAAGGGCTTTGCGCCGCGAGCGCGATTTCGGTCCCGCGCTGTGCCATGCGCGGATCGTGCGTGTCGCGCGCCAGTGCGAGATACGTTTGAAAGGCGGGCGCGGGCTGGTCGCGCTGCAACGCGATTTCCGCGGCGAGCACCTGAAAGACGATCTGGCTCGACAGCGGCACGCTCGGCAGATCCTTCTTTTCGTCGGGCGAGGCCGGACCGAAAGCGTCCGGCATGGTGACGGACGTGTCGTCAGTGTCGGGGGACGGATCCTGCGCATACGCGCTCGACGTGGTCAATGCCCAGGCCGTGAGAACCGCGGCGCCAACGAGGCGACGCGCGAAGGCGGCGGGCATGCGGGGCGTCGCGGGACGCTTCACGCACAGCTTAACGAAAGACAGTTCCATGGAATTCCGTCGAATGTTTCGGTCGATTGTAACGCGCTGGCTACAATACGCGCACAACGCGCACACACGTTTACGCAAGTTGCAGACCAACCCGGACCAGCATCGGAATCAGGCCGCCAGACATGCCAGAGTTGCCAGAAGTTGAGGTTACCCGAAGGGGGATCGAACCGTGGGTCGCAGGCCGCCGCGTTGAGCGTGTGGAGGTGCGCAACCCCGCATTGCGCTGGCCCGTGCCGGCCACGCTCGCCCGGACGCTGCGGGGCCGCACGATTCGTTCCGTTGGCCGGCGCGGCAAATATTTGCTGTTCGAGGTCGACGAAGGCTGGTTCATCGTGCATCTGGGCATGACCGGCACGCTGCGCGTACTGCGCAATCTGCCCAAGCCTCCGGCCGCGGAGAAGCACGACCACGTCGACTGGTTCTTCGACGACTTCACGCTGCGCTTTCGCGACCCGCGCCGTTTCGGCGCCGTGCTCTGGCACCCGCGCGAAGCGGGCGACGTGCTCGGCCATCCGCTGCTGGCGGGGCTCGGCATCGAGCCGTTCACACCGGCCTTCGACGGCGCGCTGCTCTTTCGCGAGACACGCGGGCGCAAGGTCGCCGTCAAGCAGGCGCTCCTTGCGGGCGACATCGTGGTGGGCGTGGGGAACATTTACGCGTCGGAGAGTCTGTTCCGCGCCGGTATACGGCCGACGACCCCGGCCGGGCGCGTATCGCTCGCGCGCTACGAACTGCTCGCGGACGCCGTGCGCGCCGTGCTCGCCTCGGCTATCGAGAAGGGCGGGAGCACGCTGCGCGACTTCGTTGGCAGCAACGGCCAGAGCGGCTATTTCCAGCTCGAATACTTTGTTTATGACCGCGCGGGCCAACCGTGCCGCGTGTGCGGCACGCCGATCAAGCAGATCGTGCAGGGCCAGCGTTCCACTTATTTCTGTCCGCGCTGCCAGCGTTGACCCGCAAGCTTCTCTATGTATCGAACATCTTCCGATTCCGCACCGCTTCCGGCGGGTGCCTATCCAAAGGAACTGCTCACCGGCTTTGCGCCGCGCCTGATCGCGTGGCAGCGCGAGCACGGCCGTCACGATCTGCCGTGGCAGAACACGCGCGACCCGTACCGCATCTGGCTCTCGGAAATCATGCTGCAGCAGACCCAGGTCTCGACCGTGATTCCGTACTACGCGCGTTTTCTCGAGCGCTTTCCCACGGTCGAATCGCTCGCCGCCGCGCCAGACGACGACGTGATGGCGCTCTGGGCCGGCCTTGGCTATTACTCGCGCGCGCGCAATCTGCACCGCTGCGCGCAGGTCGTCGCGCAAACCCACGGTGGCAAATTTCCGTCGACGGTCGAGGCGCTCGCGGAGCTGCCAGGCATTGGCCGCTCGACGGCGGCGGCGATCGCGTCGTTCGCGTTCGGTGCGCGCGAGACGATCCTCGACGGCAACGTGAAGCGCGTGCTCGCGCGCGTGTTCGGTGTGGAGGGCTTTCCTGGCGAAAAGCGCGTGGAGAACGCGATGTGGACGCTCGCCGAAACGCTCGTACCGGGTCCCAAGGCGAGCGACGCCGATGTCAGCGCGTACACGCAAGGTTTGATGGATCTCGGCGCGACGCTGTGTGGCCGAGGCAAGCCCGACTGCGCGCGCTGCCCGTTTGCCAGCGACTGCGTGGCGAACACGACGGGACGTCAGCGTGAACTCCCCGCCGCGCGTCCGAAGAAGACGGTGCCCACGCGGCGTACGTGGATGCTCGTGCTGCTCGACGGCGATGCGGTGATGCTGGAGAAGCGCCCGCCGTCGGGTATCTGGGGCGGTTTGTGGAGCCTGCCCGAGGCCGCCGATGAACCCGCGCTCGCCGAGCGCGCTCGCGACTTCGGCGTGACGCCCGAGCGTGCGGCGTCAAGCTCCGTGCTCGCGCCGCTTACACACACGTTCACGCACTTCAAGCTCGATATCGAGCCGCGCGTGATCGAACTGAAGCGCAACGCGGCTCCGCTCGAAGTGAACGATGGACAGAGCGCATGGGTGCCGCTCGGCAATATCGACGCGTATGGGTTGCCTGCGCCTGTGCGCAAGCTGCTCGACGGTTTGCGTGGACCGCTGATCTGAGTCAGCGGGAAAGCCGCATCAAAGCAACTGATGCTGCTGCATGTAGTGATGCACGATTTCGATGCGCGCACCCGCGTCGTTCAGCTCCATGAGCTTTTGACGTGCGCGCAGTGCGATCGGCAGCACCTCGGCGAGACGGTTCGATACCCACGACGGATCGTCGAAACGAAACGGCTCCGCAAACGGCAGGCTCGCGGCATCGCGCTCGCGAATCGTCGCGATGATGCGCTCGAGCACTTCCGCGCACGCGCCGAATTGCGCGAGCTGTTTGCCGCCTTCCAGCGGGATGTCTTCGGGGATCAGTTCGGCCATGCCGACTAGCAGGCCGTCGGCTTCCACGCGATGCGAGAGCAGGTGAAAGCGCTGCGTGCCATGCGCCTGGATGTGCAGCATGCCGACGGTTTCGACATCGCATTGCTCGATGAGCGCGAGGCAGCCAACGGATTCCGGCACGGCGGTTTCGTCGGGCAGTGCGACTTCGGCGCCGCTTTTGAGCAGACACACGCCGAACGGCGTGTGCTCGCGCAGGCATTCGCTCGCCATGTCCACGTATCGCGCTTCGAAGATCTTGAGCGGCAGCAGGCCGCCAGGGAAGAGCACCGTATGCAGCGGGAACAGCGGCAAATCGGCAAGCACGGCAGGAGACGAGGACATGGCGCAACGCTTTCGGTTAAGGGCCGCGCGATGCGCGGCCGGTTAGGCGATCAGCCGTGACGACTCTCCGACATCGAGAGGCGCGTCGCGGTGACGCACGATAACGTTCGACTCGCCGGCAAAGCGCGTGGCGAGCGTTTGGGCGATGAACACCGAACGATGCTGTCCGCCCGTGCAGCCAATCGCAACCGTGAGATAGCTGCGGTTGTCGGCGCGAAAATGCGGCAGCCACTTCGCGACGAACGCATAGATATCGTCGATCATTTCGTGGACGGCCGGCTGCGCTTTCAGAAAGTCGATCACGGGCTGGTCGAGCCCGGTGAGAGGACGCAGACGGGCGTCGTAATGCGGGTTCGGCAGCGTGCGAACATCGAATACGAGGTCCGCGTCGAGCGGCACTCCGCGCTTGAAGCCGAACGATTCGAACGTGAGCATCAGCGAGCCGCGTTCGCCTTCGACGAACACCTTCACCCACTGGCGCAGCGCGTTGGAACTCAAGTTGCTCGTATCGACCTGATGGCCGAATTCGGCGAGGTTCGAGACGAGTTCGCGCTCGTGCTCGATAGCCTCTTCGAGCGACTTGAGCATGCCCACGTTCGCGTCGTGCGCGGCCGAGCCCGACAGCGGATGGCGGCGACGCGTTTCGGAGAAGCGCTGGATCAGCGATTGCGTGCTCGCATTGAGGAACAGCACGCGTACGTCGTGGCGAAGCGCCAGGTCGCGGATCATCTCCGGCATGTCGTCGAACGACGAACTCGAGCGCGCGTCGATAGCGACGGCGAGGCGTTCGTAGCCGTCGTCGCTGAGATATTGCGCGAGTTGCGGAAGAAAGCGTGGCGGCAGATTGTCGACGCAGTAATAGCCGACGTCTTCGAGCGCGTTGAGCGCCACTGACTTGCCGGAACCCGAAATGCCGGTGATCAGGATGATACGCATGGGAGAGTCGATGAACCCGATTGGGTCATCATAGCATCCGATCCGCGCACCTGTATTGGCTCTCCGGGCCGCAGGGGCTTGTTTCGAGGGCGCGCGCGGCGTGCTTCGCGCACCTCGCCGGCCGCGCGCCTCCGGGCGTCAGATCAGCTTGCCGGGAAACTGGCTGTCGGGGTCTTGCATGGCAAGACGCTGGCGGTCCATGAAGTCGCGCAGCGTGTCGATACCGCGCAATTGCAGGATCGTGTTGCGTACGGCAGCCTCGACCAGCACGGCGAGGTTGCGGCCCGCGGCCACCTGGATCGTGACCTTGCTGATGGGCAGGCCGAGCACGTCCACGGTCTGGCTCTCCAGCGGCAAGCGCTGGAACTCGCCGTCCGGGCGGCGCACGAGCTGCACGATGAGCTTGAGCTTCATCTTCCGGCGCACGGCCGTTTCACCGAAGATCGTCTTGATGTCGAGCAGACCCAGGCCGCGCACTTCGAGCAGGTTCTGCAAGAGCGGCGGGCAACGGCCTTCGACGAAATCGGGGCCGAGGCGCACGAAGTCCACGGCGTCGTCGGCCACGAGGCCATGGCCGCGGCTGATCAGTTCCAGACCCAGTTCGCTCTTGCCGAGGCCCGAGTCGCCCGTGAGCAGCACGCCCATGCCCAGAATGTCGAGAAACACGCCGTGCAGCGTCGCGCGCGGCGCGAGAATGCGCGACATGTAAAGGCGCAGGCTGTCGATGACGGTGGCCGCCGACATCGGCGTGGTGAAGAGCGGGGTGGACGAACGCGTGCAACGCAGCACCAGTTCGGGCGGCGCGGTCATGCCGTCGGCGACCACGAGGAACGGCGGCTCGAGCGCGATCAGCTCGGCCATGTGGCGCGAGCGGTCTTCGTCGGTCTGGCGCTGGTAGTAGTGGATTTCGGCGTCGCCGAGCACCTGGATGCGGTTCGGGTGGATGAGGTTCAAGTGACCGACGAGGTCCGCGCTCGCCGTGGCCGTGGCCACCGTTTCGGTCGAAAAGCCGCGTTCCCAGCCTTCGTGCCCCGTCAGCCAGCTGAGTTTCAGCGTGGTGGCGTTGTCGTCGAAGATGCTTTGGGCGTTGATGCTGGAAGTGTCCATGAGTCGGTGACTCCGCGAGATGACTCGCTTAACGGCTGACTAGATTGTGTGACCCGGATGGATCGCGGCTGCCCGCGCTCGGCGCTTCACCCCTGCAACGAGCGTCGGGCGCGCGCCTTTTGGCCGCGTTATATCGCGACCGCGCCCCGCACGACGCCGCACATTACATCAAGGTTGCCACTGGGTGAGCAGGCGATGCAACGTTTCGCGGTCTTCTTCCGTATGCAGTCGCTCACGCGTTTCGCGATCCGACAACAGTTGTGCGATCTCGGACAGGATTTCAAGGTGCTGCTGCGTGGCCTGTTCCGGCACGAGCAGGAAGATGAGGAGCGAGACGGGCTGGCCGTCTGGCGCTTCGAAGGCGATCGGCTCGGCAAGGCGCACGAACGCGGCTTGCGGCTGCTTCAGGCCCTTGATGCGGCCGTGCGGGATCGCGACGCCTTCGCCGAGGCCCGTGGAGCCGAGGCGCTCGCGTGCGAAAAGATTGTCGGTAACCGTGCTGCGGGCGATGCCGTTCTGGTTTTCGAAGATCAGGCCAGCCTGTTCGAAGACGCGTTTCTTGCTGGTAACGGACAGGCCGACGACGACGTTCTCGATGGGAAGTATTTTGGCTAAACGATTCATGTTTGCAGGCGAAAACGTGGCCTGAATGCTCCACACCCCGACCGCTGCCCGCTTTGGCGGCAGCTTTGGATCTGGCGACGAAGCCCGGTGCCGGGACCGTGGGGACCTGTTGGTGCGTTAGACCCCGTAATACGACTGGACCATTATAGAACAAGCGTCCATACCGATGGTGCGATGCGCCACGCATGAGCGCAACCCGCGTTCCCCGGTTGCACCCAGCGGTAAAACCCTGCATTGCGCCTGCTCACGAAAAAGCCGCCCGGTTTGGGCGGCTTCGCTTCGAGGGGCGGAGGATCAACTATCGACTCCAGCCCCGGTTCATGGCGCAGATTGCCACAAGGAACATTGTGGGATCACTGCGGCGGGATTTCGATGATGGGCGCAGGCTGATGCTTGATCGCCTCATGTTGATGTCCCTGCACGCGGTCCTTGTGACGTACGACCTGGCGGTCGAGCTTGTCGACCACGAGATCGATGGCGGCGTACATGTCGCCGTTCGCGCTCTCCACAAAGATGTCCTTGCCTTTCAGATGAAGGTTCACTTCAACCTTCTGTCTCTTATCCTTTTCCTTATGGTTGTCGACCGAGAGGACCACATTGCCATCGATTACCTGATCGAAATGTCTTAGCACCCTGTCCAGTTTGGTGATCACGTATTCTCGCAACGCTGGCGTTACTTCGAGATGGTGTCCACTGATCTTCAGATTCATAGTGCTTCTCCAGGCTAATGGCCGCGTGACGCGTGAAGTGCGGCAATGCCGGTCGACTGTCTGCCAGTGCGCGGCTCCCCGAAAGGCCTGCGACGGCGGGCTAACTCGGCCGGCCATGTCCGCCAACGGGCGTAGCGACCGGAAAACGCCTGCTCCGTGAAAGCCGGAACAAGCTAAAGAGACTTGCGCAGATTGACCGCCGGAATCTTCAGCGCCTCACGATACTTCGCGACTGTGCGTCGCGCGACCACGAAGCCCTGTTCCGCCAGCAGTTCGGCGATGCGGCTGTCTGAAAGAGGGGATTTGGTGTTCTCGGCTCCTATGAGTTGCTTGATGAGGGCGCGGATGGCGGTGGACGATGCAGCGCCTCCGGTGTCCGTTGAAACATGCGATCCGAAGAAGTACTTAAATTCAAGTGTCCCGAATGGAGTCAGCATGTATTTACCGGTTGTCACACGCGAGACAGTTGATTCGTGTAGGCCCAGCGTATCAGCAATCTCCCTCAAAACCAAGGGGCGCATGGCGATTTCGCCGTGCACGAAAAAGTTCTTCTGACGCTCGACGATAGCCTGCGCGACACGCAGGATCGTCTCGAAACGCTGCTGGATATTCTTGATGAGCCAGCGCGCTTCCTGCAGCTGTTGGCGCAGCGAACCGCTGCCCGGGTCGCCGCGGTTATTGCGCAGAATATTCGCGTACAGATGGTTGATGCGCAGCTTCGGCACCACCTCCGGGTTCAGTTCGGCATGCCAGTTCTGGCCGGCCTTCTTCACGATGATGTCAGGCACCACGTAGTCGGCTTCGGCCTTGCCATACGACGCGCCCGGGAACGGTTCGAGCGAGCGGATCATCGCATGCGCATCGCGCAGCTCGTCGTCGCCCGTCTTCAGTTGCTTGCGCAACCGCGTGAAATCGCGCGCGGCGAGCAGTTCCAGATGGTTCGACACGATCTCGAGCGCGAGCGTGCGCGTGGGCGACGAATTGACGCGCAAAAGTTGCAGCTTGAGGCACTCGGAGGCCGAACGCGCACCCACGCCCGCGGGGTCGAAGCTATGCAGCAGTGCTAACGCTGCATTGAATTCGTCGACGTCGACTTCGAGTTCTTCGGGGATGTCGGCAAGAATTTCCTCACAGGTCGCGCCGAGGTAACCGTCTTCGTCGAGCGATTCGATGAGGAATGTGATCAGCGCACGGTCGCGCTGGCTCGCGTTCGTTTCGCGCAGCTGCGCCATCAGATGGTCGCGCAGTGTGGTGGTCGATTCGTGGATTTGCAGCGGCGGCAGATCGTCGTCGTCGGATGCGTTGCCGGAGCGGCCGTAGTCGTCCAGGTTCCACTGGCTCGCGTCGCCGTTTGCGTCGCCGCCGAGGCCGTCGTACTCGTCCACCCCGCGCGGCTCGCTTTCGCTGTTTTCGCCGCTGCCGTTGGATGCCGTGGTCGAGCCGGCCGCGCCCTGCATCGGCTCGTTGCCCGAAGGCGTGGGCGGCTGCGCGATGACCGAGCCGTCGGCGGCCACGCGCAGCGGGCTTGCGATCCAGTCGTCCTCGTTCTCGAGCAGCGGGTTCTGCGCGATCGCCGTCGCGACCTCCTGCTGCAGTTCGAGCGTCGACAGCTGCAGCAGCCGGATGGACTGTTGCAGTTGTGGCGTGAGCGCAAGATGCTGCGAGAGGCGGAGTTGGAGGCTGGCTTTCATGGCGGTGTGCGAACCATTGTAAAGAGTTTGCCACGCGGACGAAACCACGGGGCATTCGCAAAAACGAGCGTGTGCCGCGCCGCCGTGTGCCCGGAATTTGGTGCGCAAACAGGGGGCGCTGCTCGCCCTGCCATGCACCGATTTGGGGGCAAGGTCGATACAGCGGAGTTACACGGGGAAACGCGAAAGATGAGACCGGAAAAGCGCGAATGCGGATCGCGCGCGCGAGTGGGCGCTGCGGTACTGCGGTGAACGGGCGCGCAAGGCGCGCCCGTGGACTTACATGCGGAAGTGTTCGCCGAGATAAACGCGGCGCACGCTTTCGTTCTCGATGATCTCGCCGGGTGCGCCGGCTGCGAGCACGGTGCCGTCGCTGATGATGTACGCGTGGTCGCAGATGCCGAGCGTCTCGCGCACGTTGTGGTCCGTGATCAGCACGCCGATGTTGCGCTGCTTGAGGAACTTCACGATCTTCTGGATTTCCAGCACGGCGATCGGGTCCACGCCCGCGAACGGCTCGTCGAGCAGGATGAAGCTCGGGTCGGTTGCGAGTGCGCGCGCGATTTCAACGCGCCGGCGTTCGCCGCCCGAGAGCGAGAGCGCCGCGTTGTCGCGCAAATGCGCGATCTGCAGTTCGTCGAGCAGCGCTTCGGCGCGCGCGGTGATCACGTCTTTCGACAGACGTTTGCCATTGCCGTCCACCTGCAGCTCGAGCACCGCGCGGATGTTCTCCTCGACGGTGAGCTTGCGGAACACCGAAGCTTCCTGCGGCAGATACGAAAGACCGAGCGCCGCGCGTTTGTGGATGGGCAACAGGCTGATGGACTGGCCGTCGAGGTCGATCTCGCCGGCGTCGAGCGGCACGAGGCCCACGATCATGTAGAAGGACGTGGTCTTGCCGGCGCCGTTGGGGCCGAGCAGCCCGACCACTTCGCCGCTCTTCACGTCGAGCGAAACGTCCTTGACGACCGTGCGCGAGCCGTAGCGCTTCTTCAGGTTGCGCACGACGAGCGTGCTCGTCTTGCCGGCCAGCTGGCGGCCGTAGCTTTGGGGGGCGGTAATGGTATTCACTGTGGCGGCGCTTCCTGCAGCTTGGTAGACGGCGTGAGCGCGGCCGGTGCGCCGGCGCTCGGCTGCGCTCCGGTGGTGGTGTTGCGCGGCGAGAGCATGGCGCGAACGCGGCCGCCGGGGTTGCCGGGGCCAGCGACGTCCTTGCCCGACTTCGCCGTATAGAAGTCGTTCTGGCCGTCGTACGTGACGACGCTGCCGTGGACCTGATCCATCACCGTCGAGAGGCCCTGCAGGCGGCGCACCGTGGCGCGCGTCGTGAGCGTGGTGAGGTCCTGCCTGCCGTCGTAGTCGATGCGCTCAGCCGTGCCGTCGACGTATTCGTCGAGGCCTTCGCGCTTCTGGCGGAAGTAGGCGAGCTTTTCGGCGGGCGTGCCCGGCGCGACGGTGCCGGTTGCGTACTGGTAGCCCTGCGGGTCTTGCGTCACGACGAGCTTGTCGGCCTTGATGAGGATCGTGCCCTTCGTGGCGACCACGTGGCCGGTGAAGACGGTCTGCTGCTTCAGATCGTCATACGTCATGTTGTCCGCTTCGATATTGAGCGGCTTGTCCTTGTCGGCGCGCTCGGCGTGGGCCGCGGGCGCGAGGCCGGCGAACAGCAGCGCGCTGGCGAGCGCCATCAGCGCCGCGAAGCGTGCGCGGCGCGCGCCGGGCGAACGGCCGTTCAGTGGACGGGGAAGCGAATCGTTCATGCAATCGTGCCTTGCGTGGACGGCCCGGCGTTCAGGACGAGCCGCCGGAGTCAGCCGGGGCGATGGCTCCACGGACGTTGCCGAAGAGCTGGATGACCCGGGAGACATTGTTGTAGTTCATGCCGCTGGTGGCCGTCATGACCGACTGGCCGCGTCGAAGTTTAACCGGCTTTTCGGTCAGGATCACATCGTCGTTCACGAGCACTTTGAAATGCTCGGAATCAGCCTGCATTTCGGGGTCGCCGGCGCCAGCCGCGCGCAGAATGCGCGCGTTGTCGTACAGATTGACGATCGAGGCGTCGGCGTTGACCGTGCCGCGCAGCCCGGTGGCCGTGACAATAGGCTTGCCGGGCTGGAAGGCGCGCACGGCCGGGTTCGTGAGGTCGCTGTTCTCGTCGTCCTCGTAGTGAACCATGTGCGTGGCCGTGAGCCGGTATTGCGTGGCGCCCGACTGGTCGAGTTCGGACACCGAGAAGTTGTCGGCGAAATAGTCGGGCGTATGCGTGAGCGGGAGCGGCGCCGCCTCTTTCTCGCGCGGCTGGACGGCCTGCAGCAGCCACCACGTGAAACCGGCGAGCGCGGCGACGCACACGAGCGGCACGAGCGAAGTGAGGCGGAACTTCTGGTTCATCGCGGCATCTCGGCCAGCGGCGCGCAGGCCTGCGCGAGCAGGGCGTCGTAACGGTTCTGCGCGCGCAGGATCAGATCGGTCACTTCGCGCACGGCGCCGTGGCCGCCCACCTTGTCAGACACCCAGTGAGCGCGCGACAGCACGTCCGGATGGGCGTTGGCGGGCGCGGCGGCGAAGCCGACCTGGAGCATCACGCCGAGGTCGGGCCAGTCATCGCCCATGTAGCCGCACGCCTCGGGCGCAATGCCCGTTTGCGAGAGCAGTTCGGCGAACGCCACGCGCTTGTCTTCCACGCCTTGCCACAGGTGCGTGATCTTGAGTTCCTTCGCGCGCACGGCGACGATTTCCGAGCGGCGCCCGGTGATGATGGCCGTGTCGATGCCGGTTTCGCGCAGGAGCTTCGCGCCGTGGCCGTCGAGCGAGTTGAACGCCTTCATCGTGTCGCCGGCGCCCGTGAAGAGCAGGCCACCGTCGGTGAGCACACCGTCGATGTCGAAAATCATGAGGCGCACACGCGCGGCGCGCGCGGTTGCGTCGAGTGGGGTAGCCATCAGATCACCTTCTTGGAGAACAGGTCGTGCATGTTGAGCGCGCCGATCAGCGTGCCCTCGGCATCGACGACCAGCATCTGATTGATGCGATGGCGCTCCATCAGTTCCACGGCTTCGACGGCAAGCTGGTCCGGGCCGATGCTGCGCGGGCCTTTCGTCATGACCTGCGCGATCGGCAGGTCGCGGAAATCGCCCACGCGCTCGAGCACGCGGCGCAGGTCGCCGTCGGTGAAAATGCCTTCTACGCGGCCGTCGGCGTTGACGACCGCCGTCATGCCCATGCGCTTGGCCGTGAGCTGGAAAAGGGCGTCGCGCACGGTCACGTCGTCGCGCACCTTCGGGATTTCGTCGCCGGTGCGCATGACGTCGCGCACGTAGGTCAAGAGGCGCCGGCCAAGCGCGCCGCCCGGATGCGAGCGCGCGAAGTCGTCTGCGCCGAAGCCGCGTGCGTCGAGCACCGCGACCGCGAGCGCGTCCGAGAGCGCGAGCGCCGCCGTCGTGCTGGCCGTGGGCGCGAGGTTCAGCGGGCAGGCTTCTTTTTCCACGCCGGCGTCCAGATGGACGTCGGAGAGCTGGCCGAGCGTCGACTGCGGGCGGTTGCCCGTCATGCCGATGAGCTTCGCGCCGATGCGCTTGACGAGCGGCAGGATCGCCACGAGTTCTTCGGATTCGCCGGAATTCGACAGGCCGATGAAGACGTCGTCCGCGGTGACCATGCCGAGGTCGCCGTGGCTCGCTTCCGCCGGATGCACGAAGAACGCCGGGGTGCCGGTGGAAGCGAGCGTAGCCGCGAGCTTGCGGGCAATGTGGCCCGATTTGCCGATGCCGGAAACGACCACGCGTCCGCGGCAGCTGAGGATAAGGTCGACCGCGCCGACGAAGTTGTCGTCGAGCCGGTCGCGAAGCCCGCGCACGGCGTCCGCTTCGATGTCGAGCACGTCGCGAGCGAGCTTCAGCGCCCGGTCGCCATTGATTTTCGCTATCATCCGCGGAGTATAGCAAAGGCGTCTGCGCGCCGCGCCAGCGCCCCCAGCGCTCAAACTCCGTGCGCGAGCCGCCTGGCTTGTCCAGCGAGCAGTTTCTCTGTAGCCCTTCCCATGTAGCTGGCTTTGCGTCGATCATTGACCCGGCGCCGGGCAGAATTTGCTTCGCCGCTCACGCAGACCGCGGCTGACGAACGAGGACGCTTCAAACGATGATTTCCCCGCTGGAAATGACGCTGTTCCTGCTGCTTGCCTCGGTGGTCGGCGTCGTGCTCTTTCGTTACCTGAATCTGCCGCCGATGCTGGGTTATCTCACGGTCGGCATTCTCGTGGGCCCGCGCTCGCTCGGCATCGTACCGGACACGCACGGTGCCCAGAACCTGGCCGAGTTCGGCGTCGTCTTCCTGATGTTCTCCATCGGACTCGAGTTCTCGCTCTCGAAACTGCGCGCCATGCGCCACGCCGTGTTCGGCCTTGGGCTTTCGCAGGTGCTGGGTACGATCGTGGTGGCGCTGCTGCTCGGGCTCGTGCTGGAGCCGTGGGTGCATATCACCTGGCAGGCTTGTGTGGCGCTGGGCGGTGCGCTCGCCATGTCGTCTACGGCCATTGTCAGCAAGATGCTTTCCGAGCGGCTCGAAATCGAATCGGAGCATGGCCGCAACATTTTGGGCGTGCTGCTGTTCCAGGATCTGGCCGTGGTGCCGCTGCTCATCGTGATCGCGGCGTTCGGCGGCTCGTCGGCTTCGCTCGTCGAATCGCTCGGCACGGCGGCTGTGAAGATCGTGCTCGCGCTCGGCATTCTGCTCATCGTCGGGCAGAAGTTCATGACGCGCTGGTTCACCATCGTCGCGCGGCGCCGCTCGCAGGAGCTGTTCGTGCTCAACGTGCTGCTCGTCACGCTGGGCGCCGCGTTCATCACCGACAAGTTCGGCCTCTCGCTCGCGCTCGGCGCGTTCATCGCCGGCATGCTGATCGCCGAAACGCCGTACAAGCACCAGGTGGAAGAGGACATCAAGCCGTTTCGCGACGTGCTGCTCGGCCTCTTCTTCGTGACCACGGGCATGTTGCTCAACCCGCACGTGATCTGGCAGCACCCCTTGATGGTGGCGGGCTTCTTCTTCGGGCCCGTCGTGCTCAAGGCCGTGCTCATCACCGCGCTCACGCGTATTTTCGGCGCTTCGCCGGGCGTGGCCATGCGCACGGGCCTCGGCCTCGCGCAGGCGGGCGAATTCGGCTTCGTGCTGCTGAACCTCATTCTCGACAAGCATCTCGTCGACGCCACGCTGCTCCAGGCGATCCTCGCGGCCATGCTGCTGTCGATGCTCGCCGCGCCGTTCCTGATCCAGAACGCGGACCGCATCGTGCTGCGCGTTTCCTCGACTGAATGGATGCAGCAGTCGCTGATGATGACGCGCATCGCCACGCAAAGCATCAAGCAAAGCGGACACGTGATCGTGTGCGGCTATGGCCGCGCCGGGCAGAACCTCGCGCGCATGCTCGAATACGAGGGCCTCTCGTACGTGGCACTCGACCTCGACCCGGATCGTGTGGCGGCTGCCGCGGCGGCGGGCGAGTCGGTGGTGTTCGGCGACGCGGCGCGGCGCGAGTCGCTCGTGGCGGCGGGCATCCATCGTGCGGCTGCCGTGGCGATCACCTATGCCAACACGCAATCGGCGTTTCGCGTGCTCCATCACATTCACGAGCTGGAGCCCACCTTGCCCGTGATCGTGCGCACGGTGGACGACGCCGATCTCGAGCGCCTGCTCGCCGCGGGCGCGACCGAGGTGATTCCGGAGATCGTGGAGGGGAGCCTGATGCTCGCCTCGCACATGCTGGTCTTGATGGGCGTGCCGATGCGGCGCGTGGTGCGCCGCGTGGAGGAGTTGCGCGACGAGCGCTACAGCCTGCTGCGCGGCTACTTCCACGGCACCGACGATGTAGGCGAGGACGGTCACGAGCAGGTGCGGCTACAATCCGTACCGGTCGACGAGCGCGCCGACGCCGTGGGCCGCACGCTCGCGGAGCTGGGACTGTACGAGCTTGGCGTCGAGGTGACGGCGATTCGCCGCCACGGCATTCGCGGCGTGGAACCGGACCCTTCGACCAGGCTGCGCGAGGCCGACATCGTCGTGCTGCGCGGTTTGCCCGAGCAGCTTGCGCAGGCCGAGGAGCGGCTTTCGCGCCATCGCAAGCCGGGCGCGGCCGGCGCGGGTGCGGCGGCGGCCTGATCCACAGCCGTCGCCACGGTCGCCAACGCCATCGAGCCATCGCGCTTGAGGGGTCCCGCCCTGTTTAAGCCGTCCTACTGTTCTTCTTTATTAGTCACTACCCGGAGAAATCATGTCCAACGCACCTGCGAACCCGAGCGCCGAAGCCGCCCAGTTCGTGAAGAGCCTGATCCGCACGGTGCCCGACTGGCCTCAGCCGGGAGTGCAGTTCCGCGACATCACGCCGCTCATCGGCCATCCGAAGGGCCTGCGCGTGCTGATCGACCTGTTCGTCGAGCGCTATGTCGATGCGAAGCTCGACTACGTGGCGGGGCTCGATGCACGCGGCTTCATCATCGGGCCGATCGTCGCTTACGAACTGAACGTGGGCTTCATTCCGATCCGCAAGATCGGCAAGCTCCCGTACAAGACCGTTTCCGAAACGTACAAGCTCGAATACGGCGAAGCGACCGTCGAGATTCACGAGGACGCCTGCGGCAAGGGCGACCGCGTCGTGATCGTCGACGACCTGATCGCCACCGGCGGCACCATGATGGCCGGCAAGCTGCTGCTCGAACGCCTCGGCGCGAGCGTGGTGGAGGGCGCCGCGATCATCGACCTGCCGGATCTGGGCGGCTCGAAGCTGCTCACCGATGCAGGCCTGTCGCTTTTCACCGTGACCGCCTTCGGCGGCCACTGAAACCCGAACACATCACGCCACGAGTCGATCTCATGCCGAATTTCGCGCTCTTTCTCGCCACGTCCATCGCCATCACGTTCGCGCCGGGCCCCGACAACCTCCAGGTGCTCGCGCGCGGCATTTCGCAGGGGCGCGCCGCCGGCCTCGTGGCCGCGCTCGGCTTCGCCGCGGGCGTGACGTTCCACATCACGCTCGCCGCACTCGGCGTGGCCGCCGTGCTGCGCTCGTCGCCGCTCGCGTTCCAGATCCTCAAGCTCGGGGGCGCTGCCTATCTCGTGTGGATCGGCGTGAAGGCGCTGCGCAGCCAGGGCCTCGCCGCCGCCGGCGACCGGCCGCGCCAGCCGCTTGCCGCGATCTTTCGCCAGAGCGTGATCGGCAACATGATGAATCCGAAGGTCACGCTGTTCTTCGTCGTGTTCCTGCCGCAGTTCGTCGATGCGCATGGCGCGCAAAGCGTCACGCTGCAGATGCTCGAACTCGGCCTCGTGTTCATGGCGCAGACGGTCGTGGTGTTTTCGCTCTTCGGGCTGTGCGCGGGCACGATCGGCGGCTGGCTCAAGCGCCGCCCGCGGGCGGGCGTGTGGCTCGATCGCCTCGCGGGCCTGACCTTCATCGCCATCGGCATTCGCATCGCCCTGCGCGACTGATCTACGGAGTCCTGATCGATGACCTTGCCTTGCATTATCGACGCGCGGCGTTTCGATGCCGACGCGCACCTGCCGTTTTATATCGGCGACGAGCGCGTGGGCTGGATCCGCGCGAACGACGTGGCGCTGCTCGCCCGCTGGCCCGACGTGTTCGAGATCGACGGTGACGCGGGTCGCGCGCGCGTGACGCTCGCGCCGCACTTCGATAGCGTCGATGCACGCAGCGCGGCGCTCGCTTCGGTGATTGGCGCACTCGCGGGGCAAGGGCACATTCCGGGCTGGCGCAACGAAACCTATGCGATCCGCAACGCGTTCGACGCGCCGCCGCTCGCCTTTATCGAACGCGCGGCCTCGCGCTTTTTCGGCACGATGACGTACGCGGTGCATCTGAACGGCATCGTAGAATACGCAGATTCCGTGTCGCACGGCGCGCCGCAATTGTGGATCGCGCGGCGCAGCGACACCAAGGCCACCGACCCCGGCATGCTGGATAACGTCGTGGCGGGCGGCATCGGCTGGGGCTTCGGCATCGAAGCCACGCTCGTGAAGGAATGCTGGGAAGAAGCGGGCATTGCCGAGGATCTCGCGCGCGAGGCGCGCGCGGGCCGCACCGTGCACGTGTTGCAGTCGCTGCCGGAAGGCACGCAGGCCGAGCAGATCTTCATCTACGATCTCGTGCTCCCGGCCGACTTCGTGCCGCACAACCAGGACGGCGAAGTGGGCGAGCATCGACTCGCGCGTATCGACGAAGCCGCGCGCTGGATCGAGGAAGGCGCAATGACGGTGGACGCGAGCCTCGCGACGCTCGACTGCCTGCTGCGCCGCCAATGGATAGACGAAGACGCGTGCGAGGGCATTGCCGCGATCTTCGAACCGCCGACGCTGTGAAAGGGCGCCGGTTTATTTAGAGCCCAGACCCAAGCCCTTTTAGCAACACCAAAGTATTGACGGGAGTTACCAAGGTCATGTCGACCGATCACAGCTTCATCCTCAAACTGTCGTGCGCCGACCGGCCGGGCATCGTGCATGCCGTGTCGGGCTTTCTGTTCGATCGCGGCAGCAATATTCTCGACTCGGCCCAGTTCGGCGACAGCCACACGGGCGAGTTTTTCATGCGTGTGCACTTCCAGCAGGTGGGCGGCGACCCGGGCCTCGACGGCCTGCGCAGCGCGTTCGAGCCGCTCGCGCAAGAGTTCGGCATGCGTTGGGAACTGCATGACGCGAACGTGAAGCCGCGCGTCGTCATCATGGTCTCGAAGATCGGCCATTGCCTGAACGACCTGCTGTTCCGCTATCGCACCGGCCAGCTGCCGATCGAGATTCCGGCGATCATCTCGAATCACAAAGACTTCTATCAGCTCGCCGCGAGCTACAACATTCCGTTCCACCACTTCCCGCTGCTCGGCGGCACGGATGCCGACAAGGCCGCGCAGGAAGCGCGCGTGCTCGAAGTGGTGAACCGCGAAGGCGCCGATCTCGTGGTGCTCGCGCGCTATATGCAGATCCTCTCTCCACAGCTTTGCCGGGCGCTCGAAGGCCGCGCGATCAACATCCATCATTCGTTCCTGCCGAGCTTCAAGGGCGCGAAGCCGTACTACCAGGCATTCGACCGTGGCGTGAAGCTCATTGGCGCGACGGCGCATTACGTGACGTCCGATCTCGACGAAGGCCCGATCATCGAGCAGGAAGTGGAGCGCGTGGACCACAACATGACGCCGGACCAGCTCACCGCCATTGGCCGCGACGTGGAGTGCGTGACGCTCGCGCGCGCGGTGAAGTGGCACGTGGAGCATCGCATCGTGCTCAACGGGCACAAGACGGTCGTGTTCCGCTGATCTTTCTCCGATCGCGTGCGACACCATGCCGTAGCGTGTTTCATGACGCGCTACGGCTTTTCAAAATATTCTTGTTGCTTCACCGGCGCATTCGCATGCGCGCAGTTTTTTCCTGCACCCACTCCTTCCTCCCGGGACTACTCCTTAAGTGTTAGCGGCGCATCGTCGCGCACTCCCTGCGGAGAATAGTCCGCACCTTTCGTCTTTCCTACCCTTGTCACGTCAACTCAACGGCAAGAGGGAAAAACATGAAAGCCGTCCCATCCCCGCAGGCGGAACCGGTAGCCGATAGCCGTGCCTGGCGCGTGCTCGGTTCGAGCACGTTCGCGTTCACGATCTGCTTTGCCGTCTGGATGATGTTCGCGATCCTTGGCATACCGCTCAAGAAACAGCTCCACCTCACCGATACCGAATTCGGCCTGATTGCCGCGATGCCGGTGCTCACCGGCTCGCTTGCCCGCGTGCCGCTCGGCATCTGGACCGACCGCGTGGGCGGGCGCATCGTCTTCTTCTTCACCATGCTCGCGACGATCGTGCCGATCTGGCTCGTCTCTTACGCGACGCAGTTCTGGCAATTCCTCGTGCTCGGCCTGTTCGTGGGCTTCGCCGGCGCGTCGTTTTCGGTCGGCACGCCTTATGTCGCGCGCTGGTTTCCGAAGTCGCGCCAGGGTCTTGCCATGGGCATCTTCGGCGCGGGCAACTCGGGCGCCGCACTCAACAAGTTCGTGGCGCCGGTGTTGATCGTCGCGGCCGGCACGTGGACCATCGTGCCGAAGGTCTATGCC
The DNA here is from genome assembly GCF_009789655.1 of Paraburkholderia acidiphila. Taxonomy (GTDB): domain Bacteria; phylum Pseudomonadota; class Gammaproteobacteria; order Burkholderiales; family Burkholderiaceae; genus Paraburkholderia; species Paraburkholderia acidiphila. The sequence continues at coordinate 338,535 of NZ_CP046909.1, forward strand.
GTCGCGATGCTCGCGACCGCGCTGCTGTTCTGGCTGCTCTCGGCGAGCAACCCGGCGCATCGCGTGCCCGGCACGGCCACTGTGGCGAGCCAGATGCGCGTGCTCGCCGACCCGCGCGTGCTGCGCTATGCGCAGTACTACTCGGTGGTGTTCGGCGGCTATGTCGGGCTGTCGCTGTGGATGCCGCAGTACTACGTGAACCAGTACGGCTTCGGCATCGAGCAGGCCGCCTTTCTCGCCGCATGCTTTTCGCTGCCCGGCGGCGTGCTGCGAGCTCTCGGCGGCTGGCTCTCCGACCGCTACGGCGCCTATCGCACGACGTGGGCCGTGATGTGGGTCGCGCTCGCCTGCTTCTTCCTGCTCAGCTACCCGCCGACCGACTTCACGATCCACGGCGCGCATGGCCCGATCGGTCTGCATATCGGCACGGGTCCGCTGTTCTACACGGTGCTGATGTTCGTGGTTGGCATTGCGATGGCGGTGGGCAAGGCCTCGGTCTTCAAGTTCATCGGCGACGAGTACACCGACAACATCGGCGCCGTGTCCGGCGTGGTGGGGCTGGCGGGCGGTCTCGCGGGCTTCGTGCTGCCGATCCTGTTCGGCCTGCTCGTCGACCTCACGGGCGTGCGTACCACCTGCTTCATGCTGATGTTCGGCGCCACGGTGGTGAGCCTGCTGTTCATGCACTTCTCGTTCCGCCCCGAAGCCCTCGCGCATGGCGGCGCGAAGCTCGCGCGCAAGGCTCAGGCCGCGACGCCAGCGTTCAAGGAAACCACGTACTCCGAATGATTCCAATCGCGCCGCGTGCGGCGCCTACTATACGAGCACAATCATGTCCAAGTATCTCCTGACCCAATGGGAGCCCGAGAACACCAGGTTCTGGCAGGCTTCCGGCGAGCAGATCGCCACCCGTAACCTCTGGATTTCGATTCCGGCGCTGATGCTGGCGTTCGTCGTGTGGTCGCTGTGGAGCGTCACGGTCGTCAATCTCGACAAGGGCGGCTTTCACTTCACGAAAAACGAGCTCTTCTGGCTCACGGCGCTGCCCGCGCTTTCGGGCGCCACGCTGCGCATCTTCTATTCGTTTCTCGTGCCGATTTTCGGCGGCCGCCGCTTCACGGCGATCTCCACGGCGAGCCTTCTGATCCCGGCCATCGGCATGGGCTTCGCGCTGCGCGATCCGTCCACCTCGTATTCGACGCTGCTCGTGCTCGCCCTGCTGTGCGGACTTGGCGGCGCGAACTTCAGTTCGTCGATGGCGAACATCAGCTTCTTCTTCCCGAAGGCGCGCAAAGGTTTCGCCACCGGTCTGAACGCCGGCATCGGCAACCTGGGCGTCTCGCTCGTGCAGTTCGTCACGCCGATCGTGATCTCGACGGCCGTATTCGCAGGCCTGCTCGGCGACGGACAGACCTGGGTGAAGAACGGCGTCGAGCACAGCATCTGGCTGCAGAATGCCGGCTTCGTGTGGATTCCGCTCATCGTCGTCTCGTCGTTTGCCGCATGGTTCGGCATGAACGACATCGCCGATGCGAAGGCTTCGTTCAGCGAGCAGGCCGTGATCTTCCGCCGCGCGCACAACTGGATCATGTGCTTCCTCTATGTCGGCACGTTTGGCTCGTTCATCGGCTTTTCGGCTGGGCTGGCACTGCTCACGAAGGCGGAGTTCCCGGCCATCAACCCGACCGCATGGGCGTTCCTCGGCCCGCTCGCCGGCGCGCTCACGCGTCCCGTCGGCGGCTGGATCTCGGACAAGCTCGGCGGCGCGCGCGTCACGCTCTGGACCTTCCTCGCGATGATCGTCGCGGTCATGGGCGTGATCGTGTTCCTGCCGGGCGGTGCGCTGGGTGGCGCACAGGGCAGCTTCACCGGCTTCCTCGCGATGTTCGTCGTGCTGTTCGCGCTTACCGGCATCGGCAACGGTTCGACCTTCCGCATGATCCCGGTGATCTTCCTCACGCAGCATCAGCGCGCGGCGAAGGGCCATGGCGATGAGGCGCAGCGCAGCGCGCTCGCCGAAGCGGGCAAGGAATCGGCGGCGGTGCTCGGCTTCGCGGGCGCAATGGGCGCATACGGCGGCTTCTTCATTCCGAAGAGCTTCGGCACGTCGCTCGACATGACCGGCTCACCCGTCGGCGCGCTCGTGTGCTTCATCGGCTTCTACGTGGTGTGCGCGGCGGTGACGTGGTTGTTCTACGCGCGCCGCAACGCGTCCATGCCTTGCTGATTTTGACTGGTTCGGACTAGTCCGTTGGGAGTAGCGCGGCGCATCGGAACTCATCCCAAAGCGTTGCGCGGACTCTCCCCTTGATGAATGGGCAGGCAAGCGCCTGCCCGCCATACTCGGCAACGATACGAGCGCCACCTGCCACACGTGCCACGCCTGTCATGCATGCGGACGGCGGCAGGCGCGATCGATCGATTCCAGCAGCAGTCCCGGAGAACCTGATGAGTTATTTTCTGGACCGGTTGAAGTTCATGTCGCGCGTGAAGTCGACGTTTTCGAAGGGCCACGGCGCGGTGGTGAACGAGGACCGCAAATGGGAAGACGGCTATCGCAGCCGCTGGCAGCACGACAAGATCGTGCGCTCGACCCACGGCGTGAACTGCACGGGCTCGTGCTCGTGGAAGGTCTACGTGAAGAACGGCCTGATCACGTGGGAAACACAGCAGACGGACTACCCGCGCACGCGCGCGGACCTGCCCAATCACGAGCCGCGCGGCTGCCCGCGTGGCGCGTCGTATAGCTGGTATGTGTATTCCGCGCAGCGCGTGAAGTATCCGATGATTCGCGGCCGCCTGATCGAGATGTGGCGCGAGGCGCGCAAGACGCTCGGGGCGGTTCAGGCGTGGGCCTCGATCGTCGAGGACCCGAAGAAGGCTGCGCATTACAAGCGCGCGCGCGGCCAGGGCGGCTTCGTGCGCGCGGGCTGGGACACGGCCACCGAGATGATCGCGGCGGCCAACGCCTACACCATCGGCAAGTACGGCCCTGATCGCGTGGTGGGCTTCTCGCCCATTCCGGCGATGTCGATGGTCTCGTACGCCGCGGGCGCGCGTTATCTGAGCCTGATCGGCGGCGCGTGTCTCTCGTTCTACGACTGGTATTGCGATTTGCCGCCTTCCTCGCCGCAGGTGTGGGGCGAGCAGACCGACGTGCCCGAATCGGCCGACTGGTACAACTCCACGTATCTCATGGTGTGGGGTTCGAACGTGCCGCAAACGCGCACGCCCGACGCCCACTTCTACACCGAGGTCCGCTACAAGGGCACGAAGACGGTGGCCGTGTCGTCCGACTTCGGCGAGATGGTGAAATTTGGCGACATCTGGCTCGCGCCGAAGCAGGGCACCGACGCGGCGCTTGCGCTCGCGATGGGCCACGTCGTGCTCAAGGAGTTTCATGCCAGCGGGAAGTCGGCGTATTTCCGCGACTACGTGAAGCAGTACACCGACATGCCGATGCTCGTCACGCTCGCCGCGCGCGACGGCTCGCTCGTGCCGGACCAGTTCCTGCGGGCGTCGCAGCTCGCCGCGAATCTCGACGAAGCGAACAACCCGCAATGGAAGACGCTCGCGATCGATTCGACCACGGGCGACATCGTCGCGCCGAATGGCTCGATCGGATTCCGCTGGGGCGAGGGCGAGCACGACGGCGGCAAGAAGGTGGGCCGCTGGAACCTCGAAATGAAGGACGGCGGCAGCGGCCGCGAGATCGATCCGCGCCTCTCGCTTGTCGATCAGCATGACGAAGTGGTCGAGGTGGGTTTCCCGTACTTCGGCGGCGAACATGGCGCGCTGCTCGCGCGCCGCGTGCCCGTGAAGCGTGTGGTGCTGGCGGACGGCACGAGCGTGCGGGTGGCCACCGTATACGACCTGCAGATGGCCAACTACGGCGTCGACCAGGGCCTGGGCGGCCCGAACGTCGCGTCCTCCTATGACGATGACGTGCCTTGCACGCCCGCGTGGCAGGAGAAGCACACCACGGTGCCGCGCAAGCTCGTGATCCAGGTGGCGCGCGAGTTCGCCGACAACGCCGACCGCACGCGCGGCAAGAGCATGGTGATCGTGGGCGCGGCGCTCAATCACTGGTATCACAACGACATGATCTACCGCGGCATCATCAATCTGCTGATGATGTGCGGCTGTATCGGTCAGAGCGGCGGCGGCTGGGCGCATTACGTGGGTCAGGAAAAGCTGCGTCCGCAGTTCGGCTGGGCGCCGCTCGCGTTCGCGCTCGACTGGTCGCGCCCGCCGCGCCAGATGAACGGCACCTCGTTCTTCTACAACCACACGAGCCAGTGGCGTCACGAGAAGGTGAGCGTCGACGAGATACTCGGTCCTGGCGCCGACCGTGCGCGCTACAAGAACCTCTCGATGCTCGACCTCAACGCGAAGTCCGAGCGCATGGGGTGGCTGCCTTCCGCGCCGCAGCTGGGCGCGAATCCGCTCGACGTGGTGGACGCCGCGCAGCGCGCGGGCGTGCCGCCCGTGCAGTACACCGTCGATCAACTGAAGTCGGGCGCGTTGAACTTCGCCTGCGACGATCCCGACAATCCCGCGAACTTCCCGCGCAACATGTTCGTCTGGCGCTCGAACATCATGGGCAGTTCGGGCAAGGGCCACGAGTACTTCCTCAAGTACCTGCTCGGCACGCAGAACGCGCTGTTCGGCGACGAGGCCGACGCGATCAAGCCCTCGGAAGTGAACGTGCGCGAAGCGGCCGAAGGCAAGCTCGACCTGCTCACGGTACTCGACTTCCGCATGAGCACGACGTGCCTCTATGGCGATATCGTGCTGCCCTCGGCCACGTGGTACGAGAAGGACGACCTCAACACGTCCGACATGCACCCGTTCATCCATCCGCTTTCGGAGGCGGTGCAGCCGCTGTGGGAGAGCAAGACCGACTGGGAGATCTACAAGGTTATTGCGAAGAAGTTCTCGGAGATCGGCGGCGAACATCTGGGCAAGCGCACGGACCTCGTGTGCACGCCGCTCCTGCACGACACGCCGGGCGAACTCGGCCAGGCGTTCGAGCCGCAGGACTGGCGTCTTGGCGAATGCGATCTCATCCCGGGCAAGACCGCGCCTTCGATGACGCTCGTGGAACGCGACTACCGCGAGATCTACAACAAGTTCACCTCTGTCGGGCCGCTGCTCGAAAAGCTCGGTAACGGCGGCAAGGGCATCAACTGGAACACCGTGCACGAGGTGGGCGAATTCGCACAGCTCACGGGCATTCAGCAGGACCGCGGCGCGGCCGAAGGGCGCCCGCGTCTGGAAACGGCCATCGACGCCGCCGAGATGATCCTCACCTTTGCGCCCGAAACCAACGGCCATGTGGCGGTGAAGGCGTGGGACGCGCTCTCGAAGATCACGGGCCGCGATCACACGCATCTGGCCGAAGGCCGCGAGCACGACAAGATCCGTTTTCGCGACGTGCAGGCGCAGCCGCGCAAGATCATCTCCGCGCCGACGTGGTCGGGGCTCGAATCGGAAGAAGTGAGCTACAACGCCGGCTATACGAACGTGCACGAGCTGATTCCCTGGCGCACGCTCACGGGCCGCCAGCAGTTCTATCAGGATCACCGCTGGATGCTCGACTTCGGCGAGGGCCTGTGCAATTACAGGCCCGCCATCGACACGAAGACGACCTCGCCGATGCTCGGTGCGAAGCCCAACGGCGAGCATGAGCTTGTACTGAACTGGATCACGCCGCACCAGAAGTGGGGCATTCACTCCACCTACACCGACAACCTGCGCATGCTCACGCTTTCGCGCGGCGGCCCGCACGTGTGGGTTTCGGAAGCCGAGGCGAAGGAAGCGGGGCTCGTCGACAACGACTGGGTCGAAGTGTTCAACGTGAACGGCACGCTCACTGCGCGCGTCGTGGTGAGCCAGCGCGTGCCGCGCGGCATGTGCCTCATGTACCACGCGCAGGAAAAGATCATCAACGTTCCGGGCGCGGAAACGAGCGGCATGCGCGGCGGCATTCACAACTCGGTCACGCGCACGGTGCTCAAGCCCACGCACATGATCGGCGGCTACGCGCAGCTTGCGTACGGCTTCAACTACTACGGCACGGTCGGCAGCAATCGCGACGAGTACGTGATCGTGCGCAAGATGAAGAAGGTCGAGTGGCTGGAAGGCCCGATGAAGGAAGGAGCAGCATCATGAAAATCCGCGCCCAGGTGGCGATGGTCCTGAACCTCGACAAGTGCATCGGCTGCCATACGTGCTCCGTCACGTGCAAGAACGTGTGGACGTCACGCGACGGCGTCGAGTACGCGTGGTTCAACAACGTCGAGACGAAGCCCGGCATCGGCTATCCGAAGGAATGGGAGAACCAGGAGAAGTGGAACGGCGGCTGGGTGCGCAATTCAAACGGCAAGATCGAGCCGCGCCAGGGCCCCAGGCTCAAGGTGCTGGCCAACCTGTTCGCCAACCCGAACCTGCCCGGCATCGACGACTACTACGAGCCGTTCACGTACGACTACGAGCATCTGCAGAAGGCGGGTCTCTCGCAGACGCCGCCCACGGCACGCCCCGTGTCGGTCATCACCGGCAAGAAGATGGAGAAGATCCATTGGGGTCCTAACTGGGAAGACGACCTGGGCGGCGAGTTCTCGTCGCGCAGCCGCGACCAGCTCTTCGAGAACGTGCAAAAGGAGATGTACTCGAGCTTCGAGAACACCTTCATGATGTATCTGCCGCGCCTTTGCGAGCATTGCCTGAACCCCGCCTGCGTGGCGTCGTGCCCTTCGGGCTCGGTGTACAAGCGCGAAGACGACGGCATCGTGCTCGTCGATCAGGACAAGTGCCGTGGCTGGCGCATGTGCATCTCCGGTTGCCCGTACAAGAAGATGTACTTCAACTGGAAGAGCGGCAAGGCCGAGAAGTGCATCTTCTGCTATCCGCGCATCGAGGCGGGGCAGCCCACGGTGTGCTCGGAAACCTGCGTGGGCCGCATCCGCTATCTGGGCGTGATGCTCTACGACGCGGACCGCATCGGCGAGGCGGCATCGGTCGAGTCGCCGCAGGATCTGTACCAGTCGCAGCTCGATGTGTTCCTCGATCCGCACGATCCCGCCATCCAGGCCGAGGCGCGCCGACAGGGCGTGCCACAGAGCTGGCTCGACGCCGCCGTGCGCTCGCCCGTGTACCGCATGGCGGTCGAGTGGAAGATCGCGTTCCCGCTGCACCCCGAGTACCGCACGCTGCCGATGGTCTGGTACGTGCCGCCGCTCTCGCCGATCCAGTCCGCCGCGGACGCGGGCCATATCGGCATGGACGGCGTGATTCCCGACGTGGCGAGCCTGCGCATTCCCATGCGCTATCTCGCCAATCTGCTCACGGCCGGCGACGAGAAGCCCGTGATTTCAGCGCTCAACCGCATGCTGGCGATGCGCGCCTACAAACGCACCCAGGCCGTGGACGGCGTGAACGACAACGCGGTCCTCGCGCGCGCGGGCCTCACGCCCGAGCAGGTCGAGGACATGTATCGCACCATGGCGATCGCGAACTACGAGGACCGCTTCGTCGTGCCGTCGTCGCACAAGGAAATGGTCGAGGACTCGTTCAACGAGAAGGGCAGTTGCGGCTTCTCGTTCGGCAACGGCTGCTCGGGCGGCGTTTCCGAGGGCTCGCTGTTCGGCTCGAAGGTCGAAGGCAGCGTGGTGTACGTCGATATGCCGAAGTCGCGTCGCAAGGCGCCTTCGGAAACTTGAGTGCGAGGACCCCGTCATGTCGATTTATCCGGTTCTCTCCGCGCTGCTCGATTACCCCGAGCAGCCCTTGCTTGACGCGCTCGACGCGATCGATGCCGCGCTCGAAGCCGTCCCGAACGGGGCATTTGCCGCGCGCGAACTCGCGCCGCTCATCGCGGCGCTGCGTGAGCGCTCGCTCGTCGAGTCGCAGGAAGCGTACGTGGCCACGTTCGATCGCAATCCTCGCCACTCGCTGCATCTGTTCGAGCACGTGCACGGCGAGAGCCGCGCGCGCGGCCAGGCGATGGTCGATCTGCTCGACGAATACCGCAACCGTGGCTTCGACGTTGCGACGAACGAGCTGCCCGACTATGTGCCGCTCTTTCTCGAGGTGCTCGGCCTGATCGGCGAGCAGGAAGCGAGCGCGCTGCTTGGCGAGGCGATTCACGTGCTCGCGGCGCTCGGCAATCAGCTCGAGAAGAGTGAAAGCCCGTACTCCGGCATCTTCACTGTGCTGTGCGAGCTGAGCGATGTCGAACCGTTGCCGCTCGTGGGCGCGCCCGTGCGCGACATGGACGAGGCGCTCGAGCGCTTCGGCACCGGCGCCGACGGCGTCGAGCCGCTCATGCACGCGTTCGGCGCGAGCCATTCGCCGCAGGTCGTTCAATTCCACCCGCGTGCGGAGTTTGCCGCGGCCGCCGCGACGACTTCGGCTCGCTCCAGGGCTGCCTGCGCAAAGGAATCGCCATGAACACGTTCAATCAGTTTCTGTTCGGCATCTATCCGTATATTGCCGCCGCCATCTTTCTGTTCGGCAGTCTTGCGCGCTTCGAACGCGAGCAGTACACGTGGAAGGCGGACAGCTCGCAAATGCTCTATCGCGGGCATCTGCGCCTCGGCAACATTCTCTTTCACGTCGGCGTGCTCGGGCTTTTCTTCGGGCATCTGTTCGGTCTGCTTACGCCCGTCGCTGTCTGGGACTGGCTCGGCGTGCCGCACGCGGTCAAGCAGCTCGTGGCGATGGTCGCGGGCGGCGTGATGGGCTCGATGTGTCTCGTGGGCCTCGCGATCCTGCTGCACCGGCGGCTTTCGAACGCGCGCGTTTCGGCTGTGACGCGCGTGGGCGACAAGGTGCTGCTGTTGTGGCTGTTCGTCACGCTGCTGCTCGGGCTCTCCACCATCGGGGAATCGGCGAGCCATATGGACGGCGCAATGATGGTGCGGCTCATGACATGGGCGCAGCACATCGTCACGTTCCGCGGCGACGCCGCGAGCTACGTGGCCAACGCGCCGCTGATCTTCCGCCTGCACCTCTTCATGGGCATGACGCTGTTCGTGATCTTCCCGTTCACGCGCCTCGTGCACGTGTGGAGCGGCTTCGCCTCGGTCACCTACCTCTCTCGCGCCTGGCAGCTCGTACGCAGCCGTTAGCCGCCGATGTTTGCCTCTGGACGGCCGTGGGGATCGGTCGTTCTTCGCGGGGAGCGAGCCACACTCGCCGTCCCCGCTTTTTTCACAATGGGCACGGGACGGTGGGTACGGGACGGATGACGGCGCAACGTGCTCGCCGGGACTCGCCCCGGAGAGACTGGCGATCTGCTGCATAGTGTCGCAGTTGGCCGGGCGGAGCGCGACATGGCGCGCGATCGGCGGTGCTCCGTCAGATAATGTAGGGTACTGGCGCAGCCGTCTCGGCGCAGCCGATTCCCGGTACCGGCCATGACTTCGTCTTCCGATTCCGCAACCGCTTCTGCAGGATGTGCCGGCGTGCCGGCCGCGCCGTTCCCGAAGCGGCTCTCCACGCGCATCGTCGTGCTTTCCACCGTTGCGCTCGCGCTCGTGCTCGCGATGATCAGCGGCACGCTCTGGCTCTCCTGGCAGCTCGAAGGCGGCGGCGCCGCGATCAACGACGCAGGCAGCCTGCGCATGCGCGCGAACGCGGTGGCGATCGCGTTGTGGGAAGCCCGCACCGGCAAGCCGGCGCAAGTCGACGCCCAGATGCGCCAGCTCGACGACACGCTGCGCGAATTGCGCGACGGCGATCCCGCGCGGCCGCTCTTTCTTCCCGCCGATGCCGGCATCCACGCACAGTTCGAACGCGTCGCGACGGCATGGAACCAGGCGCTCAAGCCCGCTGCGCTGAACGACCTCGCCGCGAGCGGCGGCGAGCCCTCGACCTACATCGGCCTCTTGCCCGGCTTCGTCGACGAGGCGAACCGGCTCGTGAGCCTGATCGAGCGCGAGAACGCGCGCAAGACCGCGTGGCTGCGCATTTCGCAGGTCGCGCTCGCGGCGCTTTCGTGCGTGGGCACGCTGGCGATCGTCTATCTGCTCTACCAGTGGTTCGTGGCGCCCGTGCAGCGCTTGCAGGACGGCCTTGCGCGCATCGAGGCACAGGAGTTCGACACGCGGTTGCCGGTTGAAACATATGACGAATTCGGCCATCTCACCGAGGGCTTCAACCGCATGGTCGCGGAGCTGCAGGCGCTGTACCAGGACCTGGCCGGCCGCGTGGACGCCAAGACCGCGCAACTGGCCGCGCAGAACCGCGAACTCGCCACGCTCTACGAAATGGCGGCGTTCCTGAACACACCCGGCCCGGCGGAAAGCCTGTGCCACGATTTCCTTACGCGCGTGATGCGCGAATTCGACGCCGACGGCGGCACGGTGCGCGTCGTTTCGCCTGACGATGGCAATCTGCATCTGCTCGTGTCCGAAGGCATGCCCGAATCGATCACGCGCGAGGAGCAGTGCATGCCGGCGGCGGACTGCACGTGCGGCGGCGCAACGGCGCAGGCGCCGGTCGTATTTGGCCTGATGGCGCAGCAAGGCGCGCCGGCGGGCAGCAAGGAAAGCGGCACTTTCATGCAGCGCTGCCTGAAGGCTGGCTTCGTGAGCGTCGCGGTGTCGGCGATCGTCGCGCAGAACGAGACGCTCGGCACGTTCTCGCTGCACTTCCGGCGCGAGCGCGAGATCCCGCCATCGGGTGTCCAGTTGCTGCAGACGCTCGGCCGCCACCTCGGCGTCGCGCTCATGAACCGGCGGCTCGTGGCGCTCGGGCGCCAGCTCGCCGTATCCGAGGAACGCAATCTCGTCGCCCAGGGGCTGCACGACAGCATCGCGCAAGGCCTGAGTTTCCTGAAGATGCAGGTGCACCTGCTCGACGGCGCGGCGCAGCGGGGCGATCTCGACGAGATTCGCGAGATCGTGCCGCTTCTCGCGGGCGGCGTGGAGGAAAGCTACGACGACGTGCGCGAGCTGCTGCTGAATTTCCGCACGAAGCTCAGCCCAGGCAAGCTGCGGCTCGCGGTGGAGGACACCGTGGCGCGCTTTCGCCGCCAGTCGGATGCCGAGCTGACGCTCGACTATCGCGACGAAGGCGGCCCGCCGCTGCCGCCCGACCAGCAGTTGCAGGTGCTGTTCGTGCTGCAGGAGGCGCTCTCGAACGCGCGCAAGCATGCAGAGGCGCTGCGCGTTCAGGTGAGCGTCGTGAACGCTCGCGACTTCCATCTCACGATCGAGGACGACGGCGTGGGCTACGATCCCGCCGAAATCGCCTCGCGGGGCGAATCGCACGTGGGCTTTCACATCATGCGCGAGCGTGCGAGACGTCTTGCCGCCGTGCTCACGCTCGAGAGCGCGCCTGGCCGCGGCTCGCGCGTCGAACTGGTGCTGCCCGCCGCGAGCCGCATGGCCGCGTGAACGTGGCCATGACGTTACGATCAGACTCACAACACCGCGACACATCGCAACACGACAACGATCCCCATGACCATACGCATCCTGCTCATCGACGATCACACGCTCTTTCGCTCGGGCGTGAGCGCGCTCCTGCAGCGCCAGCCGGACCTGGACGTGGTGGGCGAGGCGTCGGACGGCGTGGAAGGCGTCAAGCGCGCGAAGCAGCACTTGCCTGACGTCATCCTGCTCGACCTGAACATGCCGGGCCTCTCGGGGCTCGAAACGCTGCAACTGCTCGTGGAAGACCTGCCAGATACGGCGGTCGTGATGCTCACCGTCTCCGAGGAAGCCGACGAACTCACCGCCGCAATGCGCGCAGGCGCGCGTGGTTTCCTGCTCAAGAGCATCGACGCCGACGCGCTGGTGGCGGCGATCCGCAAGGCCGCGAGCGGTCAGCCGGTCATTACCGAGCACATGACGGCGAAGCTCGTGGAGCAGATGCGCAAGCCCGCGCATTCGGCCAGCGCAACCGGCGCACCGGGCGGCGCGCGGGCGAGCGCGGAGACGCTTACGGCGCGCGAGCGCGACATCGTGCGCGAACTGGCGCGCGGCGCGAGCAACAAGGAGATTGCTCGCACGCTCGACCTGGCGGAGAGCACCGTGAAGATTCACGTGCGCAACATTCTGCGCAAGCTGGGCCTCACGAGCCGGGTGCAGGTGGCGATCTATGCAATCGAGCACGACGGCATGACCGACGTGCCCGGCGAGCCGCGCGGGCGCTGAACGCCGCGCGCGGGCCTGTGACAAGGCGGCTCAGACGAGCCGCAGATAGATGAGTTCGCGCTTGATGTACGCGTAAAAAATCGGCGCGGCGATCACGCCTTGAATGCCGAACGCGGCTTCCATTACGAGCATCGCGACGAGCAGCTCCCACGTGCGCGCCTCGATCTGGCCGCCCACGATGCGCGCGTTCAGGAAGTACTCGAGCTTGTGGATCAGGATGAGGAACACGAGCGCCGTGACCGCCGCCGGCAGGCTCACGGTGAGCGCAATGGCGACGATCAGCGTGTTCGAGATCAGGTTGCCGATCACCGGCAGCAGACCCACCACGAAGGTCACCACGACCAGCATCTTCGCAAGCGGCAGCGGCGCGTGAAACACCGGCAGCGCGAGCAGGAGGAAGAGGCCGGTGAACACCGTGTTGATGGCCGAAATCTTCACCTGCGCGAACACGATGCGGCGGAACGCGTCGGCGAAACGCGCCACGCGTGTGACGAACGCCGTGGAAAGCGGCAGCCGCGTGGCGTTCTTCTGCGCGCCGATGGCAATGATCGCGCCGATGATCATGCCGATCACGATATGACCGAAGATACGCGCGGCGTTCTTGCCGCCCTGGCCGAGCTGGGTGGCGTGCTCGTGCATGAGCGCGAGCGCCTTGAGCTTCATCTGGGCGACGTCCACGGGCAGATAGGCGGCAATGGACTCGGGAATGCGGCCGCGCGCCTGATCGACGAACGTCATCATCTGCGCCATGACTTTCTGCACGCTCGGCACGTCGCTTTCGAACTGCTCGATCACGCCCACGGTAAGCCCCGTGAGGATGCCCACGATCACGATGGAAACCAGCACCACGGAGAGCCAGCGTGCGCGGCTGCTCGACATGCGCCGCTCGATGAGCGGCGAAATGGTATGCACGAGCTGGAAGACGAGCATGCCCGCGAGCAGCGCGCCGAGCAGGTTCAGGTGCAGCACCGCCAGCATGCCGGCGAGCGCGGCCACATAGCTGCCGATCTCCACCGCCGAAAGCTTAGGCAGGCTCATGTCGCTCGTGAGCCTGACCGGCCTTGGCCGAAGGTCGCGCACCTGTTTATCTTCTGTCGCTTCGTTGCGCTTGACCATGTTGGGTGTATTCCGTCTCCAAACTTCGGGGGCGCACGCGCCCCCGACCCGTTGTTGCTGCAGCTATTTCTACTGCTAAATTTCCGGCCTCGTTACCTGAGCGCCTGGCGGGTCACTTTCCCGTGGCCGTGTCCAGCGCGGCAATCTGGCGCTTGAGCAGCGGTGCGAGATAGCGGCCCGTGAAGCTTGCCTTCGATTTCGCCACCTGTTCGGGCGTCCCCTGGGCCACGATCTGCCCACCGCCCGCGCCGCCTTCCGGTCCCATGTCCACGACCCAGTCGGCGGTTTTGATTACATCGAGATTATGCTCGATGATGACCACCGTGTTGCCCTGATCTCGAAGCCGGTGAATCACTTCCAGCAAAAGTGCGATGTCGTGGAAGTGGAGGCCGGTGGTCGGCTCGTCGAGTATATACAGCGTGCGGCCCGTATCCCGCTTGGAAAGTTCGAGCGAAAGCTTCACGCGCTGCGCCTCGCCGCCCGAGAGCGTGGTGGCCGACTGGCCAAGGCGGATATAGCCGAGGCCGACGTCCAGTAGCGTCTTGAGCTTGCGCGCCACCACCGGCACCGCCTTGAAGAACTCGTAGGCGGCTTCGACCGTCATGTCGAGCACTTCGCTGATGTTCCGGCCCTTGTATTGAATCTCCAGCGTTTCGCGGTTGTAGCGCTTGCCGTGGCAGACGTCGCAGGGCACGTACACGTCAGGCAGGAAGTGCATTTCCACCTTCAGCACGCCGTCGCCCTGGCAGCTTTCGCAGCGCCCGCCCTTCACGTTGAACGAGAAGCGGCCCGACTCGTAGCCGCGCTCCTTGGCGGCCGGCACGCCCGCGAACAACTCGCGGATGGGCGTGAAGAGGCCCGTGTAGGTCGCCGGGTTCGAGCGCGGCGTGCGGCCGATCGGCGACTGGTCGACGTTGATGACCTTGTCGAAGTGCTCGAGGCCCTCGATCGCCTCGAACGGCGCCGGTTCCGCCGACGATCCATACAGATGCTGCGACACGGCGTGATACAGCGTGTCGTTGATGAGCGTGGACTTGCCCGAGCCCGAAACGCCCGTCACGCAGGTGAGCAGGCCCACCGGCAGGTCGAGCGTGACGTGCTTGAGATTGTTGCCGCTCGCCTCGACGATGCGCAGGTGGCGATCGCCGGGCTCGATGCGCTCGTCGGGATAGTCGATGCGGCGCGCGCCCGACAGGTACTGGCCCGTCATCGAGGCGGGATCGTGTTCGACTTCGCCCGGCGTGCCTTGTGCAATCACCATGCCGCCGTGCTCGCCGGCGCCCGGGCCCATGTCGACCACGTAGTCGGCCATGCGGATCATGTCCTCGTCGTGCTCGACGACGATCACCGAATTGCCGAGGTCGCGCAGATGCTTGAGCGTGGAAATCAGGCGGTCGTTGTCGCGCTGATGCAGGCCGATGGACGGTTCGTCGAGCACGTACATCACGCCCGTCAAGCCCGAACCGATTTGCGAGGCGAGGCGAATGCGCTGTGCCTCGCCGCCGGAAAGCGTCTCGGCGCTGCGTTCGAGCGACAGATAGTCGAGCCCGACGTTGTTGAGGAACATGAGGCGCGCGACGATTTCCTTGACCACCTTGTCGGCGATCTCGCGCTTGGCGCCTTCGAGGCGCAGCGTCTGGAAGTAGCCGAGCGTGTCGCGCAGCGGCCAGCCGCTCACTTCGTAGATGGCGCGCGCCTCTTCACCCGCACCGATGCGCACGAAGCGCGCTTCGCGGCGCAGACGCGTGCCTTCGCAGTGCGGGCAGGCCTGGTTGTTCTGGTACTTCGAAAGCTCCTCGCGCACGGCGGCCGAGTCGGTCTCGCGGTAGCGGCGCTCGAGGTTCGGGATGATCCCTTCGAATACGTGCTCGCGCACCGACGTGCGGCCGCGCTCGTTGATGTACGAGAACGGAATCTCCTGCTTGCCCGAGCCGTAGAGCAGGATCTTGCGCACTTTCTCCGGCAATTCCTCGAACGCGGTGTCGATGTCGAAGTCGTAGAACGCGGCGAGACTCTGCAGCATCTGGAAGTAGAACTGGTTGCGCCGGTCCCAGCCCTTCACGGCGCCCGCCGCGAGCGAAAGGGACGGGTGCGCCACCACCCGCTTCGGATCGAAAAACGTGATCTGGCCGAGGCCGTCGCACTCGGGGCACGCGCCCATCGGGTTGTTGAACGAGAAGAGGCGCGGCTCCAGTTCCGGCAGCGAGTACGAGCAGATCGGGCAGGCGAATTTGGAGCTGAACAGGTGCTCCTTGTTCGTGTCCATTTCGAGCGCGATGGCGCGGCCGTCGGCTAAGCGCAGCGCGGTTTCGAACGACTCCGCGAGACGCTGCTTCATGTCGGGGCGCACCTTCAGGCGGTCCACCACCACGTCGATGGTGTGGCGCTCGCTCTTCTTGAGCTTGGGCAGCGACTCCACCTCGTAGATCTTCGCTTCCCCTTCGTTGGCCGTGCCGCCGCCCGAACGCACCCGAAAACGCACGAAACCCTGCGCCTGCATGTCGTCGAAGAGCTCGGCGTGCTCCCCCTTGCGGTCCACGATCACGGGCGCGAGGATCATCAGCTTCGTTTCTTCGGGCAGCGCGAGTGCGGCGTCCACCATCTGCGAGACGCTTTGCGACTCCAGCGGAATCTCGTGGTCCGGGCAGTAGGGTGTGCCGATGCGTGCGTACAGCAGCCGCAGATAGTCGTGGATCTCGGTGACGGTGCCCACCGTCGAGCGCGGGTTGTGCGACGTCGCCTTCTGCTCGATGGAAATTGCCGGCGACAGACCCTCGATCAGGTCGACGTCGGGCTTCTCCATGAGCTGCAGGAACTGGCGCGCGTAAGCCGAGAGGCTTTCCACGTAGCGGCGCTGGCCTTCTGCGTAGAGCGTGTCGAACGCCAGTGAGGACTTGCCCGAGCCCGACAGCCCGGTGATCACCACGAGCTTGTGGCGCGGCAGGTCCAGATTGACGTTCTTCAGGTTGTGGGTTCGGGCCCCACGGATACGGATCTGTTCCATGAACCTGCGGGAGAAAGGGAAACCAAACCTGCTACTATAACGACTTTTCCAGACCGCCGTTACGGCTTGCTGACGGTCTTTGAAAGGGCCCGGAGCGGCAAGTGCAAGGGCCTCGAAAGAGGCGCGTCAGGGAGCGTCCCGGTCAACAAACGTGCGGGCCTTCGCGGTCCAAACACATAACGCTCCGATGTCCTCCAATTCACCCGCTACATCCTCACGCATGAGCGCGCCCGAACTGCGCGCGACCGTATCGCTCGCGGCGATCTTCGCGCTGCGCATGCTCGGTCTCTTCATGATCATGCCGGTGTTTTCCGTCTATGCGAAAACTATCCCCGGCGGCGATAACCTTCTGCTGGTCGGCATCGCACTCGGCGCGTACGGCGTCACACAATCGCTTCTCTATATTTTCTACGGCTGGGTGTCGGACATGGTGGGCAGAAAGCCCGTCATCGCCACCGGCCTCGTCATCTTCGCGATCGGCAGCTTCGTCGCGGCGGGCGCGCACGACATGCTGTGGATCATCGTCGGCCGCGTGATTCAGGGCATGGGCGCCGTTTCTTCGGCGGTGCTCGCGTTCATCGCCGATCTGACCGCCGAGGAGCACCGCACCAAGGCCATGGCGATGGTGGGCGGCTCGATCGGCATGTCGTTCGCCGTGGCCATCGTCGGTGCGCCGATCGTGTTCCACTGGGTCGGCATGAGCGGCCTGTTCGCGCTGGTCGGCGTGTTCTCGATTCTCGCGGTCGGCGTGGTGATCTGGGTCGTGCCCGATGCGCCCCACAAGCCCGTGCACGTGCGCGCCCCATTTGCCGAGGTGCTGCACAACGTGGAACTGCTGCGCCTGAACTTCGGCGTGCTGGTGCTGCACGCCACGCAAACGGCGCTCTTTCTCGTCGTGCCGCGCCTGCTCGTCGACGCGGGCCTGCCGGTCGCGTCGCACTGGAAAATCTATCTGCCTGTCATGGGCCTGGCGTTCGTCATGATGGTGCCGGCCATCATCGTCGCGGAGAAGCGGGGCAAGATGAAGGCCGTGCTCGTTTCTGCGATCGGTCTTATCCTGATCGGCCAGCTTTTGCTCGGCTCGCTCGCGCATACACTTGTCATCGTGTCGGCTGTGCTGTTCGTGTACTTCCTGGGCTTCAATATTCTGGAGGCTTCGCAGCCTTCGCTCGTCTCGAAGCTCGCGCCTGGCAACCGCAAGGGCGCGGCCACGGGCGTGTACAACACCACGCAGTCGATCGGGCTCGCGCTCGGCGGCGTGGTGGGCGGGTATCTGCTCAAGCACGAGGGCGCGAGCGCCGTGTTTTACGCGTGTTCGGGCCTCGTCTTGTGCTGGCTTATAATCGCGGCCAATATGAAGGCGCCGCCCAAGCGGGCTGAAAAGCGGGCTTGAAGCCTGGCGGGCCTGAGTTAGAACCAACGGTTCACAGCAACGCAATTCGCGGAGGCGGTCCGCGACCGGGGAAGGCGCTCGACACATATCGGGCGCTATCCGGCGCGTACCGCGCGGCCGCTCCTCGCAACGGAATCAAACAGGAGAAATTCATGGCATCCGTGAACAAGGTGATCCTCGTCGGCAACCTCGGCGCCGAGCCGGAAGTGCGCTATCTGCCGAGCGGCGACGCGGTGGCGAACATCCGCCTCGCGACGACCGACCGCTACAAGGACAAGGCGTCCGGCGAGTTCAAGGAAATGACCGAATGGCACCGTGTGTCGTTCTTCGGGCGTCTGGCCGAGATCGTCTCGGAATACCTGAAGAAGGGCTCGTCGGTGTATATCGAAGGCCGCATCCGCACGCGCAAGTGGCAAGCGCAGGACGGCACCGACCGTTACTCGACGGAAATCGTCGCCGACCAGATGCAGATGCTGGGCGGCCGCAGCGGCGGCGCGTCGGCGGGCAGCGACATGGGCGACGACGGCGGCTACAGCCAGCAATCCGCTCCGCGTGGCGGTGGCCGCGCGTCGGGCGGCGGCGGCGCGCCGCGTTCGAGCGGTGGCGGTGCGGGCGGCGGCGCAGGTGGCGGCCGTTCGAGCGCGCCGGCTGGCGGCGGCTTCGACGAGATGGACGACGATATTCCGTTCTAAAGCGTCCGCACGTATTTGCTGGGCGTGAAGCCCCGGTTCGACCGCAAGGTCGAGCCGGGGCTTTTTATTTGTCCGCGCGAACCGGGCGCCGACCCGCTGCGGCGTTTTCGCGCACACGGTCGCTTCTTCGCCTGAAGCGACACGTTTTCTGATTTTTGTCACGGCAAAACTCCCGCCGGCGCGCCATCATCCAAAAGATGCATTTATTTTGCATCTTATAGGACTGCTCGCGCCGTCACCCTACAAGGAAAAGGAGAAAGCCGTGTTTTGCTATCAATGTGAACAGACCGACCGCACCCAGGCCACCCCGGGGTGCGCCTCGGCGAGAGGCAACTGCGGCAAGGACGCTACGACTGCGGATCTGCAAGACCTGCTGATCTATGCCGCGAAGGGCATCGCCCAGTATGGCGCGCTCGCGCGCGGCCTTGGCAGTCCCGATCGCGAAGCCGACCGCTTCATGCTCTATGCGCTGTTCACGACGCTCACCAACGTCAACTTCAACGCCAGCCGTTTCGTGGCGATGCTGCGTGAGGCCGCGCAACATCGCGATCGCGTGAAGTCGACCTGCGACGCGCTCGCGCTCGCGCAAGGTGTTGCCGCCGCGCAGCCGGGCGGCGCGGCGCTCTGGCAACCGGGCAACGATCTCGCCGAACTGCAGGCGCAAGCCGCGCTAGTCGGCATCAAGGCTGGCCTGCCGCAGGTGGGCGAGGATGTCGTGGGCTTGCGCGCCCTCGTGCTCTACGGTCTCAAGGGCGTGTGTGCATACGCCCATCACGCGCGCGTGCTCGGTTACGAGAGCGAGGAAGTCTACGCGGGCGTCGAAGCCGCACTCGTCTTTCTCGCGAGCGAACCGGCGCAGGCGGGCGACCTGCTCGAGCACGCACTTGCGCTCGGCAACCTGAACCTGAAGGTGATGGAACTGCTCGACGCGGCGAACACGGGCCGCTTCGGCATGCCCGAACCCACTGCCGTGCGCGTGACGCCGGCCGCAGGCAAGGCCATTCTGGTTTCGGGCCACGATCTCGGCGATCTGGAGGCGCTGCTCGAAGCGACCCAGGGCGCCGGTGTGCAGATCTACACGCACGGCGAAATGCTGCCCGCGCATGCTTACCCGAAGCTCAAGGCGTATGCGCATCTCGCCGGCAATTACGGCGGCGCCTGGCAGGATCAGCAATCGGACTTCGCGAACTTCCCCGGCCCGATCCTGATGACGTCCAACTGCCTGATCGAGCCGCTGCCGCAATACCGTCAGCGCATCTTCACGACGGGCCCGGTGGGTTGGGCGGGCGTGCGCCATCTCGAACATCATGCGTTCGCCCCGGTCGTGCAGGCCGCGCTTGCGCTGCCGGGCTTCCGCGAGACGGCGCCCGAGGAAACCATCACCATTGGCTTTGCGCGCAACACAGTGCTCGGCGTGGCCGACAAGGTGATCGACGCCGTGAAGGCCGGCCAGATCCGCCACTTCTTCCTGATCGGCGGCTGCGACGGCGCCGCGCCTGGCCGCAACTACTACACGGAGTTCGCGCAGGGTGCGCCCAGCGACACCGTCGTCATGACGCTCGGCTGCAACAAGTACCGCTTCAATCGTCACGATTTCGGCGACATCGGCGGCATTCCACGGTTGCTCGATCTGGGCCAGTGCAACGACAGCTACTCGGCGATCCAGATCGCCATCGCGCTCTCGAAGGCCTTTGACTGCGGCGTGAACGATCTGCCGCTCACGCTCGTGGTGTCGTGGTTCGAGCAGAAAGCCGCCGCGGTGCTGCTCACGCTGCTCGCGCTCGGCCTGCGCAACATCCATCTCGGACCTACGCTGCCCGCCTTCCTCACGCCGAACGTTCTCGACATTCTCGTCAAGCAGTTCGGCATCTCGCCGATCGGCGACGCGCAAGCGGACCTGCACGCGGCGCTCGCACGCAAGGCCGCTTGAGCGCGGGTGAAAACGTCATGAGTTATCAAATCGAGCTCACCACGCGCGACGGCCAGGCGTTCGGCTTCGCGTGCGAGCCAGGGCAGGACGTGCTGAGCGCGGCGGCGGCGGCGGACATCACGCTGCCGTCGCAGTGCCGGCGCGGCAGTTGCGGCGCGTGCCACGCCACCGTGACCGAGGGCGCGTACACGCTCGGCGATCACAGTGCGGACGCGCTGTCTTCGGGCGACCCGCACTCGGTTCTGCTGTGCCGCACGAGGCCTTCGGCCGACTTGCGCGTCGCCGCGCCGTACGATCACACGAAGGTGTTGCTGCAGCCGGTCGCCACGCGTACGGCGCGCATCGCCGCGCTGGAAACGATCGCCGACGATACGCGCCGTCTCGAACTGCTTCTCGACGCCGACGACACCAGCGGCAGCGCCGCCGAGTTCGAGGCGGGCCAGTTCGCGGAGCTGGCGTTGCCTGAGGGACGCGTGAAGCGCCCGTTCTCGCTTGCCAACACCAGCAACTGGGAAGGACGCCTCGAGTTCCTGATTCGATTGCGGCCGGAGGGTGAATTTTCGGCGTATCTGCGCGATCGTGCGCAGCCCGGCGACGTGCTCACCGTGTACGGCCCGCAAGGCGGTTTCGGTTTGATCGCCGATAGTTTGCGCCCGCGCTGGTTCGTGGCGGGCGGCACGGGCCTCGCTCCCGTGCTCTCGATGCTGCGCCGCATGGCCGAATACGGCGAGATGAACGACGCGCGCCTGTTCTTCGGCGTGAATCGCGAAAGCGAGCTTTTCATGCTCGACGAACTCGATGCGCTTCGGGCAACGCTGCCGCAACTGCGTGTCGAGCTTTGCGTGCGCGAAGCGGCCGATGACAGGCAAGGCGCGCACAGCACCCCCGTCGACGCGCTCGCCGCCGCGCTCGCAGGCGCTAGCACGGAGCCCGATCTCTACGTTTGCGGTCCGCCCGCGATGGTGAGCGCGGCACAGGCGGTCGCGGCTCGTGCGCGCGTGCCGTCTGCGCAGTTCGTCAGCGAACGCTTCACGGTTTAAGTGGTAGTGCGGTGTGTGGTTTATCTCCGTGTCTGTTTGACCTCGCCTTCGGGCGGGGTTTTTTTTCGCGCGTCGGAGGGCCATGCACGGCAACGCCAGCGATTCACTCTAACGATTGACATTCAGTCATTAACTGTCAAAATGTCCAATATCATGATGCCAACCCGCAAACCCCG
This sequence comes from Paraburkholderia acidiphila, assembly GCF_009789655.1. Lineage (GTDB taxonomy): Bacteria > Pseudomonadota > Gammaproteobacteria > Burkholderiales > Burkholderiaceae > Paraburkholderia > Paraburkholderia acidiphila. The sequence goes on from NZ_CP046909.1 coordinate 360,053, forward strand.
TTCCGGCCCTTCCACCGACGAAAACGCGCTGCTCCTGCGCGAAGGCGAGAAGATTGTCGCCGCGCTCGGTCAGACGCTCGCGCCGCTCGTCGAGGTGGTGTTGCACGACCTTACGCGACCCGAGCATTCCGTCGTGGCGATCGCAAACAATCTGTCAGGGCGACAGGTCGGCGACGCCGTCACCGAAATGGGGCTCGCGCGCATCACCGACTCCGGCTTTCCCGAAGTCGTGGCCAACTATCCGAACCGCTTTCCCGACGGGCGTCCGGCCAAGAGCACGTCCATCGGCCTGAAGAACAGCGCGGGCGAGTATGTCGCGGCGCTGTGCCTGAACATGGATGTCTCGCTGATCGGCGCGGTGACGGCGGGTCTCGGCCAGCTGATCCAGACCAGCGCGGCCGCGCCCGTGACTGAAACGCTCGCGCCGCGCACTGCGGGCGGCGTGCGCGAGGCGCTCGAACGTTACGCCGCCACGCGCAACACCACGCCCATCGGCATGACGCTCGCGCAACGCCGCGAGGCCGTGCGCGAACTCGCGGCGAACGGACTTCTGAACCTGCGTCATGCGCTCGCCGACGTGGCCACCACGCTCGGCGTTGCGCGCTCGACCGTCTACACCTACCTGCCAGCCGAAGACCGACCATGAGCACTCTGCCTATTACTTTCGAAGACGTCGTCGCCGCCCACGAACGCCTGCGTGGCGTCGCGCATCGCACGCCGGTTCTGACTTCGCGCACCGCGAACGAGCGCACGGGCGCGCAGCTTTTCTTCAAATGCGAGAACCTGCAGCGCATGGGCGCGTTCAAGTTCCGTGGCGCGTACAACGCGATCGCGCAGTTCACGCCGGAGCAGAAGGCGGGCGGCGTGATCACCTTTTCGTCGGGCAACCATGCGCAGGCGATCGCGCTGTCGGCGCGTCTGCTCGGCGTGAAGGCCGTGATCGTCATGCCGCACGACGCGCCTGCCGTGAAGGTCGAGGCAACGCGCGGCTATGGCGGCGAGGTGGTGTTCTACGACCGCTACACCGAGGACCGCGAGGCGCTCGGCAAACGGCTCGCCGCCGAGCGCGGCCTCACGCTGATTCCGCCCTACGACCACGCGCACGTGATGGCCGGGCAGGGCACGGCCGCGAAGGAACTTTTCGAGGAAGCGGGCGAACTCGATCTGCTGATCACGCCGCTTGGCGGCGGCGGACTACTATCGGGCTGTGCGACCGCCGCGCATGCGCTCTCGCCCGCGTGCACGGTGATCGGCGTCGAGCCCGAGGCTGGCAACGACGGTCAGCGCAGCTTGCAGACGGGGGAGATCGTTCACATCGACACGCCGAAGACGCTTGCCGACGGCGCGCAAACCCAGCACCTCGGCAACCTGACCTTCGCGGTGATTCGCGAGCGCGTGAGCGAGATCGTCACGGTGAGCGACGCGGAGCTCGTCGATACGATGAAGTTCTTCGCAAGCCGCATGAAGCTCGTGGTCGAACCCACGGGTTGCCTCGCGGCGGCTGCGGTGCTGCACGGCAAGGTGGATGTGCGCGGCAAGCGCGTGGGGGTGGTGATCTCCGGCGGCAACGTCGATCTGCTGCGTTTTGCGGAGCTGGTACAGGCCGCCGGCTAAAGCGGCTTGCACACGGCGCCTCGATTCGCCTCGCGCGGCTCGGTCTCAGCCTCAGCCGAGCAATTCCGCGAGCGCCGCGCGTGCGTTCGTCACGTGCGCGGACTCGCCGGGGCGGCCCGGCAACAGATGAAATTCGGCCGCAGGCAGGGCGGGCAAGCCGAATGAAGCCGGGCACGCCATCAGTCCTTCGCCGATCGCCGACTCGTTCAGACACGAGATTCCCAGCCCCGCCTTGAGCGCCAGTTGCAGCCCGGCCACGCCCGAAGCCGAATGCGAAATCAGATAGGGCATGCGTGCTTCGTCGAGCAATCTCACGACACGGCGCTGCAACTGGCAGGTCGCGGGCAGCAGCACGAGCGGCCAGGGCGGCGTGAGCGCGGGCCGTTCGCGCAGCGTTTGCGCCGCGCCCACCCACACCAGCTTTTCGCGCCGTATCGACGTGCTCTTGTGCGTGCCGCGGCCTTCCTCCATCAGCCGCAGCGATAGCCCGATGTCGTAGGTGTTCTCATCGGCGCCGCTGTCGATCACGGCGCTCGGCTGCACGGTCACGTGCAGGCGCAGCCGCGGATGCTGGTTTGCGAAGCGCCGGAGGATCTCGGCGATGTCGTGCGGCCGGTAATAGTCCGTGATCGCGATGCGCACCTCGCCATCGAGCGTGCGGCCGAGCATGTCGTCGAAGGCTGCGTCGCAAAGCGCGACGATGCGGCGCGCGTGGTCGAGCAGCTTCGCGCCCGCGGGCGTGGCGGACATGCCCTGCTTGCTGCGCACGAAAAGCGGCTGGCCGACGCGCTCTTCGAGCTTCTTGAGCTGCTCGCTCACCGACGACTGCGAAAGGAACACCCGTTCCGCCCCCGCGGAAACACTGCCCGCTTCGGTCACGGCGATAAAGGTGCGCAACTGCGCGAGGTCGAAACCGCGTGTGTTCATGGTTCAGCTTGATCCGGTGTGCTTCGTGTCATCTCACGATTCGGAAATTCCGAATTCATAAATTGGAAATTCCCGCTTTTCCGATGGATGTTGCGCCTCTACGATGCCCTCAGTCAACCGCTATCTGGAGGTCATCATGGAACGAAGCGCTGCACGGGGTGCGGCACACCGATGGAAAGTGCTTGCGGTGGGGGTGGCGGCCAACGCCAGTTTTGCGGCGGCGCTCGGCGGCATTCCCGCAACCGGCGTGTCGATCCGCTCGGGTTACCACATCGGCACGGGCGAACTGGGTGTTGTGCTCGGCATGCTCGGCCTTGGCATCGTGCTCAGCGAGCTTCCCTGGGGACTCCTGACGGATCACTGGGGCGACCGGCGCGTATTGCTCACGGGTCTCGCCACCACGGCGCTCGCACTCGTTGCGATGGCGCTCTGGGGCGCACCGGCGGGCGCGCATGCGCCCAGTGCGACGACGCTCGCGCTGGGTCTGCTCGCGCTGGGTCTGCTCGGCGGCAGCGTGAATGGCTCGAGCGGGCGCGCGGTGATGGCGTGGTTCGCCACTCACGAACGCGGCCTTGCGATGAGCATCCGGCAAACCGCCGTGCCTGCGGGCGGTGGGCTCGGCGCGCTCGTGCTGCCGGCGCTCGCCGAGCATGTGGGATTCGCGGCCGTCTATGGCGCGCTCGCTTTCCTGTGCGCGGTTTCAGCCGTGCTCACGGTCGTCTGGTTGCACGAGCCTGCGCACGCTCAGGACGCCGCGAATGCGCCGCGCGACTCGCAAGAACCGGCTGCGCCGGTGCAACGTCCGGTCTCGCCGCTGCGCAGCGTAACCGTGTGGCGCATGGTCACGGGCATTGGGGTGCTGTGCATTCCGCAGGTGGCCGTGCTCTCGTTCGCGAGCATTTTTCTGCACGACGTCGGCCATGCCGGCACAGCGGCCGTCAGCGCGACGCTTGCGGCGGTGCAGGGCGGCGCGGCGTTCATGCGTGTCTATGGCGGGCGCTGGACCGATCGGCACGGCGACCGGCGCACCTGGTTGCGTGGCAGCGCCGCACTCACTGTCGCGCTTTTCGTGGTGCTGGCCACGCTGACGGCTTTCGCGTCGCACACGCATCGCGCCAACGGCGCATTCGTCGTGCTGCTTGCCGCAGTGATCGTATTGGGCGGCATTGCCGCTTCCGCCTGGCATGGCGTGGCCTTCACCGAACTCGCGACGCTCGCAGGCAACGGCCGTGTGGGAACCGCGCTTGCCATGGGCAACACGGGCGCGTTCCTGGCGTTCTTCGTCACGCCTTCGGCCATCCCGCTGCTGTTGGCGTCGTTTGGATGGCCAGTGGTGTGGGCGTCGGCAGCGCTTTGCGCCGCGCTGGCATGGCCTGCATTCGCCGCGCCGCGCGAGGGCAGCGCGGGGCACACTGGCCATAGTCAACAACGCGCTCGTGAGCGTGCCGTGGCTTGACGATCACGTGCGTAGGAATTATCTCAAGCTATCTGACCGATGCGAGGATTAATTCTGAAAAATCACCACAGTTGGGCATAACTGATGCCTAAGCCGGAGTTAAGGAATATTTAACGTTTCGGAAATCTCCGATTTCGACGGCAGGATTTCAATGGTCAGATGAACGACCTTGCTGATGTTGTGGGTTGCCGGTGCGCTCACGCGGCGCACCGCACCCACGCAAATCCACCTCGAAGGAGATTCAGAGTGAAGCTACGTGTCGTCCTCGCCGACGATCATCCATTCGTTCTGCTAGGCGTTCGCTCCGCACTCCTCGCGGGAGGCGATATCGAGGTCGTGGGTGAAGCGTGCAGCGCGCCAGAGCTATTCCAGATGCTCGAAACCGTTGCGTGCGACGTCGTGGTCACCGACCTCAACATGCCGTCGGGTTCCGGCGAAGCCGAAGACGGCCTGCGCCTCGTGCGGCGTTTGCGCCGCGACTGGCCGCATCTCCCCGTGGTCGTGCTGACCAGTGTTGCGAACGCCGGCATTCTGCGTGCGGTGGCGCACGCGGGCGCGATCGCCATGCTGCGCAAAACCGAGCCCATGGACGAACTCTCCGCCATCGTGCGCGGGGCCGCACAGGGGGTCGCTCATCTGAGCCCGGCCGTCGAGCGCGAACTCGCGGCCGCTGCCTGTCCACCCGACATCTGTGTGCCCCGTTTGACGCCGCGCGAATCGGAGGTGATCCGCAAATTCGCAAGCGGCAGCTCGATCACGGAAATTGCGCGCGCCCTTGGCCGCGACGTGCGCACGGTGAGCAGCCAGAAGCGCGATGCCATGGCCAAGCTCGGCGTGAGCAACGACGCTGGACTCTTCGCCTTTGTCAGGGCGCACGGACTCATATGAACCTGCTTTCCTTGCCGCTGGCGGATGCTGAGGGCATGGCTACCGCTTCCCGCCGCAGCGTGCATGAGCACGACGAACGGCGCTCGGCCCTGCCCGCTCGCAATATGGCCGATACCGCCGACCTCGCGGCACCGGTGCGCGTAATCATCGCTGACGATCATCCGCTCGTGGTGTACGCGCTGGAAAGCATGCTCGTCAACTATCCCAACGTGCAAATCGTCGCGCGTGCACGCAGCGTGCCCGAACTGTTCGAAATGGCGGAGCAGCACGCGTTCGATCTCGTCCTGATGGACCTTTACATGGCGTTGCCCGGCGAACTGGACGGACCCGAGGCCCTGCGCGCCTTTCGTTGCGCTTTCCCGCAAAAGGCGGTGGTCGTGCTCACCATGGAAAGTGCGGCCTCGGTGCTGCGCAAGGCCATCGAACTCGAGGTGAACGCGGTGCTCAGCAAGCGCGACCGCATCGACCTGATCCCGGTTGCGATCATGTCGGCGATGGCGCGCGAACAGTACGTCGGGCCAGTCGTGCGTGACCTGCTGACGGAGGCCGCGCGCGCCGAGCGGCGCGAAGAGGTTTACCGCCTGCTCACGCGGCGTGAATTCGAGGTGATCGCGCATTATGCAAGGGGACTCGGCGTGACGGAAATCGCAGGACTGCTGGGGCGCAGCGTCAAGACGATCAGCGCGCAGAAGTGCGCGGCGATGAAGAAGCTCGCGCTCAGCAACGATATCGAGCTCTATCGCTTCGCGGTCGAATGCGGTGTGACGCAGAGCCAGCAAGCTTGAACGATCACTTGCACACAAGCTATCCGGTCGTTCGAGAAGGCGCGCTTCGCACGGGCGAGCCGCTGCGCGCGATCGTGGCCGATGACCACGCGTGCATCCGGCTGGGAGTGGCGAGCCTGCTGCATGCAACGGCGCGAGCCCTCGTCGTTGGCGAAGCCAGCAACACGCATGCGCTCGCCATGCAGCTCGACATGACCGCCTGTGACGTTGTCATTTCCGATCTCTGCATGCCGGGGCTGGACGGCGAATATGGCCCCTTTGCGCTGCTACGGCGCCTCGCGCAGACGCGAGGCGCGCCTGCGGTCGTCGTCCTGAGCATGGTGTCGACGCCCCACGTTTTGACGGGGCTGGTGCAGCACGGCCTGAATGTCATCGTCGACAAGCGCGACTTCGCGCACGATCTCGTGCTCGCCGTGGCCGCCGCTCGCGCCCGCGCGCCGTTTCTCTCGCGCCGCGCCCGCGAAACGCTTGCGCGTGCCGACGCCACTTGCGCCCCCTGCGCAGAGATGCCGAGCGCGCGCGAATGGGAAGTCTTTCAGCTTTATGCACAGGGTATGTCGGTCGGTCAGATTGCCCAACGGTTTCAGCGCAGCCGCAAAACAATCAGCGCGCAAAAGCGCAGCACCATGCGCAAGCTCGGACTCGTCACGGAGCGCGATCTGAGCGACTTCGCCATGCAGGTGGGGCTCGCCTGAATCATCCCAATGCAGCGCGCGTCTCCGGTTCATTCCGGCGTCCGTAGGAATTCCTCCTGGCTTGTCTCGCGCAATGCGCACAGTGTTTTAAGAGTTCTCCTATCTGAATGCGGGGATCGTCTCCCCATAATCCCAAGCTCAACACGTGGCTCGTCAGATATTGCCGTCCCGGCAATGCGATCAATAGACGGCCCAGTCGGAACAGACCGGGATGCAGTCCGGAAACGGAGACGAAACAATGAAGCTCGGTAGGCGTTTGGCGGTCGAGGGCGCGGGAACCGCGTGGCTCGTGTTCGCCGGCTGCGCAGCCCCGGCGCTCAACGCGAGCCCGTCCTCACAGGGCCTCAACGTTCTCGAAATCGCCGCGGCCTTCGGGCTCGCGCTTATGGTGGCGAACTATGCCGCGGCCCGCGCGGCGAGCGCCCACTTCAATCCCGCTGTCACGATTGGCTACGCGGTTTCCGGGCGCTTTCCAGTGCGCGATACCGGGCCCTACCTCGCGGCGCAGACCCTCGGTGCCATTCTCGGCGCAGCGTTGCTCGTACGCGTGGCGAGCGGGCGGCCGGGCTTTTCCGTCGCGGTGGCGGACCTCGGCAGCAACGGCTACGACGAACATTCTCCGAGCGAATACGCCCTCTACGCCGTGTTTCTGCTGGAGCTGGCGGTCTCGTTCGTGTTCGTCCTCTTCCATCTTTTGATGTCTAGTACGTTCGCACGCCGAAAGATTGCGGCGCTCGCCATTGGCGCCTGCCTTGCCGCCATCTATCTCATCGCCATTCCCGTGAGCAACGGCGGCGCGAATCCGGCGCGATCGACCGGTCCCGCGCTGTTCGTCGGCGAGTGGGCGCTCGATCAACTTTGGCTCTTCTGGGCGGCGCCGTTGCTGGGAGGAGCCGCGGCCGGCGTGGTGTTCCGCCTCGCGAGGCGCCGCTCGAGCATCGTCCCCGTGCCGTCTCGCGACGGCGTTTGAAATCCGGTATGGCGTTTGCCGATGGGGCCGATTCTCCGCATCTTCTGTCTTCGCGCGCGCCCGGCTGCATCGAGGCGCGGGCGCGGGCTTGTGCGTGGCTTGGCCTGTCTTGGCGCGCTCGCCGCGGCGTGGATGCTCGCGTTTTGCGTGACGGCGGCGAGCGCCGCGACGTCATGTGGGCCAGCAGGCGAGGGCATCGTGCTCTCGCGGCAGGTCGCCACGTCGTTGCCGCCGCAGCTCGTTGTCGGCGTGGTCGCGGGGGGCTGGGCGCCGCTCGAAGTGCTCGACGGCGCCACGCTCACCGGTTTCAGCGCCGACTATCTGCGCCTTCTCACCGGCGCTGGTGTCAAGCTTCAGCCACGCGTCTTTGCAGACATGCCAGCGTTGCTGGCGGCGGCCTGCGCGGGCGAAGTCGACATCGTCATGAGCCTTGCGCGCACGCCGTCGCGCGAGCGCTGTCTCGCATTCACGGTGCCGTACCTGACCGGTAGCACGGCGTTTGTCACGCGGGTCGGGAATACCGCGCTTGCGACACAGCCGGCGCGCCTCGCACACGCGACCTTTGCAGTCGAGCGCGGCTATGCCCTCGAGTCCGCATTGCGCGAGCGCTTTACGCAGGCGCGCATCGAAACGTTCGCGACGACGCAGGCTGCGCTGCGCGCCGTCGCGCAGGGTAAGGCCGACGTCTACGCAGGCTTTTCGCCCGTGGCGCGCTATCAGCTTACGCTCGAAGGATTCGGCGATCTGCGCGTCGCCTTCGAGGAGCGCGACCGCATGCGCGAACTGCGTTACGGTGTGCCGGTTTCCAGATCGGCGCTGCGCGACCGGCTCGATCTTCTTCTGGGCGGCGTACGGCCCGCCGCGGCCGCGGCCGAGCGGGCACGCTGGTTCGAAGGCGGCGCGCCGGGCGAGGCGCCGCCGTCCGCGTTCAGCTTGAGCGCCGACGAGCGCGCGTGGCTGCGTGGCTTGCCGCCGCTGAAAGTGGGCTACGACAGCGACTGGCTGCCTTTCAGCCTCACGAACCAGGCTGGCGAGCCGTCGGGCATGGCCAACGACTATCTCGACTATCTGGGGCGCACCCTTGGCGTTACCTTCGATCGCGTGCCTATTTCTCCCTGGACGAGCGCCGGGGCGGCGCTGCAGCGTGGCGAGATCGCGCTCGCCGCGACCGCGGCGAGCGATAGCGCGTTTGCCTCCGGCGTGGCCTACTCGGACGCGTTCGAGCACTATCCGCTCGTCATGGTGGGACGTCGCGACGAGCCGATGGCGCGCTCGCTTGGCGACTTTGCAGGCCGCCGCATCGTGCTGGCGCCACACGCGCCGGAAGTGCAGGTGCTCCCCGGCACGCAGGTCGTGCGTGCCGCAAGCCTCGCAGCCGGGCTCGCAATGGTCGATCGCCACGAGGCCGATGTGCTGGTAGGCAACCCGGCCGCGCTCGACGAGCCGCTCAGCGGCACCTACCTCGAGACGCTGAAGGTGCTGGGCGCGGTAGGTTTCGATGATTCGACGGCGTTTGCCGTACGCTGCGACCTCGCACCGCTCGCAGGCCTCATCGATCGCGCGCTCGGCGCGATGTCGCCCGCCGAACAGCAGCAGATCCGCAATCGCTGGACCGCAGCCGTCTCCACCCGGGCCGGCGGCTGGAGCGTCAACGCACTGCGGCTCCTGCCGCTCCTGATCGTGTTCGGCGTGCTGCTTCTCGTCACGCTGCGCGCCTACGCGCTGCTCCAGCGCGAAATGCACAGGCGGCGGCGCGCGGAACAGGTGCTCGCGCGCCAGGTCGAACTGCAGGACACGATGATGGAGATGATCCCGTATCCCCTCGGTGCACGGGATCTCGAGAACCGCTATCTCGCGGTCAATCGCGCCTACGAAGAATCGACCGGCCTCGCGCGCGCCCGCGTCCTCGGGCGCGCGGGTTCGGCCGTGATGGCGTGGGGCCCCGAGAACAGTCGCCGCATGGACGATCTCTATTGGCTCACGATCGTCGAAGGCGAGAGCCAGCGTGTCGAGCTGATCTTCGAGAACGCGATCGGGGAGGCACGTCACGGGATTTTCTGGACGCGCCTGTGCCGCGATCCGCAGGGCGCGCCGTTCTGCGTACTTGGCACGATGATCGATGTCACCGACATTCGCCGCGCCGAACTGCGCGAACGCGAATCGGAGCGGCTCCTCTCGGAGGTGACGGGTTCGCTGCCCGCGATCGTGTTCCAGTTACGCCGAGCGCCCGATGGCCGCTACTCGTTTCCGTACATTGGTGGTGACACGCAGCGGCTCCTTGGCGACACTGTCGACGCCCTGCGCCGCGCGCATTCAGTCGATCTTTCGCGGGTGTGGCGTCACGATCGCACGCTTCTTGCCTCGCAGCTCGAACGCTCCGCGCGCCGGTTCGTACCCGTGCACGCCGAGTTTCGCTTTCAAGGCGCGGCCGGATTCGTGTGGGTGCGTGCGGAGTTCGCGCCGCGCCGTGCCGAAGACGGCGCGATCGTCTGGAGCGGCTATGCGCTGGACGCGAACGTCGAGCACGCACGCGCAGACGAACTCGAGCACGCGCGGGATACCGCAGAGGCGGCCTCACGCGCGAAGGACGATTTTCTCGCCATGATGAGCCACGAGATCCGCACGCCGATGAACGGCGTGCTCGGTCTCGTCGAGGTGCTCGAGCGCACGCCGCTGAACCCGGATCAGGCGCAAATGGTCGCCATGGTCCACGAATCGGCGGGCGCGCTGCTGCAGATACTCGACGATCTGCTCGACTACTCGAAGATCCAGGCCGGCCATCTCGTGATCGACTCGCAGCCGTTCGACATGCGCGAACTCGTCGACAACGCCGTCGGGCTGCTGGCCGCGCGCGCGCACGAGAAGGGGCTGAAGGTGCGCGTGGATGTGGAGCCGGAGGTCGCGGCGCTCCTGCGCGGCGACAGCGTGCGCCTGCGGCAGATTCTCTTCAATCTGCTCAGTAATGCGATCAAGTTTACGCTGGCAGGCGAGGTGAGCGTGCATGTTCGCGCGTGCGATGTCGGCACCCGCGATGGCGCGCTTCCTTCTTATCAGCGGCTTTCGATCTCGGTGTCCGACACCGGAATCGGCATTGCGCCCGAAGCGCAGGCGCAGCTCTTCGAGCCGTTCATTCAGGCCGAGACCTCGACTACGCGCCGCTTCGGCGGGACGGGGCTCGGCCTCACGATCTGCCGCAAGCTCGCGGCGTTGATGGTCGGCACGCTCGAGCTTGAGAGCGAAGTGGACCGCGGCACCTGCCTCACATTGCATATCGAATTGCCGGTCGAGGCCCGCAGCGGTACGGCTGCCGGACTGCGCGGCAAGCGCGCGCTCGTGACGTGCGAGGACGCGGGCGTCGCCGCCGCATTGATGCATTTTGGCGCGGCGCTCGGCATGGAAATGCGCCGCGTCGCGCCAGCGGACCTCGCCCGCTCCGCGAGCGCGGACAAGGCCGATCTACTATTCGTGTCTGAAGCGCTGGTCGAGCGGTTGGGCAAGCTCGGTGCACCCGTGCTTTGTCTGACGGAGAACCCGAAGCCAAGCGGTTATCGCGTTGCCGCGAGCGGCGTGCGCGTGAGCGTCAACCCGTTGTCCTGGCGCGGCCTGAGCGTCGTTTGCGCGATGGCGCTGGCGGGGCTGCCGGTCAAGGCGGCCAGTCCGTCGCGGGCCGCCACCGACGTCGAGACGTCACTCCCGGCGCCCGATCGCGAGCAGGAGCGCGCTGCCGGCCGCCTTGTCCTCGTGGCGGAAGACCATCCCGTCAATCAGGAGCTGATCCGCCGTCAACTGGCATTGATCGGGTTCGCATGCGACGTCGTCGACGATGGCGCGAAGGCGCTCGAAGCGCTGGCCGAATGCGAATACGGCTGCCTGATAACCGACTGTCATATGCCGAACGTGTCGGGCTACGATCTCGCGCGGCGCGTGCGCCAAATGGAGCAGAAGACGCGCGGCGGGCGGCGCTTGCCGATACTCGGCATCACCGCCAATACGGCGCCCGAGAACATGAGTCAGTGCAGCGAAGCAGGCATGGACGATTGCCTCATCAAGCCCACGCGTGTGGCCACGTTGCGCGAGCATCTCGCGCGCTGGTTCGGGGTGGAGGGCATGCAACGCACCTTGCAGGGCGAAGCCGCGCGCGAGGCAGACGCAAACAGGTCGCCGGCGGGGCAAGCAGCGTCGGGGGCCTCAAGGGCTATGGGGGGCTCGGGGGCGCCGGAGCCGTCTCCCGCGGCGCGCGGCGGTTCTGACGGAACGCTCGCGGAAAAGCCTGCACACGCACGGACGTTCGAGCCGCTGGACCTCGCGCACATGATCCAGGTCTGGGGCGGGGAGGCGACCGTGAAGACGCTGCTCGGCTCGTTCGTTTCGGCGATGCGAGACGACCTGGACGCGTTGCCGGGGCTCCTCGAACAAGCCGATGTCGCGCGCTTGCGCGAATGGCATCACCGGCTTGCCGGTGCCGTGGGCGTGCTGCAATACCCTGCACTGCTTGCCGAGTTAGAGACTTTTCGCCGTCACATGAACAGTCACACTGCCGGGCAATTGCGCGAGGAAGGCTATGCGCTCATCCGCACGTGCCAGGCGATGCTCGGCGGAATCGAACAACAGGCCGCGCTGCTCGCGTGAATGATGCAAATCAGGTAATGGACGGGCGCGGAAGGAAAGGTCGAAAAGCGGCAAAAGCGGGGTCGTGCGCGGGCGAAAAAAAACGCGGCCGAAGCCGCGTTCAAGCTTGGAGACCCTTCGATGAAGAGTCACTTCTCGCAGTTCCTAGCTTAGTCGGCGGCCGGAAAGAAATCGAGACAATTTCGATCAATTAACTATTACAGGGAATGCTGGTAATCGCGCTTGTCGCCGCAGTGTCGTGCTGGCGAAACCATTCGACTGTGAAGTCAACGAACGAACGTGTTTTTGCCGGAACGTGGCGGCGGCCGGGATAGACGAGCGAGAGTTCCTTGTCTGCGTCGCGAATGTCCCATCCGGCCAGCACGCGCACGAGCTGGCCGGATGCGAGATCGGCGTCCACGTGGTTTGCCGGCAGGATCGTGATGCCCATACCCGCGATCGCGGCCTGACGCAGCATCACGGAATTGTTCACAGCGTACGCCGGTTCGATCAGCACAGGTTTGCGGACTCCGCCCGGGCCCTCGAAGTGCCATTCGTTGCCATGAATATCGGCGGAAGGCGCAAGCAGCGTGTGACGGGCGAGATCGGCGGGGCATTGCGGCGCAGCATGGCTCGCGAGGTAGACGGGCGAAGCGACAGCAACCGGTGCGACGCTCAAAAGCGGGCGGCGGATCAGGGTGCCCCCGCTCACCTGACGCGGCGCCACGATGCCCGCGTCGAATCCTTCCTCAATCAGGTCGACCGGACGGTGCAGCAGCGTAAGCGAGAGCCGGACTTTCGGGAACGCATCGAGGTAGCGCTCGAGCATCGGCGTGAGGTCGTGCAGCGAAAACGAAGCGTGTGCAACGACGCGCAACGTGCCGGACGGCACCGATACGCCATGCGCGATATGGGTTTCTATGCGCGCCAGATCGTCGAGGACCTGCCGGCAGCCCTGCGCATAGGCGGCTCCCGCCTCGGTGAGCGAAGCGCTGCGCGTGTTGCGGTTGATGAGTCGCGTTTCCAGATGGGATTCGAGCAATGCCACGTAGCGGGTGACCACCGCGTTCGACATGTTCAGACTCATTGCCGCGCGGCCGAACGAGCCATGCTCGGCAACGCTGACGAACACGCGCATGGCCTGCAGCTGATTCATGTTTTTGGGGGACGTGGACACGAGGCGGATGGGTGAAGCGATAAGGAGAATGACGTCGGCAGACACGCGTTGGCGCTCGCCGAGAGGGATAGTACCGATGCGCATTGGGCGAGCGGAATGGGATTCGTCTGAATCGATGCTTTATCCGGAAATCTCAGTGTTGTCCGACTGCAACGCTTTATCGGGATACCGAATGAAATGGCAGAAAGAGAGAAAAAACAAGATAAGTCGTGAGCATTGAGTCACAAGCGTTTGAAGCCTTGCCGCAGAGAACTTCAATTAATTCGAAAAGGCTTTTGCCGAGATATTGGATGGTCCTCCAAAAGGCGACGACCATAAACTTCGCCATGCAAATCAACGTGGTGCTATGCACTGCATGACGGAATCGCTATGCCGGCGTGAGGCCGGCGACGGCATCCATTTTTGCCGAAAGGCCTTGCATCGAAGGAAGCATATGAAAAAGAAATTGGCTATCGCGGCGGCAGTCGCCGCGACTTTTGCATCGGCGTCGTACGCGCAAAGCAGCGTCACGCTGTACGGTATTGTTGATGCAGGTATTACCTACACGACCAATGTCAACGGCGACCGGAACTTCGCGCTGACGAGCGGTAACGTCTCGGCGAGCCGCTGGGGCCTGCGCGGCGTTGAGGATCTCGGTGGCGGCCTGAAGACGATCTTCACCTTGGAAAGCGGCTTCAATGTCGCGAACGGCCAGCAGAACGGTGGCCTGTTCAATCGTCAGGCGTTCGTCGGTCTGACGCAAGACCAGTACGGCACGGTCACGTTCGGTCGCCAGTTCGACTCGATGATCGACTACGTCGGTCCGCTCACCGCAGTGGGCACCTGGGGCGGCAATTACACGGCCCACCTCATGGACAACGACGACCTGAACGGCACGTTCTCGCTCAACAATACGATCAAGTATGCCAGCCCGAACTTCTCGGGCTTCCAGTTCGGCGGCCTCTACGCGTTCTCGAACCAGGCCGGCGGCTTCGCGGTCAACCGCGCGTACAGCGCCGGTATGAGCTATGCGTACCAGGGCCTGCGTCTTGGTGCGGCCTATACGCAGATCAATGGCGTGAATGCCAACGGCGGCGGCGCGGTCCAGGGCTCGCCGATGGCGAACACGCTCGGCGCGCTCAGCGATCTCAGCGGCAATGCGCGTCAGCGCAACTGGGGTGCAGGCGCAAGCTACACCTATGGTCCGATGGTCGGCGGCGTCGTGTTCACGCAGTCGCGCGTCAACGACACGCTGGGCAATTCGCTGCGCCTGAACAACATCGAAGCCAACGCACGCTACAACCTGACGCCGGCTCTCGGCATCGGCGCGATGTACACGTACACGAATGCGAACGGCTCGGTGCTCGACGCGAACGGCAGCAGTTCGGCGCACTGGCACCAGTTCGCGCTGCAAGCCGACTACTCGCTCTCGAAGCGCACGGATGTGTACCTCGAAGGCGTCGGCATGTGGGGTGCTGGCCAGAATGCAGTGGGCATCACGCAAGTGGGCTTCCAGGGCAACGACAACTTCTCGTCGTCGAAGAACCAGGGGATCATCACGACGGGTATCCGTCACCGCTTCTAAGAATTCGGAGGCGTCGCGCTCCTGGTTGGGGTTGTTGCAAGCATCGCAGATGGGAGCGCGGAGCGCCGGATGGCAAGAAGGTAGTACTTGGGTTGAAAGGCGCCGCTTGCGGCGCCTTTTTTTATTGCACGCGGCTTACGCGGAGCCGACATCGGCGCAGCGGACGCACCCAGCGGATTTGCTCTAGCATGTGAGAGCGCGGTTTTGTGCCTTCTGGTGCAGCGCGCCACAAAAACAGGAGAAATTCCATGAATGTGCTTCGTCCGCTGCAGCTCACTCTCGCTCTGTGTGTCCTCGCCTCCAGCGCTGCGTACGCTGACACTGTCGCGCTGAAAGCCGATCTCGAACCGTCCAGCGAAGTGCCGCCGCGTGTCAGTCAGGGCCACGGCATGCTCAACGCCACGTTCGACACGTCCACGAAATCGCTGAACTGGACGATCACGTACGAAGGGCTCTCCGGCCCGGCCTCCGCCGCGCACTTTCACGGCCCCGCGCCCGTTGGGCAGAACGCCGGGGTGCAGGTCCCGATTCCGAAGGGCGAACTGGCAAGCCCGATCAAGGGTTCCGCCACGCTCAACGAGCAGCAGGTCACTCAGCTGATGGGCGGCCAGTGGTATTTCAACATTCATACGGCGCAAAACCCGTCAGGCGAGATTCGCGGCCAGGTGCTGCCCGCCAATTGATCGGCGCGCGATCGTTCGCCTCGCTCGCCGGATTGCGCGCGCCGCTCGTTCCCGCAATCGACGCCGGATTGCGGGACGATGTCCGTTGACCGCTGCCGAGTGCCGGCTGAGTCCAGCTTGAGTGCCGTGGAGGGCTGAGCCGATGAGCTGGCAAAGCAGGCTGATCTGCAGGTTCCTGCGCCGCACGTTTCTGCCGCAAACGCGCAAGTCAATCAACGTCGCACGCGTGCGCATGCTGACGGCTAGGCGTATCTGGACCCCAGGTGTGCCGAGCGGCTGGCGCTTGCGCGAGCAGTACGACGCCTCCGATGTCCCGTTGCGCGGCGAGTGGCTTGTCCGCGAGCGCTCGCCCGCGCAGCGCACGCTCCTCTATCTGCATGGCGGCGGGTATTACTTCTGCTCGCCGCGCTCGCAGCGCGCGATCTCGTTCGGTCTGGGCAAGCGCGCCGGCGCAGACGTCTTCTCGCTCGACTATCGCCTTGCGCCCGAGCATCCGTTTCCTGCTGCACTCGAGGACGCATTGGCCGCGTATCGCCACTTGCTGGCAAACGGCACGCGGCCTGGCTCGATTGTGATCAGCGGCGATTCTGCGGGCGGTGGGCTGGCGTTGGCCACAGTCGTCGCCTTGCGCGACGCGGGCGATCCGCTTCCCGCCGGCG
The DNA here is from genome assembly GCF_009789655.1 of Paraburkholderia acidiphila. Lineage (GTDB taxonomy): Bacteria > Pseudomonadota > Gammaproteobacteria > Burkholderiales > Burkholderiaceae > Paraburkholderia > Paraburkholderia acidiphila. The sequence continues at coordinate 376,079 of NZ_CP046909.1, forward strand.
CCGTGCTTTTTTCACCCTGGACGGATCTTGCGGCGACGGGCGCCTCGATACGCGAGAACGACGGGCGCGATCCCATGTTCAGCGGCGAGGTCTTCGCGCGCATTGCGCCGTTCTACCTCGGCTCGGCAAGTGCGAGCGATCCCTACGTGTCGCCGCTTTATGCCGACTTTCGCGGCTTGCCGCCGCTAAGCCTCTTCGTCGGAAGCTCCGAAACGCTGCTCGACGACACGCGCCGCGTAGTCGAACGCGCGCGCGCCGCAGGCGTGTCGGTGGAGTGCGAGATTGCCGGTGGCATGCCGCACATCTGGCCGATCTATGCGCCGTTCATGCCCGAAGCGCGCCGCACGCTCGACGTCGCCGCGAGCTTCGTGCGCCGCGTGACCGGTGCGCAGGTGCGCGGCGACGAGAAACCGCAGCCGCCTCAATCGAGCGCGACGTCGATCGCGTCATAGGCCGCATGCACGGCGGCTTCGCCGTAGTGGCGCTCTAGCCGGCGCACAGTGAAATGCCCATGCGCCACCTGCTGGAAATGGTCGATGAACACCGTGTTGACCATGGCGCCGAGCACCGCACCGATAGCCGGTATCGATTTCGCCGCGACCTGCTCGCTCACCTGCACGGAGAAGCGCGCGGCCACGGTCTGCATGAGCTTGAGGAGCGCGGTCGAGCCGTGCGCGGCAAAGCCCTTCGTTGCCATTTCCGACGACGCAGCCGATACCGCCTTCGCAAGCGCGCCGCGTGCGATGAAATAGCCGAAGTCGGCTTCGTCGTCGGCAGCCGAGCGGCCCCCCATGCCGAATACGGTCAGGCATTGCAGCTGCGTGTCGGTGCTGGCCAGATTCTCGCCTTCGCTGCGCGCGATGTCGCAAATCGAGCGAAACATCAGCGTGGTCGTGACGGGCAACTCGACCGGCAGCGCGAACAGGCCGAATGCGCCGCCCGCCGCGCCCGTGGTCGCCACCGCGAACTTGTGCAGCAGATTGCTCGGCTTTGTGTTCGTGCGAGCCTCGGCGGTGGCGAGCGCACCTTGTTTGCCGAGCGTTTTCAGCGCGAGCTGCAGGCACTTGCGTAGCGCGGATTGCGTCGCGTCGGCCACCTTGTCGTTGGCGACGCCGGGCAGCCGCGCCAGCAGCTTTTCCACCGGCGCGCCCACGATGGCCGCGAGCTTCATGCCGAGCGGCGGCGTTTCGAGCTGATGTTTGGCGCGCCGCAGCGCGTCGAGATCGGCCTCGGTGAAAGCCGCGGCGGCGCCCGCGCGGGCTGGATCGGCGGCTGTGAGTTCGCTTGTGGGGTCGGTCATGGGTTCCATTGCGCTCCCGCATTATCAGCAACGACGGCGGGGCATCGCCGCCATTCGACGCCCCAGTGTAGTGGATCGCGCCGTGCTATGATGATTAATCTTTGACGCGTCAACCGTTGCTGGATCAAAAAATGGCCGTTCATACCGCTGCCCACCATTCGAGCGGGCAGGTTCTGCCGTTCCGGGAGTCGCTGCTCGCGATGCTCGGCGTCTCGTTCGTGACGATGCTCGTCGCGCTCGACCAGACCGTCGTGGGCACCGCGCTGCCGACCATCGTCGCCGAGCTGCGCGGGTTCGAACTTTACGCGTGGGTCGCCACGTCTTATCTGCTCACCTCGGTCATTACTGTCCCCATTTTTGGGCGCCTCGGCGACTATTACGGGCGCAAGCCGTTCGTGATCGCGTCGATCGTCGTCTTCACCGCCGCTTCCGTGCTGTGCGGCGCCGCCAACAGCATGCTGTTCCTCGTGATCGCGCGCGGGCTGCAAGGCATCGGCGGCGGCATGCTGGTTGGCACGGCCTTCGCCTGCATTCCCGATCTCTTTCCTGATTCCGTCGTGCGCCTGCGCTGGCAGGTGCTGATGAGTTCCGCGTTCGGTATCGCCAATGCGGTCGGGCCGTCGCTCGGCGGCTTTCTCACGCAGTACTACGGCTGGCGTTCCGTGTTCTACGTGAATCTGCCCGTGGGCCTGCTTTCGCTGCTTTTCGTGTGGAAGTATCTGCCGCACTTGCGTCACGTCGCGCACGAGGCGCGCATGCGCCTCGACTGGCCGGGCGCGCTCCTCATCGCTGTCGCGCTCGGCAGCTTGCAGCTTTTCGTGGAGCGTTTGCCGGGGCACGGTCTCAGCGCTTCGGCCATCGGCCTGCTCGTCCTTGCGCTGGCGGCCGGCTGGGCGCTCTGGCAATGGGAGCGGCGCTGCCCGCAGGCCATCCTGCCCGTCGACATGTTCCGCAACGCGAGCCTGAACGCGCTCTTCACGCTGGCCGTGCTGGGCGGCTTCACGATGTTCTCGCTCCTCTTCTATGCTCCGCTCCTGTTCCAGGGCGGTTTTGGCATGACGCCGAAGGAAGCGGGCGTCGTCATCACGCCGCTCGTGGTGTTCATCACGATTGGGAGTATCGCGAACGGGCGCATCGTCTCGCGCATCCGCAACCCAAACTTGATGCTCTACATCGGCTTCACGATGATCGCGGCAGCGTGCTTCGCGGTGGCGCTCGCCACGCGCGGCACACCGCGCGGCCTGCTCATGGCATTCATGATCGTGGCTGGCATCGGCCTTGGCTTCGTCATGCCGAATCTCACCGTGTTCGCGCAGCAGACGGCAGGTCGCGAGCATCTGGGCATCGCCACGGCGCTGCTGCAGTCGCTGCGGATGATCGGCGGCATGATCGGCACGGCGCTCACCGGCACGATGGTCACGCAGCTCTATTCGAGCGGCGTGCAACGCGCGCTGGACGCCGATCACGCCACGCACTGGCTGCCGCAACTCGCCGATCCGCAGATCCTCATCAACCGCGACGCGCAGGCAACGCTCATCGCCGATCTCACGCACGCCGGGCATAATGGCGCGCCGCTGCTCGAAGCCGCACGCGAAGCGCTTGTGGGCGCGATTCACCTCGGTATTGCCGTGGCGGCGGTGATCGCGGTGGTGTCGATCTGGCAAACCCGGCGCGTGCCGCCGGTCAAGCTGCAGCGCAAGCTGGAGCCCGTGATTCACGCGGATTGAATTACCCCGGCCCGCAGTGGGCCCGCGGTGGATACCGGCAGAAGCTGGCACGGAAGCCGGCAGGAAAACAAAGCATGGAAATTCAGGATCGCATCGCCATCGTGCAGCAGTTTGGACGGACCTACCGTGCGTTCATGTCGGCGTTCGAGGCGCAGGTCGGGCATCCGCTGCCACGCTGGCGCATTCTGCTCGCGCTTTACGAGCAGAGCGGCGAGTCGTCTCAAAAGCGGCTCGTCGAGCGGCTGCGCGTGGACCCTGGCGCGCTCACGCGGCAATTGAAGGCGCTGGAGTCGCTCGACTGGATCGCGCGCCGCGCCGACGAGCGCGACAACCGCATCACCAACGTCACGCTGACCGACGCGGGCCGCGCCGTGATCGAAGAGGGCTTGCCGCGTCGCAACGCGTTCCTGAACGTGACGATGTCGCTGCCCGACGACGCGCTCGCGGCGCTGTCGGGCGCGTTGGGGATGATGGAGGCGCGCATTGGCGAAGCGGCCACGGCGGTGGCTGCGCTCGTGCAGGCTCAGGACGCCGGGCCTGAAGCGGGCTAAGCCCGCCCCGCAGTTTTCACCGAGGCGCGCCGCACTCAGAAGAACGTCTCGATCACTTCCGTCACGCGATATTTCCCATCGACCATCAGCACCTGGCGCCACTTGTCGAACGTGAGGCAGGGGTGCGAGATGTCGAACGCGATCATGTCGCCGACCTTCAGGTCCGCGCCTGCCGGAATCTTCAGATAGGCGTGCTGATCCATCATCTGGAACACTTCCCAGCCTTCGCTTGCCGCCACTTCGCGCGGCGCGCCACCATTCGCCGGGCGATAGTGACGCGACGGCTCGGGAAAGCCCGCGTCGAACGCGGCGTCGCGCTTGCCGAAGCCGATGATGGCGCGGCCCGGCTCCGGAATCGACTGCACATAGGCCCAAAGCTGCAACGCGGGAAGAAGCGCCACGCCCATCTCGCGCGCCACGGGGTTGCGCGTGAGGATCTGCGACTGAGCCTGCTTGTAGACGCCCACGTCGTGCGTGACGTAGCAGCCGGGACGCAGCACCACGTCGATCGTGCCGGCTTGCGTGGCCGGCGCGAATTCTTCCGCGACGATGTCGTACCAGGCCGAGCCCGCGCCCGAGAGCAGCGCGGGCGTGCGCGCGAAGCGGCCAGCGGCGGCCAGTTCCTGGGTGACGTTCAGCGCGTCGCGCAGGAAGGTGCGTACTTCGCTTTCTTCCTTGAGGATGCCCTCGTAAATTTCCACGCCCGCGAGCTTGATCGAGTCGGGGTAGCGCGCGATGGCGGCGAGCACGGCGTTGCGCGTGTCGGTGTCGCGCACGCCCGTGCGTCCGCGCGGCACGCCCAGTTCGAGCAGCACCTGCAGCGTGCGGCCCGATGCGCGGAAGAATTCGCCCAGGTGCTCAACCCCTTCCACCGAATCGACGAGGCAGAAGAACTCGAAGCTCGCGTCGCTGAGCAACTCGGCGATGATCGCCATGTTGTGGCGGCCGACGAGCTGGTTGGCCATCAGGACGCGCGAGATGCCACCGCGGTAGGCGGCGCGCGTCTGGTGCGCCGTGGCGAGCGTGATGCCCCACGCACCCGTGTCGATCTGGCGGCGGAACAGCTGCGGCGCCATCGTTGTTTTGCCGTGCGGGGCGAGTTTCACGCCATAGCGCGTGACGAAATCCTGCATCCACTTGAGGTTGTGCTCGACGCGATCGGCATACAGCACAGCTGCCGGCAGGCTCACGTCCTCTTCGAGTAGATTCCATTCGAGGCGCCCGGCGTCCCCGAGCGGCACGCTCGCGCCGGGCAGGTTGCCAAGGCCCTTGCTATTCGGGTCGATCGTTGCACTCTGATAGTTTGTAACTTTCATTTCCCTTCGCTCCATATGCTTCATGCGTCCCATCTACACCGGCGTCTTATGAGCCGACGTTGACTTGGAGATAGTACACAAAGTAACATCGCGTCGTGAATTGTTATTTATTAACAGACTCCCTGCAATGAACACCGCCGCCGATCCGGCCCGTTTCGACATCGTCGCGCGTATTGCGCAATGCGTGCCCGAACTGCGTCCGGCCGAGCGCGACGTGGCCGCGTTGATTCTCGACGATCTTGCCAGCGCCGCGCGTGCGAGCATCGGCGAGCTGGCGCAGCGCGCGGGCGTGAGCATTGCCTCCGTCACGCGCTTTGCGAAGGCGGTGGGCTGCCACGACGTGCGCGAACTCAAGCTGCGGCTCGCGCAGGCGGCCGCCGTGGGCGACCGCTTCCTGCGCGGCGGACACGCTGGCGACGCCGCAAGCGCGGACAAGCCGCGCGCCGCCGATGCCGAAGGCGAACCGCTTGCCACACGTGTTTACGACGAAATTCACACGGCGCTTGCGCGCAACCACGAACTGCTGCGCCAGGCGCCGTTTGCGCAGGCCGCCGCGGCGCTTGCGCGCTCCCGCATGATCTACGTGTTCGGCATGGGCGGCGGCTCGAGCGCGCTCGCCGACGAGATGCGCTTTCGCCTCGTGCGCCTGGGCCGACCGGTGGCGTCGTACCAGGACAGCTTGCTGCAGCGCATGGTGGCGAGCACGCTTTCGCCCGAAGACGTGGTCGTCGCGCTCTCCGTAACAGGGCGCGTGCCCGAACTCGTCGATGCGTGCCGGATCGCGCGCGACTACGGCGCGAAGCTCGTCGCGCTCACCGCACCGGCTTCGCCGCTCGCCGCGCTCGCCGACTGGCTCGTGCCGATCGTCGCGAGCGAGACCGATTTCATCTACAAGCCGTCGTCATCACGTTACGCGATGATGATGGCACTCGACGTGCTCGTGACCGAGCTGGCGCTTGCGCAACCAGAGGCCACCCGCGAGTTGCTGCGCCGCATGAAGCACACGCTGGACGCCCATCGTGGCGGCGGCGAATGCCAGCCGCTCGGTGACTGAGCGTCGAACTGAGAGCCATCCTGAGGAGACGCGTATGCATTCGCACCCCGAAGCCGCCGATACGTTGATCGTTGGCGCCATGCTTTACGACGGCACCGGCGCGCCGCCCGTCGAGCGCGACGTGGCGCTGCGCGACGGACGCATCGTCGCGATCGGCAACCTGTCGAACTGGCTCGCGGAAGAAGTGATCGAGGCCAATGGCCGCGCGCTCGCGCCGGGTTTCATCGACGTCCATACGCACGACGACACGCACGTGATCCGCGCGCCGCAAATGCTGCCGAAGATCAGCCAGGGCGTGACGACGGTGGTCGTCGGCAACTGCGGGATCAGCGCTTCGCCGGTGACGCTCAAGGGCGATCCCCCCGATCCGATGAACCTGCTCGGCGAGCGCGACGCGTTCAGCTATCCGACGTTCCCGGCTTACGTCGATGCGGTGAACGCGGCGCGGCCCGCCGTGAACGTGGGTGCGCTGATCGGCCATACGGCGCTGCGGAACAATCACATGAACGATCTGAAGCGCGCCGCGACCGGCGACGAGATCGCGGCGATGCGCGCGCAACTCGAAGACGCGCTCGCACACGGTGCGCTCGGCCTTTCCACGGGCCTCGCCTACGGTTCGGCATTCGAGGCTTCGACCGAAGAGGTCGCCTCGCTGGCCCAGCCGCTCGCTGCCGCCGGAGCGGTCTACACGACGCACATGCGCACGGAGTTCGACGCGATTCTCGAAGCGATGAACGAGGCGTACCACATCGGCCAGCATGCGCGTGTGCCGGTGGTGATCTCGCATTTGAAATGCGCGGGCCCTTCCAACTGGGGGCGCAGCACGGAAGTGCTCGCGTCGCTCGAAAGCGCGCGCAAGTATCAGCCGGTGGGTTGCGACTGCTATCCGTACAGCCGCAGTTCTTCGACACTGGACCTCAAGCAGGTGACGGGCGACATCGACATCACGATCACGTGGTCCACGCCGCACCCCGAGCAGGCGGGCAAGCTCATCAAGGACATCGCCGCCGAGTGGGGCGTTTCGCAGCAGGAAGCGGGCAAGCGCCTGCAGCCGGCGGGCGCGGTGTACCACAACATGTCCGAAGACGATGTGCGCCGCATTCTTTCGCATCCGGCCACGATGGTCGGCTCGGATGGCCTGCCGAACGACCCGTTGCCGCACCCGCGCCTGTGGGGCGCGTTTCCGCGCGTGCTCGGTCACTATGCGCGCGACGCGGCCTTGCTGCCGCTCGAAGAAGCAGTGCGCAAGATGACGGGCTTGTCTGCGCGGCGCTTCGGCCTTACGCAGCGCGGCGAGGTGCATGTGGGCTGGCACGCCGACCTCGTGCTGTTCGATCCCGCCCGCGTGCGCGACGCGGCGACCTTCGAGAAGCCGCAGCAGGTGGCCGAAGGTATCGATGCGGTGTGGGTCAACGGCGTGCTCTCGTACCGCGACGGCCAGCCCACGGGCGAGCGCGCGGGCCACTTCGTGGCGCGCGGCACGCGTGAGGCGCAGGAAGAGGCGAACGCCTTTTAAGCAAGCTTAATCTATCGAATTTCGACCCTCGGCGCGCATGGCCCAAAAGGCCGCGCGCGCCGCACGATCTCAAAGGAGCAAACGATGAAACGAATTGGAGCGGAAGGCGGCAAGGGCCAGGGCGGACAACATCTGCCGTTCGCACGCGCCGTGGAAGCCGACGGCTGGTTGTATGTCTCGGGCCAGACGCCGATGGAAGGCGGCGAGGTGATCAACGGCGGTATCGTCGAGCAGTCGCACAAGGCCATCCAGAATCTTTTCGCCATCCTGAAGGAAGCGGGCTACGGCGCGGAGCACGTGGTGCGCTGCGGCGTGTGGCTCGACGACGCGCGCGACTTCACGTCCTTCAACAAGGTGTTCCGCGAGTACTTCGGCGAGCATCCGCCAGCACGCGCTTGCGTGCAGTCGAGCATGGTGGTGGACTGCAAGGTCGAAGTGGACTGCGTGGCTTACAAGGCGCCCGCCGGTAAGTAAGGGCGCGGCGTAGTTGCGCAGCGTGACAGAAGCGGCTGCCTGAGTTATCCGGCAGCCGTTTTTTCTTGCGTGCCGCCGTCGTGCGGGGAGGCGGCGGTGATGCGCATTTCGACCTTCATGCCCGCCGCTACCGCCATGTTGATGAGCGAATCGAGCGAGAACAGATCGATCTTGCGGCGCATGAGGTCGGACACACGTGGCTGCGTTACGCCGAAGAGCGCGGCGGCCTGCGTTTGGGTCAGCTTGCTGCGCTTGATGTGCTCCTCGAGGGTGATCATGAGATCGCTGCGCAGCGTCATGTTCTGCGCGGCTTCAGGCGTGTTTTCGAGCGCGTCCCATACGCTGTCGAGGCGCTGGCGTTCATGGTTTGCGTGACTCCTGCGGCTCATGGTTTGGACTCCTTGTTTAACGCATCGCGATAGCGGCGCGCGGCAAGCGAAAGATCGACGAAGGCCGTTTTCCCGGACTTCTTCTGAAAATAATGCAGCACATGGATGGCATCGCGGATGTGCGCGACGTAGATCACACGAAACGCACCACTCGTGTCGCGAATGCGTATTTCACGCGCGCCGCGGCCAACGGGATTCACGGGCTTCCAGTCGTTTGGGTCGAGGCCGCGTTGCACGCGCCGCAACTGCTGACCGGCTTCCTGACGTAACTGTTCCGGAAACTTCCGTAGATCCGCGAGTGCGCTGCCGCAAAACTCCAATGGCTTGGCATGAGCAGGATTATACAAAATCTTATATGGCCTCAAAGACATTGAGCGGCCTGGTTTGCACCAGGTATGACTTCGCTCAAGTCTCTGCACACTCGGGCAGGCGCGCCCTAGCTTGCATCAACGCCCCCGCAGCTTCTGTCCCTCTCTAGCCGTTCAGCAGAGGGCAGCTGTTTTACCAATTTCCCAATATATGAGCGACCCAATCACATATTGGAGAACTCGAAAAAACCTGCCTACAATCCAGCCATCCGACACGCCGCGATGAACTCGTTCGCAGCAAACACCGTCGGCAGACCGATAAATCCGGCGCACGCGCGAAGGCGCGCAGCGAACCGGACAGCAAAGGAGACGTTCGACATGCTTCAGCCAGCGCTTTGCGCGGCCACGTGCCGCCCGCCGCTACATGCCCGATGTGCCCCGGCCGCCCACGCGCCGCGCCGTCTCCCGAAGCACGGTTCGCGCGCCGCCTGACGGCACGCGCCTTTTCGAACGTTTCCCTTCATCGCCCTCGCCATGAACAAAGCGATGTCATCCACACTCGCCGCGAACCTCCCCGACGAGGCCGCGCCGGTGCAAAACGCCGTGTCAAGCGCCGCTGCAGTGCAATCGGCAGTGCAGCCGAAAGCCCGCCCCGCCGCCGATGAAATCGGCGTCGCGAGCACGTTGCTCGACGGCTCGATGCAGCAGGCCGGCACCCAGACGCTCCTGCGCGGCCTGGCCATTCTCGAAGCTGCCGCCGCCGGCGTGCGCGATTTGCGCTCGTTCGGCGCAGTGCTCGGCACGACGCGCAGTACCACGCATCGCCTCGTTTCGAGCCTCGTGCAGGCGCGCTACCTGCGCCAGGTGCAGGGCGGCTACCTGCTCGGGCCGAAGCTCATCGAACTCGGCACCATCGCGCTCGAGCAGATGCCGCTCACGGCCGTTGCCCGTCCGCATCTGCAGGCGCTCGCCGATGAAACGCTCGACACGATCCACCTCGGCGTGCGAGACGGCGACGACGTGCTGTACATCGACAAGATTCCCGGCCAGCGCGGCCTCGAGATGCGTTCGCGCGTGGGGCATCGCATGCCGCTCGCGTCCACGGGCATCGGCAAGGCGATGATGCTCGACCTCGCGCCGCAATCGTGGCGCGACCTGTTCGACGCATCGCGCCGTACGCTCGCGGGCGTGAGCTTCCGTCCCGACCACAGTCTCGAACCGGACACTTTCCTGAAGCGCATGGCGACTTACTCGGCGGGCGGGTACACGTTCGATCTGGAGGAGAACGAAATTTCGATCCGCTGCGTGGCGGCGCCGGTGCGCGACGCTTCTGGCGCGATCGTGGCGGCGCTTTCGGTGGCGAGCACGATTCCCTACATGCCGCTCGAGCGCATGGACGAGCTGATTCCGGTGGTGCAGCGCGAGGCGCGCGCGATTTCGCAGGAACTGGGCTGGCGCGCGCCGCAGCCCACCACGCGCAGGATTCGCCGATGAAGGCGCATGAAAAGCCTGCAAGCGGCGCGGCCAGCGACGGCGCGATCGCCCGTGACGCCGCGCTCGTCGCGCTCGATTGGGGCACGACCTCGCTGCGCGCGTATCTGTTCGATGCGGCGGGCAAGGTGATCGCCACGCGCGTTTCGACGGCGGGGATCATGAACCTGCCCGTGCCCGCCGAAGAGGGCGGCTTCGACGCCGCCTTCGACGAAGCGTGCGGCGTGTGGCTCGCACAAGCGCCCGCACTGCCGGTGCTGGCCGCGGGCATGGTCGGCAGCGCCCAGGGCTGGGTGCAGGCGCCTTATGTCGAAACGCCCGCGAGCGCCCAGGCGTTGGTGGCCGGCATCGTCCGCGTGCGCGCCGCGTGCGGCGCCGAAGTCGCCGTGGTGCCGGGCGTCCTGGAGCCGGGTGCGCTGCCCAATGTGATGCGCGGCGAGGAAACGCAGATCTTTGGTGCGCTGAGCGGATCGAGCGACGCGTCAGCGACGCAAACATCGCTCGTCGGCCTGCCCGGTACGCACGCGAAATGGGTCGTCGTGGAGGGCGAACGCATTGCGCGCTTCTACACCTTCATGACGGGTGAGGTCTACGCGGCGCTGTGCGCGCACACGATCCTCGGCCGCACGATGAAGCACCCCGTCGAGCCCGATACGGCCGCGTTTCTACGTGGCGTTGGCGTGGCTCGCGAGCAGGGCTGTGTGGGTCTGCTTGCCACGGCGTTCAGCACGCGCACGCTTGGCCTCACGGCTCAGCTCGCCGCCGACGAGCAGCCCGACTATCTCTCGGGCCTCGTGATCGGGCACGAACTGGCGGGCCTCGAAGCGGCGCTGGCGCGGCGCGACGTGGCGCTGGCGGATTGCGCGCCGCAGCTCATCGGCGCCGAGGCGCTGTGCGAGCGCTACCGCATGGCGCTTGCCGCGTTCGGCTGCAGCGGCGCGCATCTCGTGCGTCAAGCGACCGAACACGGGCTCTGGCGCATTGCGGTACAGGCCGGGCTCGTCGAGCCGCGCTAAACGCGTACCGAAGAATCGAACCCGCTGAATCGAACCCGACACGAAACCAGGCAACAGGAAGCCGACATGGAACCCGAACTGAACCTGCCCGCCCCGTACACGCCACACGCTGGCTTCGTCGCCGCGTTCCGCGCGTGCGGCATGGTCGCGATCGTGCGCGGCATCAAGCCCGCCGAGGCCGCCGAGCATGGCCGCGCGCTTTACGAAGCGGGTTTCCGGATCATCGAGGTGCCGCTCAATTCGCCGCAACCGCTCGACAGCATCGCGGCATTGCGCGAGGCATTGCCTGAGGACGCGATGATCGGCGCGGGCACCGTGCTCACCACCGAGCGCGTGCGCGATGTGCGGGAAGCGGGTGGCGAGCTGATCGTCATGCCGCACGCCGATACCGATGTGATCCTCGCCGCGAAGCTCCAGGGCCTCGCGTGCGTGCCCGGCGTCGCCACGCCGACCGAAGCGTTCGCGGCGCTCAAGCACGGCGCCGACGCGCTCAAGATGTTTCCCGCCGAGCAACTCGGTGCGGCCGTGACGAAGGCCTGGCGCGCCGTGATTCCGCCGGTGGTGCCGCTGCTGCCTGTTGGGGGCGTGAAGCCCGACAACATGGGAGCGCAGCTGGCCGCGGGCGCGAGCGGCTTCGGCCTGGGCTCGGCGCTCTACAAGCCGGGACAGGACGCGGCGGCCACGCGCGCGAACGCGCTGGCTTTCATCGAAGGCTGGAAGGCTGTGCACGGAGCGCAAAAGTGAATCGTCTCGCGGGCAAGGTCGCACTCGTGACCGGCGCCGGGCGCGGCATCGGCGCGGCGATCGCGCGTGCGTTCGCGGCCGAGGGCGCCGCCGTCGTGCTCGCGGAACTCGATGGCGCGACGGCCCAAGCCACGGCGCGCGAGATCGCGAACGCATGCGATGGCGCGCAAACGCTGGCCGTCAAGACCGACGTGACGCAGCCCGCCTCGGTGCGTGCGGCCGTGGAAGAAGCGCAACGCGCGTTCGGCCCGGTCGACGTGCTCGTGAACAACGCCGGCATCAACGTGTTCGCCGACCCGCTCACGATGACCGACGACGACTGGCGCCGCTGCTTCGCCGTCGATCTCGACGGCGTGTGGAACGGCTGCCGCGCGGTGTTGCCGGGCATGGTCGAGCGGCGCGCGGGCAGCATCATCAACATTGCCTCGACGCACGCGTTTCAGATCATTCCGGGCTGCTTCCCGTACCCGGTGGCGAAACACGGCGTGATCGGGCTCACGCGTGCGCTCGGCATCGAGTACGCACCGAAGAACGTGCGCGTGAACGCGATCGCGCCGGGCTACATCGAAACGCAGCTCACGCACGACTGGTGGAACGCGCAGCCCGACCCGGAAGCGGCGCGCAAGGCCACGCTGGAACTGCCGCCAATGAAGCGCATCGGCCGCCCGGAAGAAGTCGCGATGACGGCGGTGTTTCTTGCCTCGGACGAGGCGCCGTTTATCAACGCGAGCTGCATCACGATCGATGGCGGGCGCACGGCGCTGCATCACGAATGAGAGATTTAGAAAAAAAGTAATTCGCAGCACGAAGGAATAAGAATACGCAGGAATCCGCCGGAGCGCTGGCCGCGCGTTTTGGACGGGTAAAAGAAGAGGCGGCCGATACCCTTCCCGTGACTGAAGAAGACAGGAGACTGACAACATGCAACGACGCATCTTTCTGACGCTGCTGGCCGCTGCCGCTACCGCCGTGTTCGCGCAAGCGCCGGTCGCACAGGCCGCCGACCAGGTGAAGATCGGCTTTCTCGTGAAGCAGCCCGAAGAGCCGTGGTTCCAGGACGAATGGAAGTTCGCGGAAATGGCCGCGAAGGAAAAGGGCTTCACGCTGGTGAAGATCGGCGCGCCCTCGGGCGAGAAGGTGATGAGCGCGATCGACAACCTGGCCGCCCAAAAGGCGCAGGGCTTCATCATCTGCACGCCTGACGTGAAGCTCGGACCGGGCATCGTTGCCAAGGCCAAGGCCGACAACCTCAAGATGATGACGGTGGACGACCGCCTCGTGGACGGCGCAGGCAAGCCGATCGAGTCGGTGCCGCACATGGGCATTTCGGCGTACAACATCGGCAAGCAGGTGGGCGACGGCATTGCCGCCGAAATCAAGAAGCGCGGCTGGGACATGAAGGACGTCGGCGCGATCGACGTGACCTACGAACAGCTGCCGACGGCGCATGACCGCACCAGCGGCGCGACCGACGCGCTCGTGGCCGCGGGCTTCCCGAAGGCGAACATCGTGATGGCGCCGCAAGCGAAGACCGACACGGAAAACGCCTTCAACGCCGCCAATATCGCACTCACGAAGAACCCGCAGTACAAGCACTGGGTCGCTTACGCGCTGAATGACGAAGGCGTGCTCGGCGCCGTGCGCGCAGCGGAAGGCCGCGGCTTCAAGGCCGACAACATGATCGGCATCGGCATCGGCGGTTCGGACTCGGCACTCAACGAGTTCAAGAAGCCGGCGCCGACGGGCTTCTACGGCACGGTCATCATCAGCCCGAAGCGCCATGGCGAGGAAACCTCGGACCTGATGTACACGTGGATCACGCAAGGCAAGGAACCGCCGCTGCTCACGCTGACGACGGGCATGCTGGCCACGCGCGACAACGTGGAAAGCGTGCGTCAGCAGATGGGTCTCGCTTCGAAGTAAGTCTGAGAGAAGTGGTTTGAGGTGTTTCCCGTTGCGGGGCGAGTGCCCCGCAACGCATCGAATGAGAGGAAACCGAAGTGTCAGCGACACTGCGTTTTGACAATATCGGCAAGGTGTTCCCAGGCGTGCGCGCGCTCGACGGCGTGTCGTTCGAGGTGAACGCAGGCGAAGTGCATGGCCTCATGGGCGAGAACGGGGCGGGCAAGTCCACGCTCCTGAAGATTCTGGGCGGCGAGTATCAGCCCGATTCCGGCCGCATCCTGATGGACGGCAACGAGGTGCACTTCTCCGATGCGGCGGCTTCGATCGGCGCGGGCATCGCGGTGATTCACCAGGAACTGCAATACGTGCCCGACCTCACCGTGGCGGAAAACCTGCTGCTTGGCGCGCTGCCCAATGCGCTTGGCTGGGTGAAGCGCAGCGAGGCGCGCAAGTTCGTGCGCGAACGCCTCGCCGCCATGGGCGTGGATCTCGATCCGGCCGCGAAGCTGCGCAAGCTCTCCATCGCGCAACGCCAGATGGTGGAGATCTGCAAGGCGCTCTTGCGCAATGCGCGCGTGATCGCACTTGATGAGCCAACAAGCTCGCTCTCGCACCGCGAGACCGAAGTGCTGTTCAAGCTCGTGCGCGAACTGCGTGCGGATAATCGCGCGCTCATCTACATCTCGCACCGCATGGACGAGATTTACGAGCTGTGCAACGCGTGCACGATTTTCCGCGACGGCCGCAAGGTCGCATCGCACGAGAAACTCGAAGAGGTGAAGCGCGAAACGCTCGTGCACGAAATGGTGGGCCGCGAGATCAGCGACATCTACAACTACACGCCGCGCGAGCATGGCAATGTGCGCTTCGCGGTGCGCGGCGTCGAAGGGCATCCGCTCAACGAAGCGGCCAGCTTCGAAGTGAAGGCGGGCGAGATCGTAGGCTTCTTCGGGCTCGTGGGCGCGGGGCGCAGCGAGCTGATGCAGCTCATCTACGGCACGCACAAGCGGCGCGCAGGCGAGATCGAGCTGGACGGCAAGACCATTCGCGTGAAGAGCGCGAGCGACGCAATTCGTCACGGCATCGTGCTGTGCCCGGAGGACCGCAAGGAGCAGGGCATCGTTGCGATGGCAACGGTTTCGGAGAACATCAACATCAGCTGCCGCCGGCATTTTCTGCGCGCGGGCATGTTCCTCGACCGCAAGAAGGAAGCGGAAACGGCGGATCGCTTCATCAAGCTGCTGAAGATCAAGACGCCGAGCCGCCGCCAGAAAATCCGCTTTCTTTCGGGCGGCAACCAGCAGAAAGCGATTCTTTCGCGCTGGCTTGCCGAGCCCGACCTGAAGGTCGTGATTCTGGACGAACCGACGCGCGGTATCGACGTCGGCGCGAAGCATGAGATCTACAACGTGATCTATCAGCTCGCCGCGCGCGGCTGCGCGATCGTGATGGTGTCGTCGGAATTGCCGGAAGTGCTCGGCGTGTCGGATCGCATCGTGGTGATGCGCGAAGGCCGTATTTCGGGCGAGTTGCCGCGCAGCGCGGCGAGCGAACACGCGGTGCTTGACCTTGCGCTGCCCAAGCGCGCGCAGGCCAAGGCTGCATGAGTGGACGGGGAGGAAACTGAAATGCAAGCAAGAGAAAACCTGGCGGCCGAGTCTGCCAACAGCGCTGCCAAGAGCGTCGCGGACGCGCTGATTCCAAATTCCACCGACAAGCAGAAGTGGTGGCAGCAGATCACCGAGTACAGCCTGATCGTGATCTTCGCGGTCATGTTCCTCGTGATGTCGCTGACCGTCGATCACTTCTTCTCGATCGAGAACATGCTTGGCCTCGCGCTGTCGGTCTCGCAGATCGGCATGGTGGCCTGCACGATGATGTTCTGTCTCGCCTCGCGCGACTTCGACCTGAGCGTCGGCTCGATCGTCGCGTTTGCCGGCGTGCTCTGCGCGATGGTGCTCAACGCGACGAACAACACGTTCATCGCGATCGTTGCGGCCGTTGCGGCGGGTGCCGCGATCGGCTTCGTGAACGGCGCGGTGATCGCGTATCTGCGCATCAACGCGCTGATCACCACGCTCGCCACGATGGAAATCGTGCGCGGCCTCGGCTTCATCGCCTCGCACGGCCAGGCCGTGGGTGTGTCGTCGGATACGTTCATCGCCATGGGCACGGCCTCGCTCTTCGGCGTGCAACTGCCGATCTGGGTCACGCTCATCTGCTTCATCGTGTTCGGCGTGATGCTCAACCAGACCGTGTACGGCCGTAATACGCTCGCCATCGGCGGCAATCCGGAGGCGTCGCGCCTCGCCGGCATCAAGGTCGAGCGCACGCGTGTGTGGATCTTCCTGATCCAGGGCGCGGTCACGGCGCTCGCGGGCGTGATCCTCGCTT
This sequence comes from Paraburkholderia acidiphila, assembly GCF_009789655.1. Taxonomy (GTDB): domain Bacteria; phylum Pseudomonadota; class Gammaproteobacteria; order Burkholderiales; family Burkholderiaceae; genus Paraburkholderia; species Paraburkholderia acidiphila. The sequence continues at coordinate 392,264 of NZ_CP046909.1, forward strand.
CGCGTATCACGTCGGGTCAGCCGAATGCGGCCGAAGGTTTCGAGCTGAACGTGATCTCGGCGTGCGTGCTGGGCGGCGTCTCGCTGCTGGGCGGCCGCGCGACGATTTCCGGCGTGGTGATCGGCGTGCTGATCATGGGCACGGTCGAAAACGTGATGAACCTGCTTAACATCGACGCGTTCTACCAGTACCTCGTTCGCGGCGCGATCCTGCTCGCGGCAGTGCTGCTCGATCAGTTGAAGAACCGCGGCGCCCGCGATTAACCCTCGCCGATTGAAACCAGGACTGAGTCATTCATCAGGAGCCCAACACGATGTCGTCCCCCGCTAACGCTGTCGTGCGCCACGCGCATGAAAACTACGCGCGCTACCCGAGCCTGGCCGATCGCGTGGTGCTGATCACGGGCGGCGCGACCGGCATTGGCGCGTCATTCGTCGAGCACTTCGCCGCGCAGGGCGCGCGCGTCGCGTTCTTCGACATCGATGCGAGCGCAGGCCAGGCGCTTGCCGACGAGCTCGGCGACTCGCGCCACAAGCCGCTCTTCGCGGCCTGCGATCTTACCGATATCGACGCGCTGCGAGCCGCCATCGCCGACGTGAAGACGGCGCTCGGGCCCATCGAGGTGCTCGTGAACAACGCCGCCAACGACCGCCGCCATACGCTGGCGGAAGTGACGCCGGAGTCGTTCGACGAGTGCGTCGCCGTGAACGTGCGGCACCAGTTGTTCGCCGCTCAAGCTGTGGCGGAAGACATGAAAGCCGCGCGTGCTGGCTCGATCATCAACCTGGGCTCGATTAGCTGGATGCTCAAGCAGTGGGGAATGCCCGTCTACACGCTGAGCAAGTCGGCGGTGCAGGGGCTCACGCGCGGGCTCGCGAAGGATCTTGGGCGCTACGGCGTGCGCGTGAATTCGCTCGTCCCGGGCTGGGTGATGACGGACAAGCAGCGCCGCCTGTGGCTCACCGACGAAGGCCGGGCGGACATCAAGCGCGGCCAATGCATCGACGCCGAGCTGCTGCCCGAAGACCTCGCACGCATGGCGCTCTTTCTCGCCGCCGACGACAGCCGCATGATCACTTCGCAGGACATCGTCGTGGACGGAGGCTGGGCATGAGCGCAAGCGAAGGCGCTTCGAGCGAAACGGTGGCCGAACTGCTCGTCCACGCGAAGTGCGAGCTGGGCGAGGGCGCGACCTGGTGCTCGCGCCGTGGCCGGCTCTACTGGGTCGACATTACCGCGCGGCATCTTGCGCGCTACGACCCGCGCGACGGCAAGCACGTGACCTGGGCGATGCCGGAGCGCCTTGCGTGCTTCGCACTTTGCGAGGACGACCACACGCTGCTGCTGGGCCTCGAATCGCGGCTGGCTTTCTTCGATCTGGAAACGGGCGCGATCGAGACCATCGTCGAGGTGGAGCCCGGCGTGCCGACGCGCCTGAATGACGGGCGCTGCGACCGCCAGGGCCGCTTCGTGTTTGGCACGAAGTATGAGGGAACGCCGAGGCAAGCCATTGGCGGCTTTTATCGGCTGAATCACGACCTCACGCTCGAGCGCCTGCCGTTGCCCGCGCCCGCGATCTCGAACAGCATCGCGTTCAGCCCGGACGGCGCGACGATGTACTACTGCGACACGCTCTCGCGCGAGATTCGCGCGTGCGACTACGGTGCGGATGGAACGATTGCAAACCAGCGTACGTTCGTCACGCTGACCGACGACACCGGTGTGCCGGACGGTTCGACCGTCGATGCCGAAGGTGGCCTCTGGAATGCACAGTGGGGCGGCGAGCGCGTGGTGCGTTATGGCGCCGATGGTGTGGAAACCGAGCGCGTAAAGATTCCCACAGCACAGCCAAGCTGCGTTACGCTCGGCGGTGCACTTCTGGACACGCTCTATGTCACGAGCGCGCGCGAGGAAATGGAGGAGGAGGCTCTTGCGCGCGAGCCGCATGCAGGCGGCGTGTTTGCGGTCCGCATTGGCCGCCAGGGCCTTGAAGAACCGCGGTTTCAAGGGCGTCGGCGCGTTTGAGTTCGTTACGTCGAGCATCGCCCGAACGGCGCACGTGCGCTTACGTTAGACAATAAGCGCGCGTTGCTTTCTGGCAAGCGTACCGACGACCGCAAGCAGCACGCGGCGCGTAGAGACGGATAGTCGTTGCAGTTCAGCAACAGATGCAGTCGATCGATAGTGCGCAGTTGGCTTTGCCAGTACCACTAGAAGGGCGAACACAAGAAGCGGCCGCAGGCGCGTGTGCGAGCGAGAAGAAAAGCGAGCGCATGGCGTCGACAGGCCACCGGTGAGCCGCCTTTTGCGGCGGCAATCAAACATGCCTCTCGAGGAGCATCTTATGAGCGTCGCGAATTCCGCTGTGCGTCGACCCACACGTTCCACCGTTACCGCTGGCGGCGCAGCCGCCGCAAGCGTGCCACCTTCCGCGCCCGTTGTCTCACCTGCCGCCGCCGCGCGCCGCGCCCGGCTCGAAGCGGCCACCCACCCTGTCATGCCGGGGCCGAGCACATCGGCGGTGGCCATCGGCGCTGCGGGCACGAGCGACGTAGCTTGCGTGACGTTAGCGAATGCGTATCTCAGGCTCGACGTCGTGCCCCAACTGGGCGGTGGAATTACGCGCTTCGACTGGCGCAGCGAAGGCGCGCTCGAACCCGTGTTCCGCCGCTGCGAGCGTGTGAGCGCGCGCATGGACCCGAACGAACTGGCGTGTTACCCGCTGCTGCCGTATTCGAACCGCATTGGCGACGGACGCTTTCATTTCGGAGGACGCGATGTGGAGGTGCCGCGCAATCGCGCGAGCGAACCTTTACCAATCCATGGCGACGGCTGGCTCGCGCCGTGGAGCATCGAAAGCGCCGATCGCGAAAACGTGCGGCTCCTGCTCGACCGCAGCGGCGGCGAACCGTATTCGTACCGCGCGGCGCTCACGTATGCGCTTGGCGGCGCCACACTCACTATCGGTCTCGAAGTGGAGAACACGGGCCGCGACGCGCTGCCGTTCGGGCTAGGCGTGCATCCGTTCCTCGCCCGCGATACGAGCACCGAGCTCTCCGCGCCCGCGAGCGGCCTGTGGCTCTCGGGCGACGACTGGCTGCCGGTGCGCCACGTGCCTGCTCCTCCGGCCTGGCAGTTCGGCATTGCGTACCCGCTGCCTGAACAACTGGTAAATCACGCGTTCAGCGGCTGGAGTGGACGCGCCGCGGTAGTGTGGGAGCGCCGTCGGCTCTCGCTCTCGATTTGTGCGAACACCGATTACTACGTGCTGTACACGCCGCCCGGCGCCGACTTCTTCTGCTTCGAGCCCGTCGATCATCCGATCAACGCGATGAACCTACGTGGCGGTGGCGATGCGAACGGGATGACTGTCCTCGCGCACGGCGAGCGACTTGTGCGGCGCTTTTCCTTCACCGTTGAGCGCATGGACATGCGGGCAATCGCAAACCCGCACCACACCGGCGCGCGCGCACGGACGGGCGCTCGCGACAGTAAGGGCGCGCGCGCTCGAGCGTAGAGCGCCGGAGACGCACCGGGTATTGAGTCTTAATCGTCTGATCAATAAGTGCTCGCTCCGGTGTATCGGGTACCCGCGCCCGATGCACCGGGCGTGGCGACGCGGCGGCGTTTGCCAAGCCGGGTAAAATACGCGCCGTTTCCCCCATACCGACTCGCCGCGAGCTTTTCACCATGACCTCCTTCACCCAGACCCTCGGCGCCGCCTGGCAGCGCACCGGCTCGCTGCTGTGCGTTGGCCTCGATCCCGAGCCCACGAAATTTCCCGCCGCGCTGGCCGGCCGCGGCGACGCGATCTTCGAGTTCTGCCGCGACATCGTCGACGCCACGGCGCCCTACGCCTGCTCGTTCAAGCCACAGATCGCGTACTTCGCCGCGCGCCGCGCCGAAGACCAGCTCGAAGCGCTGATCGCCCACGTCCACGAGAAACACCCGGGCCTGCCTGTCATTCTCGACGCCAAGCGCGGCGACATCGGCAGCACCGCCGAGCAATACGCGCGCGAAGCGTTCGAGCGGTTCAAGGCCGACGCCGTGACGGTCAACCCTTATATGGGGTTCGATTCGATCGAGCCGTGGCTGGCCCACAAGGGCAAAGGCGTGATCGTGCTGTGCCGTACGTCGAATCCTGGCGGATCGGACCTGCAGTTCCTCGAAACGGGCGGCAGACCGCTCTATCAGGTCGTGGCGGATCTGGCCGCAAACAAATGGAACGCGAGCAGGGAACTGGGCCTTGTGGTGGGCGCCACCTTCCCGAAGGAAATCGAAACCGTGCGCGCCATCGTGGGCGACATGCCGTTGCTGATTCCTGGCATTGGAGCGCAGGGCGGTGACGTCGAGGCGACCGTGAAGGCCGGCCGCACGGCGAATGGCACAGGCATGCTCATCAATTCTTCGCGCGCGATCATCTATGCGAGCAAGGGCGAGGATTATGCGCAGGCGGCTGCAACGGCTGCCAAAGAAACGCGCGACCGGATCAACACATTTCGATGAAGCCGGGCAACCCGAGGCATGCTTGAACCAAGCCTCCGGTTGCTTTTAACAATTCTCTAATATCCTCATTGAGATCAGGCATTTTCCTTTGTGCAATGCAAAGGAAATAGGAATTGTCTGATACGTCTCCTTCCTCCTCCTTCGTAAGATTCGTCCGTTCCGTTGGGGACTGCACGCGCCCACTGGCATCGTTGGGTGCTCGCAAGCGCGGAACTGGTCCCCTTTTTCGCTAGCGCGCGCCCGTCGAACAGGTTCGACTGGCGAGATCGCCTTGCCGGTTCCACCGGCTAATCGTCTTTGCGCGGCCGCAGCCCGGCTGACGTGAGGGCTGTGCTGACGGGAAGTGTGTCCCTTCAGTCTCCCCTCAATCGAATTTCTCCGATAGGACTGACTCCCGAACGAGGGAATACTAGACATATGGAAGTCGCGCGGTTCGTCGTATGAATCAACGGACAGAAAGCCCTTCTTAAACGAAGCGCGAGACTCTCGCTTAAGTGATGCTTCCGGCGAGGCCCATGCCTCAATAAATTCTGGACATCTTAACAGTTAATTAAGGATTGCAAAATGAATCAGGCTTATCGTTCTGTCTGGAACGACACGACGGGAACATGGGTTGCGGCGCAGGAAACGGCAAAGTCCAGGACTTGCTCGGGCCGCGGTGCTTCTCGTGTATCGACGGTTGCTCCGGTGCAAGCAACGGCTGCGAACTCGTTCAATCTCAAGCTCGCGCTCGTGCCGCTTGGCCTTCTCCTGGGCGGGCTGGCCATGCCGGGGCTCGCATCGGCTGCAGGATTCTGCTACACGAACACGACCGGTACCAATTACATCGATAACCGGGTTACTGGTGTCCAAAGCGGCTGCGGCGGCCCGGGGTGGATAGACGGTACGGTACAGGGATCGCAGAACGCGGCGCAGATGTACGCTGGCGGAACCCAGATCGACCTGAACGCGAACCTTGCCACCATCACCATGTCGCCGGACGGGATCTCGAAGTTTGTCATGACGGCGGTCGGCAATAACGTTCTTCTCACCGGCGTTGCCGCGGGCGCGGTGAATGCCACCAGCGTGCAGGGGATCAACGGCTCGCAACTGTATGGTCTCGCCAATTCGACGGCGACCGCGCTGGGCGGCGGCTCGACCGTGACATCGAACGGCACGGTCAGCGCGCCGAGCTACGCATTGAGCAACGCCAATTCGATCGCCGGCACCACGGGCGCCGCGACGGACATCGGCACGGCATTCAGCAAGGTCGACGCCGCGCTTGGCCAGATCAACAGCATCGGCATCAAGTACTTCCACACGAACTCGGTCGGGGCCGACTCGACGGCGAGCGCCACGAACTCGACGGCAATCGGTCCGGCGGCACTGGCCACGAACACGAACGCGATCGCGATCGGCAACGGCGCGACGGCTGCGACGGCGAACTCGGTGGCGTTGGGCAATGGCGCGACCACGTCGGCCGCCAATGCGACCTCCGGCGGCACGATCGGCGGCACCAGTTACACCTACGCGGGCGCGACGCCGACGGGCGTGGTGAGCGTGGGTGCGACGGGCGCAACGCGTCAGATCACGAACGTGGCGGCGGGCCAGGTGACGGCATCGAGCACCGACGCGGTCAACGGTTCCGAACTGTTCGCGACCAACACGCAGGTTACGGCCAACGCGACCAATATCACGAATCTTCAGGGCCAGGTGACGACGCTCCAAGGCAACGTCACGACGCTTCAGGGCAACGTCACGACCCTCCAAGGCAACGTCACGACGCTCCAGGGCAATATCACGACCATCAACGGCCAGATCACGAACATCCAGGGCCAACTGGCCGACGCGGTGATGTACGACTCGTCGGCGCATAGCTCGGTGACGTTGGGTGGCACGGGTGCAAGCTCGACGGTCAAGCTGACGAACGTGACGAACGGCACGCTGAGCACGTCGAGCACGGACGCGGTGAACGGCCAGCAGCTGTACGCGACGAACACGAACGTGTCGAACCTCGCGGGCAACGTGACGAACCTTGCAGGCAATGTCACGACCATCCAGGGCAACGTTTCGACGCTGTCCGGTGACGTGACGACCATCAACGGCCAGATCACGAACATGCAAGGCCAACTGGCCGACGCGGTGATGTACGACTCGTCGGCGCATAGCTCGGTGACGTTGGGTGGCACGGGTGCAAGCTCGACGGTCAAGCTGACGAACGTGACGAACGGCACGCTGAGCACGTCGAGCACGGACGCGGTGAACGGCCAGCAGCTGTACGCGACGAACACGAACGTGTCGAACCTCGCGGGCAACGTGACGAACCTTGCAGGCAATGTCACGACCAACGTGACGAACCTTGCAGGCAATGTCACGAGCATCCAGGGCAACGTTTCGACGCTGTCCGGTGACGTGACGACCATCAATGGCCAGATCACGAACATGCAAGGCCAGCTGGCCGATGCGGTGATGTACGACTCGTCGGCACACAGCTCGGTGACGTTGGGTGGCACGGGTGCAACGGCTCCGGTGACGCTGACCAACGTGGCCAACGGTGCGCTGAACGCATCGAGCCTGGACGCGGTGAACGCACGGGCGGAAGGCAACTTCCAGATGGCGGCGGCGGCGGGTACTTACGGTGGTGAAACCGCGCTGGCGGTTGGTGCGAACTGGTACGTGTCTGATCGCCTGCTCCTGAACGCACACGTGTCGAAGTCGACGGGCGGCGGCAGTGTCGGCGCCTCGGTTGGCGCGACGTTCGGGTTCTGATCGATCCGTCGTGACTGAAGGGCCCGCCACGGGAAACCGTGGCGGGCACGGAGAATCTCATGAAGAAAACATTCGTATGCGGCGCGTTGCTGGCCGCGCTGGCGAGCGCCCACGCGTTTGCCAGCGTGGGCAGCGATGCCGAGGCGCTGATGCCTGCCGCACAAAAGATCGCTGATCCGTATCAGCGTGGGCTCGCCGAAGGCTGGCTCGAGGTCGCGCAGCGCCAGGACAGCCACGTGCTCGTGTCGAACGTATCCAACGACGCGGCGGCGCGCGCGTTGAACAACGGCCGTCATTTCATCGACGGCAGCGTGCCCTTCCAGCCGATCTACGGCCAGAAAAACTGGCCGCCGGTCGAAACGCGCGAGAAGTGGGTGAGCGCGCTGCAGGAAATCGAGCGTACGAACCAACGCGCATCGCAGTCGCCGTGCCGCGGCGAGGATGCGGGTCGTCTGTCTGCGCTGACCGACGAAGCGTGGAAGGAGCAGGACGAAACGCACGGCACGCACTGGGTGCATGGCTGGGACGCGATCGAGCGCGCGCAGAAGCTCGCGAAGCAGGTGAATGGCGAGCTCGACAAGTGCGCGCCGCCGCCACCGCCTCCTCCTCCTGAGCTGGCGAAGCCGGTTTCACTGTCAGCAGACGCGTTGTTCGACTTTGACAGCGCGGTACTGAAGCCGGAGGGCAAGCAGATGGTCGACTTGCTCGCCCAGCGCGTCCGCGATTCGCATGTGAAGCTTCACGTGCTGAAGGTCGACGGATACACCGATCGATTCGGCTCGTCGGCGCACAACGAGAAGTTGTCGCGGCAACGTGGACAAGCGGTGCTGGGCGCGCTGCAAGCCCAGGGTGTCATGGCGGAGCGCTTCGAAGTCAATGGGCGCGGCGCGGCAGATCCTGTGAAGGCGTGCCCGGGCAAGAAGGCAACGTCGGCGGTGATCGCGTGTCTTGCGCCTAATCGGCGCGTACAGATCTCCATGCAATAAGTGGGGAACCAGGGCTGGCGCGTAGGGAACGCCAGCTCGAAGGCGATCTCTTCGGGACCGCCTGAAGTGGTAGGGCGATTGCGGCGTGCCTTCGGGTACGCCGCATTTTTATCCGCGTTTATTGAGATGCGACGTGCTGCTCAATCCTTCTTCGAGACCGATGCCGGCTTGCCGAAAAGCTCGATGATCGAGCGGTGCAGCGGATACTTTTGCGCGAGCGCCTCGGCGTCGGCAATCTCGAACTCGCTGAACTCGAAACCCGGCGCAACCGTGCAGCCCACGAGTGCCCAGGTGGACGGGTCGCAGCAGCGCGCCGCGAACCAATGGCCTGCGGGCACCACGGCCTGGAAGACCGTGTCCGGATGGTCTAACGCATGGCCAAGCTTGCGCGTGGAGAGCACACCGCGCTCGTCGATCGAGTGGATCTCAAGGGGCGAGCCCGCGTAGAAGTGCCACAACTCGTCGGAGCGGATGCGGTGCCAGGCCGAATAGGCGCCATCCGCAAGCAGGAAATAGATTGCGGTCGAGGCCGCCCGCGTGCCGTCGGCCGTCGGCGCACCGTCGCGGCGCACGAGCTTGTCGGCGCGGTAGGTTTCGCTGTAGTAGCCGCCTTCGGGGTGCGGTTCGAGCCCGAAGCGGCGGATCAGTTCTTCGACTGCGGCATTCGAGGTAGCCATGGCGTGCGCCTCCGTGATGGGGCCGGTATTAGCGTTCCTGTTCGTCGATGAGCGCAAGTAGTCCGCGCAGCGCGTGCGCGGCGGCCTGCACGCGGATCTGCTCGCGGTCACCCTTGAAGACCAGCGTCTCGACGCTCGTATGCAGCCGGTTGCTCCAGCCGAACGACACCATGCCGACGGGCTTTTCCGGCGTGCCGCCGCCGGGACCGGCGACGCCAGTAATGGCGAGCGAAACTTGTGCCCGGCTGTTGCTGAGTGCGCCTTCGGCCATCGCGCGCGCCACCGGTTCACTGACCGCGCCGTGCTTCTCGATGAGTTCGGGCGGCACGCCGATCATCTCGGACTTCGCCTGATTCGAGTAAGTGACGAAGCCGCGCTCGAACCAGCCGCTGCTGCCCGAAATGTCGGTGATGGCGGTGGCGACCATGCCGCCGGTGCACGACTCGGCGGTCGCGAGCATGAGCCGCCCGTCGCGCAGCTTGTTGCCGACGCGGATGGCAAGTTGGTGGACGACGGAATCGGTAGGCATTGCAGCAATCCGTTGAGTTGGCGGCCAGGTGAGGTTAGACCGACATGCGCCAGAGCGCGATGACGAGCAGCGTGAAGAAGGCGGCGACGATGTCGTCGAGCATGATGCCGAGGCCGCCCTTGAACCGCCGGTCGAAATAGCGGATGGGCGGCGGCTTCACCATGTCGAAGAACCGGAAGACCACGAAGGCCCAGAGCCGGCCCATGAAATCGACGGGCGTGATCATGAGCAGCACGAGCCAGAACGCGACGATCTCGTCCCAGACGATGGCGGAAGGGTCCTCTACACGCATCTTGTTCGCCGTGAACCCGGTGATGCCGATGCCCGCGAAGAAGCCCACGATGATCAGGAGCCCCCACTCGGTCACGGTGAGATAGCGGTTGAGCACTTCGAACGCCGCCCACGCGAACAGTGTGCCCGCCGTGCCGGGCGCGAGGCGCGATAGCCCTGAGCCAAAGCCGAGCGAGACGATGTGAAACGGATGCGTGAGCATGAACGGGGCGTCGGCGCGGCGCGGGCCGCCAGGCTGGGGCTCCGGGCGCCCGGCCGGCGCGAGTTCGTCGGCGGGAGAGGGCGTGGGGTCAGTCTGCATGGAAATGGTCGAAACCTTGCAACTTCAGGTTGAGCGGTTTGCACGCGGCGTCGCGCCAGGCGATTGCGGGAGCGTCCTGAGGCGACGTGAGGGCACTCATTGTACCGATGCGCGCGACGCGCACGCCCGCCTGTTGCGCGGCCGCCTCGACCGCTGCGCGCTGCGCCGGCGCCGCCGTGAAGCACAGTTCGTAATCGTCGCCGCCCGCGAGCGCGCATTGCAGTTGCACCTCGCGGGGCAGGCGCGCGAGCGCCGGCGAGAGCGGCAGGCTATCGACGTCGATCGTCGCGGCGAGGTTCGAGCGTTCCAGAATGTGGCGCAGGTCGCCTGCCAGGCCGTCCGACACGTCGAGCGCCGCGCGCGCGAGGCCGCGCAACGCCAGGCCGAGCGACACGCGCGGCTCGGGGTATTCGAGCGCGCGGCGGAAATGGGCGGCGTCCTGCTCGCTCACCTGCCATTCGCCGCGCAGCATGCCGAGGCCCGCGCGCGCGTCGCCGGGCATGCCGGAGACCCAGATGTCGTCGCCCGCCTGCGCGGCGTCGCGCCGAAGTGCGACATCCTGACGCACCGAGCCGAACACCGTCAGGCACAGGTTGAGCGGGCCCGCCGTGGTGTCGCCGCCAATCAGTTCGCAGTCAAAGCGGTCAGCCAGATCGAAAAGGCCCGCACTGAATGCGGCGAGCCAGTCCTCGTTCGGCTTGGGGAGCGCGAACGCCAGCGTGAAGCCGAGAGGCTGCGCGCCCATCGCGGCAAGGTCTGACAGATTCACGGCGAGCGCCTTGTGGCCCAGCGCGTGCGGATCGATATCGGGGAAAAAATGTCGGCCTTCCACGAGCATGTCCGTCGAGACGGCCAGCATTTCGCCGGGAGCGGGGGAGACGAGCGCGCAGTCGTCGCCGATGCCGAGCGCGGCGCGTTGCGTGTTCGTTCGGGCGCGTTGCGCGAAATAACGGTCGATCAGGGAGAACTCGGAAAGCATGTCGAAAGGTCTATGACAATTGATATGTCCGACGCTGCGAAGGGCACGCTGGCGCGGCGTTCCCCTCATTGCGGTCGTGGCACCTGCGCCCGAACTGTAAAGAATGCTGTCGGAGATTGGCGCTACAATGCCTTCGAATTAGCGTTCGAGTTGTTATTCTAATCTGCACTAACGTCCTGCCTCCCATGTCGAATCCCGCCACGAACAAACTCCGCGAAGCCGCACTCGACTATCACGAGTTTCCCACGCCGGGGAAGATCGCGATTGCGCCGACCAAGCAGATGATCAACCAGCGCGACCTCTCGCTCGCGTACTCGCCGGGCGTTGCGTTCGCATGCGAGGCGATCGTCGAGAATCCGCTGAACGCCGCGCGCTTCACGGCGCGCAGCAACCTCGTGGGCGTCGTGTCGAACGGCACGGCCGTGCTCGGTCTTGGCAACATCGGGCCGCTCGCCTCGAAGCCGGTGATGGAAGGCAAGGCGGTGCTCTTCAAGAAGTTCGCGGGCATCGACGTGTTCGACATCGAGCTGAACGAGACGGACCCGCACAAGCTCGTCGACGTGATCGCGGCGCTCGAGCCGACCTTCGGCGGCATCAACCTGGAAGACATCAAGGCGCCCGAGTGCTTCATCGTCGAACGCGAAGCGCGCAAGCGCATGAAGATTCCGGTCTTCCACGACGACCAGCACGGCACGGCCATCGTGGTGGCGGCGGCCTTCACCAACGGCCTGAAGGTCGTGGGCAAGGACATCAAGGACGTGAAGCTCGTCGCTTCGGGCGCGGGCGCCGCCGCGCTGGCGTGCCTGGACCTGCTCGTCGATCTCGGCCTGCCGCTCGAAAACATCGTTGTGACCGACCTTGCGGGCGTGGTCTACAAGGGCCGCACCGAGCTGATGGACCCGGACAAGGAGCGTTTCGCTCGCGAGACCAATGCGCGCACGCTCGCCGAAGTGATAGAAGGTGCCGACATTTTCCTCGGCCTTTCCGCGGGCGGCGTGCTCAAGCAGGACATGGTCAAGCAGATGGCCGCGAAACCGCTCATTCTCGCGCTCGCCAACCCCACGCCGGAAATCCTGCCGGAGCTCGCACTCGAAGTGCGCCCGGACGCCGTGCTCGCCACGGGCCGCACGGACTACCCGAACCAGGTGAACAACGTTCTGTGCTTCCCGTTCATCTTCCGCGGTGCGCTCGACGCGGGTGCGACCACCATCACGCGCGAGATGGAAGTTGCCGCCGTGAATGCGATTGCGGAACTGGCGCGCCAGGAGCAGAGCGACGTGGTGGCCACGGCTTATGGCATTCAGGATCTGCAGTTCGGGCCTGAGTACCTCATTCCGAAGCCCTTCGACCCGCGCCTGATCGTCAAGATCGCGCCGGCCGTGGCCAAGGCGGCCATGGACTCGGGCGTCGCGACCCGTCCGATCGAGGACATGGACGCCTACGAGCAGCACCTCCAGCAGTTCGTCTACCACAGCGGCACGACCATGAAGCCGATCTTCCAGCTCGCGCGCGCCGTGGAGCCGGAGAAGAAGCGCATCGTGTTCGCCGAGGGCGAGGAGGAGCGCATCCTGCGCGCGGTGCAGATCGTGGTCGACGAAAAGCTCGCCAAACCCATCCTGATCGGTCGTCCCACGGTGATCGAGCAGCGTATTGCACGCTACGGCCTGCGTCTCGTGGCCGGCCAGGATTACACGGTCGTGAACACCGACCACGACGAGCGCTACCGCGAGTTCTGGCAGAGCTACGCGAAGCTCATGGCGCGCAAGGGCATCACGCAGCAAATGGCGAAGCTCGAAATGCGCCGCCGCACGACGCTGATCGGCTCGATGCTCGTGGAAAAGGGCTTGGCCGACGGCATGATCTGCGGTACGGTCAGCACGACGCACCGCCACCTGCACTTCATCGACCAGGTGATCGGCAAGAAGGCTGGCTGCAACGTCTATGCCGCGATGAACGCGCTGGTGCTGCCGAATCGCCAGATTTTTATCGTCGACACGCACGTCAACGTCGACCCGACGCCGGAACAACTCGCGGAAATCACCATCATGGCGGCCGAGGAAGTGCGCCGCTTCGGCATCGAGCCGAAGATCGCGCTGTGCTCGCACTCGAACTTCGGTTCGAGCAACGCGCCTAGCGCACAGAAGATGCGCGATCTGCTAGAGATCCTCCAGGAGCGTGCGCCGGACCTGCATGTGGACGGCGAAATGCACGGCGACGTGGCGATCGACGCGAACCTGCGCAAGGAGATCCTGCCGGAGTCGACGCTCGAAGGCGAAGCGAATCTGCTCATCATGCCGAACATCGACGCGGCGAACATTTCCTACAACCTGCTCAAGACGGCGGCGGGCAACAACATCGCGATCGGGCCGATCCTGCTGGGCGCGGCCAAGCCGGTGCACGTGCTGACGGCATCCGCCACGGTGCGACGCATCGTCAACATGACGGCGCTGCTCGTCGCGGACGTGAACGCGGCGCGTTAAGCTCGCTCGCGAAGGTTGCCGGCAGTGCCGGGAACGCTGTCCCCAAAATCGGCGCACTCCCGCGAGTGCGCCGATTTTTTTTGCTCGCGAGATCCCGCGCGATCGCCCAAAAGCGCGCAAAATGAGATTGTAAAATCTACCGGATTGGCCCTTGTGCGCGGTCAAGCTCTGGTCGTCCTCGCCTGACGAACGTTGCTTCCAGGCATCATTAGCGATACCCTTACACCTTTCATGGTCGTCGAACGCGTAACCAGGGAAGCGGGAACCAGGCGATGGCGCCTCGTCTAACTCATTGTTTCGGCGGCGGTTTGTCTAGCGTACGGCGCGCCGCGGCGGTGGCGCTAGTCGCAACTGTTGTGCTGGCAGCAGGCGGCGCTCAGGCGCGCACGAGTCAGCCGGAAGACGCGGGTAATTCAGTCGGCAGCATTTCGGTCAACGAACTTCCGCGTGAGGCGGTGGCCACGTTGAGCCTGATTGCGGCGGGCGGCCCGTTCCCTTACGAGAAGGACGGCGTCGTATTCGGGAATTTTGAACGGATATTGCCACCGCATCGGCGGGGCTACTATCACGAATACACGGTCCCGACGCCGAGCGCGCACAATCGCGGCGCCAGGCGCATTGTTTGCGGCGGTCCGCGCAAGCAGACCGACAACTGTTACTACTCCGACGACCACTACGCCAGTTTCAGGCGAATTATTGATTGACACCGGGATGAGCGGCATGAGCGATAACGTTTACGCGCACGACCCCCGGGTCGCGAGCGATCTGTTCGCGTCCGGGGAGGGCAACCTGTTCCAGCGCGTCATGCAGTTGAAGCAAGACAGCGAGGCGCGCCAGGATGAGGCGGGGCTTTCATCGAACGAGGGGGCCATGAGCCTGTTTTCGACCGTGCAGCCGAATATTGTCCAGTCGATCCGGGCGTTTCGCATTCAGGATCTCTCGGACGAAGCCCAGCGGCTGCAGCAGCATTTCCTCTATGCGTTCTGCGCGAACGCGCAAACCAAGCAGGAAGTGCTCGAAACCATTGCCACATCGTTTCTGTTTCCGAAGCATTTCGGCAAGAACTACGATGGTTTGTACGACTGCCTGACCGATCTTGTGCAGAAAGCCGGTGAGCAGCCGGGTTTCGTGATCGTGCTGGAAGGACTGCCGATTGCCCAGAAGTTCGACAAGGACGGGCGTGAGACGCTGCTCGACGTATTTCGCGAGGCCTCGGAATACTGGGCGGAGCGCAAGGTGCCGTTCCGCGTTTTTTATTCGTTCGCCTGACCGTCGACTCGCGTTCCGTCGCGCGCATGCGACAGAAAACCACAAGCCCGCCTTTCGGCGGGCTTTGTCATTTTTACCAGTGGCTCCCCTACCCCCGGCTGCGTCGCATTACCAACCACCCCAGCGGGCGGCGAGCGCCGAGAGCACGGCGATGCCCGCCGTTTCGGTGCGCAGCACGCGCGGCCCGAGTCCCACGGCGATGAAGCCGTGGTCGAGGGCTGCCGCTTCTTCCGGCGAAGAGAATCCGCCCTCGGGCCCGACCAGTACCGTCACCTCGCCCGAAGGCGGGTCGATCGGCAAGGTCGAGAACGAGACGTTGGCGCGCGGCGAGAGGAGCACGCGCAGTTCGCCTTCACCAGGTCGCTTGGGCAGCGAGCCAAGCCATGTGGCGATTTCGCGCGTGGGCGCGACGTCGGGCATGCGGTTGCGCCCGCACTGTTCGCACGAGGCTTGCACGATACGTTGCCAGTGCGCCTGGCGGCGCGCGGCTCGCTCGCCCGAAAGCCGCACGACGCTACGCGAGGTCGTGAGCGGCACGAAGTTCGTCGCCCCCAGTTCGACGGCCTTTTCGATCAGCCAGTCCATCTTGTCGCTGCCGGCAATGCCTTGGGCGAGTGTGAGCCGGTAAGGCGGCTCGGCTTCGAAGTCGCGATAGGGGCCAATGCGCACCTGCGTGTCTCGGCGCTCCATTTCGAGAATCTCGGCGCTGTACTCGCCGCCTAGACCGTTGAACAGCACGATGGTGTCGCCGGGCTGCAGGCGCAGCACCTGGACATGACGCGTGACTTCGTCGGGAAGGGTGACGACCTCGTCGGACTGCAGGGTACTGCCGACGAAAAAGCGGGGCATAAGGCTATTTCTCATTGATTCAGGACAAGTGGCGAGCAAGCGCCCAGCGGTAACCGTCGAGGTCTTCGACCTGCGCGAAGCGGTCCCCCCAGAATTGGTCCTGTGGCTCGCTCAGCGATTTCGCGCCGGCTTCGAGCGCCCGCGCATAAACCGCGTCGACGTTGTCGACATACAGATAAAAGGATTGTGGCGCGACGGTTTGTGCGCTTTGGGGCGTACGCGCCGTCGAACCGAATGCACCCTCCGGCGCGAACATGATGATCAGCTGATCGTGGTACGTCATTTCCACGTGCATGACCGCGCCGTCGTCCTCGACGCTATCGCGTACCGCAAAACCAAAGGCCGCCCGATAGAAGGCGAGCGAGGCGCGCGCATCGCGCACCGTCAGATACGGTGTCAGCCACGGCACGCCAGCGGGGCGGGGTGGGGTCATCGAGTCTCTCCAGATTCGCAGTTAGGATGAGGCGCCGGCCGTCGCTTTGAGCGTGGGCGCGCGATCAAAGCGTGTGGAACCTGCCATTTTGCACGGGCAGGGTCGCTAAAGCTGTAGGAATTCGCCTAGTTTATCTCTCGCTGTGAATGGGACTTCTAAGAGCGTAGCGTGCAACTTCACGTCGTAATACCGCAAACCTTCGAGTTGACGCTCGGCCATGCGCGCTTCGAGCCTCGCCGGATCGACGCACCCGGGGTCGAGCGTGTCACTCGCGATGGCCATGAGCCAGAGCGAGCCGTACAACGGCACGTAGGCGGCAAGCGGACGCACGACGGCGAAGGCGCGGCGCAGTCCGGTTAGCAGCGCCTCCACCCGCTCCGGGTGATGGAACGGCGAGCCGAGATGCAGCGAGATGAGCGCGTCGGCGGTCATCGCGCGCTTGAGCGTCGCGTAGAACGCTGGCGTGTAGAGCCCGGCCGCGGGCGAATCTGGCGGGGTCAAATCAAACACGACCAGATCGAAGCGTTCCTGCGTCGAGGCGACGAAAGCCGCCGCGTCGCCGATGACCAGTTCCACGCGCGCGTCGTCGAAGGCGCCACCGCGCACTTCGGGCAGGTAGTCGCCTGTCAGGCGCACGACATCTGGATCGAGTTCCGCCACGACGATGCGCCCGATGCCCGGATGGCGCAGCAGCTGGCGCGCCGCGCCGCCGTCGCCGCCGCCCAGCACGAGCGCGGCACGTGGCGCGGCGTGGGTGAGCGCGGCCGGGTGCGTCATGCACTCGTGGTAGATGAATTCGTCGCCGGCCGAGGTCATCGGGCGGCCGTCCAGCGTGAAGAGGCAGCCCAGTTGCGGCGTATCCCAGACTTCGATGCGCTGCCACGGCGTATCGGTGGTCGCGAGACGACGTGCGCCCGGAAACCCATAGAGCGCGTCGGCGGCGGGATGGAAGAGGAGTGTTTCGCTCACAAAGGTTCTGGGAAGGCGCCATGCATAGACGCGCGCAAAAAATGGGGCCAACCGGGGCATTATAGGGTTCCTCGAATCTCCCTTCCCGAGGCAGGCCGGCACCGGTCGCATGCCGCATATCCCGCGCCCTACGGCCAGGGATAATCCCCACGATCTGCTAGAATATTCCGCTTTGCAGCCCTCTCCGTTTGCTCCGGCCGTTTCGCGTCTCTTGGCGCCGCATGTGCGCCCGAGCGGGCGAATTGCCGAGCTTCCGGATCTCCGCGCTGCTGTGTGCCCGCTGTTTGACCCGGCCGCCCACACCGCTTTTTGCACACTTCCGGACTCGACATGACGACCTCGTCCTCCGCCTCCCCCGCTACCACCCAGTTGATGGCCAACGCCATTCGTGCGCTGTCCATGGACGCCGTTCAGCAAGCGAACTCCGGTCACCCCGGCATGCCCATGGGCATGGCCGAGATCGCCGTTGCACTGTGGTCGCGCCATCTGCGCCATAACCCGACGAACCCGCTCTGGAGCGATCGCGACCGCTTCGTGCTGTCGAACGGCCACGGCTCGATGCTGCTGTACTCGCTGCTGCACCTGACGGGCTACGACCTGCCGATCGCGGAACTCAAGAACTTCCGTCAGCTGCACTCGAAGACGCCGGGCCACCCCGAGTTCGGCATCACGCCGGGCGTCGAGACGACCACGGGCCCGCTCGGCCAGGGTCTGGCGAACGCGGTTGGCATGGCGCTCGCCGAAGCGCTGCTCGCAGCGGAGTTCAACAAGGCCGACGCGAAGATCGTCGACCACCACACGTATGTGTTCCTCGGCGACGGCTGCCTGATGGAAGGCATCTCGCACGAAGCCTGCTCGCTCGCCGGCACGCTCAAGCTGAACAAGCTGATCGCGCTGTACGACGACAACGGCATCTCGATCGACGGCGACGTGGTCAACTGGTTCCACGACAACACGCCGGAGCGCTTCGAAGCCTACGGCTGGAACGTGATCCCGCACGTGGACGGCCATGACGTGGACGCGGTCGACGCGGCCATCCAGAAGGCCAAGGCGTCGGACAAGCCGACGCTGATCTGCTGCAAGACCATCATCGGCAAGGGCGCGCCGACCAAGCAGGGCGGCCACGACGTTCACGGCGCGGCGCTCGGCGCGGAAGAAATCGCCAAGTGGCGCGAAGCCGCGGGCTGGAAGTGGGAGCCGTTCACGCTGCCGCAAGAAGTCTACGCAGACTGGGACGCCAAGGACGCAGGCGCTAAGTTTGAAGCCGCGTGGAACGAACAGTTCGCCGCGTACAAGTCGAAGTACCCGACCGAAGCCGCCGAGTTCGAGCGCCGCATGGCCCACAAGCTGCCCGCCGACTGGGCGCAGAAGGCCGCCGCGATCGTCGCTGGCGCCGATTCGCGCAAGGAAACGGTTGCCACGCGTAAGGCTTCGCAGCAAGCGATCGAAGGGCTCGCCGCCGCACTGCCCGAACTGCTGGGCGGCTCGGCCGACCTGACCGGCTCGAACCTCACCAACTGGAAGGCTTCGAAGCCCGTGCGCGCCGCCAAGGCCGGCGAGACCGGCATCCAGTGGGGCAACCACATCAACTACGGTGTGCGCGAGTTCGGCATGAGCGCGGCGCTCAACGGCCTTAACCTGCACGGCGGCTACAAGGCGTTCGGCGGCACGTTCCTCACGTTCTCCGACTACAGCCGCAATGCGCTGCGCGTGGCCGCGCTGATGAAGTGCCCGTCGGTTTTCGTGTTCACGCACGACTCGATCGGTCTCGGCGAAGACGGCCCGACGCACCAGTCGATCGAACAGGTCGCAAGCCTGCGCCTGATTCCCAACATGACGCTCTGGCGTCCGGCGGACACCGTGGAAACCGCGGTGGCCTGGACCGAGTCGATTTCGCATCACGGTCCGTCGAGCCTCATTTTCAGCCGCCAGAACCTGCAGTTCAACGAGCGCACGGATGCGCAGATCGCGAACATTGCCAAGGGCGGTTACGTCCTCAAGGACTGGAACGACGACATCCCGAGCCGCAAGATCATCCTGATCGCCACGGGCTCCGAAGTCGAACTGGCGATGAAGGCCGTCGAAGCGCTGCAGCGCGAAGGCATCGGCGCCCGCGTGGTGTCCATGCCGTCGACCAACGTGTTCGACAAGCAGGACGCCGAATACAAGGAGCGCGTGCTGCCCAAGGGCGTGCGCCGCGTCGCGATCGAAGCCGGTGTGACCGACTTCTGGCGCAAGTACGTGGGCCTCGAAGGCGGCGTGGTCGGCATCGACACGTTCGGCGAATCGGCCCCGGCTGGCGTGCTGTTCAAGCACTTCGGCTTCACGGTCGATCATGTCGTGGCGACGGCCAAGGCCGCGCTCGACAACTAAGCATGCGTTACGGGCCCGCCTGATCGGCAAGATCTGGCGGGCCCGCTGCCTTGAGCGTCCCGCCCGGCGGCCCCAGCCCGGCGTTGTCGCCAGCGCAGCACTGGTTTCAGAATTTTTCAGCCCTCAGGAGATAAACCATGACCATTCGCGTCGCTATCAACGGCTACGGCCGCATCGGCCGTAACACGCTTCGCGCGTTCTACGAGAACGGCAAGAAGCACGACATCCAGATCGTTGCGATCAACGACCTGGGTGACGCGAAGACCAACGCGCATCTGACGCAATACGACACGGCACACGGCAAGTTCCCGGGCGAAGTGTCGGTTGACGGCGACTACCTCGTCGTCAACGGCGACCGTATCCGCGTGCTGGCCAACCGCAACCCGGCGGAACTGCCGTGGGGCGAGCTGGGCGTCGACATCGTGTTCGAATGCACGGGCTTCTTCACGACCAAGGAAAAGGCTAGTGCCCACCTGAAGGGCGGCGCGAAGAAGGTCATCATCTCGGCGCCGGGCGGCAAGGACGTCGACGCGACGATCGTCTACGGCGTGAACCACAACGTGCTGAAGGCCACGGACACGGTCATCTCGAACGCATCGTGCACGACCAACTGCCTGGCACCGCTCGTCAAGCCGCTGAACGACAAGATCGGCCTGGAAACGGGTCTGATGACCACGATCCACGCTTACACGAACGACCAGGTCCTGACGGACGTGTATCACGAAGACCTGCGCCGCGCGCGTTCGGCCACGCACAGCCAGATCCCGGCGAAGACGGGCGCGGCATCGGCTGTCGGCCTCGTGCTGCCGGAACTGAACGGCAAGCTGGACGGTTACGCGATCCGCGTCCCGACCATTAACGTGTCGATCGTCGACCTGTCGTTCATCGCCAAGCGCGACACGACGGTCGAAGAAGTCAACGCCATCATGAAGGAAGCTTCGGAAGGCGCGCTCAAGGGCATCCTGGGCTACAACACCGCACCGCTGGTGTCGATCGACTTCAACCACAACCCGGCATCGTCGACGTTCGACGCTACGCTCACGAAGGTCTCGGGCCGTCTCGTGAAGGTGTCGAGCTGGTACGACAACGAGTGGGGCTTCTCGAACCGCATGCTGGACACGGCTGTCGCGCTCGCGAACGCGAAGTAAGCACGCTCGACGCTGCACGAAAAAACCGCCTCTCGGGGCGGTTTTTTTTCGCCCTTATTTTTCGACGGCGCTTTGGGCGGCAGCGGCGAACGCGGGCGGCGTGGGGAAGTACACCCCCGCGCGCTGCGCCGCATTGGCGATGTGCGCCTCGATCGCCTCGCCAGCCGCTGCCGAGTCGCGTGCCTTGAGCGCCACCACGATCAGGCCGTGCTCGCGATGCGTGGAAAGCACGCGCTCGCGCCGGTAGAACGGCATGCGCTGGCTTTCCTTCATGATGTCGGCGCTGCTGCGCAGGATCGATTCGATCGCGGCATTGCCCGCGAGATTCACGATGCGCATGTGGAACTCGAAGTCGAGTTGCGCGGCTTCGTCGAGTTCGTCGCAGGCGAGGGCGCTGTGCAGCGCCTCGGTGTTCGCTTCGAGCCAGGCGACGTCGGCGTCGCCGATGGCGAGCGCCGCCATGCGCGCGGCGAAGCCTTCGAGCGCGTAGCGCATCTGGTAGGTGTCGGGTAGCGACGACTGGTCGGCGAAACGCCACGGGTGAGCGTTCGTGGCCTGCGCGCTCGTGACGTACACGCCCTTGCCCGCGCGGATCGACAGCATGCCCAGTGCTTCGAGTGTCGAGAGCGCCTCGCGCAGCGACGCGCGACTGATCGCCAGTTCCTCGGAAAGCTGCCGCTGCGCGGGCAGCAGGCTGCCGACCGGATACAAGCCGCCTTCGATCCGTTCGCGGATCGTGGCGATGGCGGCGTCAGTAACGGTGTGCGGAACGTTCTTCATCGGTTGGCGCGGGCAACTCGCGTGGTCTGACCGGTATTGTAGTCCTGCGCGGCTTTGCTGCATGACGCACCGCATCAACGCCCGTTGCGCCGCCACTCAAGGCGTCCAGACCTGGCCCGCAAACTGGTCTGACCGCACAAGGGTAAACACCCCACATCCCAACCTTGACTCCGGTATATCGGCTTCCTACTATCCGCCATAACAGTACTGGTCAGACCAGTCAGAACAGTTGCTTGCTCCCCCTCGTTGGCTTTGCATGGGATGGGACGAAGCGCTAGAGCGCCAAGTCCCATCGACATAGGAGACAGTCGTGACGAAGTTCTTCAATTCGCTGTTTGGTCGCGTAGTGATCGCCCTCGTACTGGGCATCGTGCTAGGCGCGGTGTTTCCCCATTTCGCCCAATCGCTGCGGCCGCTCGGCGACGGCTTTCTCAAACTCATCAAGATGGTGATCGGGCCCATTGTGTTCTGCGTGGTCGTGAGCGGCATGGCGCACGCGGGCGACCTCAAGAAGGTGGGCCGTGTCGGCCTGAAGTCGGTGGTGTATTTCGAGGCGATGACGACCGTCGCGCTCGTGATCGGCGCCGTGCTCGCGTACGTCACGCGTCCAGGTGCCGGCATGAACGTGGATCTGCACTCGCTCGACGCCGCCTCGCTTGCGAGCTACACCGAGCACGCCAAGAGCCTGAAGGACACTGCCGGCTTCCTGCTGAAGATCATTCCCGAGACGGCCTTCGACGCCTTCGCAAAGGGAGATATCCTGCAGATTCTCGTGTTCTCGGTGCTGTTCGGCAGCGCGCTCTCGCTGCTCGGCCCGAAAGCGCAGCGCGTGAACAGCCTGATCGACGAACTCTCGCAGGTGTTCTTCCGCGTGATGGGCTTCATCATCAAGCTCGCGCCGCTTGGCGTACTCGGCGCGATCGCGTTCACGACGGGCACGTATGGCGTGGCATCGCTCAAGCAACTCGGGCTGCTCGTGATCGTGTTCTACGCGAGCTGCATCGTGTTCGTCGCGGTCGTGCTTGGCATCGTCATG
This sequence comes from Paraburkholderia acidiphila, assembly GCF_009789655.1. Classification (GTDB taxonomy): domain Bacteria; phylum Pseudomonadota; class Gammaproteobacteria; order Burkholderiales; family Burkholderiaceae; genus Paraburkholderia; species Paraburkholderia acidiphila. The sequence continues at coordinate 414,618 of NZ_CP046909.1, forward strand.
CGCCTCGCCGGCTTCAGCGTGTTCAAGCTGATCCGCTACCTGCGCGAAGAACTCTCGATCGTGCTCGGCACCGCTTCGTCGGACGCGGTGCTGCCGCAGATCATGCGCAAGCTCGAATTTATGGGTGTGAAGGATTCCACCGTGGGCCTCGTGATCCCGACGGGCTACTCGTTCAACCTCGACGGCTTTTCGATCTACCTCACGCTCGCCGTGATCTTCATCGCGCAGGCGACGAACACGCCGCTGTCGATGCACGACCTCATTGTCGTGGTGCTGGTTTCGCTCATCACCTCGAAGGGCGCGCATGGCATTCCCGGCTCGGCGATCGTCATTCTCGCGGCCACGCTTTCCGCCATTCCCGCGATTCCCGTGCTCGGCCTCGTGCTGATCCTGCCGGTGGACTGGTTCGTCGGCATTGCCCGCGCGCTGACCAACCTGATCGGCAACTGCGTGGCGACGGTCGTGGTCGCAGTGTGGGAGCACGACATCGACAAGGTGCGCGCAAAGCGCGTGCTGAATCTCGACGAAGGTTTTCTCTACGTGCCGGCAGGCGACAGCGACGCAGAAGCAGCGCACGGCGAAGACAGCGCGCTCGGCGGCAAGCACGCGCATGCCTGAATCCCGGCGGCGCACCCTGCGCCGCTTTTCTTCGGTCAACTGAACCATTCAAGCGAACGACACCATCATGGCCATTCCGACTCTCGACCCCAACGCCCCCGCTTTCACACGCCGCTACATGAACCTCGCCGATCCGCGTCTGGGTGCCCGCGCGCTCCACGCGAGCGACGAGTTCTTCGCACCGAAGGAGCGCATGCTCGACCCGCAGCCCGCGGTCTTCATCCCCGGCAAGTACGACGACCACGGCAAGTGGATGGACGGCTGGGAAACGCGCCGCAAGCGTACGACGGGCCACGACTTCTGCATCGTGCGGCTCGCGCGCCCTGGCGTGATCTACGGTCTGGATCTCGACACGAGCCATTTCACGGGCAACTTTCCGCCCGCGGCTTCGGTCGAGGCGTGCTACGCGCAGGCCAGCGACGATGAAGCGCCCGGAGACAACGCAGACTGGCAGACCATCGTCCCGGCGACGACATTGCAGGGCAATCAGCATCACTACGTCGAGGTAAGCGATACGCGCGCGTTCACGCATCTGCGCGTGAATCTCTATCCCGATGGCGGGCTCGCGCGCCTGCGCGTGTACGGCCAGCCGCGGCGCGACTGGAGCACGGTCGAGCGCGGCAGCCTCGTCGATCTCGCGGCGATCGAAAACGGCGCGTATCTCGTCGCAGCCAACAACCAGCACTTCGGACTCGCTTCCACGATCCTGATGCCCGGGCGCGGCGTGAACATGGGCGATGGCTGGGAAACGCGCCGCCGCCGCGAACCGGGCAACGACTGGGCAATCGTGGCGCTTGCGCGGCCCGGCATCATCCGCAAGATCGAAGTCGACACGGCGCATTTCAAGGGCAACTACCCGGACCGTTGCTCGCTTCAGGCGGCGAGCGTGACGGGCGGCACCGACGACTCGCTCGTCACCCAGGCGATGTTCTGGCCGGCGCTGCTCGGCGAGCAGAAGCTCGAAATGGACAAGCAGCACGTGTTCGAGAGCGGGATTGCCGCGCTTGGCCCTGTCACGCACGTGCGCTTCAATATCTTCCCGGACGGCGGCGTCTCGCGCCTGCGCCTGTGGGGCGAACCGGTTTGAACGAGGAGCCGCGATGCAGATCCTGCACATGGAACCCCTGACGCGCGAGGCGTTCGCACCGTTCGGCGACGTCATCGAAGTCGATGGCGCGCGCCACTTTCCGATTAACGGCGGCACGACCGAGCGCTTCCACGATCTCGCCACTATCGACGTGAACGAGGCGGGCGGGCGGCCCATCGTCAGCGTGTTTCGCGCCCAGCCGCGCGCGTGGCCCGTCGAAATTGCGATGATGGAGCGGCATCCGCTCGGCAGCCAGGCGTTCGTGCCGCTTGGCGACGCGGGTTACGCGGTAGTGGTCGCACCCGCGGGCGAGTTCGATCCGGCGGGGCTGCGGGCGTTCTGGGCCGGGCGCGGGCAGGGCGTCAATTACGCCAAAGGCGTCTGGCATCACCCGTTGCTCGCCTTCGAGCGGGTGAGCGACTTCGTGGTGATCGACCGGGGTGGCATGCAGCCGAACTGCGACGAGATCGCGCTCGCAGAGCCCTGGCGGCTCGTGCAGGCCGACACGCTGCTCGTGCCCGCCTGAGGTCAGGCGAGCTTTCCCGAAGGCCGGCCCACCAAACGAAAACGCCGCGGCAGATCTGCCGTGGCGTTTTCTTTTCTGCAGCCCGCAGACCGCAAGCGGTCAGTGCTTGCGATGCGGGCAGTTTTCCTTCGTGCAGGCCCCGTACAGGGCGAGTGCGTGTTCCTGGAGCTTGAAGCCGCGCTCGTTGGCGATCATCTGCTGGCGCTTTTCGATTTCAGGGTCGAAAAACTCTTCAACGATTCCGCAGTCGAGACACACGAGGTGGTCGTGGTGGCTGCCTTCGTTGAGCTCGAATACCGCCTTGCCCGATTCGAAGTTGCTGCGCGTGAGCAACCCAGCCTGCTCGAACTGCGTGAGAACCCGGTAGACCGTGGCGAGGCCGATGTCGAGCTCCTCGTTCAGCAGGTTGCGGTAGACGTCTTCTGCAGTGAGGTGACGTACCGGGCTATGCTGAAAAATCTCCAGGATCTTGAGGCGAGGCAGCGTCGCCTTGAGGCCGATGTTCTTGAGATCGGTTGGATTGGTCATGACGATAAGTCCCTGGAGTACAATGCTAGGTTGTTATGTTAATGCGTTTTTACCGTTCCGGGCATTTTCGCCAGAACTTCGAACGATCTTCTACAGAATACGCGCGGCTTCGCGAAAAGCCCGCACGGTGAGGGAAATGATTCCAGAATTCACAACGATCGGCCGGCGCATGCACGGCGGCCGCCTGGCGTGCACCCTGCTGGCTGCGGCCGCGTTCGCGGCGCTCGCCGGCTGTTCCACCTACAACAGCGTGACGCAGACCGTCGCGCAGAGCATTACGCCTTACCGCATTACCATCGTGCAAGGCAACTTCGTCTCGGCGGAAGCCGCGGCGCAGATGAAGGTGGGCATGTCCCGAGCCGAGGTCAAGCAGCTGCTCGGCACGCCGCTCCTCACCGACATGTTCCATGCGAACCGCTGGGACTACATCTTCTATTTCAAGCGCGGCTCGACCGCCGTGGTCCAGCAGCGTGACTTCGTCGTGCTGTTCGAAGGCGACCGCGTAGCGAGCTGGTCGGGCGGTGATGACTTGCCGTCGAACCTCGAGCTGCTGGCTGAAATCGACGGTGACCGCAGCGGCAAGAAGAAGGCCGTCGCGGCTGCACCGGCGTCGGGCGCTTCGGCACCGGTGGCGGCTGCGGGCGCACCCGACCAGGCTTCGAGCGCGACCGGCCCGACGGTCGGCGACACGGCGCGTTCGCCGTCGTCCGAACTCGGCACCGCCACCAGCGCGCTGCCGCAGGACGCCAACGCGCAGGCCGCCGCTGCCGCAAACCGCGCCACGGAAGCCGTGCAAACGCCTGCCGGCCTTACGCCCTCGGTGCGCGCGGGCAACCCGCAATCGTCGGCGCTGCCGCAGAACGTGGGCACGATGCCGTCGCAGGTGCAGTTGCATCGCCAGCCGCAGCCGCAAATCCAGGGCGTGCCGCAGAGCAACCCGGTCGGCCCGGCTGTTGGCGCTCAAGGTACCGGCGACACCAATACCGCGCCGTCGGGCCCCGCGCGGGATTCGTCGCTCGCCGCGCCGCCCACGGTGCCGGCTTCCGGGGCTGCTGCGGCCCCGAGCAACTGAGCCGGCTGACTCGGCCGGTAAAACAAGCAGGGCGGGGTGCGCGAGGCGCGCCACGCTTCGATTCGGCGGCCGGGTGTCACTACCGGCCGCCGCGTTTTTTGGCAGCGGCGCTGCGTGGCGCCCGGTAAAACCGGGTGGCACCCCGTACCGCGGCCAGCGACACATTGCCAGGAAGACTCATGAAAATCGCAATCGCCGGGGCATCGGGCCGCATGGGCCGCATGCTCATCGAAACCGTTCTGAATTCACCTGACGTCACGCTCTCGGGCGCGCTCGTGCGCAAGGGTTCGGCGGCTGTTGGCCAGGACGCTGGCGCGTTCCTCGGCAAGGACACCGGCGTGCAGATCACCGACGACATCGAGCAGGTCTTCGCGCAAAGCGACTGCCTGATCGACTTCACCCGCCCTGAAGGCACGCTCGTGCACCTCGAGGCGGCGCAGCGCCACGGCGTCAAGATGGTGATCGGCACGACCGGCTTCGACGCCCAGCAAAAGGCGCAGCTCGGCGCGGCCGCGCAAAAGGTCGGCGTCGTGTTCGCGGCCAACATGAGCGTGGGCGTGAACGTCACGCTCAAGCTGCTCGAATACGCGGCGCGCTTTTTCGAGACCGGCTACGACATCGAGATCATCGAGGCGCACCATCGCCACAAGGTCGACGCGCCCTCGGGCACCGCGCTTGCGATGGGCGAGGCCGTGGCGAACGCGCTCGGCCGCAATCTCGACGAATGCGCCGTGTATGGCCGCGAAGGCGTCACGGGCGAGCGCGACCCCTCGACGATCGGGTTTTCGGCGATTCGCGGCGGCGATATCGTCGGCGATCATACGGTGCTGTTCGCGGGCATTGGCGAGCGCATCGAGATCACGCACAAGTCCTCGAGCCGCCTTTCGTACGCGCAAGGCAGCGTGCGCGCCGCGCGCTTTCTGCAGGACAAGGCCAACGGCCTGTACGATATGCAGGACGTGCTCGGCTTGCGCTGAGCGTTTCCCCTACGGTCCGGTGCCTGCGCCGGACAGACAGTGAGCGAGGTCCGATGGCAGCGAGTTCCGGAGTCATTCACTATCTGCAGACGGGCGACGCCGTCACCCACGCGGTCGCGTGGGTCTTGCTCGCCATGTCGGTCGCGAGCTGGTGCTTTCTCATCATCAAGAGCTGGATTCTCTTGCGTGCGAAGCGCCAGGGGCCGCGCGCCATTGCGCGCTTCTGGCAGGCGCGCAGCCTGGCCGACGGGGTGGCCGCCATGCGTGGGGTCGACCGCGAACGCGTCTTCCTGCCGCTGGCTCAGGCGGCGCTCGCCGCCGAGGAAGCCGACGCGCCCGGCATGATGCTCGCCCGCGTGGACCGCGGCGAGCGCGTGCTGCGTGCGCTGCGCGGCGCGCTTCAGGCGTCGCAGCGGCGGCTCGAGTTCGGGCAGGTGCTGCTGGCCTCGGTGGGCAGCACGGCGCCGTTCGTGGGGCTGCTCGGCACGGTTTGGGGCATTTATCACGCGCTCGGCAGCATTGCCGCGAGCGGCCAGGCGATGATCGAGAACGTCGCCGGCCCGGTGGGCGAGGCGCTCATCATGACGGCTTTCGGTCTCGTGGTCGCGATTCCTGCCGTGCTTGCCTATAACGTGCTCGGACGCCTCGTGCGCCAGCTTTGCGACGATCTCGACGGTTTCGCGCACGATCTGCACGCCTATGCCTGCGCGCCCGAAGGCGCGCCGCTGCGCCGCGAAGGTGGGCAGGGCGCGATGCGCGAAGGCGCGCGCGCCGAGTCGTAGGAGGCCACGCGAATGGCATTCGGCGGACTCGAAAAGAAGCGCGATACGGCACCGATGTCGGACATCAACATGACGCCGCTCATCGACGTCATGCTCGTGCTGCTCGTCATCTTCATCATCACCGCGCCGCTCTTCACGCACGCGATCCGGCTCGATTTGCCAAAGGTCGCCGCCGAGCCCGCGCAGCAGACTGCGCAGACCGTCACGCTTTCCATCGACGCGGCCGGCAAGCTCTACTGGAACGCCCAGCCCATCACGCTGGACGAGCTGCGCGCGCGCTTCACGGCGGCGGGCAAAGCGCCCGAGTCGCAGCAGCCCGAGCTGCAACTACGCGCCGCGCGCGAGACGCGCTACGACGTGATCGCCCAGGTGATGGGCGCCGCGCAGCAGGCCGGGCTCACGCGCCTCGGCTTCGTGACCGAGCCGCCCGCCGGCGCGCATTGAACGGCGCACGGAGCGGCGCACTGAGCGCGCGCCAGTCAACGGTATAATCAGCGTTTCCTTTAAAAACGGGCCCAGCGAAACCGCCGCAATCTGCCGGTATCGTGAACGGCCGGCCCGGTGCATCCGGCACCGAAACGGCCCGTTTCCAGCGTTCACCACCCACACCATGCTCGAAAAATACGTTCCCTCCGACGTCGAATCCGCCGCGCAAGGCGAATGGCGCGCCACCGACGCTTACCGGACGGCCGAGAAGGCCGACAAGCCCAAGTTCTACTGCGTCTCGATGCTGCCGTATCCGTCGGGCAAGCTGCACATGGGCCACGTGCGGAACTACACGATCAACGACGTGATGTACCGTTACCTGCGCATGAACGGCTACAACACGTTGATGCCGATGGGCTGGGACGCGTTCGGCATGCCTGCCGAAAACGCCGCGATGGCCAACAGCGTGCCGCCGGCCAAGTGGACGTACGACAACATCGAGTACATGAAGGGCCAGATGCAGTCGATGGGTCTCGCCATCGACTGGTCGCGTGAAATCGCCACCTGCAAGCCCGACTACTACAAGTGGAACCAGTGGTTCTTCCTGAAGATGCTCGAAAAGGGCATCGCGTACAAGAAGACCGGCACGGTGAACTGGGACCCGGTCGATCAGACCGTGCTCGCCAACGAGCAGGTGATCGACGGACGTGGCTGGCGCTCGGGCGCGCTCGTGGAAAAGCGCGAAATCCCGATGTACTACCTGCGCATCACGCAGTACGCCGATGAGCTGCTGAACGACCTCGACGGCCTCGGCTGGCCCGAGCGCGTCAAGATCATGCAGCAGAACTGGATCGGCAAGAGCTTCGGCGTAAACTTCGGCTTCCCGTACGAGCTGGACGGCGAGAAGAAGCTGCTGCGCGTGTTCACCACACGCGCCGACACGATCATGGGCGTGACCTTCGCTGCGATCGCTGCCGAGCACCCGCTCGCCACGCGTCTCGCGCAAGGCAAGCCGGAGCTGCAGTCGTTCATCGACGAATGCAAGCGCGGCGGCGTGGCCGAAGCCGACGTCGCGACAATGGAAAAGAAGGGCGTGCCCACGGGCTTCACCGTCACGCACCCGATTACGCACGAGCAAGTGCCGGTATGGATCGGCAACTACGTGCTGATGACCTATGGCGAAGGCGCCGTGATGGGCGTGCCGGGTCACGACGAGCGCGACTTCGCTTTTGCGCAGAAGTACAACCTGCCGATCAAGCAGGTTATCGCCGTAGAAGGCGAGACGTACTCGCTCGACGGCTGGCAGGAGTGGTACGGCGACAAGGAACGTGCCGTGTGCGTGAACAGCGGCAAGTACGACGGCCTCGCCTACACGGCGGCCGTGGACGCCGTGGCAGCCGACCTCAAGGCGCTCGACCTCGGCGACAAGCAGGTCACGTGGCGCCTGCGCGACTGGGGCATCTCGCGCCAGCGCTACTGGGGCACGCCGATTCCGATCATCCATTGCCCGAGCTGCGGCGACGTGCCGGTGCCGGAAAAGGACCTGCCGGTCGTGCTGCCGGAAGACCTCGTGCCGGACGGCACGGGCAACCCGCTCGCAAAGTCCGAAGCATTCCTGAACTGCAAGTGCCCGACGTGCGGCGCCGACGCGAAGCGCGAAACCGACACGATGGACACGTTCGTCGACTCGTCGTGGTACTTCTACCGCTACGCCGCGCCGGATGCTGTGAACATGGTCGACGAGCGCACCGACTACTGGATGCCGATGGACCAGTACATCGGCGGTATCGAGCACGCGATTCTCCACCTCTTGTACTCGCGCTTCTGGGCGAAGGTCTCGCGTGACCTCGGTCTCGTGAAGTTCGGCGAGCCGGCGAAGAACCTGCTCACGCAGGGCATGGTGCTCAACGAAACGTTCTATCGCGAAGACGCGACGGGCAAGAAGACCTGGTACAACCCGGCCGACGTCACTGTCACGCACGACGACAAGGGGCGCCCGGTTGGCGCGACGCTCAACAGCGACGGCCAGAGCGTGGTGCTCGGCGGCGTCGAGAAGATGTCGAAGTCGAAGAACAACGGCGTCGACCCGCAGGTGCTGATCGACTTGTACGGCGCAGACACGGCGCGTCTCTTCACGATGTTCGCGGCGCCGCCCGAGCAGCAGCTCGAGTGGTCGGGCGCGGGCGTGGAAGGCGCGAGCCGCTTCCTGCGCCGCGTGTGGGCCTTCGGCCACGCGAACGCCGACGCGATCAAGTCGCGCGCCTCGTTCGACGCGGCGGCGCTCACCGACATCGAAAAAGCGCTGCGCCGCGAAGTCTATAGCGTGCTCAAGCAGGCCGACTTCGACTATCAGCGCTTGCAGTACAACACCGTCGTTTCGGCGGCGATGAAGATGCTCAACGCCATCGACGGCGCCAAGGGTGCGAGTGCCGGCGTGCAGCGCGAAACCTTTGGCGTGCTGCTGCGGGTGCTGTACCCGGTCGTGCCGCACATCGCGTTCGAACTCTGGAAGGCGCTCGGCTACAGCGACGAATACGGCACGCTGCTCGACGCGCCCTGGCCGAAGGTCGACGAAAAGGCGCTGGAACAGGCCGAGATCGAACTCGTGCTGCAGGTGAACGGCAAGGTGCGCGGCGCCGTGACGGTGGCCAAGGACGCGCCGAAGGAGGCGATCGAAGCCGCCGCACTTGCGCACGAGATGTTCGTCAAGTTCGCGGAAGGCCGTGCGCCGAAGAAGATCATCGTCGTGCCGGGCCGCCTCGTGAACGTCGTGGTCTAAAAGCAAATAGAGGCCACGTTGGCGGCGCATTTTGCGCCGCCGCCCAGACACTGTCGCGAACCCAGGGAGTCCATGTGATTCGCAGATCGTTCCTCAGGTTGTTCCCGCTCGTGGCTGGCAGCGCGCTGGCCCTCTCTGCCTGCGGCTTCCAGCTGCGCGGCGAGCAGAACTTCGCCTTCAAGCGTCTTGCCGTAGTCGGTGCGCCGCCGCCGTTCATCGGGCGCCTTTCGCGCATGGTCGAAGGCGGCAGCGATTCGGTCGTCGTCGATTCGGTGGCCAACGCCGACGCCGTACTGCACGTTTCCGAAGCGCGTGGCTTCAGCACGCTCACGCTCAATTCGCTCGGCGCAGTGGTCGAATATCAGGTCAACTACACGCTGAATTTCACGCTGACAAGACCGGACGGCTCCGTGCTGATCCAGCCGAGCGCGATCGCGCTGAACCGCGCGATGACGTATAGCGATCAGTACTCGACGGCCAAGACGCAAGAAGCCGACCTGCTGTTCACCGACATGCAGAACGACGCCGTCGATCAGCTCATGCGGCGCCTTGCCGTGCTGAAAACGATCAACCCGACGCCCGATCAGGTCGTGCCGGGCGTCGCGCCGCGCGCACCGCTGCCGCCGCCGCCGCTGTAATGCGCGCGGTTTACATCTACTGAGCGACCTTCGACCGAGCGCCATGCAACTGCGACCCGACGCACTCGAACCGCACCTCGCGAGAGGGCTGGCCGGCCTGTACGTCGTCTACGGCGACGAACACCTGCTTGCCCAGGAGGCGTGCGACCGCATCCGCGCGGCTGCGCGCGCAGCGGGCTTTACCGACCGCTCGGTGTTCACCGTCGAGCGCGGCTTCGACTGGAGCTCGCTCCTCGGCGCGAGCCAGTCGATGTCGCTCTTCGGCGATCGCCAACTGGTGGAGTTGCGCATTCCGTCGGGCAAGCCCGGTAAGGAAGGCGCGGACGCGCTCAAGACGCTTGCCGCGGCCTCGAATCCCGACGTGCTGATGCTCGTCACGCTGCCGCGGCTCGACGCGGCCACGCAGAAGTCCGCGTGGTTCACGGCGCTTTCGGAAAGCGGCGTGGCGATCAAGATCGACCCGGTCGAGCGAGCGGCGCTGCCGAACTGGATCGGGCAGCGCCTCGCGCTGCAAGGGCAGCGCGTCGCGCCCGGCGAAGACGGCCGGCGTGCGCTGCAATTCGTGGCGGAGCGCGTGGAAGGCAATCTGCTGGCGGCGCATCAGGAAATCCAGAAGCTTGGGCTGTTGTACCCGCAAGGCGTCCTTAGCTTCGAGCAGATTCACGACGCCGTGCTCAACGTCGCGCGTTACGACGTATTCAAGCTCAACGAAGCCATGCTGACCGGCGATGTCGGGCGCCTCGCGCGCATGCTCGACGGGCTGCAGGGCGAAGGCGAGGCTTCGGTGCTGGTGCTATGGGCCGTGGTCGAGGAAATTCGTACGCTGCTGCGCATCAAGCGCGGCGTGGCGGCGGGCAAGCCGCTCGCCATGCTGTTGCGCGAGAACCGCGTGTGGGGGCCGCGCGAGCGGCTCATCGGGCCCGCGCTTTCGCGGTTGAGCGAAGCGACGCTAGAGCGCGGTCTCGCGCTTGCGGCGCGGCTCGACCGCCAGGTGAAGGGGCTTTCTGGGCAATCACGCGGTGACTGGCGCAATGCATTGCCGCCCGATGCCTGGGACGGCCTGTTCGAACTCGCGATGACGGTGGCCTCGCCCCGTGATGGAGCAGTGCCGGTGCGCAGCGCTGCGGCGCCTGGGCGCGCGCAGCCGGGCGAACAGCCTCGCGGCCCGGCTGCGGCGGCCGCCGCCGCAGCGGCAGCGGCCCGACCGCGCACCGCAGGGCCGTCGCGCCGGCCGGGCTGAAGCGCTCCACGCTTGCCCGAACCGGCGCTTCGGCGCTTGCTCTATGCACGCCGCGCGGCCAGTGGTCACGCCGAGCCGCCCGGCCACCTCCAGCAAACCTTGGCGGCTGGCTTTAAAATCGGCCTGAACCGCTTTGAATCGAACCGCGCTTGGCGCTTCCATCCGACTACGCCTCACGCGCCGCATGACGAAAGACACCATGGATATCGACCAGTACATGACCGACCTCGGCCGCCGCGCCCGCAAAGCTTCGCGCGCGATGGCACGGGCCTCGACGGCCGCGAAGAACGCGGCGCTCGAATCGGTGGCGCAAGCCATCGAGCGCGACGCGCAGCATTTGAAGGATGCGAACGCCCGCGATCTCGCGCGCGCGAAAGAGAAGGGCCACGATGCGGCCTTCATCGACCGCCTCACGCTCTCGGACAAAGCGCTCAAGACGATGGTCGAAGGTCTGCGTCAGGTTGCCGCGCTGCCCGACCCCATCGGCGAGATCAGCAATCTCAAGTTCCGCCCGAGCGGCATTCAGGTGGGGCAGATGCGCGTGCCGCTCGGTGTGATTGGGATCATCTACGAATCGCGGCCGAACGTGACGGTCGACGCCGCGGCGCTGTGCCTGAAGTCAGGCAACGCAACGATCCTGCGCGGCGGCTCCGAGGCGCTGGAGTGCAACACGGCGCTCGCGAAGCTCATCGGTGAGGGGCTGGCCGCAGCGGGTCTGCCGCAGGACGCCGTCCAGGTGGTCGAGACTGCCGATCGCGCGGCTGTGGGCAAGCTCATCACGATGACGGAATTCGTGGACGTGATCGTGCCGCGCGGCGGCAAGAGCCTGATCGAGCGCCTGATGGCCGAAGCGCGCGTGCCGATGATCAAGCATCTGGACGGCATCTGCCACGTGTACGTGGACGACCGCGCCGATCTCGCAAAGGCGCTGACGGTTTGCGACAACGCCAAGACGCACCGCTACGGCACCTGCAACACGATGGAGACGCTGCTTGTGGCGCGTGGCATTGCGCACGACGTGCTGCCGCCGCTTGGCCGCCTCTATCGCGAAAAGGACGTGGAACTGCGTGTAGATGCCGCAGCGCGCGCGATACTCGCGGACGCTGGTATTGGGCCGCTCGTCGATGCCACGGAAGAAGACTGGCGCACCGAGTATCTCGCGCCCGTGCTGGCGGTGAAGGTGGTCGATACGCTCGACGACGCGATCGAGCATATCAACGCGTACGGCTCGCACCACACCGATGCGATCGTTACCGAAGACCACGATCGCGCGATGCGCTTCCTGCGCGAAGTGGATTCGGCCAGCGTGATGGTGAACGCCTCGACGCGCTTTGCCGACGGCTTCGAATTCGGCCTCGGTGCGGAGATCGGCATATCGAACGACAAGCTGCATGCGCGTGGGCCCGTGGGCCTCGAGGGCCTGACGTCGCTGAAGTACGTGGTGCTTGGCCACGGTGAAGGCCGCCAGTAGCCGTTAGCCCCGGCGAGGCGGCACGCCGTCTCCCCCTTAATTGACCATCAAGAAGAAAAAAGAATGTCGATGCTCTGGGTCAAGACGTTTCACATCGTACTGATCGCCTCGTGGTTCGCGGGCCTGTTCTACCTGCCGCGCATCTTCGTGAATCTCGCGATGGAAACCGAACCCGCGGCCGTCAAGCGCCTGCTCATCATGGCGCGCAAGCTCTACCGATTCATGACGCTGATTGCAGTGCCTGCCCTTCTGTGTGGGCTGTGGCTGTGGCTTGTGGTCGGCATCGGACGCGGGCAGGGATGGATCCACGCGAAGGTCGGTGTGGTTCTGCTGCTGATCGCCTATCACGCATACTGCGGACGTCTTTTGCGGACCTTCGAACGCGGCGAGAACCAACGCTCTGACAAGTGGTATCGCATGTTCAACGAGCTACCGGTGCTCGGCATGCTGGCGGCCGTGGCGCTTGCTGTCATCAAGCCCTTTTAATGCTGGTGGCCTTGAATCCATACCAGATCCGGTTCAGCACGGAGTGGCGCTCAAATGGTGCCCGTCTCTTTGCGGAGCATGCGCGCCGCCGCAACCCGCCAGCCGTCCTCACGCCTCACGAACACATCGGTGAAGCGATATTCGATCGCGTTGTAGCCGGTTGCCGGCTTATAGCGATTGATGCCGGTTGCGATTGCCACGTTGCCTAGGACTCGCACCCGCACATCTTCCAGCACCTGAGTACTTCCGGGTGGTAGCGGTGCGGCAGCGAGCATGTCGCGCTTGGTGCGGCGAACGTCGCCTGGAAATACCTCAAAAAACTTATCGTCAAGCAGGTCGTTGAGCACCGGATGGTCGCCCGCTGCCGCGGCCTGGGTCCACTGGTGCTCGAGCAACTCGACTTGAAGCCGTTCGGAAGTCACGTTGTACAAGCCGGATTTCGGTGCGGCGAACGTATTTGCTGCCAGCATGCTGGCAGTGGCAAGGATCAGAATGTGTTTCATGATGGCTCATTTGGTCAGATCGAAACCTCGCATTTCGATGCAGGAGGGAGTTTTGGGCGGTCTGTGCCCGCAGCGAAGGCGCACATAGAGTGCGAGTCAGCCCTGCGCTGTAACCTTGGCTGACGCCCGTTCAGTGCTTTCCACTTTAGTTGGCGGCAGATGACGTGACCATCGGAAAAATCTCAAATTCTGTCGGAGTCGGATCGTTGATTTCTGCACTCACTGGCTGCACTCGTGCATGGCGTATTCGCGGCACCGGAGCGCTGGCCACAACTGCATGCAGGCACGTTCGACGAGTACCGGGAGTGCGACGCGGCTCACGGGCGCATCGAGGCGCGCCGCTGTGTGGAACTGGACATCAGCAGCGCTGGCCAGGCAAGGGAACCGGCCGCTGGCCGCGGCTGCGCACGGTGGTGATGATTGAGGCCACGCGTGAAACCGGCGCGGGCGTGTCGACTGAGCGGCGCTTCTACATCAGCGGCCTGTCTGCCAAGGCTGTACCGTGGCACATGCAGTGCGCTCGCACTGGCATATCGAGAACAGGCTGCACTGGATGCTCGATATGACCTTCGGCGAAGATCAATGCGAGGAACCAGCGCAGAACTTTGCGATCCTGCGCCGCATAGCGCTCAAACTGCTCAAACGGGATACGGTCACGAAGGACAGACTGAAAACCGATGGCTCGAAGCCAGCGCCAGCGATCCGTATCACGAAAAGATGCTTGGCCTTTGGGCTTCGTGCGATTGCCCTGGGATCGTTGGTCGCATGCAACAACTGATGTACGCGCAAATTTGTTGCGCGGGAGCCCGCGCGGCGGGGCGATTGTACACGCACCAGATAAACTGAGCCGGTCGATGATTTCAGTCAGTTAGATGGTCGTCGACTGCACTGGCAATTCCAGCGTTGCGGTTGCCAAGCCGTTAGCAGTCCTACCAAGTCGGGCTTGAATTCGAGCACCTAACGCGCCCGTGCCGTCTTGCCCGTCTTGTCGCTCCTCGCTCGAGACAGGAGCAGCAAGGGATTCTCGTTTCGCGGTCAAACATAATCTTATATTAAATGAAAATAATTAGGATAATTCTTGGCTTTGAAATTGTAATAGGGATGTCTCTTCAGGTTTGTGATTTTATTTGCAGAATTTATTTATTTTGTCGCGGATATTTTATATATTAATGTAGTAATTCTCCGATGATTGTGGGGATTCTGTTGTTGAGTTTATTCTTTGTTAATTGACAGGTTGGGATCGATCGTAATTCTGGTTTTTAGTATAAGAATTGGCATATCAAACTAAATGATATGCGACTAACCTCTGACAGAACGGCCGTCCATCCGCCTGATTCCTGTGTGCATTCGCTCGCTAACACCATAAAGGTGTTTCAGAGTTCTCTTATGTTCGTGGAAATCCAGAGTACTTAAAGTCATGATTTATTCTCTAACGCAAACTGATGTTTTACAAAAAGAAATTACTTATCTGTCAGTTTTAGGGAAGTGAATCGTAGTCGACTTTTTGATGAATGTAGGATTTGTATCAATCACTAGGGATTGGAAAATGAATAAAGCATATCGCTCGATTTGGAACGAGTCTACGGGAACCTGGATTGCTGCGCCTGAAACTGCAAAGAGCAACACGGGGAATGGTTCGACTGCGCGGGGCGCTTCGTTCAACGTCCAGGCGAAGGGATGGAAAGCGCCTGCACTGAAGGCAATGAGCGTCGTATCACCAACGTCGCGAACGGCGTCAACACGACCGATGCGGTGAACGTGGGTCAGCTCCAGAGCGGCTTGAATGCGCTTCAAGGCAACGTCAACTCCGTGGCGCGCGCCGCTTACAGCGGCGTTGCGGCGGCAACTGCGTTGACGATGATTCCGGACGTCGATCAGGGCAAGACGATCGCAGTGGGTGTCGGTACGGCCAACTTCCAGGGCTACCAGGCCGTGGCGCTCGGGGCATCGGCTCGCATCACCCAGAACCTCAAGGTGAAGCTGGGCGGTGGCTACGGTTCGAGCGGTGGCGCTACGTTCGGCGGCGGTATGTCGTACCAGTGGTAAGCGCCTGACGGCGAACCGGAGGCAGCGTGATACGGCTGCCTCCGGCAAATCTGGCTACTTTTCACGGTTCGGTTGTTCCTTCCGAAATGCAAAGCGGACTCCTTACGGAGTCCGCTTTTTTGTTGTGCGGTCTACAACCTGCGAGGCCGGGCCACTAATTCAGCCTTTCTCGTCCAACCTGCGCCGCGCGATGATCTCCTTCGCGTCCGCGAGCTTTTCCGCAAGCTCCGGCCCCCGCTGCAGCGCCACGCCCACCGCGAGTATGTCGCCGATCGCGAGATGCGAGGTGCGCGAGGTCATCGGCGAGAAAATGTCGGTGTCCTCATCGACGTTGGCGTGCAGCCCCACGCTTGCGAGACGAGCAAGCGGCGAGGTGCCGTGCGTGATCGCGATCACCTTCGCGCCGCGATCGAGCGCCGTGCGCGCGGCGTCCACGATATCCCGAGTGCGCCCGGTGTTCGAGATCGTCACGACCACGTCGCCGGGACCGAGCAGCGCCGCCGACATGAGAAACGTATGCGGATCGGAATACGCGACGCTCGGCATGCCGAGGCGAAAGAACTTGTGCTGCATGTCCTGCGCGGCGATGCCAGACCCCCCCGCGCCATAGAACTCGATACGCGACGCGCGCGCGAGCAGATTGATCGCGGCGGCGAGCGAGTCGGTCGAAAGGTTGTTGCGCACTTGCACGAGCGCGCCGATCGTACGATCGAGCACCTTTGCCGCGACGCCCGGCACCGGTTCATCTGGGCTCACGTCGCGGTAGACGGCTGGATGCTCTGTCGGCAGATCGGCGGCGACCGCCTGCGCGAGGCGAATCTTGAACTCCCGGAACCCCGAAAATCCCAGTGCGTGGCAGAACCGCGCGATGGTCGGCTGGCTCACGCCCACGCGCTCGGCGACCTCTGTCATCGAAAGATCGAGCACCTCGCGCGGCGCCTCGACAACGTAATCGGCGAGCTTGCGCTCCGACGGGCGCAATTGCTCGCGCATGGCTTTCACCTGGGACAGCAGCATCAGGAAACTCGCACTATGCTGAAAGATCCGTGGACTATAGCGGATCGGACGTCATGTACAAAAACTACAGAACCGCTGTTTGCTTCTTTCCGGGTTGGGCGGAGTTCGTCGGCGCATTGCCCGTCCATAATGAGACTAGGCGTTCGTTTAATGCTGTGCGCCCAGGGTCTTTCCGGGATTGTCGACTTGTAGTTTTTCTACTAACATCGCGCTATCGCTGATCGGACCGTCGAAAGCCCGTCTGATCCAGCCCCGAGCGTCCCCGCCGAGACAAGAAGGAAGGAGATTCGATGGTTTCCCCGCATTCTCAGTTGACGAAGGTCACGCAGCGCGTGATCGAGCGCAGCAAGCCCACGCGCGAGGCCTATCTGGCGCGCATCGCGGCTGCTCAGGACCGATTCCCGGCGCGCGGCGCGCTCTCGTGCGCGAATCTCGCGCACGGCTTCGCCGGCCTCGAAGGTCGCGACAAGATCGCAATCAAGTCGATTCGCGAGCCGAACATCGGCATCGTCTCGGCCTATAACGAGATGCTCTCGGCGCACGCACCGTACAAGGATTTCCCCGACATCATCAAGAAGGCGGCCCGCGAAGGCGGCGGCGTCGCGCAGTTCGCGGGCGGCGTGCCGGCGATGTGCGACGGCGTCACGCAGGGCAACGCCGGCATGGAGCTGTCGCTCTTTTCGCGTGAAGTGATCGCGATGAGCACGGCCGTCGCGCTCACCCACAACATGTTCGATGCCGCGCTGTGCCTGGGTGTCTGCGACAAGATCGTGCCGGGTCTCCTGATCGGCGCGCTGCAATTCGGCCATTTGCCCACGATTTTCGTGCCCGCCGGCCCGATGACGAGCGGCATCACGAACGACGACAAGGCCAAGGTGCGACAGCAGTTCGCCACGGGTCAGTGCGATCGTGCGGCGCTGCTCGAATCGGAGGCGGCCGCCTATCACGGCCACGGCACCTGCACGTTCTACGGCACGGCCAACAGCAACCAGATGCTCATGGAGATCATGGGCCTGCATCTGCCGGGTTCCGCCTTCATCCACCCGCACACGCCGCTGCGCGACGAACTGACCGCCGCCGCGGCGCGCCGCGTGCTCGAACTCACGGTCGAGCGCGGCAACTACACGCCGATTGGCCACATCGTCGACGAGAAGGCCGTGATCAACGGCATCGTCGGGCTGATGGCGACGGGCGGCTCGACCAATCACACGCTGCACCTCGTGGCGATGGCGCGTGCGGCAGGCATCATCATCGACTGGAACGACTTCGACGTGCTTTCGGACGCCGTTCCGCTGCTCGCGCGCGTGTATCCGAACGGCAAGGCCGACGTGAACCATTTCCACGCAGCGGGCGGCATGGCGTTCCTCGTGCGCGAACTGCTCGACGGCGGCCTGCTGCACGAAGACGTGAATACCGTTGCGGGCCGCGGCCTGCATCATTTCACCGAGGAGCCGAAGCTCATCGATGGCAAGCTCACGTGGGTGCCGGCCGTCGAAAAGAGCGCAGACGAGTCTGTTCTGCGCCCGCTCCCGACGCCGTTCCAGCCGGACGGCGGCTTGCGCCTGATGCAGGGGCGTCTGGGCCGCGGCGTCATCAAGGTTTCCGCTGTCGCGCCTGAGCGCCGCAAGGTGCGTGCGCCCGCCATCGTGTTCGATTCGCAGGAAGCTGTGCAGGAAGCGTTCGACCGCGGCGAACTCGAGCGCGATTTCGTGGCCGTCGTGCGCTTCCAGGGCGCGCGCGCCAACGGCATGCCGGAGCTGCACCGCCTCACGCCGCTGCTCGGCGTGCTGCAGGACAAGGGCTTTCACGTGGCGCTCGTGACCGACGGGCGCATGTCGGGTGCGTCGGGCAAGGTGCCCGCCGTGATCCACGTTTCGCCGGAAACGCTACTGCACGGCCCGATCGGCAAGGTGCGCGATGGCGATACGATCGTGATCGATGCGGTGGAGGGCGTGCTCGACGTCGAAGTGGAGGATGCCGAGTGGGACGCGCGCCCGGTCGCGCAGCCCGCGCATCAGGAACTCAACGAAGTGGGCTTCGGCCGCGAGCTGTTCGGCGTGTTCCGTGCCACTGCCGCGCCGGCGGAACTGGGCGCAACGGTGTTCGGGCCACTCGTCGGCGAGGTGTCCGCCGCCGCGCATTCGACCGCACATGCCGCCCCTGAAGTCACAAACGCAGATCAATATCAAGGAGCCTGAACATGGCAGCTAACACAGTCGCCGATATCGTCCGCCTGGGTCCCGTCATCCCGGTGCTCGCATTCGACACGCCGGAGCAGGGCGAGCACGTTTCCCGCGCGCTCCACGCGGGTGGCGTGAAGGTGCTGGAAATCACGCTGCGCACGAAGGCCGGCCTCGAAGCCATCGAGCGCGCCGCGAAGATCGCGCCGGACATCGTCGTGGGCGTGGGCACGATCACGAAGCCGGAGCACTGCGCGCTCGCGAAGAAGGCAGGCGCACAGTTCGGCGTGTCGCCGGGCCTCACGCGCGAGATCCATCAGGCTTCGCTCGACGCGGGTCTGCCGCTGCTGCCGGGCGTCATGACGCCGACGGACATCATCGTCGCGATGGAACTGGGCTACGAGATCGTCAAGTTCTTCCCTGCGGTGCCTGCCGGTGGCCTGAACATGCTGCAGGCCTTCCACGGCCCGTTCCCGACGCTCAAGTTCTGCCCGACGGGCGGGATTAGCGCCGAATCGGCTCCGACCTTCCTTGCGCTGCCCAATGTGGTGTGCGTCGGCGGTTCGTGGCTCACGCCGAAGGCGGCGATTGCCGCGCAGAACTGGGACGAAGTCACGCGCCTCGCGCACGCCGCGAGCGAGCTTTCGCGCCCGGTGCGCTGAAAGCGCGTTTCTGCCTCGCTTCTGCCTGACGCACGCGCCGTATGCTGCGGCGCAACGATGACTGGAACGCCGCGCCTCCGTGTGTACGAGGGGTGAGCAACGAGCCGCGCAAACGGCGCCTTCCGGCGCTCGCTTTGCGCGGCTCGCTCGTCTTTCAAGCACGCTGCACCAAAAGTCGTTATAAGCTCTACAATCGCCGGCCCGGCGACGGCCGGCCCTTTCGTTCCCCATCAGTTCCACGTGTGCCGCAGCCGTTGCGCGCCACACGCGTCGCCGCACAGGGTGAAAGGACTTCGAACAACTACCTGGAGAGGAGCCTCATGGGAGTGGCCCACGGCAGCATGCTGCTGATTTACGCGCTCGTCGCGATCGCCGCGCTGATCCTGCTGATCACGCGCTTCAAGGTTTATCCGTTTCTCGTTCTGATCATCGTTTCGCTGCTGCTCGGTCTTGCCGTCGGCATGCCGATGGATCAGATCGTCAAGTCGTTCGAGACCGGCAACGGCAACACGCTTGGCCACATTGCCATCGTGGTGGGCCTCGGCACCATGCTCGGCAAGATGATGGCGGAGTCAGGCGGCGCCGAGCGCATCGCCACGACGCTCATCCGCTGGTTCGGCGAGAAGAACATTCACTGGGCGATGATGGTCGTCGCGATCATCGTCGGCCTGCCGGTGTTCTTCGAAGTCGGTTTCGTGCTGCTCATTCCGATCGCGTTCAACGTCGCCAAGCGCACCGGCAAGTCACTGCTGCTGATCGGCCTGCCGATGGTGGCCGGTCTCTCGGTCGTGCACGGGCTGATTCCGCCGCACCCGGCCGCGCTCCTCGCCGTACAGGCGTATCACGCCGACATCGGCAGGACCATCGCTTACGGCCTCATGGTGGGCGTGCCCTGCGCGATCATCGCCGGGCCGCTCTTCGCGCTATTTATTCACCGCTTTATCAAGCTGCCGGAAAGCAATCCGCTCTCCGAGCAGTTCGTGAGCAAGGCCGACCCCAAGCCCGATAGCGAACTGCCGGGCTTTGGCATTACGCTCTTCACGATTTTGCTGCCGGTGATCCTCATGCTGATCGGCAGCTGGGCCGATCTCGTGTTCGCGCCCAAGACGTTGCCGAACAATCTGTTGCACTTTGTCGGCACCTCGGACGTCGCGCTGCTGATCGCCGTGCTGGTAAGCTTCTGGACCTTCGGCGCGCAACGCGGCTTCACGCGCGAGCAGATCCAGAAGTTCTGCGGCGACTGCCTCGCGCCGATCGCGGGTATCACGCTGATCGTGGGCGCAGGCGGCGGCTTTGGCCGCGTGCTGATGGACAGCGGCGTGTCGAAGCAGATCGTCGAGCTGGCGCAGAACGAACATCTGTCGCCGCTTTTGCTCGGCTGGCTCGTCGCCGCGCTGATCCGTCTCGCAACCGGCTCGGCCACGGTCGCGATGACCACGGCCTGCGGCATCGTCGCGCCGATCGCATCGGCCAGCGCCATGACGGTGAAGCCGGAGTTGCTCGTGCTTGCCACGGGTTCGGGCTCGCTGATCTTCTCGCACGTGAACGACGGCGGATTCTGGCTGATCAAGGAGTATTTCGGCATGACCGTGGGTCAGACGTTCAAGACCTGGTCGTTGCTCGAGACTATTATTTCGCTGCTGGGGCTCGGCCTCACGTTTGCTCTCGCGGCGGTGTTGTAAAACTGGAGCAGTAAATGATTCTGATAGCGATGGGCGTGTCGGGCGCGGGCAAGACACGCATCGGCGAAATGCTCGCCGAGCGCCTCAAGTGCACCTTCACCGACGGCGACGCCTTCCACAGCGAAGCCAACAAGAAGAAGATGCACGACGGCATTCCCCTCACCGACGATGACCGCTGGCCGTGGCTGCGCACGATTCGCGCGGCGATCGAGGAGAAGCAGCGCGCCCACGAAACGGCCGTGTTCACCTGCTCGTCGCTCAAGCGTTCGTATCGCGACATCCTGCGCGGCAACGATCGCGACGTGTGCTTCGTCTACCTGAAGGGCTCGTTCGAAGTGCTGCACGAGCGCCTCGCCTCGCGCACCGGCCACTTCTTCGACCCTTCGCTGCTGCAAAGCCAGCTCGACACGCTCGAAGAGCCCGGTGCCGACGAAGCGATCGAAGTGAGCATCGAACTCACGCCGGAACAGATCGTCGACGAAGTGATGAAGCAGATGGAAACGCGCCGCAATCAGGCATCCTGATTTCGCGTCGCGGCGGTAAACGAAAAAGCGCTCGATTCAATCGAGCGCTTTTTTTATGGGCTTGCGGTGTCGCGATTACGAAATCCGCTTCGCCAGTTCCACTGCCTTGCCGACGTACGACGCGGGCGTCATTTCCAGCAGACGCTTCTTCGCGTCTTCAGGAATCGCGAGACCGCTGACGAACGTCTGCAGTGCCTCGCGCGTGATGCCCTTGCCACGCGTGAGCTCCTTCAGCTGCTCGTACGGGTTTTCGATGCCGTAGCGGCGCATCACGGTTTGCACCGGCTCGGCCAGCACTTCCCATGTGGCGTCGAGGTCGTCGTTCAGGCGTTGCGGGTTCACTTCGAGCTTGTCCAGACCGCGGATCAGTGCGTCATACGCGAGCAGCGAGTAGCCGAACGCCACGCCGATATTGCGCAGCACCGTCGAGTCGGTGAGGTCGCGCTGCCAGCGCGAAACGGGCAGCTTGTCGGCGAGGTGGCGCAGCGTGGCATTCGCGAGACCGAGGTTGCCTTCCGAGTTTTCGAAGTCGATCGGGTTGACCTTGTGCGGCATGGTCGACGAGCCGATTTCACCGGCCTTCGTCTTCTGCTTGAAGTAGCCGAGCGAGATGTAGCCCCACACGTCGCGATCGAGGTCGAGCAGGATCGTGTTCGCGCGCGCGACGG
The DNA here is from genome assembly GCF_009789655.1 of Paraburkholderia acidiphila. Taxonomy (GTDB): domain Bacteria; phylum Pseudomonadota; class Gammaproteobacteria; order Burkholderiales; family Burkholderiaceae; genus Paraburkholderia; species Paraburkholderia acidiphila. Next base: position 436,530 of record NZ_CP046909.1, read on the forward strand.
CGTCGAACAGTTCCGCCATGTAGTCGTGCGGCTCGATCTGGATCGTGTACGGGTTGAACACGAGCTTGAGGCGCTTTTCGACGACTTCCTTCGAGAACGCTTCCCAGTCGAATTCCGGATACGCCGAGAGGTGCGCATTGAAGTTGCCGACCGCGCCGTTCATCTTGCCGAGCAGTTCGACCTTCTCGATGCGCTGGATCGCGCGGGCGAGACGCGCCGCGACGTTGGCGATTTCCTTGCCGAGCGTCGTGGGGCTGGCCGGCTGGCCGTGCGTGCGCGAGAGCATCGGCTGCGCGGCGTGCGTGTGCGCGAGCGTCACGAGCCGTTGATGCACCGAGCGCAGCGCCGGCAGGATCACGTGCTCGCGGGCGCCCGCGATCATCAGGCCATGCGACGTGTTGTTGATGTCTTCCGAGGTACACGCGAAGTGGATGAACTCGCTTGCGCGCTCCAGTTCCGGCTGACCCTTCACCGACTCCTTGAGCCAGTACTCCACGGCCTTCACGTCGTGGTTCGTCACGCGCTCGATGTCCTTGATGCGCGCGGCGTCGTGCGCCGTGAAGTTCTCGGCGAGCTTGAGCAGGAACTGCTCCGACGCTTGCGAGAAGCGCGGCACTTCCGCGAAGCCGGCCTGCGAGAGCGCGATCAGCCAGTGGATTTCCACCGTCACGCGGTTGCGCATGAACGCGGCTTCCGAGAGCCAGTCGCGCAGCGCTTCGGTTTTCGAGGCGTAGCGACCGTCGAGCGGGGAGAGCGCGTTGAGCGCGAAGAGGGTATCGGGACGAGTGTCGGACATGATGGGGACGTAACGTGGCGCGTTACGCTCAGTTGGCAGTCGGTTGCAGTCAGATTCGAGACGGCGTGAATCGAAGATTTTATCACCTTGCCGACAGGGGCCGAGGTCGGTGCTGTCGGCGGCGGGGCGTGACGTTGCCTGAGGCCTGTTGTCGCGCCCATCACTTAACGGGATCGGGAGTTTTGAGACGGCTATAGAGTGCGATCACATCAAAAGTTTGCGCTTAATCAAATATTTGCCGCTATGACCCCCGATGCTCCCACTCTCACTTCCGACGAGGCCGCTGCGCTGATCGAAGCCGGTCTTGCATGCCACCGTACGGGCCGGATCGACGACGCCCACGCTTACTATCAGTCCGCGCTCGCGGCGCACCCCGAACATCCCGGCGCACTGCACTACCTTGGCGTGGTTGCGCTTGGCCGCGACCAACTGAAGGAAGCCGCGGCGCTGATGGACCGTGCGCTCGCGAAGGCGCCAGATAACGCCGAATACCTTGCTAACCGCGGCGTGGTCGCGACCCGCCTTGGCGACCATGCGGGGGCCGCCGCCTTGCTGCGCCGGGCGCTGGCGCTCGCCCCCGATTTCGCGAACGCTCACAACAATCTCGGCAATGCGTTGATGGAACTCGGCGACGTCGCAGGCGCCGCGCAGCACTATCGGCGTGCACGTGCGCAGGCGCCGCAATCCGCACATTTCGCGTTCAATCTCGGACGCGCACTGGAAGCCGGTGGCGCAAAAGACGCCGCACTCGACGAATTCCGTGCCGCCGCCGCGCTCGATCCGCACGATCTGAAGACGTTGATCTCCATGGGCCGGCTGCTGCGCACGATGGAAAAGCACGCCGAAGCGGCCGCGTGTTTCGAGGCCGTGATCGCACGCGAGCCTGACAATGTGCTCGCGCGCTTCGAACTCGGCTATGCCTATGACGCGATGCATCGCTATGAAGAGGCGATTCCGCATTACCGGCGTGCTGCGCAGCTCAAGCCCGATGGCGCGGGCATCATCAACAATCTGGCCTTCGCGCAGACTGCGCTCGCGCGCTACGACGAGGCGGAGATTGACTATCGGCGCGCGCTGGAACTGAACCCGGACCTGCCCGAATCGCGTTTTCAGCTCGGCATGCTGATCCTGCGGCGCGAAGACTACACCGGCGGCTGGCCGCTCTTCGAGAACCGCAAGCTCACCTCGACCGCCAAGGCCAACTACCGCAAGCTGCCGTGCCCCGAGTGGCAGGGCGAGCCGCTGGATGGCAAGCGCTTCCTGATCTGCCGTGAGCAGGGCGTGGGCGATCAGATCCAGTTCGTGCGCTATGCGGGCCTGCTGGCGCAGATGGGCGCGCAGGTTCACGCGTGGGTTGCGCCGGAACTGGCGTCGCTCGCCGCGACGGTGCCGGGCGTTGCGCGTGTGCTCGACGCCGCGCCGAGCGACGAAGTCATCGCATCGGAATACGACTTCTGGTGCGACGTGATGAGCCTGCCGCTGAAGTTTCCCGGCCGGCCGATCTACGCGGAAACGCCCTATATGCGCGCCGATACCGTGCAGGCCGCCGCCTGGCGCGCGCGCGTGAACGCGCTGGCCGGCGCTGCGCACCGCCGTATCGGGCTCGTCTGGGCGGGCAACCCGCGCCACCACTTCGACGCTTTCCGTTCCGCGCCGCTCAAGTCGCTTTTGCCGCTCTCCGCGCTCGCCGGCAACGCCTGGTTCGCGATCCAGAAGGGCCCGGGGGCCGCGCAGCTGGCACCGGTCGCGGGGCGCTGGCCGATGGACGCGCTCGGCGACGATCTGCACGACTTCGCGGCCACGGCGGCGCTCATCGAGGCGCTCGACCTCGTCATCACAGTCGATACGTCAGTCGCGCACCTCGCCGGCGCGCTCGGCAAACCGGTGTGGGTGCTGCTCGCCGCGCAGCCCGACTGGCGCTGGGGCAAGGATCGCGCGGATTCGGTCTGGTATCCGTCGGCGCGCGTGTTTCGCCAGTCCACGCTCGGCGACTGGAGCGGCGTGGTCGCCGAACTGGAAACCGCGCTCTCGCAGGCGTCCCGCTGAGGGTGTCCGCCCGGCGCCGCGCGATATTCGCCGCGCCGGCGCCCAGGCGAGCGCCCGCAGGCCTAGAATGCGGACTTCTTATCCGCTTGCTGGCCCCGCATGGAACTCAAATGGCTCGAAGACTTCGTTTCGCTCGCGGAGACACATAGTTTCAGCCGCTCGGCCGAGCTGCGCCACGTGACGCAGCCGGCTTTCTCGCGCCGTATCCAGGCGCTCGAAGCGTGGCTCGGCACCGAGCTGATCGATCGTTCGGTGTATCCGACACGCCTCACGGCGGCGGGCCAGGTCTTCTACGAGCAGGCGCTCGCGATGCTTTCGCAGTTTCACGAGGCGCGCACCCTGTTGCGCGGCCACACGGCCACACCCGCCGCGACGATCGAGTTCGCGGTGCCGCACACGCTTTCGCTCACTTACTTTCCGCGCTGGCTGCAGCGCATCGAGGCGAAGCTCGGCCGCATCCACACGCGGCTGCGGGCGCTGAACGTGCACGACGCCGTGCTCTCGCTCGTGGAGGGCGGCTGCGACCTCGTGATGGGCTATCACCATCCGAGCCACCCTGTGACGCTCGACCCCGCACGGTACGACACGCTTACGCTCGGCATCGAGTCGATCAGCCCGTACTCGGCGCCGCAGCGCGCGGGGCGCGCGCGTTACACGCTGCCCGGGACGCCCGATGCGCCCACACCGTATCTCTCCTACACGCCGAACGCGTATCTTGGGCGCATGACCGAGGTGATCGTTGCCAACGCCCCGGCGCGGCTCTATCTGGACCGCGTGTACGAAACCGACATGGCAGAAGGGCTCAAGGCGATGACGCTCGCGGGTCACGGCATCGCCTTTTTGCCGCACAGCGCGGTGGAGGACGCCGTGGCGCAAGGCGAGCTGATCCGCCTCGACCGGGGCACGCGCGGCGTGCCGGAGGGCCAGTTCACGCTCGACATGGAAATCCGCCTCTATCGCGACAAGTTCGCGACGCAAGGCGACGACGCGCGCCAGGCGCTCGTGCGTGAGTTGTGGGAGGCGGTCAGCGAGGAACTCGCGCAGGGCAAGCGCTGACACTGCATCAGCGCGGCGCGCAAACAGTCAGGCTATTTCAACCTGTAAGGCTTGCAATACGGAGCATGCGACACGTTTTTTCGACTTCGGGGACGTTATGCACGAAAAGCATAACGGGATGATCAAACGGCATTGGATTTCACGTGGGCGTTTTCTGACAATGGCACCACTTGTTCGATCGGAGCGTTCATGTCATCCCAACTGCAGTCGGTTCCTTCCTATCTCCACGCCGATGATCTCGGTCCCTGGGGCAACTATCTTCGTCAGGTCGACCGCGTGGCGCCGTATCTCGGCTCGCTTTCGCGCTGGCTCGAAACGCTCAAGCGTCCGAAGCGTATCCTGATCGTCGACTGCCCGATCGAACTCGACAACGGCACCGTTGCACACTTCGAAGGCTATCGTGTCCAGCACAACGTTTCGCGTGGTCCCGGCAAGGGCGGCGTGCGTTATCACCAGGACGTTACGCTCTCCGAAGTGATGGCGCTTTCCGCGTGGATGTCGGTGAAGAACGCTGCAGTGAACGTGCCGTACGGCGGCGCGAAGGGCGGTATCCGCGTCGACCCGCGTACGCTCTCGCGTGGTGAGCTCGAGCGCGTCACGCGCCGCTACACCAGCGAAATCGGCATCATCATCGGACCGAACACCGACATTCCCGCGCCGGACGTCAACACGAACGAGCAGATCATGGCGTGGATGATGGACACCTACTCGATGAACCAGGGCCAGACGGCCACCGGCGTCGTGACGGGCAAGCCCATCTCGCTCGGCGGCTCGCTCGGCCGCCGCGAAGCCACGGGCCGCGGCGTGTTCGTCGTGGGTTGCGAGGCGGCGCGTCGCACCGGTCTGTCGATCGACGGCGCACGCATTGCCGTGCAGGGCTTCGGCAACGTGGGCGGCATTGCTGCCCGCCTGTACCAGGAAGCCGGTGCGAAGATCGTGGCGGTGCAGGACCATACCGGCACGCTCTACAACTCGAGCGGCATGAACGCGGAAGCACTGCTCGAGCACGTCGCGAAGACGGGCGGCGTCGCGGGCTTCCCGGGCGCGGAAGTCATGTCGAACGACGAATTCTGGACCGTCGAAACCGACATCCTCATTCCGGCCGCGCTGGAAAACCAGATCACCGAGAAGAACGCGGGCAAGATCCGTACGAAGATCATCGTGGAAGGCGCGAACGGCCCGACCACGACGGCAGCCGACGACATCCTGCACGACAAGGGCGTGCTCGTGATCCCCGACGTGGTGGCGAACGCGGGCGGCGTGACCGTTTCGTACTTCGAGTGGGTGCAGGACTTCTCGAGCTTCTTCTGGACCGAGCACGAAATCAACGAACGCCTCGAACGCGTGATGCGCGAAGCGTTCACGGCGGTGTGGCAGGTCTCGAGCGAGCAGAAGGTCTCGATGCGTACCGCGGCGTTCATCGTTGCATGTAAACGCATCCTGATGGCGCGCGAAATGCGCGGCCTGTATCCCTGATTGCACGGCCAACGCGCGCGGCGCAAGGTTACGGAACCATGACGGCGCAGTGACCCTGCAGTGACAAGTTTTTGCGCTGCACATCAAGGCGCATAGAAGGCGGACGTTCTCCACAAGGGGGCGTCCGCCTTCGCACATCCAGCGTTGCGCCAGGGTCACCCTTTATTCTTTCAAAATAATTACTTTGCTAAACTGGCGTCGGTTCTTGTACCGGAGAAAACAATGCAAATCAAAAAGACCGCCTCTCTGCTCGCACTCCTTGGTTTCGTCGCCACCAGCGCATTCGCGCAGGACGCGGGCACGCTCAAGAAGATCAAGGACACGGGCGTCATCTCGCTGGGACACCGCGAATCGTCCATTCCATTTTCGTACTACGATGACAAGCAGAATGTGATCGGCTACTCGCAAGACTACGCGATGAAAATCGTCGAGGCAGTCAAGCAGAAGCTGAACATGCCCAATCTGAAGGTCAAGATGGTGCCCATCACGTCGCAGAACCGTATTCCGCTCGTGCAGAACGGCACGGTGGACATCGAATGCGGCTCGACCACGAACAATGCCGAGCGTCAGCAGCAGGCCGCCTTCACGAACACGATCTTCGTGATCGGCACGCGCCTCATGACGAAGAAGGATTCGGGCATCAAGGACTTCGCCGACCTCAAGGGCAAGACCGTCGTGACGACGGCGGGCACGACGTCCGAGCGCCTCCTGCGCAAGATGAACCAGGACAAGAGCATGGGCATGAACATCATCAGCGCGAAGGACCATGGCGAGTCGTTCATGACGCTCTCCACCGGCCGCGCCGTGGCGTTCATGATGGACGATGCGCTGCTCGCGGGCGAGCGCGCCAAGTCGAACAATCCCGGCGACTTCGTGATCGTCGGCCAGCCGCAATCGCGTGAAGCGTACGGCTGCATGATGCGCAAGAACGATCCTGAGTTCAAGAAGGTCGCCGACGACGCGATCGCCAAGGTCCAGACGTCGGGCGAAGGCGACACGATCTACAAGAAGTGGTTCGAATCGCCGATCCCGCCGAAGGGTCTCAACCTGAACTTCCCGATGAGCGACGACATGAAAGCGCTGTTCAAGAATCCGAACGACAAGGCGATCGACTAACACGGCCTCGGCCGTTCGACCTGCATTTAGCGTTTAGTACGGAACGGAAGAAGCGCCGCTTCTTCCGTTCTTTTTCTTGGAGTCTCTTGATGTCCTATCACTGGAACTGGGGCATTCTGCTCAGCCCGGTCTCGACGGGCGAACCCACCACGTACCTTGGCTGGATCCTCTCCGGCCTTTGGGTGACGATCTCGGTGTCGCTATGCGCGTGGGTGATCGCGCTCATCGTCGGGTCGTTCTTCGGCGTGCTGCGCACCGTACCGAACAAATTTCTCGCGGGTGTTGGCACGGTGTACGTGGCGATCTTCCGCAATATTCCGCTTATCGCGCAGTTCTTCATCTGGTACTTCGTGCTGCCGGAAATCGTGCCGCAGTCGATAGGCAATGCGTTCAAGCAGTCGCCGCCGGGCGTGCAGTTCTTCACGGCGTCGGTCGTGTGTCTCGGGCTCTTTACCGCGGCGCGCGTGTGCGAACAGGTGCGCTCGGGCATCAATGCGCTGCCGCGCGGCCAGCGCGCCGCCGGCCTCGCAATGGGCTTCACGCAGTGGCAGACGTATCGCTATGTGCTGCTGCCGGTCGCGTACCGCATCATCGTGCCGCCGCTCACTTCCGAGTTCCTCAACATTTTCAAGAACTCGGCGGTCGCCTCGACGATCGGTCTGCTCGATCTGTCGGCGCAGGCGCGTCAGCTAGTGGACTACACGGCGCAGACCTATGAGTCGTTCATCGCCGTCACGCTCGCGTACGTGCTCATCAACCTCGTCGTCATGACGCTCATGCGCTGGGTCGAGGCGAAGTCGCGTCTGCCCGGCTACATCGGAGGCAAGTAATGCATCACTTCGACTGGAGCGGCATTCCCGGGGCACTGCCCACGTTGTGGACGGGCGCGATCATCACGTTCAAGATCACGCTGTGCGCGATCGTGGTCGGCATCCTGTGGGGCACGCTGCTCGCGCTCATGCGGCTTTCCAGCGTGAAGCCGCTCGAATGGTTCGCCAAGGGCTACGTCACGATCTTCCGCTCGATCCCGCTCGTGATGGTCCTGCTGTGGTTCTTCCTGATCGTGCCGCAGGTGCTGCAAAATGTGCTGGGTCTCTCGCCCGACATCGACATTCGCCTCGCTTCCGCGATGATCGCGTTCTCGCTGTTCGAGGCCGCGTATTATTCGGAGATCATTCGCGCGGGCATTCAGGCGGTGCCGCGCGGGCAGGTGAACGCGTCGTTCGCGCTCGGCATGCGTTACGGCCAGGCGATGCAGTACGTGGTGCTGCCGCAGGCGTTTCGCGCGATGGTGCCGCTACTGCTCACGCAGGCCATCGTGCTGTTTCAGGACACCTCGCTCGTGTACGTGATCAGCCTCGCCGACTTCTTCCGCACGGCCACCAATATCGGCGACCGTGACGGAACAATGGTCGAAATGGTACTGTTCGCGGGCGCGTGTTATTTCGTGATTTGCGTGATCGCGTCGAGCCTTGTGAAAGGTCTTCAGAAAAAGGTCGCAAGATGATTTCAATTAAGAACGTTTCGAAGTGGTACGGCCAGTTCCAGGTGCTGACCGACTGCACGACGGAAGTGAAGAAGGGCGAGGTGGTGGTGGTGTGCGGGCCCTCGGGCTCGGGCAAGTCCACGCTCATCAAGACCGTCAACGGGCTCGAACCGTTCCAGCAGGGCGAGATCCTCGTGAACGGCGAGTCGGTGGGCGACAAGCGCACCAATCTCTCGAAGCTGCGCTCGAAGGTGGGCATGGTGTTCCAGCACTTCGAGTTGTTCCCGCATCTGTCGATTACCGAGAATCTCACGCTCGCGCAGATCAAGGTGCTAGGCCGCGGCAAGGACGAGGCTACGCAAAAGGGCCTCAAACTGCTCGACCGCGTGGGCCTGCGTGCGCATGCCGACAAATTCCCGGGCCAGCTCTCGGGCGGCCAGCAGCAGCGTGTCGCGATTGCGCGCGCGTTGTCGATGGACCCCATCGCCATGCTGTTCGACGAGCCGACCTCGGCGCTCGACCCCGAGATGATCAACGAGGTGCTCGACGTGATGGTGAAGCTTGCCCAGGAAGGCATGACCATGATGTGCGTGACGCACGAAATGGGCTTTGCCAAGAAGGTCGCGCACCGCGTGATCTTCATGGACCAGGGCGCTATCGTCGAGGACGATCAGAAGGAAGCCTTCTTCGCGAGCCCGAAGTCGGATCGCGCGAAGGATTTTCTGGCGAAGATCCTGCACTGAGGCTGAAGCGGCGGGTTCGCCCGCTTGCAGAAAGCAAAAAAGCCGCGCTCGATGCGCGGCTTTTTCGTTTCGAACGTCGCCCGGCTTACTCGCCCCAGGTCTGCAATGCGGCCACGGCTTCTGGGTCGATCTCGCCCGCCTGCGCGACGCATGGTGCGCTGGCCGACGCATCGAGCGAAGGGTTAGCGAGCTTGTCGAGCACCTTCTGCGGCACCGGCACACTCGTTTGGGCGATCACGTCGCCGTGCTGGAACATCAGCAGGTCGCCAGGGGCGAAGCGTGTCCAGACTTCATTGTCGGTGAGCGGCGCGGTGGCGATGACGGCCACGCGGTCCTCGGGCGTCGTGTACTTGGCGAAGTCGATGGAGACATCGGCATCGACGAGATGCGCCGTCGAAAACGGCCAGCGCCGCACGAGATAGTAGAGATGCGTCGAGCAATGCGCGAACAGCGCCTGGCCGTTCGACATCAGAAAGTTGAAGACGCCGAACTGGGTGACCTCGCGCGTGAGCGACTCGAGCGCGGCGAACAGTTCGTCGAGCGGCGGCTGCGCGCCAGGGAACGCCTTGCGCAAGCCTTGTAGCAGCAGGCAGAACGCGCGCTCGCTATCGGTCGTGCCAACCGGCTGGTACACGCCCGACATCACCGGATTGAAGTCCTGCAGGTCGCCGTTGTGCGCGAAGATCCAGTGCCGGCCCCACAGCTCGCGCTGGAACGGATGGCTGTTCTCGAGCGCGCAGTTGCCTTGTGTGGCCTTGCGGATATGGGCGATGGTGTTGCGCGACTTGATGGGGTAGTGCTTGACCATCTCGGCGATCGGCGAACGCGCCGAAGCCTCGTTGTCGATGAACAGGCGGCAGGCCTTGTCCTCGAAGAACGCGATACCCCAGCCGTCGGCGTGGTGATCGGTGGCGCCGCCGCGCGCCGCGAATCCTGTGAAGGAGAACGTGACGTCCGTCGGCGCGGCGCAATTCATTCCGAGAAGTTGGCACATGGTGCTGATGGTGCGTAATGCGACTGAGACGGCGGCTGCAGTGGCAGGCGGGACCCGCCCTCGACCCGTTACAATATGATTTTCCAAGCATATCACCGGCCTGCGGGTCGCCAATACGAAATTTGTCGGATGCATTGCAGGCTTGCGTAGAAGGGCGCGTGCCGGTGCCAGTGCAGCGCAAATTGTCGTGTGCACGCGACGGTGCGGGCAACGCGAGCGTTGGACCTGCATCGTTCGACGCCTCGCTTTATTCCCCTGATATGCCCGGAATTTCCGGCAGCCTGAGCGCGTTCCAGCGAACGTGCCGGCGATTCCGCTTGACCCACTACAGCGCCTGACTCTAGCCATGAACGCCTCTTCCCTCACGACTCTCACGCTCGCCCGCCCCGACGACTGGCACCTGCATGTGCGCGACGGCGCGATGCTCGCGGCCGTGCTGCCGCACACGGCGCACCAGTTCGGCCGCGCGATCATCATGCCGAACCTCAAGCCGCCGGTCACGACGACGGAGCAGGCCGCCGCCTACCGCGAGCGCATTCTCGCCGCGCTGCCGGCGGGCTCGACGTTCGAGCCTCTGATGACGCTCTATCTGACCGACAACACGCCGCCCGAGGAAATCCGCCGCGCGAAGGCGAGCGGCTTCGTGCATGGCGTGAAGCTGTATCCGGCTGGCGCGACGACGAACTCGGACGCCGGCGTGACGGACATCCACAAGTGCGCGAAGACGCTCGAAGCCATGCAGGAAGTGGGCATGCCGCTGCTCGTGCACGGTGAAGTGACGAGCGCCGACATCGATCTGTTTGACCGCGAGAAGGTCTTCATCGACCGCGTGATGACGCCGCTGCGCCGCGATTTCCCCGCGCTCAAGGTGGTGTTCGAGCACATCACGACGAAGGACGCCGTTGACTACATCCGCGCCGATAACGCCGCGCCCGGCCTACTCGGCGCGACGATCACCGCGCATCACCTGCTCTACAACCGCAACGCGATCTTCCAGGGCGGCATCCGTCCGCACTACTACTGTCTGCCCGTGCTCAAGCGCGAGACGCATCGCGTGGCGCTCGTGGAAGCGGCCACTTCGGGCGATCATCGCTTCTTCCTCGGCACCGACAGTGCGCCGCACCCGAAGGGCCTGAAGGAGCACGCGTGCGGTTGCGCGGGTTGCTACACGGCGCTGCACGCGCTCGAGCTGTACGCCGAAGCGTTCGACAATGCTGGCGCGCTCGACAAGCTCGAGGGCTTCGCGAGCTTTTACGGTGCGGACTTCTACGGCCTGCCGCGCGCGACCGAAACCGTCACGCTGCGCCGCGAGACCTGGACGCTGCCCGCCGAAGTCGAGGCAGGGGGCACGCCCGTCGTGCCGCTGCGCGGCGGCGAAACGATCGGCTGGAAGCTCGCTTGAGCGAAGCGGGGAGGCGTGTGGCTGCGGGCGCAACGATCGGCTTGATCGGGGCAGTCGATGCGCACGCACCGTTGCCCGCGCGCGAGCCGCGCCGGACCATGCCACTGGGCAGCTTCACCGATATCGACTGGGCCCGACCCTGGTTCGCGCAGCACGAAGCGCGGGGCCGGCGCTGGCAGGAGGCCGCGCTGGCGGGATACACCACATACCTCGACGAACTGAACGCCGACGCGCACGCCGCCGCCCAAACCACGGGCCGCGGCCAGCCGCTGCGCTTCATCGCGCAGGACGACCTGCCCGAGGGCACAGCCTACGAGGCGCATATCGCGGCGACAGGCTGCGTGCCGACGCGACACAATCTCCACGACTTCTTCAACGCGCTGGCCTGGTTCGCGTTCCCACGCATCAAGGCAACGCTCAACGCGCGCCAGGCCGCGGCGATCGACGTGCTGGGCGTGGGCCCCACGCGCGGCGGGGTGCGTGACGCGCTCACGCTCTTCGACGAGAACGCGGTGCTCTATGCCTCATCGGACGCGGCGCTTATCGCGGCGCTGCGCTGCTTCGAATGGCGCACGCTGTTCGTGGCGCAGCGCGCGAGCTGGGAAGCCGCATTCGAAGAGACGATTGGCCATGCGCGCTGCGAAGTGCGCGTCTTCGGCCATGCCTTGCTCGAAAAGCTGATCTCGCCCTATGCGGCGTGCACGGCGCACGCGTGGGTGGTCGAGGTGCCGCAAGCCTATTTCACGTGGCCGCGTGCGCAACGCGACGCGTATCTGGACGAGACGGTGAGCGCCACGCTCGCCACCGACGCTGCACTCAACGGGCGCAGCTTCGCACCGCTGCCGGTACTCGGCATCCCGGGCTGGTGGGCACCTAACGAAGACCCTTCGTTCTACGACGACGGCACGGTCTTTCGCGCCGGCCGCCGCGCTCGCTAAAAGGTCGGCGGCCCGCAATCGATCCGGCCCCCGGCGCGGTGCCTTTCTACGTGCTAATATCGCGCCTCGCAAAGCAGGCCAGGCAGTCGCGGCCCCGAGATTACGGTCGAGGGGGCGAGGAAAGTCCGGACTCCACAGGGCAGGGTGATGGCTAACGGCCATCCGTGGCGACACGCGGAACAGGGCAACAGAGAACAGACCGCCGATGGCCCGACTTCGGTCGGGATCAGGTAAGGGTGAAACGGTGCGGTAAGAGCGCACCGCGTCTGCGGTGACGTAGACGGCACGGTAACCTCCACCCGGAGCAATTCCAAGTAGGCAGGCGCGCATCTTCGGGATGCAGGATGGGGCCCCCATTCCGTCTGCGGGTAGGAAGCTTGAGCGCGTCAGCAATGGCGCGCCTAGAGGAATGGCTGCCACGCGCGGCGCGTCTTCGGACGCGGCGCGTGCACAGAATCCGGCTTATCGGCCTGCTTTGCAGCCTCATTCGTGCAAAAAGCCGGCGCGGTTCTTCGATGAACCGCGCCGGCTTTTTCTTTTGCCGCCGATTATTGCCGCAGGTCTTAAGCCGCGACGATCTCGAACGTATGCGTGATCTCGGCGGTCTTGCCGATCATGATCGATGCCGAGCAGTACTTGTCGTGCGAGAGGTTGATTGCCCGCTCGACGGTGGCCGGGTTCAGATTCTTGCCAGTCACGGTGAAGTGGAAATGGATCTTCGTGAAGACTTTCGGGTCTTCGCTCGCGCGCTCGGCCTTGAGCGTCACGCTGCAGCCGCTCACTTCCTGGCGGCTCTTCTTGAGGATCAGCACCACGTCGTAGGCCGTGCAGCCGCCCGTGCCGAGCAGCACCATTTCCATCGGCCGCGGCGCGAGGTTGTGGCCGCCGCCTTCCGGTGCGCCGTCCATATTGACGAGATGGCCGCTGCCCGTTTCGGCTGCGAACGCCATGCCGTCTTGTCCCATCCAGCTAACTTTGCATTCCATGTGCGTATGCCTCTGCGCGGTTTCTTGATTCAGACGGCATTGTAGCCCGCGCCTTACTGGTATGTCCGGGGGGACACAGCCGCGCGCGCCTTATGCCGTCTGCTTGAATGTTGCGGCGCGACATCCTACGAACAAGACGGGTTTCCCTTACGCAATTAGGGGTTTCGCTCTAGTGCTTCTGCATGCTTTGCGCATGGACGTTTCTCAAGCTGCTGATTTTTTAAGATATTTTTGGCGGGCGTATTGATGCCATTGCATTTCGCATTATGAAGTTTGATTTCGCAATGCAAATCCTCTTGCGTCGCACAAGGTCCATCCGTATAATTCAGTTCATTGGTTGTCGTGCTTCACGACACCTCAGCATGTCTCCTCCACCCTCCTCCAAAGAGTGGATTAAGCCCGAACAGCGCGTTCGGGCTTTTTTTCGTCCACCGCCCGCGTTTTGCCCCGCCTCTCGCGTCGTCGCACGCAATATTTTGACTGATAGCCGAATTTCCCTTTATAATCGTAGGTTTCCCGCATCCATGCCCGCGGGAGAAGAACAGGGAGAGCCTGCGCCGGCGCCAACGAGCGCCACCATACAAGCAGGACCGAATCAGGGCACAAGTTATTTTTTGGATCGATCATGAAGACTTTTTCCGCCAAGGCACATGAAGTGCAGCGCGAATGGTACGTGATTGACGCGACGGATAAGGTTCTCGGCCGTGTCGCCAGCGAAGTGGCACGCCGTCTTCGCGGCAAACACAAGCCTGAGTTCACCCCGCACGTCGACACTGGTGATTTCATCATCATCATCAACGCCGGCAAGCTGAAGGTCACGGGCAACAAGACCACCGACAAGAAGTACTACCGTCACTCGGGCTACCCGGGCGGTATCTACGAAACGACGTTCGGCAAGATGCAAGAACGCTTCCCGGGCCGCGCGCTCGAGAAGGCCGTGAAGGGCATGCTGCCGAAGGGCCCGCTCGGCTACGCGATGATCAAGAAGCTGAAGGTCTACGCTGACGCAACGCACCCGCACTCGGCGCAACAGCCGAAGGCGCTCGAGATCTAAGGGGAGCCCACATGATCGGTAACTGGAATTACGGTACGGGCCGCCGCAAGAGCGCGGTCGCTCGTGTCTTCATCAAGTCGGGCAAGGGCGAAATCGTCGTCAACGGCAAGCCTATCGCCGACTACTTCTCGCGCGAAACATCGCTGATGATCGTGCGTCAACCGCTGGAACTCACGAACCACGGCACGACGTTCGACATCAAGGTGAACGTGACGGGCGGCGGCGAAACCGGCCAGGCCGGCGCAGTTCGCCACGGCATCACGCGCGCGCTGATGGACTACGACGCAACGCTCAAGCCGGCACTGTCGCAAGCTGGCTTCGTCACCCGTGACGCACGTGAAGTGGAACGTAAGAAGGTCGGTTTCCACAAGGCACGTCGCCGCAAGCAGTTCTCGAAGCGTTAATTTCACATTGGCGCTTTGGCCTGTGCTCCTCGCGGAGCACAGTGCTGCTGCGAAAGCCGTCCGCGCTCACTGCGCCGGGCGGCTTTTTCGTTTTTACCGGCGCGACCCACGCGTGGCGCGCAAGCGGCGAAAGTTTGGAGAAACCCTTGATTTTGTGGGCTTAAGCACGATCTCGGGAAGAGCCCTACAATAGCGGCTAGAAGCTTTTTTGGAGAGTTCGAATGAGCGCTGTCACCGAAACTACCGCGACCGAAATGCCCGGTCCCTTCGTTTTCACCGAAGCAGCGGCTGACAAGGTCAAGCAACTGATCGACGAGGAAGGCAACCCGGAGCTGAAGCTGCGCGTATTCGTGCAAGGCGGCGGCTGCTCGGGCTTCCAGTACGGATTCACGTTCGACGAGACGGTCAACGAAGACGACACCGTGATGAACCGCAACGGCGTCCAGCTTCTGATCGACTCGATGAGCTATCAGTACCTCGTCGGCGCCGAGATCGACTACAAGGACGATCTCAATGGCGCGCAATTCGTCATCAAGAACCCGAACGCGACCACTACCTGCGGTTGCGGCTCGTCGTTCTCGGTTTGATCGATCGACTGCAGCATAAAAAACGGGGCTTCGGCCCCGTTTTTTATTGGTGTGCTCAGTCGGCGAGCTTGGCCAGCGTACCTGGTCAGCGCGGATAAATCGCGCCGAGCACGCGCTCGCCAGCAGCGCCGGTCACGGCGGCGAGATTGCCTGGCTCCCGCGCCACGCAGCGCATGGCGAGCCACGCGAAGGCAAGCGGCTCTACCTGATGCGGCGGCACGCCTAGCGCCTCGGTGGTCATGACTGGCACGCCAGCCACACCGCCCGTTTCGAGCGCCTTTTGCAGCGCCGCCATCAATGCCGCATTGCGCGCGCCGCCGCCGCAGACGTACACGGCGCGGCAGTCGCTCGCGTGACGTTCGATCTCGCGCGCGACGCTCACGGTGGTCAGAGCGACCAGCGTGGCCTGCACGTCGGCGGGCGTGAGCGATTCGAAACCCTTGAGCTTGTCGTCGAGCCACTGGGCGTTGAAGAGATCGCGGCCCGTGCTCTTGGGCGGCTGCTGCTCGAAGAACGGTTCGTCCAATAGGGCGTTCAGAAGCGGCTGATGCAGATTGCCGCTCGCGGCGAATTTGCCGTTCTCGTCGTAAGGCTTGCCCAGATGGCGTTCGGCCCATAGGTCGAGCAACGCGTTGGCCGGACCGCAATCGAACCCGCGCACAGCCCCCGTCGACGAGAGCACGGTGATGTTGCTGATACCGCCCAGGTTGCAGACGACGCGCGTCTCTTCCTGCGAGCCGAACAACGTCGCATGGAACGCGGGCACGAGCGGCGCGCCCTGGCCGCCCGAGGCGACGTCGCGGCTGCGGAAGTCGGCGATCACGTCGATGTGGGTGAGTTCCGCAAGCAGCGCCGGGTTCTGGATCTGCACCGTGTAGCCCTTCTCCGGACGATGCCGCACGGTCTGCCCGTGCGCGCCGATTGCGCGCACATCGCCGGCGGAAACATTGCCCGCACGCAGCAACTCGTGGCAGCACACCGCATAGCGGGCCGCGAGCGCGTTGCCGGCGAGCGCCTCGCGCTCGATCTCGTTCTCGCCTGGCTGCTGCAACGAAAAGAGCGCTTCGCGCAGCCCCTGCGCGAAGCCGACGAAGGCCTCGGCCAGCACCACTGGTCGCTGGCCAGCCTCGAAGCGCACGGCAATGCCGTCCACGCCATCCATGCTCGTGCCCGACATCAGGCCGAAATACACGCCGTCGGCGGCGTGTGCGCTCTCGTTTCGTGCGTCGCGTGGCGCCACGTTGTGCTCCTTTATCAATGCAATTCAGTGCCCTGCGAGGCAATTATCGGTGCAATGCCGCTCGAGCGTAAGCCGAACGGCTGACTGTTGGCCGCCTTCGCGACGTGGGACGCCCACTCTCGTCGCTCGCACGCCGGCGGCACTGGAGCCCCCTGCGCGAAATCAACCTCTTGAGTCTCAACGTTGACGGCAAAAGGCGCCATCCGTATAGTGAGCCTATACGCTATACGGATGGCGTGCGCCGACCCCAAGTCGGACCCTGGCTCCAGACCCACCCATGTTTGTTCTGCTTAGTCTGGAGAATCATGATCAAGTCGTGGAATCACAAAGGGCTGAAGACGTTCTTCTTCACCGGCAGCAAGGCGGGCATCCGGCCCGATCACATACCGCGCCTGCGGCGTCAGTTGGCACGGCTCGACGAGGCCGAGTCGCCGCGAGACATGAATGTGCCGGGCTGGCGCTGCCATGCGCTGGAGGGCCGTCTCGACGGGCATCATGCGATTCTCGTCAATGGCAACTGGCGCCTGACCTTCGCGTTCGAAGGCCGCCACGCGATCCTGGTCGACTATCACGACTACCACTGAGGCATGAGCAAGATGAACGACACGATACGCATGCATAACCCGCCGCACCCCGGCGAAACGCTGCGCGAGGACATCCTCCCCGAACTGGGGCTTACCGTGACCGAGGCCGCGGCGCAGCTTGGCGTCACGCGCGCCGCGCTTTCGCGCGTGCTGAACGGCCGCGCCGCTATTTCGCCGGAAATGGCGCTGCGCCTCGAGGCGTGGCTTGGCGAGGAAAACGGCGGCCGCGCCGATCTGTGGCTCGCCATGCAGATCGCCTACGACCTCTGGCAGGCGCGCGCGAAAGGCGTGCCGCGCGTGCCGCGCGTGGCGCGTGCCGGCGCCCGTTCCTGAGCGCGAGGTTTGGGGCGCGCGGTAGGCGTCAACGCCACTTGCGCGAACCGCAAACACCCGCAAACCTCAGCCTGGCGAGTCGAATCACGTAAAATTGCGCTCTACACCCAGACTTAACGACAGAACCGATCGAAGCATGAGCAACGAGTCCAACTCCAGCAACGGCGCCAGCACCGGCGCAAAAGACGCCTTTCCGGTCACCGACGAAGTCCGTCACGCGCTTGCTGTCACGAAGCGCGGCGTGGACGAACTGCTGATCGAAGAAGAATTCGAGCAGAAGCTCGCCCGCAGCGCGGCCACGGGTAAGCCGCTGCGCATCAAGCTTGGCCTCGACCCGACCGCGCCCGACATCCATATCGGCCATACGGTTGTGCTTAACAAGATGCGCCAGCTGCAGGATCTCGGCCACACCGTGATCTTCCTGATCGGCGACTTCACCTCGCTGATCGGCGACCCGTCGGGCCGCAACGCCACACGCCCGCCGCTCACGCGCGAACAGATCGAGTCGAACGCGAAAACATACTTCGAGCAGGCCGCGCTCGTGCTCGATCGCGAAAAGACCGAAATCCGCTACAACAGCGAATGGTCGATGCCGCTCGGCGCCGACGGCATGATCAAGCTCGCGTCGCGCTACACGGTTGCGCGCATTCTGGAGCGCGAGGACTTCACCAAGCGATTCCAGGGCGGCGTGCCGATCTCGATCCACGAATTCCTGTATCCGCTCATGCAGGGCTACGACTCGGTAGCGCTCAATGCGGATCTCGAACTCGGCGGTACGGACCAGAAGTTCAACCTGCTCGTTGGCCGCGAACTGCAGAAGCAGTACGGCCAGGAACAGCAGTGCATTCTTACGATGCCGCTGCTCGAAGGCCTTGACGGCGTCGAGAAGATGTCGAAGTCGAAGAACAACTACATTGGCATCAGCGAAAAGCCCAACGACATGTTCGGCAAGCTCATGTCGATTTCCGACGTGCTGATGTGGCGTTACTTCACGCTGCTCTCGTTCCGTCCGATGGCCGAGATCGAGGCCTTCAAGCGTGAAATCGAAGCGGGCCGCAACCCGCGCGACTTCAAGGTGCTGCTCGCGCAGGAAATCGTCGCGCGCTTTCACTCGCAGGCCGAAGCCGAGCGCGCGCTCGAAGACTTCAACCACCGCGCCAAGGGCGGCGTGCCGGACGACATTCCGTCGATCACGCTCTCAGGCGCGCCGCTTGCCATCGGCCAGTTGCTCAAGCAGGCGGGTCTCGTGCCGTCGACGAGCGAAGCACTGCGCAACATCGAGCAGGGCGGCGTGAAGATCGACGGTGCCACCGTCTCCGATAAGGGCCTCAAGGTCGAGGCGGGCGAGTTCGTCGTGCAAGTGGGCAAGCGGCGCTTCGCGCGCGTGACGCTCACCGCATGATTGCGCTGATCCAGCGCGTGCGCCGTGCGGAAGTGCGTGTGGCGGAAGGCGACAGCGAACGCGTGACCGGTGCGATTGGCCAGGGGTTGCTCGCACTGGTTTGCGCCGAGCGTGGCGACACCGAAGCCAACGCCGACAAGCTGCTCGCGAAGCTGCTCGGCTATCGCGTGTTCAGCGACGCGGCGGGCAAGATGAACCTGAGCGTGCAGAACATCGACGGCAACGGCGCTCCGGGCGGCCTGCTGCTCGTCTCGCAGTTCACGCTCGCCGCCGATACGAATAGCGGCCTGCGCCCGAGTTTCACCCCGGCCGCGCCGCCCGAAGAGGGGCGGCGTCTGTTCGATTATTTCGTCGCCGCTGCGCGCGAGAAGCATACGACCGTCGAGACCGGCGAGTTCGGCGCCGACATGCAGGTGTCGCTCGTCAACGACGGCCCTGTCACGTTCTGGCTGCAAGTGCGCAACTAAACCATGAACACGCAAATCCTCTTTATCCGCCATGGCGAAACGGACTGGAATCGCATCAAGCGCATCCAGGGCCATATCGATATTCCGCTCGCGCAGAGTGGTGTGGCGCAGGCGCAGCAGCTTGGCGCACGGCTCGCGAAGGAAGTGCAGTCGGGCGCCTGGATCGACGCAATCTGGTCGAGCGATCTGTTGCGCGCGCAACAGACGGCGCAGCCCATTGCCGAAGCCCTGGGTTTGGCGGTGCAGCTCTCCGAAGGGGTGCGCGAACGTAACTATGGCGCGTTCCAGGGCCACGACAGCGACGAAATCGCCGAGCGCTTTCCGGACGAGTACGCGCACTGGCAAACGCGCGACCCCGGCTTCGCGCCGCCAGAGGGCGAGTCGCAGCGCGAGTTCTACCACCGCGTGCTGCATGCGCTCGAGCCGATCCTGGAGAGGCACCCGGGCGGCCGTATTGCGTGTGTTGCGCACGGCGGCGTGCTCGACTGCGTCTACCGCTTCGCGAACGGCCTCTCGCTCGACGCGCCGCGCGCGTGGCCGCTTCTCAACACGAGCGTGAACGTCGTCGATTTCGAACGCGATGACTACGTGACGCAGGCGCGCGTCGTCGCATGGGGCGACGTGGTGCATCTGGGCGGTGTCAGCGCCGACGACGGCTTCAAGCGCACGCCGGAACCCGGGCGCTAAGCTGTCTTCTCACACAGCGCGGTGTTCTGCCGCGCTGTCTGTTTCTTCAGCCTTTCCCATCCCAGCATTCTTTCCCGGCCGCGCCTGAGTTCAGGCCAGGGCACCGGTTATTTCCTTTCCGCTCGCTTTCGGGTTCTTTCCAAAGCCCCACCACAAAGTTAAGCGTCCTGCTAACATTTGTCCGACCTTTGGGCGCGCTGGCGACCGGGCTCCTGGCCTGGCCCCGCGTTGTAGAGGGACGCGCGCGCATGACAGGCGTGAGGCCGCGTGCCCAGGGTTGTTATACGAACGGGTATTCCCAGAAAAACACGCAGGAGAAAGTTCAATGACGTTCAAGCTTCACAAGCTGCTGCCGGTGAGCGCAGCGGTCATGGCGCTCGCAGCGCTGTCGGGCAACGCGGCGGCCGACCAGGTCGTCAAGATTGGCCACGTCGGGCCGCTCACAGGCGGTTCGGCCCACCTCGGCAAGGACAACGAGAACGGCGCACGACTCGCCATCGAGGAAATCAACGCGAAGGGTCTCACGATCAATGGCCAGAAGGTCACGCTCGCACTCGACGCCCAGGACGACGCCGCCGACCCGCGCCAGGCCACCCAGGTCGCGCAGAAGCTGGTCGACGACCAGGTCGTTGCCGTGATTGGCCACCTGAATTCCGGCGCATCGATCCCGGCTTCGAAGATCTATAGCGACGCGGGCATCGTGCAAATCTCGCCGTCGTCGACCAATCCCTCGTACACGCAGCAGGGCTTCAAGACGACGTACCGCGTGGTCGCGACCGACGCCCAGCAAGGCCCTGCGCTTGCCGACTACGCTGCGAAAAGCCTGAACGTGAAGACCGTGGCCGTGGTCGACGACTCGACCGCGTATGGCCAGGGCCTCGCCAACGAGTTCGAGAAGACGGCGAAGTCGCTTGGCATGAAGGTGCTCTCGCACGACGCGACCAACGACAAGGCCGTGGACTTCCGCGCGATCCTCACGAAGATCAAGGGCGAGAACCCCGACGCGATCATGTACGGCGGCATGGACGCCACCGGCGGCCCGTTCGCGAAGCAGGCGAAGCAACTCGGTCTGCGCGCGAAGGTGCTGTCGGGCGACGGCGTGTGCACGGAAAGCCTCGCGGACCTCGCGGGCGCGGCGACGGACAATATCGTCTGCTCGCAGGCCGGCATGGCGGTCGAGCGCATGAACGGCGGCGCGGCATTCGCGGCGAAGTACCAGAAGCGCTTCGGTCACCCGATCGAATTCGATGCGCCGTTCACGTATGACGCGGTGTACATCGTCGTCGACGCGATGAAGCGCGCGAACTCGACCGACCACGCGAAGATCCTCGCGCAGATCCCGAGCACGGACTACAAGGGCGTGATTGGCGAGACGGCGTTCGACGCGAAGGGCGACCTCAAGCACGGCGTGATCTCGCTCTACAACTACAAGGCGGGCAAGAAGACGCTGCTCGACGTGGTGAAGATGTAAGCACGCACGCGGCGTGCTGCAAACAGAACGGCCAACCGGCGCGAGCGGGTTGGCCGTTTTTCCATGGCGCGGCGCTTATTGCGCGGGTTTTGCCGCAGCCCGCCGCCGCGCGCGTTTCGACACGCCATTGACGAGCGCCCAGCGCAATACCGGCGCGACCGCTCGCATGCCCGGCTGCACGAGCGCGCGGCGCGCGAAGGCGAAGGAATCGAAACCGAGCATCTGCTGCGCGAAGGGCGGCAACAGGTCGATGCCCGCGCTCCTGATCAGCGCGCCGGCAGCGCGCATTCCCGGGCGCGGGGCGGGCGCTTCCATGAGTACGCGCACGACCTCGAACGTGCGCTCGCTCGCGACGAGTTCGGGCTGCATCGACTGCAAATACGCAGCGATTTCGGCGCGCGAGCGCGGCACGTTAGTCGCGCCGAGCAGTTCGGCAATGCGCGCGACTTCGGCGTAGTACTGATCCTGCATCGCGCCTGGCAGTGCGGGATTCACGAAGCGTAAATACGCGCCGAGAAAGCTCGACACTTCGGCCACGTGCACCCACGTCAGCAACTCGGGATCGCTCGCGCGATAGGGGCGGCCATCGGGTGCGGCGCCCGTCACGGCGAGGTGGATCGTCTTGACGCGGTCAATCAGAGCCAGCGCGTCGGCGCGGCTGCCGTACGTCGTGCCCGCAATGAAGGTCGCGGTGCGCCGCAGCCGCCCGAGTATGTCGATACGAAACGTCGAATGGTCCCACACACCGGCGAGCGCGAGCGGATGCAGCGCCTGGAGCAGCAGCGCACTGACGCCGCCCGCCATCATCGCGGCGAAATCGGCGTGGACTTTCCAGCAAACGGCGTCGGGGCCGAAGAGGCCGGGGTCGCCCGGCGGATGCGAGTAATCGAGTCTCGGGCCACTGCCTGTGGTGAGATGCGTGATGCTTTCGGCAAGCGTCATGCGCAGGCGGCGCACGAGTTGACCGGCAAGGCCGGTCGGCTCGGGCGCGTTGGGAGGCAAGCCGGCGTGATCGGACATCGTGCTCTCGCTCGCGCTGCGTTGATGTTGCGTAAGCGGTGCGCTTACGACGCGTCCGGTTCCCAGTCGCCGCCTGCCGATGCGTCGTCCGGCACCGTGAGGCCGAAGTGGCGGTAGCTGAGTTGCGTGGCCACGCGGCCGCGCGGCGTGCGCTGCAGATAGCCCTGCTGGATCAGATACGGTTCGAGCACGTCCTCGATCGTGTCGCGCTCCTCGCCGATTGCTGCGGCAAGGTTGTCCACGCCCACCGGGCCGCCGTCGAATTTGTGCAGGATGGCTTCGAGCAGCTTGCGGTCCATCAGATCGAAGCCCACGGGGTCGACGTCGAGCATGCGCAGCGCGGCGTCGGCGACCTTGGCGGTGATCGCGCCGTCGGCTTTGACTTCGGCGTAGTCGCGCACACGCCGCAGCAGGCGGTTCGCAATACGCGGCGTGCCGCGCGAGCGGCGCGCGATTTCGAGCGCGCCATCGGGATGGATCTGCGCGCCGAGCAGCGAAGCGGAGCGCTGCACGATGCGCGAGAGCTCACCCGCGTTGTAGAACTCGAGGCGCGACACGATGCCGAAGCGATCGCGCAGCGGGTTCGTGAGCATGCCAGCGCGCGTGGTCGCGCCCACCAGCGTGAACGGCTGTAGGTCGAGCTTCACGCTGCGCGCGGCCGGCCCTTCGCCGATCATGATGTCGATCTGGTAGTCCTCGAGCGCCGGATACAGGATTTCCTCGACGACCGGCGAGAGCCGGTGAATTTCGTCGATGAAGAGCACGTCGTTGGCTTCGAGATTGGTGAGCAGCGCCGCGAGATCGCCCGCGCGCTCCAGCACGGGCCCAGACGTCTGCCGCAGATTGACCCCCATTTCGCGCGCGATGATGTGCGCGAGCGTCGTCTTGCCGAGGCCCGGCGGCCCGAACAGCAGCACGTGGTCGAGCGGTTCGGAACGGCGCTTAGCAGCCTCGATAAAGATCTCGAGCTGGCCGCGCACCTTTTCCTGGCCGACATATTCGTCGAGCTGGCGCGGGCGCAACGCGCGTTCGAACGCTTCCTCGTGGGTCGAGGCGGGCGTGGCGGCGATCACGCGGTCGGCGCTGGCGTGGTTGGCGGCGAGTTTGTCGGTTTCGATCATCCAGCGATTGTACCGCGCAGACTATGCGGCGGCGGCCCGTCCCGAACCCCGCGATGCCGCCGCAACTAACAGCCAGGCGCGAGCCTGCGCGTAGGCGATCAGCCCTTCGAAAGCGCCTTGAGCGCGAGCTTGATGCCTTCGGAAACGCCGGTGCCGGCAGGCACGTTCTTGATCGCGGCGAGCGCTTCCTTCTCCGAATAGCCGAGCGCGAGCAGCGCGTTGAGGATGTCGTTTGCGTGGTCGGAAGGCGAAGCGGCGGCGGCCATCGCGCCGAGGTCCGCACCGAGCTTGCCCTTGAGTTCGAGCAGCAGACGCTCGGCGGTTTTCTTGCCGATGCCGGGCACACGCGTGAGGCGCGCCGCATCTTGCTGGGTGACCGCTTGCGAGAGGTCGTGCACGCTCATGCCCGAAAGCACGGCGAGCGCCATGCGTGCGCCGATGCCGCTGATCTTGAGCAACTCGCGAAACGTCTTGCGCTCCTCCTGCGTGCCGAAGCCGAAGAGCAGATGCGCGTCTTCGCGCACGATCATCTGCGTGAGCAACACGATTTTTTCGCCGGTGCCGGGCAGGTTGTAGAACGTGCTCATCGGCACGTCGACTTCGTAGCCGACGCCGTTGCAGTCGATGAGCAGGTGCGGCGGGTTCTTTTCCAGCAATACGCCGGCAATGCGACCGATCATGGCGGTTTCTGTGATGAGGGAAAGCTCAAGAGTGTAGCGGAGGGCAGGGCAATGCGGAGCGCGCAGCGGGAACGTTGGCTGTTCGGCCAGGCGTATCCGTTACGCGTGTAGCCGCGCGTTCACCCAATCAACCGTCCGCGCCGCACCCGCATGCCCTTCTTCGCGAGCGCAGGGGCAAGCCCGCCGAGCGTGGCAAGCGCATCCCCGCCGTGGGCGTGGCAGATCGCCATGCCGAGCGCGTCGGCGGCGTCGGTGCCGGGCGTGCCCGTGAGGGCGAGCAGGCGCACCACCATTTGCTGCATCTGCTCCTTGGTCGCGCGTCCGTAGCCGACTACGGCCTGCTTGAGCTGCAGCGCGGTGTACTCGGCCACCGGCACACCGCCCGAAACCAGCCCGCAAATGGCCGCGCCGCGCGCCTGCCCGAGCAGGAGCGTCGACTGCGGATTGACGTTGACGAAGACCTTTTCGATCGCGGCCTGATCGGGCGCGTGCTGGCGGATCAGCGTGGAGACGCCCTCGAAGATGGTGCCGAGGCGCGTGGGCAGATCGGCATCGGCGGTGCGGATGACGCCGCTTGCGACATACGTGAGCTGATGACCGTGACGCTCGATCACGCCGAAGCCGGTGACGCGCAAGCCGGGGTCGATGCCGAGAATTCTCATGAAATGCGGGGAAAACGGATGTGCTGCGATGGTACAACGAACGGCATGGATGCCGCGAGCCTCGACGGCGCGAGCGAACACGGCGCGCCGCGCAAAGAAAAAGCCCGCGGGACGCAAGTCCGGCGGGCTCGGCTCAAGCGGCGCGTCACGTGCAGGTCACGCGCCGCACGCAAGGATCAGTGACGGAAGTGGCGAATGCCCGTCATCACCATGGCGATGTTGTGCTCGTCGGCGGCGGCGATCACTTCGTCGTCGCGCATCGAGCCGCCCGGCTGGATCACGCAGGTCGCGCCCGCGTTGACCACCACGTCGAGACCGTCACGGAACGGGAAGAACGCGTCCGACGCGACTGCCGTACCCGCGAGCTTGAGGCCCGCGTTCTCTGCCTTGATGCTGGCGATGCGCGCCGAGTCCACGCGGCTCATCTGGCCCGCGCCCACACCCATCGTCATGCCGTTCGCGCAGAACACGATGGCGTTCGACTTCACGAACTTCGCGACACGCCATGCGAACAGCAGGTCGTCCATTTCCTTCGGCGTCGGGTGGCGCTTCGTCACCACGCGCAGTTCGTGCGGCTGCACGTTCTTCGCGTCGAGCGATTGCACGAGCAGGCCGCCGCCCACGCGCTTCAGATCGAACGCGTTATGGCCATCGCCCAGCGCGATTTCGAGCAGACGCACGTTCTGCTTCGCGGCGAACACGGCCTTCGCGGCCTCCGAGAACGACGGCGCGATCAGCACTTCGACGAACTGCTTCGCCACGGCTTGAGCCGCCGCTTCGTCCACTTCGCGGTTGAACGCGATGATGCCGCCGAACGCCGAGGTCGGGTCGGTCTGGAACGCCTTCGAATACGCTTCGAGCGCGTTCGTGCCGATCGCCACGCCGCACGGGTTGGCGTGCTTGATGATCACGCAGGCCGGGGCGTCGAACGTCTTCACGCATTCCCATGCCGCGTCCGAGTCGGCGATGTTGTTGTACGACAGTTCCTTGCCCTGGAGCTGCTTATAGTTCGCGAGTGCGCCGGCGGGCGTCGTGAGGTCGCGGTAGAACGCGGCGCTCTGGTGCGGGTTTTCGCCGTAGCGCAGGTCCTGGACCTTGTCGAACGCGAGGTTCAGCACGGCCGGGTAGGTGTTGCGCGACTTGTGCTCGAGCGCGTCGGTCAGGCTCGTGAGGTAGTTCGTGATCGCACCGTCGTACTGCGCCGTGTGCGAGAACACCTTGGTCGCAAGGCGGAAGTTCGTGGCGTAGCTCACGGTGTTGCCGTTCGCGCGCATCTCTTCCAGCACCTTCGCGTAGTCGGCGGGGTCGACCACGACAGTCACGTCGCGGTGGTTCTTCGCCGCCGAGCGCAGCATGGTCGGGCCGCCAATATCGATGTTCTCGATCGCGTCTTCGAGCGTGCACTCGTCCTTCGACACCGTCTGGACGAACGGGTAGAGGTTCACGACGAGCAGGTCGATCGTCGGGATGTCGTGCTTTTCCAGCGCGGCCATGTGCTCGGGCAGGTCGCGGCGCGCGAGGATGCCGCCGTGGACCTTCGGGTGCAGCGTTTTCACGCGCCCATCGAGCATTTCCGGGAAGCCGGTGTAGTCGGCCACTTCGGTGACGGGAAGCCCCGCGTCCGCGAGCAGTTTCGCGGTGCCGCCGGTCGACAGGATCTTGACGCCGAGATCCGAGAGGGATTTCGCGAAGTCGACAATGCCTGCCTTGTCGGAAACGGAGATGAGCGCTTGCTTGATCATGATGTGGGAGAGTTGCCGATAGATCGAGGAGTCCGCGCCGAAGGTCCAGTAAAACGCAGCGGCGTTACAGCAGGCCGTGCTGCTGGAGCTTCTTGCGCAGCGTGTTGCGGTTGATGCCGAGATACTCGGCGGCCAGCGACTGATTGCCGCCTGCCTGCTCGAGCACCACCTCGAGCATCGGTTTTTCGACGCACGCCATTACCATTTCGTAGACGTCGTGCGGATTGCTGCCGTCGAGGTCCTGGAAGTAGATGCCAAGGCTCTCGCGGACGGATTGTTCGATGTTGTGCTTGCTCATGCTGCCAGTCGATCGGTTGATTCGTCGCTGCCGTCGCTGTCGTTGTTCTCGTCGTCGACGTAGACGAGGCGCTCGGAGCGCGCCTTCTGTTCGTCGAAGAACTGGTTGACGGCGACGAGCTGCTCGCGCGTGGTGTCCAGCGTATTCATGCGATGCCGGAACGTATTGGCGCCGCAAAGGCCGCGAGTGTACCAGCCGATATGCTTGCGCGCAGTACGCACGCCTGTAAATTCCCCATAAAACGCGTAGTGGTCCTCCAGATGCTCATTCATGATCGACTGGATTTCGTCCACGCGCGGCGGCGGCAACAGCTCGCCCGTCGCGAGGAAATGCTCGATTTCGCGGAACAGCCACGGGCGCCCCTGCGCCGCGCGGCCGATCATGATGGCGTCTGCGCCCGTGAGCGCAAGGACCTCGCGCGCCTTTTGCGGCGACGTAATGTCGCCGTTGGCGACCACCGGAATCCGTGCCGCGGCTTTCACCGCGGCGATCGTTTCGTACTCCGCTTCACCGTGATAGAGGTCGGCGCGCGTACGGCCGTGCACGGTGAGCATGGAAATGCCGCTTTCCTCGGCAATGCGCGCGATGGTGAGCGCGTTGCGATTGTCGCGGTCCCAGCCCGTGCGGATCTTGAGCGTGACGGGCACGGCGTCGGGGCCCACGCCCACGGCGTCGACCACGGCCTTGACGATGCGCGCGACAAGCGGTTCGTTCTGCAGCAGCGCCGAGCCGGCCGCGACGTTGCAGACCTTTTTGGCCGGGCAGCCCATGTTGATGTCGATGATCTGCGCGCCGTTCGCCACGTTGTAGCGCGCGGCTTCGGCCATCATGTCCGGATCGGCGCCGGCGATCTGCACGGAGATGGGTTCCACTTCGCCCGCGTGATTGGCGCGGCGCATGGTCTTTTCGCTCTTCCAGAGCTGCGCGTTGGAGGCGACCATTTCGGACACCGCATAGCCCGCGCCGAGGCGCTTGCACAGCTGGCGGAACGGCCTGTCCGTGACACCCGCCATGGGGGCGACGAACAGGTTATTACGCAGGGTGTGACGGCCGATAGTGAACATGACGCGCGGGCGAGGCCGGTGCCGCGACCCGGATGGCAATCCGGCTGGCGCGGCGAACGGCGTGTATTTGCAAAAGGGGAAACGCGTATTTTAGCGTTAACGGGATGCAAGGTCGCGCTGCGCGGACCCTGGTCTTGTTGCTGGGCTGCGCTTCAGCGTGCAAACAATCAGGTTAAAAAAAAGCGATGCGACCCTTAGTTAGCCGCATCAACTCCTCTGTCCGAACATCATCTGGCGCGCGAGCGCCGTCTTCACTGGCGGGGCGAATTCGAGCGCCGTGAGCGCGAGCCCACGCAGCGTGGCGAGCGGACCGAAATCGACGGTGAAGAAGCGGGCGAGGGTATCCGTCGCGCCGATCGTCATGCGCCGGTCGAACGCGCGGCGGCCCGCGAACTCGGCGAGCGCGCGCGGCGTGGCGCCGTGTTGCGCGAGCGAATCGGCGAGGGCGTGGGCGTCGCGCAGGCCGAGATTGAGGCCTTGGCCTGCCACCGGATGCAGCGTTTGCGCGGCATTGCCGACTGCCGCGATGCGGCCGTTGCCGGAAACCAGCGCATCGAGCGCGTTCAAACCGAGCGGGAACGCCGCGCGAGCGTGGATCTGCGTGAAGCGGCCCATGCGCGCACCGAACGCCAAGCCGAGCTCGGCGAGCAAATCGATGTCGCAAAGCTGCGCGCGGCGCTCGGCTTGCGCGGGCGAGCAGCACCACACGAGCGCGTAGTCCGCGCCGCGCACGCCGCCCATCGGCAGGAGCGCAATCGGGCCTTCACTCGTGAAGCGCTCCCATGCCACATGCGGCTGCGGGGCCGCGAGCGTCACCACGCCGACCAGCGCCGTTTGGCCGTAGTCGCGCGTGCGTTTGGTTTCGGCGGCCGGCACGACGGCTTTCGCGTCGGCTTCGTCGGAAGCGTCCTGCGCGTCGCGTTGCGGCAGCGCGCGATACAGCCCGCCTTCGGCGTTCACGAGGATGCGCGTGCGCAACTGCCGCTCGACCCCCGCGCTCACGACCGGCAGCGTCACGCCGTCGTGCTCCACGACAGGATCGTGCGCCTGCGTGTGATGCAGCCAGTGCACCTGCGTGCCGCGCACGGCGCGCGCGAGCGCCTGAACGATCGTGCCATAGCGGGCCACGTAGCCGAGCGCGGGCAGGTCGTAGTCGTGCCGGTCGATCAACGTACGCCCGAAATGGCCGCGCTGCGAAACGTGAATGCGCTCGATGGGCGTCGCGTCGTGCGGCCACGCGAGCGCTTCGAGCAGCGTGCGGCTGCCCTGCGAAACGGCAATGGCGCGCGGGTCGCTGGCGCTGTCCTCGGGTTCGCGCGCATCGATCAGCGCGATCGAGAGCCCTTGCGTGGCGCTGCGCCGCGCGAGCCAGCCCGCGAGCGCAAGACCCACCGGTCCAGCGCCGACGATCGTCACATCGTGATCGAAATGAGCGTGTGCGTTCGCGCCGGTGGAGGTGTCGTGCGTGCTGCCGGAAACTGCGTTCATGTCGTTTGTTTCGCTTCGTGTGGGAACTTCGCGCGTGTGCGGTCGTGTGTGCGTTTGCGCTTCGCGTCAGGCGCCGCGCTGCGCGTTTTGCATCAGCGCTTCGATTTCATCGGCGGCAACCGGCACACCGCGCGTGATCAGCTCGCAGCCCGTTTCGGTGACGATCGCGTCGTCCTCGATGCGAATGCCGATGTCCCAGTAGCGCTCGGGCACGTCCTCGGCTGCGCGGATGTAGAGGCCGGGCTCGATCGTGAGCGTCATGCCGGGCCGCAGCGTGCGCCAGGGCGGCGGGGCGTCGGGGTTTCCGGCGCTCGCCGCGACGCCACGTTCACCGCGTTCACGGTAGTCGCCCGCGTCATGCACATCCATGCCGAGCCAATGCCCTGTGCGATGCATATAGAAGCGCGCGTAGGCGCGCTCGGCGATCACGTCGTCGACGCTCGCAAAGCGCTCTCGGTCGACGATGCCGGTATCGAGCAGTCCCTGCGCGAGCACGCGCACTGCCGCGTCGTGCGGCGCCTCGAAGTTCACGCCGGCGCACGTGGCGTCGATGGCGGCCTGCTGGGCGGCGAGCACGATGTCGTAAAGCTCGCGTTGTGCGCTCGTGAAGCGGCCGCTCGCGGGA
Source organism: Paraburkholderia acidiphila (assembly GCF_009789655.1). Taxonomy (GTDB): domain Bacteria; phylum Pseudomonadota; class Gammaproteobacteria; order Burkholderiales; family Burkholderiaceae; genus Paraburkholderia; species Paraburkholderia acidiphila. Next base: position 466,498 of record NZ_CP046909.1, read on the forward strand.
AATGTGCGCGTGATGTCCGAGGCGTAGCCGTTCAACTCGCACGCGGCGTCGATGAGCACGAGGTCGCCCTCGCGCGCCACCGCATTGCCCGCGGGGTAGTGCAGCACGCATGCATTTGCGCCTGCCGCGACGATCGACCCGTAGGCCGGCGCCTGCGCGCCGTGCTTGCGGAACGTGTACAGCAGCTCCGCCTCGATCTCGTATTCGCGCATGCCGGGCCGGCACGTCTGCATTGCACGCACATGCGCGAGCGCCGAGATTTTCGCGGCGCGGCGCATCGTGTCGAGTTCGTGTGCGTCCTTGATCACTCGCATGTCGTCGAGCAGCGGCAGCAGGTCGTAGGCGGCGGCGGGCGCGGTGACGCCGCTGCGCCCCTGCGCGCGCACGGCGTCGATCCAGCGCTTCACCTGCGCGTCGAAGCGCCCGGAAGTCGCGAGCGCATAGTGCAGCGCCGGACGGTTCGCGATGAGCGGCGGGATGCGTGCGTCGAGTTCGTCGAAGGGAAATGCGGCGTCGAAGCCGAACGCCTCACGCGCGGCGTCGGGACCGAAGCGAAAGCCTTCCCACGTTTCGCGCTCGACGTTCTTCGCGCGGCAGAACAGGATCGCGGCGGGCTGGTTTTCACCTGCATTCGCGTCGAGCACGAGCAGCGCCTCGGGCTCCGTGAAGCCGGTGAGGTAGTAGAAGTAGCTGTCGTGCCGGTAGGGATAGTCCGCGTCGCGATTGCGCAGCGTTTCGGGTGCGGTCGGCACGAGCGCGACGCCACCGCCTTGCGCGCGCAGCGCCGCAAGCACGCGCTCGCGGCGCGCGCGATAGAGCGCCGCGCCGCCGTCGGGGCCGCGCTGCATGTCGGCTGCGTCGGCCACGTTCGCGGCTGGGTGGGCTTCGCTCGAGGCGGCCGGGGCGCTGTGCTTGAGGGTCGAGTCCATCGTGAGATTGTAGCGCTGGCTACAGACGGACGCGCGCGGTCGCGGTCACGCGCACCGGGAGCGCCGCTGCCGCCGAGGTTGTCTCCTGCCTACATCATTTGTAGGAAAAATCCTGCACCGCAACAGGCGGCACGTCAGAAAAATGCGAATCCAACGTATACTTCGGCCGGATTCCAGAAAAGGCAGGTGGTATGAAACTTATCGGTTCGCTCGGCAGCCCGTATGTCCGCAAGGCGCGGATCACGCTCGCTGAAAAGAAAATCGACTACAAGCTGGTGCTCGAAAACGTGTGGGGCGAAGAAACGGAGATTCACGATTTCAACCCGCTCGGCAAGGTTCCGTGTCTCGTGATGGACGACGGCGAGGCCGTGTTCGACTCGCGCGTGATCTGCGAGTACGTCGACATGCTCTCGCCCGTGGCCAAGCTCATTCCGCCCGCCGGCCGTGAGCGTATCGAGGTGCGTTGCTGGGAGGCGCTCGCGGACGGCATGCTCGACGCCACCGTGCTGATTCGCCTCGAAGGCACGCAACGCACGCCGGAGCAGCGCAACGAGGCGTGGGTGAAGCGCCAGGAGCGCAAGATCCACGAAGGTCTCGCCGCGATGGCCAAGGGGCTCGACGGCAACCCGTGGTGCGCGGGCAACCGCTACACGATCGCGGATATCTCTGTGGGCTGCGCGCTCGGCTATCTCGACTTCCGCATGCCGGAGCTGAACTGGCGCGAGGCGCATCCGAATCTCGCGCGCCACTTCGAGAAGCTTTCGCAGCGCCAGTCGTTCATCGACACGGTGCCGCAAGGCTGATCGGCCGTTCATACGCGGTCGAGGTGAAAACGCCCGACGGCATTGCGTGCCGTCGGGCGTTTTCGTGTGGGCCACACATCGTCTTGCTCAGACGATCTTTTCCTCCGCCGGCGCGAACGAATCGCTGCGCGCGACCGGCCACCACTTCTCATACAGCTGATAGCGATAGCGGCCTTCGAGCAGATCGCCGGGCTTCAGGTACTTGAGCAACTCCGACATCAGCTTCACCTCATACGACGACACGCGCCGCACGATGTGATGCGCGCGCAGATCCGACGGGCTCGAAAGGCCCGCGGCCTGAATCAGCTCTTGCAGCGCGTGCAGCGTGTTGTGATGGAAGTTGAAGACGCGCTCGCCCTTGTCCGGCACGTTCAGCGCGCGCTGGCGCACGGGGTCTTGCGTGGCGACGCCAGTGGGGCAGCGGTCCGAATGGCACTTCTGTGCCTGGATGCAGCCCACGGCGAACATGAAGCCGCGCGCCGAGTTCACCCAGTCCGCGCCGATCGCGAGCGTGCGCGCGATATCGAACGCGGTGATGATCTTGCCGCTCGCGCCGATCCTGATCTTGTCGCGCAGGCCGATGCCGACGAGCGTGTTGTGCACGAGGAGCAGCCCTTCCTGCAGCGGCGTGCCGATATGGTCGGTGAATTCGAGCGGCGCCGCGCCCGTGCCGCCTTCCGCGCCGTCCACGACGATGAAGTCGGGCAGGATGCCGGTTTCGAGCATCGCCTTGGCGATGCCGAAAAACTCCCACGGATGCCCGATGCACAGCTTGAAGCCCGTGGGCTTGCCGCCCGAGAGCTTGCGCAGGCGGTCGACGAATTCGAGCAGCCCGCGCGGCGTGGAAAACTCCGAGTGGCGCGCGGGCGAGACACAATCCTTGCCGATCGGAATGCCGCGCGTTTCGGCGATCTCGGGCGTGACCTTCGCGGCGAGCAGCATGCCGCCGTGGCCCGGCTTCGCGCCCTGCGAGAGCTTCACCTCGATCATCTTCACTTGCGGCTCGTTCGCGAGGCGCTGGAATTTATCGGCGCTGAAGGTGCCGTCGTCGTTGCGGCAGCCGAAGTAGCCCGAGGCGATTTCCCAGATGATGTCGCCGCCATTCTCGCGGTGATACTTCGACATCGAGCCTTCGCCGGTGTCGTGCGCGAAGCCGCCTTTCTTCGCGCCCATGTTGAGCGCGCGGATCGCGTTTGCGGAAAGTGCGCCGAAGCTCATCGCCGAGATGTTGAAGATCGACATCGAGTACGGTTGCGCGCGGTTCGCGCCTACAAGCACGCGGAAGTCGCTGCCGGCGAGCTTCGTGGGCGCGAGCGAATGGCTGATCCATTCGTGGCCCACGGCCTTCACGTCGAGTTCGGTGCCGTACGGGCGGCTGTCCACCGCGTTCTTCGCGCGCTGGTAGACGAGGCTGCGCTGAGCGAGCGAGAACGGCTTTTCGTCGGTGTCGTCCTCGACGAAGTACTGGCGGATCTCGGGTCGCACGAACTCGAACAGAAAGCGCAGATGGCCCCAGATCGGATAGTTGCGCAGGATCGCGTGGCGCTCCTGGAACATGTCGTAGAGGCCGAGCGCGACGAGCAGCGCGGGCACGATCACGCAGTACCACGACAGGTGATGGAGCGCAGCCGCGGCGACGCAGGCCGCGAGCAGCAGCACCGCGCCCCACATGGCGAGATAACGTCGGGAAAACATTGGGGGGACTCCTCGAACTTGATGTAATGCGCGCACCTGGCACTCCTCTCGTGAAGGGGCGGTGCGCGTCAGCCGCGCGGTTGCCGGGCGCGGCTTGCGGGAATGATGCCGCAAGTTCGTGAATCTGGCAGGGAAGCGGGCATGCCGTTTGAGCGGCGTTCGGCAGGCATCGAAAGACTGCAAAAAAAAGCGGCGCCCAAGGCGCCGCGCGGTGTTCGCTTACGTTTTGCTTGACGGTGCTTGCGTCACGCCGTCGTGGCCGCAGCGGGCTTCTTGCGCGCTACGCGCTTCTTTTTTTTCTTCGGCGCTTCGGGCGGGAGTACCGCGGGCACGTGCGGCGCGAGCGTCGTCACCGCTTCGATGATGCCGCCGCCGAGGCACACGTCGCCGTCATAGAGCACCGCCGACTGGCCGGGCGTGACGGCCCATTGCGCATCTGGAAAACGCAGCGTGAACTGGCCCGCACCGAATTCGTCTGCGGTATGGAACGAGCAGGGCGCATCGGCCTGGCGATAACGCGTTTTCGCGCCGCACGCATGGTCCTGCGCCGGCGGCTCGCCCGCCACCCAGCTCACGTTGCCCGCACGCAGCTCGTGCGCGAGCAGCCACGGATGATCGTGGCCTTGCACGACGTAAAGCGTGTTCGAGGCCATGTCCTTGCCCGCCACGAACCACGGGTCGCCGCTGCCGTCCTTGCTGCCGCCAAGGCCGATGCCCTTGCGCTGCCCGAACGTGTAGAACGCAAGACCGATGTGCTCGCCCACGACCTTGCCGTCGGGCGTCATCATCGGGCCGGGCCTGGTTGGCAGATAGCGGTTGAGGAAGTCGCGAAACGGCCGCTCGCCGATGAAGCAGATTCCTGTGGAATCCTTCTTTTTCGCGTTCGGCAGGCCGATCTTCTCGGCGATCTCGCGCACCTTCGTTTTCGGAATTTCGCCGAGCGGGAACATCGTCTTCGAAAGCTGCGCCTGATTCAGGCGATGCAGGAAGTACGACTGATCTTTCGTGTGGTCGAGCGCCTTCAGCAGTTCGAAACGACCGCCACGCTCGTGGTTCTGGCGCACGCGCGCATAGTGACCCGTGGCGATCGTTTCCGCGCCGAGCGACATGGCGTGGTCCAGAAAGGCCTTGAACTTGATCTCGGCGTTGCAGAGCACGTCCGGGTTCGGCGTGCGGCCCGCGGAATACTCGCGCAGGAACTCCGCGAACACACGGTCCTTGTATTCGGCGGCGAAGTTCACCGCTTCCACGTCGATGCCGATCAGGTCCGCGACCGACACCACATCGATCCAGTCCTGGCGCGTCGAGCAGTACTCGCCGTCGTCGTCGTCTTCCCAGTTCTTCATGAAGAGACCGACGACGTCGAACCCCTGCTCCTTGAGCAGCCATGCGGTCACCGACGAATCGACGCCGCCCGACATGCCTACCACGACCTTACGTTTGCTCATTTCCTTGCTGCCTTAGTTCATCCTGGGTGCTGCCTTGGGCGCCGTCGCGTGCGTCTGGATGAAATCCAGCGGCACGCGCTTGCCTGTGAGGTAATCGTCGACACAGCGCATGACGAGCGGCGTGCGATGGCGCTCGCTTGCCGCGCGCAACTCGTCGGCGCTCATCCACACCGTACGCACGATGTCGGGATCGAGCGCGCGGTTTTCGGGCCCGGCTGCGACACTGCCGCAGTACGTGAAGCGCACGTACGTCGCGCCGCTTTCGCCTGGCTTGCCGAAGTGCGTCATATACACGCCGACTAATGCCGCCGGCGTGAATGCATACGCGGTTTCCTCTAGCGTTTCGCGCACCACGGCCTCGTGCAGCGTCTCGCCCGCTTCCAGATGCCCGGCCGGCTGGTTCAGGCGCAGGCCGGCTGGCGTGTGCTCTTCGACAAGCAGAAAACGCCCATCGCGCTCGACGATCGCGGCCACGGTGACGTGGGGTGCCCAGGTTTGCTCATTCATGGGCCAGTATTTTACCGGGACGGCGCGAACGCTGCCCGGGGCCGGATCGGGCCCCGGATCGGCCGCAGGCGGGGCGTATGCCCGGCTCGCCGGGCGCTGCCGACCGTCCGGTCGGACGACGCAGCGTGTTGTGTGCATCGCACAAAAGCGGGCAATTCCCGCTACAAAGCCGCCGCTGCTTTCGGTTAAAGTGGTGCCGTCGTTTGCCGTTGCAATGGATGCCGGCGCCTGAACGCCGTATGTCGGCCTCCCTTCGCTCGATTCGAGCCAGAACAGCTAGAACAAGAAGGTCGAGGAGGAAACAACGATGCATATCGGAGTGCCTGCAGAGACGCGGGCGAACGAAACCCGCGTGGCCGCGACGCCGGAGACAGTCAAGAAGTACGTCGCCCAGGGCCACACGGTCACGATCCAGGCCGGCGCGGGCGCCGGCGCGAGCTATCTCGACGAGGCGTACACGGCCGTAGGCGCGCAGGTTGCCGATGCCGCCACGGCCTTCGGCGCGGACCTCGTACTCAAGGTCCAGTCGCCCACCGTCAGCGAATTGCCGTTTATGAAGCGCGGCGCGGTGCTGGTGGGCATGCTCGATCCCTTTAATGCGGAAAACGCCGCGAAGCTGGCCGAGGCTGGCGTGACGGCCTTCGCGCTCGAAGCCGCGCCGCGCACCACGCGCGCGCAAAGCCTCGATGTGCTGTCGTCGCAGGCCAACATCGCCGGGTACAAGGCGGTGCTCGTGGCCTCGAACCTTTACCCGCGCTTCATGCCGATGCTGATGACCGCCGCCGGTACGGTGAAGGCCGCGCGCGTGCTGATTCTCGGCGCGGGCGTGGCGGGCCTGCAGGCCATTGCCACGGCGCGGCGTTTGGGCGCGGTGATCGAGGCTTCCGACGTGCGCCCTGCGGTCAAGGAGCAGATCGAGTCGCTCGGCGGGAAATTCCTCGACGTGCCGTACGAAACCGATGAGGAGCGCGAAGCGGCCGTTGGCGTGGGCGGCTACGCGCGGCCCATGCCGCCATCGTGGCTCGCGCGGCAGTCGGCGCTGGTGCACGAGCGCGCGAAGCAGGCGGACATCGTCATTTCGACCGCGCTGATTCCGGGCCGCGACGCACCGACGCTGCTGCCCTCGGAAACGGTGCAGGCGATGAAGCCGGGCTCGGTGGTGATCGACCTCGCGGCAGGACGCGGCCCCGTTGCCGATCCGGCAAGCGGCCGGCGTGGCGGCAACTGCCCGCTCACCGAGGCCGACAAGGTGGTGACGCACCACGGCGTGCAGATCTGCGGCTACACGAACCTCGCCTCGATGGTCGCCGCCGACGCCTCGGCCCTCTACGCGCGCAACCTGCTCGACTTCCTGAAGCTGATCATCACGAAGGAAGGCACGCTCAACATCGATCTCGCGGACGACATCGTCGCGGCCACGCTGCTGGCTCGCGACGGCCAGGTCACGCGCAAGACATAAGGGGAGAACAGGAATGGAAGTCATCAACCATACCGTCATCAACCTGATCATCTTCGTGCTGGCCGTGTACGTGGGCTATCACGTGGTCTGGAACGTCACGCCCGCGCTGCATACGCCGCTCATGGCCGTGACCAATGCGATCTCGGCGATCGTGATCGTGGGCGCGATGCTCGCCACGGGCCTCACCGTGGGCGGTCCGGGCAAGTTCTTCGGCACCTTTGCCGTGCTGCTCGCGGCCGTGAATGTGTTCGGCGGGTTCCTCGTCACGAGGCGAATGCTGGAGATGTTCCGCAAGAAAGAGCCGAAAAAGCTCTCCTCTCCTGCCAGCAAGGAGGGCGCGTAAATGAGCATGAACGTCGTTACGCTGCTTTACCTGGTGGCGTCGGTGTGCTTCATCCAGGCGCTCAAGGGGCTGTCGAATCCGAAGAGCGCGCGCGCCGGCAACATGTTCGGCATGGTCGGCATGGCCATCGCCATTCTCACCACGCTTGCGCTGATCGCGAAGGAATCCGCACAGTTCGGCTCGAATCTCGGGCTCGGTCTCGCGCTGCTATTCGCGGCACTTGTGGTGGGCGGCGGTCTGGGCGCCTACGTCGCCGCGCGCGTCGAGATGACGAAGATGCCCGAACTCGTCGCGGCCATGCACTCGCTGATCGGTCTCGCGGCGGTGTGCATCGCGTATGCGGTCGTCTCTGAACCAGCCGCGTTCGGACTGGTCGCAGAAGACGCGCCATATCCGGGCTTCCTGCCGTATGGCAACCGCATCGAGCTGTTCATCGGCACGTTCGTCGGCGCGATCACCTTCAGCGGCTCGGTCATCGCGTTCGGCAAGCTCTCGGGCAAGTACAAGTTCCGCCTGTTCCAGGGCGCGCCGGTGGTCTATCCGGGCCAGCATCTGATCAACCTGATGCTCGCGATCGGCATGATCGGCTTCGGTATCCTGTTCTTCCTCACGCAGTCGTGGCTGCCGTTCATCATCATGACGCTGATCGCGTTCGCGCTGGGCGTGCTCATCATCATCCCGATCGGCGGCGCGGACATGCCGGTGGTCGTCTCGATGCTGAACTCGTACTCGGGGTGGGCGGCGGCGGGCATCGGCTTCTCGCTGAACAACGCCATGCTGATCATCGCGGGGTCGCTGGTGGGCTCTTCAGGCGCGATCCTGTCGTACATCATGTGCCACGCGATGAACCGCTCGTTCTTCAACGTGCTGCTGGGCGGCTTCGGCGGCGAAGCGGGCGCGGCGGCGGCGGGTGGGGCGCAGGAGCAGCGTCCGGTGAAGTCGGGTTCCGCCGACGATGCGGCGTTCATGCTCGGCAATGCGGAAAGCGTCGTGATCGTGCCGGGCTATGGCCTCGCGGTGGCGCGCGCGCAGCATGCGTTAAAGGAACTCACCGACAAGCTCGTCGAAAAGGGCGTGGACGTGCGCTACGCGATCCACCCGGTGGCGGGCCGTATGCCGGGCCACATGAACGTGCTGCTCGCGGAAGCCGAAGTGCCGTATGACCTTGTGTTCGAGATGGAGGACATCAACAACGAGTTTGGCCAGACCGATGTCGTGCTCGTGCTCGGCGCGAACGACGTGGTGAATCCGGCGGCGAAGAACGATCCGAAGTCGCCGATCGCGGGCATGCCGATCATCGAGGCGTACAAGGCACGTACGATCATCGTGAACAAGCGTTCGATGGCGGCGGGCTACGCGGGCCTCGACAACGAGCTGTTCTACATGGACAAGACGATGATGGTGTTCGGCGACGCGAAGAAGGTGATCGAGGAAATGGTGAAAGCGGTGGAGTAAGCGCCGCTTGATTCAAACCCACGCGAAAGGCGCGCAGCGATGCGCGCCTTTTTCGTGGGCGGCCGCAGTATGGCGACCGCTCACAGCGAAGGCGCATTCACGCGGCGCAAGTAGTCGGCGAGCCGCCGGCCGCTTACATCGGGAAACTGCTCGAGTACTTCCACGTTTTCCATGCGCGCGATGTTGAAGTTGCGAAAGTCCTCGCGCATTTCGCACCAGGCGCCCACGGTCCACTGTGCGCCCCAGTACACGAGCCCCAGCGGCCAGATGCGCCGCTCGGTATGCGCGCCGATGCGGTCGCAGTACGCGAAGCGCACGACGAGCCGCGTGTCGACGGCGCGATGCAGCGCGTCGAGCTTGTCCGAGAACGCGTGATCCATGTGATAGGCCGGCGCGAACACGGCGAGGCGCTCCAGCACCGCGCGCTTTTCCGCCGGCATGGCGGCGGCGATCTTCGCGAGCGCGCCGCGTGCGCCGCTCGCGAGCGCGGCGCCGCCCCACGATTCGGCCATGCGCGCGCCCACCGCGAGCGCGGTGAGTTCGTCGGCGGTGAAGGTGAGCGGCGGCAGGCTCGCCGTGCGCGCGAGCCGGTAGCCGATGCCCGCCTCGCCTTCGATGGGCACGCCCGAGAGTTGCAGGTCGCGCACGTCGCGATAGACCGTGCGCGGCGAGACTTCGAGCCAGTCGGCCAGTTGCTGGGCGGTAGTGAGACGCCGGCCACGCAGCAGTTCGGCGATGCGAAAAAGGCGGTCGGCGCGGCGGGTCATGGCTGGGCGGTCGCGAAGGCGGGCGCGGTGATCGGCGCGATGGTCTGGATAACCCCAGATGATAGCGCCGGGCGCTTGCGCGGCGCCCGGCTGCGACTAACCGAGCTTCGGTGCATGCAGGCCGACGCGGTTGCCCTCGGTGTCGATGAAGAAGCCGATATAGCCGTAGTTGTTTGGCAGTTCGACAGCGGGCCCCTGCTGCTTGCCGCCGGCTCTTTCCACGCGGTCGAGCACAGCCGTGACCGAAGGCTGGGCGTTCAGATACACGAGCACGCCCTTCGGGTCAGGCTTCGCGTCGTGCGGATTGAACACGATGCATCCGCCGGTTTCGGTATCGGTGTGAGCGAACAGCGCCATCGGCACGCCGCCGACCACGTCGCGTTGCAGCGCGGTGTCGAGGGCGGTTTCATAAAAACGGGCCGCGCGCTCCAGGTCGAACGCGGGAATTTCGAACCACGAGATCACACGGGACAGATCGGTAGACACGATGCACTCCTCGAAGGCAACGGCGGACGGTGAATGGCGGCAGCCGGGCGGTGGCAGCCTCGCCGGATGGCGTAGAAGCAGTGTGCCAGGGGGCTGCTGACAGCGTGTTGTCAGTAGGTTTGGCACGCCGTGACGCACGAGCGCAGGCGGCCGTTTCGAATCTTTTCGAGAGAGACATCGGTGCGTCTCTGCTCTAATCGAAGGGTTCGAAATCCCCGTACTCGCATGTCTCCCACCGTCTCGATCATCACGCCCACGGGCAACCGCGAAGCTTTTCTGCCGGCTATCTGGCGCTGCATCCAGCGGCAGCGCGTGGCGTGGGAATGGCTCATCCTCGACGACAGCCCGCAGCCCAGCGCCTTCCTGAGTGCGCTCTCGAAGACCGATGCACGCGTGCGCTACTACTGGTCGAAAACGCGCATGTCGATTGGAGGCAAACGCAACTTCCTCGTGAACGAGGCGCGCGGCGCGCTGATTGCCCACTTCGACGACGACGACCACTACGCCTCGCACTATCTCGCGGGCATGGTGCGCATGCTGGAGGAGAACCGCGCAGACCTCATGAAGCTCGCGACCTTCTGGATGTTCGCACCGCACACGCGCTTCTTCGGCTACATGGACCTGAACGCGCGCGTGGGGCTGCACTATGTGCTCACTGGCAATAGCGTCGCGACGGTCGAGTTCCACGACAAGATGAAGATCGGCGCGGACTTCATCCTTTTCTACGGGTTTTCGTACGTGTATCGCAAGGCGCTTTTCGAGGAGGCGCGCTTCGACGACATCGACCTGAGCGAAGATGAGAGCTTTATCCGCCGCATTGTGGAAGCGGGCCGCAAGGTGTTGGCTGCGGACGACACGCAGGCGAGCTGCCTGCACCTGATCCATCCGGCCTCGACCTCGCGCTGCTTTTCGCGCTATTCGATGCCGGCGTTCACGTTGCAGAAGATGTTTCCGGAGTACGAAGGGTATCCGTTGGCGCTGAACGCGCCAGGCGCGCCTGCGATGGAGCAAGGCTGAAGCACGTGCGGCGCGGCAGGGGCTGAAAACGTCACCCGCCGCCGCGCCGTTTGCCAACGTCAGCTGGCGTCGTCGTTGCCGGTGGCGGGGTTTGCGCCGCCGCTGGCGGGACGCTGGCGCACGCTGCCCGCGATCAGGTCGAAGCGGAACAGGCGGCATTCGAGCGCGCCATTGAAGAGCGGCGTCTTGGCGGCTTCGCGCAGGCGCAACAGGCCCGGCAGCTTGCGGTCCGAGGTGAGGACGAAGGCGCGCCAGCCCGTGAAGCGCTGCTTGAGCGCGTCGCCGAGCGCCTGGAAGAATTCGGCGTCGGGCGCCTCGTCCTTGGCGCGGCGAAAGCCTTCGTCATCGTCGCCGCGCAGCTCGCGCGCCGTCGGGCGCGCCTCGCCGCGCGCATTGCGGCCCCGCACTTCGATACGCTCGCCGTACGGCGGATTCGCCACGAGAATGCCGGGCGCACCCGAGGGCGGCGTCATGTTGCGCGCGTCGAGCTGCTTGAGCGTCACGCTGCCGAAGCCAGCACGCTTGAAGTTAGCGCGCGCCTTTTCCAGCATGACATCCGAGATGTCGCTGCCGTAGATCAGCAGATCGCTGGTCTTGCTTTGCGCGAGATTGCGTGCGGTGTTCGCCTCGCTCTTGAGGTGCCGCCACGCGGCCAAGTCGGCCTGCTTGAGCGACTCGAAGCCGAAGCGGCGGTCGAGCCCGGGCGCGATGTCGAGCGCGACTTGCGCCGCTTCCGCGAGGAAGGTGCCGCTGCCGCACATCGGGTCGTAGAGCGGCGTGCCGGGCGTCCAGCCCGTGAGCCGCAGGATGCCCGCGGCGAGGTTCTCGCGCAGCGGGGCCGCGCCTTTGTCCAGACGCCAGCCGCGCTTGAAGAGCGGCTCGCCCGACGTGTCGAGATAGAGCGTGCACTCGTTCGCCGTGAGGAACGCGAAGACGCGCACATCGGGGTAGGCGGTGTCGACGCTCGGACGCGCACCGGCCTTCTCGCGCATGCGGTCGCAGATCGCGTCCTTCACGCGCAGCGTGGCGAATTCGAGGCTGCGCAGCGGCGACTTGATCGCGGTGATGTCGATGCGGATCGTCTCGTTCGCCGAGAACCACTTCTCCCACTGCTGCTCGCGCGCGAGCGCGTAGATGTCCTGTTCGCTGCGGTACGGGCGCTGGGCGATCTTCAGCAGCACGCGGCTCGCGATGCGCGAATGCAGGTTGGCGGCGATGCCGCCGGCCCAGTTGCCGCGGAAGTGCACGCCGCCGGGCACCTCGGCGCCGACCTGGAGTGCGCCGGGCGGCAGGCGCCGTTGCGCGGTTTCGGCCAGTTCGGCGGCGAGCGCGGCTTCGAGGCCGCGCGGGCAGGGAGCAAAGAAATCGAAAGACATGAAGGAGGATGGGACGCTGCGGGGAAGGCGCTATTGTACGCGGGTTGCGGGGGCGGCCCGACCTGCATGCTGCTTGCGCTGCGGGAGACCGCTAAATGCACGCATTTGGCCGCCATTTGCCGCGCGTCCTGCCCTTGCGCCGCACGCGCCGGGTGCGGGCTTTTTATTGGCTCCGGATCGTCTTCGGGGCGGACGGATCAGGTTCGCCGCAGGTCCGCGTCAGCGGCAAACCGCCAACTCAGCCCCCGTCCGCCGCCATCTGCGGACACGCGACGCCCGGCGCCGGCTTCGCGCGCGCGCCAGCCTTCGCGCCATTCGCCGGCGCGGCCGCGAGCGCGCGCACGCCGCTCGCGATCGACTGCGAGAGCGCCTCGACCGCTTGCCGGTGGCCGATTACGAGCGCGTCGTAGCCGTCGCCCACCTTCTCGTTGAGCACGCTTCGGCAGGTCAGGACCGTTTGCGAATCGAGCGCGCGCACACTCCACACGGCGTCGATGAGCGCATGCGAGCCCGGCCACGATTCGAAGCGCTGCACGTTCACGCTTACGCGGTACACGGGCACGCCCTCGGGATGTGGCGAGCCGTACACGTCGATGGTGCCGAGCTGCTGCGTGAGGTCGCCGGAGAGCGCACGGCGGATCTCGTCGCCGGGCATCGAAGCCCAGCGTTCCTGTTCGAGTACGCGCACCTGGTTAGCGTCGGTTTGCACGACCAGCTGTGCCTTGGCGACCTGCGGCGGAACGTCCACGGGCGCCAGCTCGATCAGCCACTGCGCGTTGCCTGCGCTCGGCGCGGCGGTGGCGCGGGCGGTGTCGTCGGTCGGGCTGAGCGTGTAGAACCGGCTGGCGGGCGAACTGCAACCCGCCAGCGCGGCTGCCACGAGCAGCGCGCCGAGCGTGGCAAGGGAGGGGACGCGTCGGAACGTCATGGCTTGTCTCCGGATTTGCCGCGCAGCAGCGATTCGGGATGGCGCTCCAGGTAATCGGAGAGCGCGTTGAGCGATTGCAGCGTACGCGTGAGTTCCTGCATCGCCTGGTGCACGTCGGACTGCAGCGGCGAATCCTGCTGCAGCGTGGACTGCGCGGCGTTGAAGGTCTTCTGCGCTTCGTCGAGCGTGCCTTGCAGTTGCGGCAGGATCTGGTCGTTCACTTTGCCGAACAACTGGTTGGCGTTCTTGAGCGACTCGTTCAGGTTGTTGCCGATCTTGTCGAACGGAATCTGGTCGAGCTTCTTCGCGATGTCCGCCACCTGCAATTGCAGCTCTTCGAGCGAGTTCGGCACCGTGGGCAGCTCGAGCGGGTCGCGGTTGAAATCGACCGTCGCCGGGCCCGCCTTCGGGAAGATGTCGAGCGCGATGTACAACTGCCCGGTGATCAGGTTGCCGGTGCGCAACTGGCCGCGCAGGCCGCGCGCGACGAGCCGCTTGATCAGCTCCTCGCTTTGCGGCGTGTGCGGTGCGGGCGCTTCGCCCCGGATGCGGCGCGACAGGCGCAGCGGATACAGATCCATCGTTACCGGCATCGTGAAGTTGTGTTGTTTCGGGTCGTACTCGATGCCGATGTCGGTCACCTGGCCGAGCACGATGCCGCGGAAATCGACCGTCGCGCCAACCGAAAGGCCGCGCAATGACTGGTTGAAGTACATGACCACGCGTTGCGGCGCGCCGTCCGGCTCGCGCATCGCTTCGGTCTCGTCGGAGGCGAGCGCGAACGTGGCGTTGTCGGGCGCCTGCGGGCCCATGGACTGGCCGGCCGGCGCCTGGAACGCGAGGCCGCCCACCACGATCGTGGCAAGCGACTGCGTGTTGACCTTGATGCCGCTCGAATCGAGTTGCACGTTCACGCCGCTCGCGTGCCACCAGCGCGTGTTGGTGCCCACGTACTGGTCGAAGGGCGCGCTCACGAACACCTGCACCGTCACGCCGGTGCCGTCCTTGTCGAGCGAATAGCCGGTGACCTGACCGACCTGAATGCGCCGGAAGAAGATCGGCGTGCCGATGTCGAGCGAACCGAGCGTCGAACTGTGCAGGGTGTAGCGATGTCCCTTTTCGTCAATGGTCACCGCAGGCGGCGCTTCCAGACCGACGAAATCGCTTTGCGAATCCTGCGAGCGGCCGGCGTCCGCGCCAATATACGAGCCCGAGAGCAGCGTGGTGAGGCCCGATACGCCGCTTGCGCCCACGCGCGGGCGCACGACCCAGAAGCGGCTGTCCTTCACGGCGAATCGTTCGGCGTCCTTGGTGAGCTCGACCGTGACGATCACATGCGAAAGGTTGGGCGAGAGCTTGATCGTGCGTACCGAGCCGATGTCGACATCCTTGTACTTGACCTTGGTCTTGCCGGGCTCGAGCCCTTCGGCGCTCACGAAGCTGATCGTGATGGTCGGCCCGCGCGTGGCGACCGACTTCACGACGAGCGCCACGCCGATCAGCGCCGCGACGATCGGCACGATCCAGACGAGCGAGGGCAGCCAGCGCCGCGGCTTGACGATCTCCGGCTCCGGCAGATTGGGCGGGGTCGGTCCTTTCGGACTATTCATGGGGTTGATCCTGAGAGTGTTGCGCAGGTTTGTGTTTGTCTTCGTCCACCGGATCCCAGATCAGGCGCGGATCGAACTGCATCGAGGCGATCATCGTCAGGATCACGACCGAGCCGAACGCGATCGCGCCGGGGCCCGCCGTGATGACCGCAAGCGACTGGAAGCGTACCAGCGCGACGGTTAGCGTGACAACGAACACGTCGAGCATCGACCAGCGCCCGATGAATTCGACGAGCCGGTAGAGCTTCGTGCGTTCGACGGGGCGCCATGTCGAGCCGCGCTGCGAGGTGAAGGCGAGCAGCGCGAGCACCGAAAGCTTGAGCATGGGTACGAGAATGCTGGCGATGAAAACGATCACGGCAAGCGGCCAGTCGCCCGAGGTCCAGAAGTAGACCACGCCGCTCATGATGGTGTCGTCCTCGTCGCCGACGAGCGAGGCCGTATGCATCACAGGCAGCAGGTTCGCGGGGATGTAGAGGAGCGCCGCGGCAATGAGGAGCGCCCACGTGCGCATGATGCTGTCCGGGTTGCGCTCGTGCATGGGCGAGTCACAGCGTGCGCAGCGAACGTGCTGGCTCGCGCGCTCGTGTGGCTGCACGTGCCCGCAGGCGTGGCAGGAGATGTAGCCGGCGTCGGTGGCGGTCTGGTATTTCATCGAGGCCCCTTGGGGAGCGGGCCGCCGCGCGGCGCCGCCGGGTCTTGCGCGCTGGCGCCGGGCTCGCGGATCTCGGGTTCGGCGAGCGGGTGGGGCGTGGCCGGCGAGGGCGGGCGCGGCGTTTGCGGGTGGTTTGGACCACCATGACCGCCGGAATCATCCACCTGCCCGTTCGGACCCGCACCGCCCTCGCGCGCCGTGCGTGCGGCGTCGCGCAGGCTGTCGGCGATGTCCCAGAGCGTGCGCGCATCGAAGGTGACGACCACGGTGAACATCAGCGTGAGCGTGCCGAAGGCGAAAAGCGCGGTTTCGGGAATGACGCGCGCGAGGCTCACCATTTTCACGATGGTGATGAGCACGCCCAGCATGAACACCTCGAGCATGCCCCAGGGCCGCACGAACTGGATGGCGCGCAGCACGAAGTTGAAGCCCGGCGGAATGAAGCCGCGCCGTATCGGCAGCAGGACGTAGAGCAGCGCTACCATCTCCGTGAGCGGAAAGAGGGTGGTTGCGCAGAACACGATTACCGCGATGATCTCCATGTCCTCGTGCCAGAGCACCACGAGGGCGCCGAAGAGGCTCGACTCCGTAGTGATACCGTTCGCATCGAGTTCGATGATCGGGAACGACTGGGCGATGATGAAGGTGACGAGCGCCGCGACCGTGATGGCGCAGATGCGGTCGATCTGGGACGCGGCGCTGCTGTAGAGCGTGGCGCCGCAGCGCGAGCAGCGCGCTGTCTGACGGCCGAGCAGCCGCGGTTTGCGGTAGAGCGCGTCGCAATCGTGACACGCGATCAGTTTGTCCTGGGCCATGCGGGCAGGTGACGCAAAACGACGTGAACGAAAGGACGCGCGACGGGGACGCGCATGCCGGAAGGTGCTGACAGCGCCTCGCGCCATGTTACCAAACGCGCGCGGTGGCGTGCCGCAACGAGCCGCGGGCCCCTGCCGGCACTAACAGCCGGGCGGCGCTTAACGTGTGCGACGAACGGGCTGCGAGTGTGCCACGTTTGCGCTGTGCGCGCGTGCGAGGACGCCAGCGAACGGTTCCTTATCTCCAGATGTTTGCTGTCACTCAAATGGATTATCTTTCGGACATGGAAGCGGGATGGCTTTGGAAAATGGCCGAAGCCAGTTCACGAAGCGAACGACTACACAATCAAAGCGAGACGATCATGGAAGCAATGTCGAGGTGGATGCGTTCTTACCGGTGGCGCCCGGCGGTCGGGGCCGCGGCCGCCGTGGCGCTGCTCGCGGGCGGGGCCGCCCACGCGCAACTCGACGCGGCGAAGAGCACGATCGTCGCCGTCTCGCGCCAGATGAACGTGCCGGTGCAGGGCAGCTTCACGAAGTTCGACGCACAGATCGACTTCGATCCGGGCAAGCCGGCGGGCGGCACCGCGAAGATCACCGTCGACACGGCGAGCTATGATCTCGGCGATCAGACCTACAACGATTCGGTGCGCGGGCCCGAATGGTTCGATGCGAAGTCGTTCCCGCAGGCAACCTTCGTCTCGACTGCCATCGCGCCGACCGGAACGAACCAGTACAGCGTGAGCGGCAAACTCACGATCAAGGGGCACACGCAGACCGTGGCCGTGCCCGTCGTGCTCACGCAGCAGGGCGGGACGCAGACTTTCGACGGCACGTTGCCTATCCATCGGCTGGCGTTCGAAATCGGTACGGGGGAGTGGAAGGACACCTCGATCGTCGCCGACGAAGTGCTGATCAAATTTCATATCGTCGTCGCACACAAGTAGAACGACGGCTTCAAGGAGATGCCTTTGAACAAGCTTGCACTGATGGCCGCCAGGGCCGCCGCGCTATCGCTCGCAGCCCTTGCGACACAAGCCGCGCACGCCGCCGACACGTACCAGCTCGATCCGAACCACACGTTTCCGAGCTTCGAGGCGGACCACTTCGGTGGTCTTTCCACGTGGCGCGGCAAGTTCACGAAGACCACGGGCACGGTCACGCTGGACCGCGCGGCGAAAACGGGCACCGTCGACGTGACGATCGATCCGGCATCGATCCAGACGGGCAATCCGCAGCTCGACCAGCATCTGGTGGGGGATGACTTTTTCGATGTCGCAAAGTACCCCACTGCCACTTATAAGGGCACCCGCATCGTCTTCAGCGGCGATACGCCCAAGGAAGTGATCGGCGAGTTGACGCTGCACGGCGTGACGCGGCCGCTCAAGCTCGAGATCGAGTCGTTCAAGTGCATGCAGCACCCCGTGCTCAAGCGCGAGGTGTGTGGCGTGGAGGCCGAGGCCGCATTCAACCGCGACGACTTCGGCATGGACTCGGGCAAGAAGTACGGCTTCAGCATGAAGACCACGCTGCACATCCAGGCCGAAGGCATCAAGCAATAGGCAGGAGCAACGGCGCGCTGAAGGCCGTTGCGTAGGCACGAAAAAAAGCCGGTTCGCGAGAACCGGCTTTTTTGCTGGTGCGCCGCTTAAACCTGCGCGCCCGCGTTCGGATCGTTCGGATCGTACTTTTCCTTCTTGTCCTTCACGAGGTCTTCGCGCTTCACGCCGAGCCACATCGCGAGCGCCGCCGCGACGAACACCGACGAGTAGATGCCGAAGAGAATACCCACCGTCAGCGCTAGCGCGAAGTAGTGCAGCGTCGGGCCGCCGAAGAAGAACATCGAGAGCACCATCATTTCCGTACAGCCGTGGGTGATGATGGTTCGCGACATCGTGCTCGTGATCGCGTGGTTGATGACTTCGGTGACGCTCATCTTGCGCTCGCGCCGGAACGTTTCGCGAATCCGGTCGAAGATAACGACCGATTCGTTCACCGAGTAGCCGAGCACCGCGAGCACCGCCGCGAGCACCGAGAGCGAGAACTCCCACTGGAAGAACGCGAAGAAGCCCAGAATGATCACGACGTCGTGCAAGTTCGCGATCACGCCGGCCACGGCGTACTTCCACTCGAAGCGGAACGACAGGTAGATGATGATGCCCGCCACCACGCAGGCGAGCGCGAGCAGGCCGTCGGTGGCGAGTTCCTTGCCGACCTGCGGGCCGACGAACTCCACGCGCTGCAACTGAACCTGCGGGTCCGCCGCCTTGAGCGTGGCCATCACCTGGTCGCTCTGCTGGGCCGAGGAGAGGCCCGTCTTGAGCGGCAGGCGGATCAGCACGTCGCGCGAGGTGCCGAAGTTCTGCACCTGGGCGTCGCCGTAGCCGATCTTCGTGAGCGAGTCGCGCAGCGGCTCGAGCTGCACCGCCTGCGGGTACTGCACTTCGATGACCGTGCCGCCCGTGAACTCGATCGACAGATGCAGGCCACGGTGGAAGAGGAAGAACACCGCCGCAATGAAGGTAATCAGCGAGATCGCGTTGAAGATCAACGCGTGCTTCATGAACGGGATGTCTTTGCGGATGCGGAAAAATTCCATGTTCTTGACTCCGTATCAGCGGGACGAGCCGGTGTTGTTGCCCGAACCGCCGGTGCCGCCCTGGGCATCGCGGCGGCGCACGACCGGCTTGGCGCGCGCGGCGCCCTTCACACCGGCCTTGGCCGGTTCGCGCTTCGCGGCGGTGGCAGCGACCGCGCGGCCCGTGTCCGTGCCGGCGTCGGCGCCTGCGAGCGCGGGCGTGCCTTCATCGGGTTCCGGACGCCACACCTGACCCACCGCGAGCGACTTGAGCTTCTTCTTGCCGCCGTACCAGAGGTTCACGAGACCGCGCGAAAAGAACACGGCCGAGAACATCGACGTGAGAATGCCGATGCAGTGCACGATCGCGAAGCCGCGCACCGGGCCCGAACCGAACGCGAGCAGCGCGAGACCGGCGATGAGCGTGGTCACGTTCGAGTCGAGAATCGTCGCCCAGGCGTGCGCGTAGCCGTTCTGGATGGCCAGCTGCGGCGGCGCGCCGTGACGCAGTTCTTCGCGCACGCGCTCGTTGATGAGCACGTTCGCGTCGATGGCCATACCGAGGGCCAGCGCGATAGCCGCGATACCCGGCAGCGTGAGCGTGGCCTGCAGCATCGAGAGCACCGCCACGAGCAGCAGCAGGTTCACCGAAAGGCCGATCATGGAGATCGCGCCGAACAGCATGTAGTACGCGATCATGAACACGGCGATGGCGGCGAAGCCGTAGATCACCGAATCGAAACCCTTGCGAATGTTGTCCGCGCCGAGGCTCGGGCCAACCGTGCGTTCCTCGATGATGTCCATCGGCGCGGCCAGGGAGCCTGCGCGCAGCAGCAGCGCGAGGTCGGCGGCGGCCTGCGGCGTGGGCTGGCCCGTGATCTGGAAGCGGTCGCCCAGTTCCGACTGGATGGTCGCCACCGTCAGCACTTCGCCCTTGCCCTTTTCGAACAGCACCATCGCCATCGGCTTGCCGATGTTGTCGCGCGAGACGGCGCGCACCGCGCGGCCGCCCGCCGAATCGAGGCGGATGTTGACCGACGGGCGCTGATGCTCGTCGAAGCCAGCCGAAGCGTCGATGATGCGGTCGCCGGTGAAGATCACCTGCTTGCGCAGCAGCACCGGCGCGGCGTTGCCTTGCGTGAAGAGCTCGTCGCCCGGCGGCACCGGCGCATTCACGTCCGGATGCAGGCCCATCGGGTCGGCGAGGCGCGCTTCGAGCGTCGCCGTGCGGCCGATGATGTCCTTCGCCTTCGCGGTGTCCTGCACGCCCGGCAACTCGACCACGATACGGTCGTCGCCTTGCTGCTGGATCACGGGCTCGGCCACGCCAAGCTCGTTCACGCGGTTATGCAGCGTCTGGATGTTCTGCTTGAGCGCGGCCTGCTGAACCGCCGTTTTCACGGCCGGCGTGAACGTGCCGACGAGCTGCACGCCGCCTTCGGGGTTGTTCTGCGTGGCCCAAACGAGTTCGGTGATGCCGCCCGAGCCCGCGAGGACCTTGCCCGCCTGCTCGGCGACATCTGCGTCGGCGAAGTTGACGACCACCGACTGGTTCACGCGGTTCACGCCGCCGTCGCGGATGTTCTTGTCGCGCAGGAGCGTACGCACGTCAGAAGCGTCGGAGTCGAGCTTCTTGTTGAGCGCGCCGTTCATGTCGACCTGGAGCAGGAAGTGCACGCCGCCGCGCAGGTCGAGGCCGAGATACATCGGCAGCGCGTGCAGCGAGCTGAGCCAGCGCGGCGAGGCGCTCTGCAGGTTCAGCGCGACGATGTACTGCGGGTCGCTCGGGTCGGCGTTCAGCGCGTGGGTGAGCGCGTCTTTCAGGCGCAGCTGCGTGTCCGTGTCGGCCACACGCACGCGAATATTCGCGTTCATCGACGAGTTGTCGAACGTGAGGTCGGTCGCCTTGATATTGTTCGCGGCGAGCGCGGCTTCGACCTGGGCGAGCGTGCCCGAGTCGAGCTTGACCGTGGCCTTGCCGCTCGACACCTGGACCGCGGGCGCTTCGCCGAAGAAATTGGGCAATGTGTACACGAAGCCGATGACGAGCGCCACCAGCATCACGACATATTTCCAGAGGGGATAACGGTTCATTGGTTGACCCAACGGGGGAGGGGAATGGCCTTAAGCGCCGCGTGCGCGTCCGGCGTTGCCTTCGGGGCGTTCCTGCATTGACGTTTTCTGGTCAGTGGCTGCGAGGGCGGGCCGGGCGCGCGAGGCCGTTCTTTCGGAGGCAACGGCCTCGATGAATCCGTGAAGCGTTACAGCGACTTGATCGTGCCCTTCGGCAGGATGGTCGAGACCGACGACTTCTGCACGGTGATTTCCGTGCCATCGGCGATTTCGACGCCCACGTAGGCTTCGCTGACCTTGGTCACCTTGCCGACGATGCCGCCGCTCGTGATCACTTCGTCGCCCTTGGCCATGGCCGAGAGCATGTTGCGATGTTCCTTCTGACGCTTCATCTGCGGACGGATCATGATGAAGTACAGCACAGCGAACATCAGAATGAGCGGCAGGAAGCTCATGAGGCTCGATTCGGCACCACCTGCTGCACTGCCTTGCGCGAAGGCATTGGAAATGAACGACACGTTGGTCTCTCCGTTTTTTACGATCAAAAAGCGAGCCGGTTATTCTACCACCGGCATTCATCGCGACGATGACGCAAAATAGGCTTTGCGATCAAGTGCTTATCTCGAATCACGCCCCGGCGCGGCAAGTGCGCATGGGAAAACCGGGGCGGCTCGAGCGGACCGGATGGCCTATCCGCGCCAATGTTGCGAAAGGTTATTGTAATGTCGGGCGGCTGGCGTCAGTCCACGCCGCGTGCGCGCTGCTCGGCGAAGCGCTGGCGGAACGCCGCGAACGTCTTCGTCTCGATGGCCGCGCGCATCTCGCTCATCAGCTCCAGGTAGTAGTGCAGATTGTGGATCGTGTTGAGCTGCGCGCCGAGGATCTCGCCCACGCGGTGCAGATGGTGCAGGTAGCCGCGCGTGAAGTTGCGGCAGGTGTAGCAGCCGCATTGTTCGTCGAGCGGGCGCAGCGAGTTGCGGTGCACGGCGTTGCGGATCTTGATGTCGCCAAAGCGCGTGAAGATCCAGCCGTTGCGCGCGTTGCGCGTGGGCATCACGCAGTCGAACATGTCGACGCCCGAGGCCACGCCCGCCACCAGGTCTTCCGGCGTGCCCACGCCCATCAGGTAGTGCGGCTTGTCGGCCGGCAGCTTCGGCGCGATGTGTTCGAGCACGCGCATCATGTCTTCCTTCGGTTCGCCCACCGAAAGACCGCCGATTGCGTAGCCGTGGAACGGCATCTGCGAGAGGCCGGCGAGCGATTCGTCGCGCAGGTCCTCGAACATGCCGCCCTGCACGATGCCAAAGAGCGCATTCGGATTGCCGAGGCGATTGAACTCGTCGATCGAACGCTGCGCCCAGCGCATCGACATGCGCATGGAGTCAGCGGCTTCCTTGTGCGTGGTCGGCACGCCGTTGGTCGCGTAGGGCGTGCATTCGTCGAACTGCATGACGATGTCCGAGTTCAGCACCTTCTGGATCTGCATCGACACTTCGGGCGAGAGGAACAGCTTGTCGCCGTTCACGGGCGAGGCGAAACGCACGCCGTCTTCCGAGATCTTGCGCAGATCGCCGAGCGAGAACACCTGGAAACCGCCCGAATCCGTGAGGATGGGCCGGTTCCAGCCCATGAAGCGGTGCAGGCCGCCATGCGCCTCGATCGTTTCGAGACCCGGGCGCAGCCACAGGTGGAAGGTGTTGCCGAGGATGATCTGCGCCTTCATTTCCTCGAGCTCGCGCGGCTGCGTGGCCTTCACGGTGCCGTAGGTGCCCACGGGCATGAAGATCGGCGTTTCGACCACGCCGTGGTTCAGCGTGACACGGCCGCGGCGCGCGAGGCCGTCGGTGCCGAGCAACTCGAATTTCAGGCCGTTTTGCGGGCGTTCGCCCAGGTATGCGCCATGTTCGGCGCGTGCGTTGTTTTGATGACCGTCGGTCATGCGTGGACTCCTGTGCAACCGGAAAACAGTCCGGCGCAGATGGTGAAACGCCGCCGCGCGTAGCTTGTCTGTCGCGTGGCGGCCTGGAAAGCGCGCGCTTTGCTCGTGTTACTTGTTGAGCGCGTCGTCGGTTCGGGTGAGCAGCATCGCGTCACCGTAACTGAAGAACCGATACCGCTCGGCAATCGCGTGACGATACGCCGCGCGAATCGTTTCGATGCCCGCGAACGCGGATACGAGCATCAGGAGCGTCGACTTCGGCAGATGGAAATTCGTGACGAGCCGGTCGACCACGCGGAATTGATATCCAGGCGTGATGAAGATATCGGTCTCCGCCTGCGTGGCCGCGAATGCGCGGCCTTCGCGGTCGGCGTCGCGCGCGGCGGCTTCGAGCGCGCGCATCGAGGTTGTGCCCACCGCGATCACGCGGCCGCCGCGTGCGCGCGTGGCGGCGATCTTGTCGACGAGCGACTGCGGCAGCTCGTACCACTCGCTATGCATCTTGTGCTCGTCGATGTTCTCCACGCGCACCGGCTGGAACGTGCCAGCGCCCACGTGCAGCGTGAGTGTCGCGTGCTCCACGCCTTGCGCATCGAGTTGCGCGAGCAGGGCGTCGTCGAAATGCAGGCCTGCCGTGGGTGCGGCCACCGCGCCCGGGTTCTGCGCGAACACCGTTTGATAGCGCGTTTCGTCGCTCGCGTCGGCGTCGTGCGTGATATAGGGCGGCAGCGGCAGACGGCCGTGCTGCTCGATGAGCGTGAGGCAGTCGTCGGGAAAGTGCAGTGTGTAGAACTGATCGACGCGCTCGCCAACCGTCACCTCGAACGCATCGGCGAGGCGCAGCACCGTGCCGGGGCCCGGGCTCTTGCTGGCGCGGATCTGCGCCAGCGCCGTGCGTGCGCCGGTCAGGCGCTCCACGAGCACTTCGATCTTGCCGCCGCTGGCCTTCTGGCCGAAGAAACGCGCCTTCAGCACCTTGGTATCGTTGAAGACGAGCAAGTCGCCCGGCGCGATGCACGCGGGCAGCTCGGAGAAGCGGCGGTCGGTGAAACGCGCAGGTTGCGCGGTGTTGTCGACCTCGAGCAGACGGCTCGCGCTGCGCTCGGGCAGCGCGGTCTGCGCGATCAGTTCCTCGGGGAGGTCGAAATCGAAATCGGAAAGCTTGAACATGCGGCCTGAAGTAACGGAAATGCGCCGGAGGCCCGGCGCGCAGCGGCATTACGGGGCCGAACCGTCTAACGGTTGCGCCCCAAAAAACGGCTGCAATGGCCGCCCACGCGCGGTGAGCGGCTATGATTGCGGGACACGCGCGCGACGTGTGCGATAGCGATGCGCGCGATGTGCCCGATGGCAAAGGCCGTCGCGCTGCACGCGCCGCGCCATGCCGGAAAGCCGATATTGTACTTGCGAAGCTGCCCATGCCCCCATCCGTTAGCCGATTGATGTCCGAATCCGATTCCGCGAGCGACGCGTCCGACGACGCGCGCACGCCCGAGGACGGCGCGCGGGCACGGCAAGCAGAGGCGGCGCAAGGGGCCGCAGCGCCCGCGCGCAAACGCGCCAGCAAAAAATCCGCGGAGAAGGCTGCAGAGGCGGCCGCAGAGAAAGGCGCGTCCAAAGACAAGCCCAAGCTCACCAAAACCGCCGACCGCCTCGCCAAGCTCGGCCTGCGCAGCGACATCGACCTCGTGCTGCATCTGCCGATGCGCTACGAGGACGAAACCACGCTCACGCCCATTGGCGAACTGCTGCCGGGCGGCATCGCGCAAACCGAAGGCGTGGTGTTCGACAATGAGGTCGCCTACCGTCCGCGTCGCCAACTCGTCGTGAAGCTGCGGGACCACAACGGCGACGAGCTGCACCTGCGCTTTCTGAACTTCTACGGTTCGCAGGTCGCGCAGATGGCGATCGGCAAGCGTCTGCGCGTGCGCGGCGATGTGCGCGGCGGCTTCTTCGGCATGGAGATGGTGCATCCGGCGGTGAAGGTCGTGGAAGGCGACGCGCCGCTGCCGCAGGCACTCACGCCGGTGTATCCGTCCACGGCGGGCGTGAGCCAGGCGTATTTGCGCAAGGCGATCGACAACGCGCTTTCGCGCGCGCATTTGCCCGAACTCCTGCCCGAATCCGTGGCGCACGAGTTCATGGCGCCGCTGGACGTGCCGCCGCTCATGGACGCCGTCAAGACCCTGCACCACCCGCCCGTCAACGCCGACGAGCACGCGCTCATCGACGGCTCGCATCCCGCGTGGACCCGCATCAAGTTCGAGGAACTGCTCGCGCAGCAGTTGTCGCTCAAACGCGCGCACGAAGAGCGCCGCACGCGCGCCGCGCCCGCGATGGCGCGGCACGTCGCGGGGCGCAAGAACGAAGAGACGCTGCTCGCGCGGCTGCGCGGCGCGCTGCCGTTCACGCTCACGGGCGCGCAGGAGCGCGTGGTGGCCGAAATCGCCCACGATCTCGAACAGCCGCACCCCATGCAGCGTCTGCTGCAAGGCGACGTCGGCAGCGGCAAGACCGTGGTTGCGGCGCTCGCGGCCGCGCAGGCCATCGATGCGGGCTATCAGGCCGCGCTCATGGCGCCTACCGAAATTCTCGCGGAACAGCACGCGCGCAAGCTGCGTGGCTGGCTTGAGCCGCTCGGCGTGCAGGTGGCGTGGCTCGCGGGCAGCCTGAAAGCGAAGGAAAAGCGTGCAGCGCTCGAAGCCGCGGCGCTCGGCACGGCGCAGCTCGTGATCGGCACGCACGCGATCATTCAGGACGCTGTGGAATTCGCGCGCCTGGGCCTTGTGATCGTCGACGAGCAGCATCGCTTTGGCGTGGAGCAGCGGCTCGCGTTGCGCGCCAAGGCGCAGAACGCGAAATCACCCGATCAGGCGCATCGCGAGTTCCAGCCGCATCAATTGATGATGTCGGCCACGCCGATTCCTCGCACGCTCGCCATGACGTACTACGCGGACCTCGACGTCTCCACCATCGACGAGTTGCCGCCCGGCCGCACGCCGATCCTCACGAAGCTCATTTCCGACGCACGCCGCGAGGAAGTGATCGCGCGCGTGCGCGCGGCGGCGCTCACGGGTCGTCAGGTGTACTGGGTATGTCCGTTGATCGAGGAAAGCGAGACGTTGCAGCTGCAAACGGCCGTAGAGACTTACGAAACGCTCGTGGCCGCGCTGCCGGAACTCACCGTGGGGCTCGTACACGGCCGCCTCGCTTCCACGGACAAGGCCGCCGTCATGGATGCGTTTTCCCGCAACGAAGTGCAACTGCTCGTGGCGACGACGGTGATCGAAGTGGGCGTGGACGTGCCCAACGCCTCGCTGATGGTGATCGAGCACGCCGAGCGCTTCGGCCTCGCGCAGCTTCACCAGTTGCGCGGGCGCGTGGGGCGGGGCAGCGCCGCTTCGGTATGCGTGCTGCTCTATACGGGGCCGTTGTCGTTCACGGGCCGCCAGCGCCTGCAAACCATGCGCGAAACGACGGATGGCTTCGAGATCGCGCGCAAGGACCTCGAAATCCGCGGCCCCGGCGAGTTCCTTGGCGCGCGCCAATCCGGCGCGGCGATGCTGCGCTTCGCTAACCTCGAAAACGACGCGTGGCTCATCGAGCCCGCGCGCGGCGCCGCCGAGCGCCTGCTGCACGAGTTTCCGCACGTCGTCACGCAGCATCTGAACCGCTGGCTCGGCGCGCGCGAGCAGTACCTGAAAGCGTAAACAGTCCATTGAGTCCGTTGCGCGGAACCTGTGCGCGCTTATGCCGTCTGACCCTTTTGTTTTGATCACGCCCCGCATAGGGGTGTTGATTATTGGCGAATCGCCGCCATAGGTGTATAAGTACAAGCTATTGATTCACCCTTTTTGATTGGTCCCCGAATGACGCTCACTGAACTGAAATACATTGTCGCGGTAGCTCGAGAGCGCCACTTCGGACGGGCCGCGGAAGCCTGCTTCGTGAGCCAGCCGACCCTTTCGGTCGCCATCAAGAAGCTTGAAGACGAACTGAATGTGCAGATCTTCGAGCGCGGCACGAGCGAGGTGAGCGTGACGCCCATCGGCGAGCAGATCGTCACGCAAGCGCAGCGCGTGCTCGAGCAGACGCTCGCCATCAAGGAAATCGCCAAGCAGGGCAAGGACCCGCTCGTCGGGCCGCTGCGCCTCGGCGTGATCTACACGATCGGACCGTACCTGCTGCCCACGCTCGTCAAGCAGATGATCAAGCGCGTGCCGCAAATGCCGCTCATGCTGCAGGAGAACTACACCCTCAAGCTCATCGAGCTGCTTAAACAGGGCGAGATCGACGTGGCGATCATGGCGCTGCCGTTCCCTGAAACCGGCCTCACGCTGCGTCCGCTCTACGACGAGCCGTTCGTCGTGGCGCTGCCGTCGGGCCATGCCTGGGAACAGCGCCCGAAGATCGACCCGGACGACCTCAAGCAGGAAACCATGCTGCTGCTCGGCAGCGGCCACTGCTTCCGCGACCACGTGCTGGGCGTGTGCCCGGAGTTGATGCGCTTCTCGCAAAACGCCGACGGCATCCAGAAGACCTTCGAAGGTTCGTCGCTGGAGACCATCCGCCATATGGTCGCGAGCGGAGTGGGCATTACCGTGCTGCCGCGCATGTCGGTGACCGAGGTGAAGCCGCACGCGGGCGGTGTCGATTCCGGGCTGCTGTCGTACGTGCCGTTCGACGAGCCGGTGCCGGACCGCCGCGTCGTGCTCGCGTGGCGCAAGAGCTTCACGCGCATGCCCGCGATCGAGGCGATCGTCGACGCGATCCACGCTTGTGAGTTGCCCGGCGTGAAGAAGATCGAGGCGCCCGCCGAGGCGGCCTGACAGTACATCGCGCCGCGCGCTTTCGGGCTGCGCGGCGCGTTTTCCTTTCTGGCGCGTTATTCGCCCGCGCCAACACTCCTTCCTTACGTTTCTTGCGACCCCAATAACTCGCGTCTATTCGATAGATTAAGTAAATCAAATTATCGATATCGATAGTTGTTGATAAAGTTCCTCCTAACCGATCTCAACCGGAAACGCTCAGGAGGAACCCATGCAAACCACCCACTCGAACACTTCTGCACCCAGCAGTTCGGCACGCGCCGATTCTGGCCTTCGCACGGTGTGGTTCTCGCTGCTGGTCGACCGCGCGCTGTCCGCCTGACGCTCTGGCGCTTCCCCGCCGCAGCATTCCCCGCATTCCAGAACACCTGCAAGCCAGAAAGGAATCCAGCATGACCGACCGTACTCTCACCTCGGCAGCCGGCGCACCCGTCGTCGATAACCAGAACTCCCTGACCGCCGGCCCGCGCGGGCCCGTGATGTTGCAAGACGTGTGGCTGCTCGAAAAGCTCGCGCACTTCGATCGCGAAGTGATTCCAGAGCGCCGCGTGCACGCGAAGGGCTCGGGCGCGTTCGGCACGCTCAAGGTCACGCACGACATCTCGCGTTACACGAAGGCCAAAGTGTTCGGCGAAGTCGGCAAGGAAACGCCGCTCTTCATCCGTTTCTCGACCGTGGCGGGCGAGCGCGGTGCGGCCGATGCCGAGCGCGACGTGCGCGGCTTCTCGATCAAGTTCTACACGGAAGAGGGCAACTGGGACATCGTCGGTAACAACACGCCGGTGTTCTTCATTCGCGATCCGCTCAAGTTCCCGGACTTCATCCACACGCAAAAGCGCGATCCGCGCACCAACATGCGCAGCAACGTGGCCGCGTGGGACTTCTGGTCGCATCATCCGGAGTCGCTGCATCAGGTGACGATCCTCATGAGCGATCGCGGCATTCCGAAGAACTATCGCCAGCAGCATGGTTTCGGTTCGCACACGTTCTCGTTCATCAACGCGAATAACGAGCGCTTTTACGTGAAGTTCCACTTCAAGTCGGCCCAGGGCGTGGAGAACTACAGCGACGCCGAAGCGGCGCAGGTGGTGGCGCAGGACCGCGAATCGGCGCAGCGCGATCTCTTCAACGAGATCGAGAAGGGCAACTTCCCGAAGTGGCATTTCCGCATTCAGGTGATGCCCGAGGCCGATGCCGCGAAGGTGCCGTACAACCCGTTCGACATCACGAAAGTGTGGCCGCACAAGGACTATCCGCTGATCGACGTCGGCACGATCGAGCTGAACCGCAATCCGCAGAACTATTTCGCGGATGTCGAGCAGGCCGCTTTCACGCCGGCGAACGTGGTGCCGGGCATCGGCTTCTCACCGGATCGCTTGCTGCAAGGGCGGTTGTTCTCGTATGGCGACACGCAGCGCTACCGGCTCGGCGTGAACCATCACCAGATTCCGGTGAACGCGCCGCGTTGCCCGTTCCACTCGTTCCACCGCGATGGCGCAATGCGTACCGACGGCAATCTCGGCGGCAACGTGAACTACGAGCCGAGCCGTTTCGGCGACTTCGCCCAGCGTCCGCAGGCCGGTGAGCCGCCGCGTGCAGCGGGTGCGGTCGATCACTACGATCACCGCGAAGACGACGATTACTACAGCCAGCCGGGCGCGTTGTTCCGGTTGTTCGACGCGGGCCAGCGCGAGCGGCTCTTCGCGAACATCGCGCGGCACATCAACGGTGTGCCTGCTGAGATCGTTGAGCGCCAGATCGAGCACTTCCGCCGCGCCGATCCAGCGTATGCGCAAGGCGTGATCGACGCGATCGAGAAGCTGGCCAAATAAGGTTGGAGGCGCGGTTTGTTGACACAACAGCAGGACAACAAACCGCGCGTGAAGCATGCCTACCAGGCAACACCCAAGGAGCACGATCATGACCCGAACGATGACGATGACACTCAAGACCATGGGACGAGGCGAGGCCGCGACAATGGCGCAGACGCGCGCGGAAGGCACGCAGATCGTGCGCCGCGTGGTGGGCTTCGCGATTGTGGCGAGCGGCTTCGTGGCGATCGCCACGCAAGCCTTTGCGCACCTCGCCGGACACTGAACGGGCGGGACGCGTTGCCCGGCAGTAGGGCCGGATGAACCGGGTTTACGATATTTCCAGGCTACACTGACGGCCGATCTAGCGTTGGCGCGCCAGTCTTGCGAGGCGCAGGCGGCGCAACCGGATCGCAACACGCACGCGTAGTCTCACTGCTACACAAGGAGTCGTCATGGCCAAAAAAGCAACCGTACAGCACGTGAACATCGGCATCAGCGACAAGGATCGCAAGAAGATCGCGGACGGTCTCTCGCGCCTGCTCGCGGACACCTACACGCTGTATCTGAAGACGCACAACTTCCACTGGAACGTGACGGGGCCGATGTTCAACACGCTCCATCTGATGTTCGAGGGGCAGTACAACGAACTCGCGCTGGCCGTGGACGCGATCGCCGAACGCATTCGCGCGCTGGGCGTGCATGCGCCGGGCAGCTACAAGGAATTCGCGAAGCTCTCGTCGATTCCCGAAGCGGACGGTGTGCCGAACGCGGAAGACATGATCCGCCAACTGGTGGAAGGCCAGGAAGCCGTGGTGCGCACCGCGCGCGCGATCTTCCCGTCGACGGAAGCGGCCAACGACGAACCGACCGCCGACCTGCTCACGCAACGCATGCAGACGCACGAAAAGACCGCGTGGATGCTGCGCTCGCTGCTGGCCTGATCACGCAGTACGCGGCGGCCGCATGAGCGCCGCACGGGAAGTGCAATGAAAGGCCCGCCGGATGTCCGGCGGGCCTTTGTCTTTGTTTTGCGCGGGTGCGGCTCGCCGCGAGGGCGGAGGCGGAGGCGGCGAATCGGCGCCCTGGCCTACAATAGCGGCATCGCTTTTCCCGCCCCGATCATGTTCGCCCGACTCCCGCTCTATTTGCGGCTCGTCCGCATGGACAAGCCGATCGGCAGCCTGCTGCTGCTGTGGCCGACGCTCAACGCGCTCTGGATCGCCTCCGACGGTCATCCGCCAGTCTCGCTGCTGGTCATTTTCACGCTCGGCACGGTGCTGATGCGCTCGGCGGGCTGCGCGATCAACGACTACGCCGACCGCGACTTCGACCGCCACGTGAAGCGCACGGCCGAGCGCCCCATCACGTCGGGCCGCATCCGCGCCTGGGAAGCGGTGGCGATTGCCGCGGGCCTCGCGCTCGTGTCGTTCCTGCTGATCCTGCCGCTCAATGCGCTCACGAAGCAGCTTTCGGTTGTGGCGCTGTTCGTCGCGGCGTCGTATCCGTTCACGAAGCGTTTCTTCGCGATACCGCAGGCGTACCTGGGCATTGCGTTCGGCTTTGGCATTCCGATGGCGTTCGCCGCCGTGCAGGACCACGTGCCGGCGCTCGCGTGGATCATGCTGGCCGCGAACGTATTCTGGTCCGTCGCCTACGACACCGAGTACGCCATGGTCGATCGCGATGACGACATCAAGATCGGTATTCGCACCTCTGCGCTTACGTTCGGCCGCTTCGATGTGTTCGCGATCATGCTCTGCTACGCGGTGACGCTGGGCATCTACGTGTGGGTGGGCGTGACGCTGGGTTTCGGCTGGCTTTACTGGCTCGGCTGGGCAGCGGCGGTGGGTTGCGCGATTTACCACTACACGCTCATCAGGGGCCGCGAGCGCATGCCGTGCTTCGCCGCCTTCCGCCACAACAACTGGTTGGGCGGCGTGCTGTTCGTGGGGATCGCGGCGCACTACGCGGTCGCGGGACTCTAAGGCCCGATCGGCTCCAAACTAAAAAGCGCCGGGTGCATGACACACCCGGCGCTTTTTTTCATGACGCTGTGGCAGGCTTACTGCTTGCCGAATTCCTCGCCCATTTCCTTCGCACGCGCATCCGCCGCGAGCGCGCCCTTGACGATCGCGGCCTTCACGCCGGATGCGTCGAACGACGCCAGCGCTGCGGCCGTCGTGCCGCCCTTGGAGGTCACGCGCTCGCGCAGCACGGCGGGCGGCTCGTCCGATTGCAGCGCGAGTTGCGCCGCACCCGCGAACGTGGCGATGGCGAGCGCGCGGCCTTGCTGCTCGTCCATGCCGAGCTGGCGCGCGGCCTCTTCGAGCGCTTCG
Source organism: Paraburkholderia acidiphila (assembly GCF_009789655.1). Classification (GTDB taxonomy): domain Bacteria; phylum Pseudomonadota; class Gammaproteobacteria; order Burkholderiales; family Burkholderiaceae; genus Paraburkholderia; species Paraburkholderia acidiphila. The sequence goes on from NZ_CP046909.1 coordinate 498,360, forward strand.
ATGAAGTAGAACACGTAGGCCGGGCCGCTGCCCGAGATGCCCGTGACCGCGTCGATCTTCGCTTCGTCGTCGAACCAGACCGTTTGGCCTACAGCGCCGAGCACGTCGGACGCAAGCTGGCGGCCCGGCGCGTCGACGCCGCCGCTCGCGACGAGACCGGTTGCGCCCATGCCGATGAGCGCGGGCGTGTTCGGCATCGTGCGCACGACACGCGCGTGGCCGTTCAGCCAGCGCGAAAGGTCGTCGATGCGAATGCCGGCCATGATGCTGATGACGACCTGATGCGCGCCGAGGTGCGGGGCGATGCCCTCGGCCACGGCCTTGGCGATTTGCGGCTTCACTGCGATCAGCACCGCGTCATACGACGCGAGCGCGGCGTCTGCGGCGGCGCCGGTGCGCACGCCGAACTGCTCGGCGCTGCGCTTGCGGGCGTCCTCGTTCGGATCGATCGCGTAGAGATTGTCGGCGGGAACGCCCTTGCGGATCAGGCCGCCGATGAGTGCGGCGGCCATGTTGCCGCCGCCGATGAAGGCAATTTTCATGGTGATGGAATCGTTCAGTGAATCAGTGAGAGTAGTCGCGCGCGCCGAAGATCGCGGTGCCGACGCGCACGATCGTCGCGCCTTCGAGTACCGCCGCTTCGAGGTCGGCTGACATGCCCATGGAGAGCGTGTCGAGCGCGAGGCCTTCTGCGCGTAGCGCTTCGAACAGCTCGCGCAGCTGGCGGTGCGGCGCGCGTTGCGCCTCGAGCGAGGTTTCCGGCTCGGGAATCGACATGAGCCCGCGCAGGCGCAGGTTGGGCAGGGCGGCGATTTGCTTCGCGACCTGCTGCGCTTCTTGCGGGGTGACGCCGCTCTTGCTGGCCTCGCCGCTCACGTTGACCTGAAGGCAGACGTTCAGCGGCGCCATGCCGGCGGGACGTTGCGCCGAAAGGCGTTCGGCAATCTTCAGACGATCGACCGAATGGACCCAGTCGAAACGCTCGGCGACGGGGCGTGTCTTGTTCGATTGGAGCGGCCCGATGAAATGCCATTCGATGCTCGCGCGCAGGTCGGCGAGCGCCTCGATCTTGTCCACGGATTCCTGCACGTAGTTCTCGCCGAACGCGCGCTGGCCCGCGGCGTGAGCGGCGCGTACATCCTGCGCGGGAAACGTTTTCGAAACCGCGAGCAATTCCACGCTTTGCGGGTCGCGGCCGGCGTTGCGGGCGGCGGCGGCGATGCGCTTGCGGACAGCTTCGAGATGGTGGGAGAGATCGGTCATCGGGCGTGAAGGCCGGCGCGCTGGCATTCGCGCCGCTTTTGGATCCAAAACGAACAGAACGACGGCCATTATACGGACTGCGCACGGCGCGAAACACTGGCCAGAAAGGCTATGTCGATTGGCCGACTGTTGGCGCGCCGTGCGCTTCGTTACGCTGGTTCCGTTGCCGATGGGCTCAATTTGTCGCCAGCATATGTTCGACCAGTTCAATCCAGTGCGTGACCGGAATCGCCGTGCCGCTTTGCAGGTGCGTGATGCAGCCTATGTTGGCGGAAACGATCAGTTGCGGCTCCAGCGCCTGCAGCCGGTCCACTTTCTGGTTGCGCAGCGTGTAGGAAAGGCGCGGCTGCATGATCGAATACGTGCCTGCGGAGCCGCAGCAAAGATGGCTGTCGGCGGGCAGCCGCACGTCGAGTCCGAGTGCGGTAAGCAGCTTTTCCACGCCGCCGCGCAACTGCTGGCCATGCTGCAGCGTGCAGGGAGGGTGCCAGGCCACGGTCTTGATGCCGCGCTTTCTCGTCGCGGCCACGAGCTGTTCCTCGAACGCGGGCAGCAGCTCCGAAAGATCGCGCGTGAGTTCGACCACGCGGCGCGCCTTTTCCGCATAGGCCGGATCGTCGCGCAGCAGGTGCGCGTATTCCTTCACCGTCGCGCCGCAGCCCGAGGCGTTCATCACGATCGCTTCCACGCCTTGCTCAATGTATGGCCACCAGGCGTCGATGTTTGCGCGCACGTCGTCGAGCGCATCGTCGGCGTAGCCCATGTGCAAGCGGATCGCGCCGCAGCAGCCCGATTGCGACGCGACGATCGTCTCGATGCCGAGCGCATCCAGCACGCGCGCGGTGGCGATGTTGATGTTGGGCATCATCGAGGGCTGCACGCAGCCTTGCAGCATCAGCATCTTGCGCGCGTGCTTCGCCGTGGGCCACGCAAGCGAGCGCTGGCGCACGGGCACCTTGTCGCGCAGGCGCTTGGGCAGGAGCGGGCGCACCTGCTGGCCAAGGCGCATGGCCGGCGTGAACAGCGCGCGGCGCGGCAGCAGGCCCGCGAGCAGGCGGCGCATGAGGCGCTGGCGCAGCGGTCTTTGCACCATCTGTTCGGCATGCTTGCGGCCCACTTCCACGAGGCGCCCATACTGCACACCCGAAGGGCAGGTCGTCTCGCAGCTGCGGCACGTGAGGCAGCGGTCGAGGTGCGTGAGCGTGCTCTTCGTGACCGGCGCGCCTTCCACCATCTGCTTCATGAGATAGATGCGCCCGCGCGGGCCGTCCAGCTCGTCGCCGAGCAACTGATAGGTCGGGCAGGTCGCGGTGCAGAAGCCGCAATGCACGCACTTGCGCAGGATCGCGTCGGCTTCGTCGCCGTCGGGGGTGTTGCGTATGAAGTCCGCGAGGTTCGTCTGCATCGCCGCGTGTGGGTGTCGTCAGAAGTCGGAGTACAGCCGGCCGCGATTGAAGATGCGGGCCGGGTCGAAGGCGGCCTTCAGGCCGCGATGGATCTTCATGAGCGGTGCGGGCAAGGGCGTGAAGACGCCCGCACTGCGGTCGTAGTCGCGTCCCGTGCGGAACATGGTGGCGTGACCGCCGGCTTGCTTCGCGCTGATGCGCACCGTTTGCGCGTCGGTTTCCGTGATCCACCAGCGCTGCGCGCCGCCCCATTCCATCAGCTGCGCGCCCGGCAGTTGCAGGGGCTCCGCGATCGAGGGCAGCGCGAGCCGCCACAGCGCGGCATTCGGTGCGATCGAGGCAAAGAACGGATCGGTCTGCTCGCGCAGGCCCGCCCAGAAGCGTTCCGCCTCCACGGCGTCCACGACTTCACCGCCGAGGCTCGCGCGCGCGGTTTTCACGGCCGCTTCCGCACCGGCGAGGCGCACCGCGAGCGTTCCATTGCGCCAGGCGCTCGCCGTCATCGGCAGCGGGCGGCCGCCCCATTCGTTGAGCTTGCGCACGGCGTCGGTGCCGTTCATGTCGAACTTGAGCGTGGTTTCCGCCTGCGGCACCGGCAGTACCTTCACCGAAAGCTCCAGCAGCAGGCCGAGCGTGCCGAGCGAGCCCGCCATGAGCCGCGAGACGTCGTAGCCCGCTACGTTCTTCACGACCTGGCCGCCGAAATGCAGCACCTCGCCGTGGCCGTTCATGAGCACCGCGCCCAGCACGAAGTCGCGCGGTGCGCCCGCGCTCGCCCGCCGCGGCCCGGCAATGCCCGCGGCAATGCAGCCGCCCAGGGTGGCCTGCGCGCCGAAGTGCGGCGGCTCGAACGCAAGCATCTGGCCGTGGGCCGCAAGCGCCGTTTCGATTTCCACAAGCGGTGTGCCGGCGCGCGCCGTGATCACCAGCTCGGCCGGGTCGTACGCGATGATGCCGCGGTGTGCGCGCGTGTCGAGAATCTCGCCCTCGAGCGACTGGCCGTACCAGTCCTTGGTGCCCCCGCCGCGAATGCGCAGCGCCCGCCCATCGGCGCTCGCCGCCCGGATGCGTTCGGACCAGTCCGAGACGATGTCGTCCTCTTCCATGTCGTGATGGTCGCGCTTGTTCGTTATATGGTTCGCTCGATTGTACTGAGCGAACCTCGCCTGACAACCCGGAGCGGACCCTCATGCCGGTCACGCGAAACGCATAAACGGCGCGGTGTTTTGCGCGCGTTCGTGCGTCGGTCAGAAGCGCGGCAACTCGGGGTGCGGCAGCAGGTTCCCTCTCACGTGCATGCGCCCGTACTCGGCACAGCGCGCGCGCGTGGGGATCCCCTTATCGGGGTTGAGCAGCCTCGCCGGGTCGAACGCGTGTTTCACCGCATGAAACGCATCGCGCTCCTGCGGCGAGAATTGCACGCACATCGAATTGATCTTTTCGATGCCCACGCCGTGCTCGCCCGTCACCGTGCCGCCCAGCTCGACGCAGGTTTCGAGAATATCCGAGCCGAAGGCCTCCGCGCGGTGCCACTCGTCGAGGTCGTTGCCGTTGAAGAGAATCAGCGGGTGCATGTTGCCGTCGCCGGCATGGAATACGTTGATACAGCGCAGCCCATACTGCTTTTCCATCTCGTGGATGCGCGCGAGCAGCGGCCCGATCGCTCGGCGGGGTACTGTGCCGTCCATGCAGTAGTAGTCGGGCGAGATGCGGCCCGCCGCCGGAAACGCGTTCTTGCGGCCCGACCAGAAGCGCAGGCGTTCTTCCTCGGTGCGCGAGATCTGGATGCGCGTGGCGCCATGCTCGCGCAGCACCGTGGTCGTGCGCGCGATTTCGTCGGCGACTTCCTCGGGCGTGCCGTCGGCTTCGCACAGCAGGATCGCGGCGGCGTCGAGGTCGTAGCCTGCGTTCACGAACTCTTCCACGGCGCGCGTGGCTGGCTTGTCCATCATTTCGAGGCCCGCCGGAATGATGCCCGAGGCAATGATGCCTGCCACGGCGTCGCCGCCCTTCACGACGTCGTCGAAGCTCGCCATGATGACCTGCGCGGTTTGCGGGCGCGGAATCAGCTTGACGGTCACTTCGGTGACGATCGCGAACATGCCTTCGCTGCCGATCATCACCGCGAGCAGATCGAGGCCGGGCGCATCGGGCGCAAGCGAGCCGAATTCGACGATCTCGCCGTCCATCGTCACGGCGCGCACGCGCAGCACGTTGTGCACGGTGAGGCCGTACTTGAGGCAATGCACGCCGCCCGAATTCTCCGAAACGTTGCCGCCTATCGTGCAGGCGATCTGCGAGGAAGGGTCCGGCGCGTAGTAAAGGCCGAAAGGCGCTGCCGCTTCGGAAACGGCCAGATTGCGCACGCCAGGCTGAACCGTGGCCGTGCGCGCGTAGGGATCGACCTCGAGAATGCGCTTGAAGCGCGCAAGCGAAAGCACGATGCCGTGCCGGATCGGCATCGCGCCGCCCGAGAGGCCCGTGCCCGCGCCGCGCGGCACGACTGGCACGTCGAGGCGCCGGCAGATCTGCACGATGCGCTGCACCTGCGACTCGGTTTCCGGCAGCGCCACTGCGAGCGGCAGCCGCCGGTAGGCGGCAAGGCCGTCGCACTCGTAGGCGACGGTGTCCTCCTCGCGATGCAGCAGGCAATGCGCCGGCAACACGGCCATCAACGCCTGGACCACCTCGCGCTGACGTTGCGCGAGCGCCTCCGGGCTCAGCTCGGGCAAGTTCGCCTCTGGTGCGTTCATGTCTCCTCCCGTCTGTTGCGCTTGATTGCGCTTCTCTGCGCTCGTCGCGCTTGTCGGCTACGCCGCCCAGCTGAAGATCTTGCCCGGATTCATCAGGTTGTGCGGATCGAGTGCGTGCTTGATCGCGCGCATCGTGTCGATGGTGTCCGCCCCGTGCTCTTCCACGAGAAAACCCATCTTGTGCAGACCCACGCCGTGCTCGCCCGTGCAGGTGCCGTCCATCGCGATCGCGCGCTGCACGATGCGGTGGTTCAGGCGCTCGGCCTCGTCGATCTCCTCGGGCTTGTCAGGGTCGATCAGGATCGCCACGTGGAAGTTGCCGTCGCCCACGTGGCCCACGATCGGGCAGGGCAGCGGCGAGGCCTTGAGATCGGTTTCGGTCTCGATCACGCATTCGGCAAGTCGCGAGATCGGCACACACACGTCGGTCGTCACCGCGCGGCAGCCGGGCTTCAGTTGCAGCATCGCGAAGTAGGCGTTGTGGCGCGCGTTCCACAGGCGGCTGCGGTCCTCGGGGCGCGTGGCCCACTCGAAGCCTTCGCCGCCGTGCTGCGCGGCAAGCTCCTGCACGAGCTGCGCCTGTTCCGCGACGCCCGCTTCGGTGCCGTGAAATTCGAAGAACAGCGTGTGCTTCTCGCGCAGCGTGAGGTTCGAATGCTTGTTGATCGCGCGCACCGCGAGCGAGTCGATGAATTCCACGCGCGCGATCGGTACCCCAATCTGAATCGTTTCGATCACCGTGCGCACGGCTTCAGCCATCGAAGGGAACGCGCACACCGCCGCCGAGACCGCCTCGGGCTGCGGGTAGAGCCGCACCGTGATCTCGGTGATCACGCCGAGCGTGCCTTCCGAACCCACGAACAGGCGCGTCAGGTCGTAGCCGGCCGACGACTTGCGCGCGCGCGTGCCGGTCTTGACCACGCGGCCGTCGGCGAGCACGGCGGTCAGACCGAGCACGTTCTCGCGCATCGTGCCGTAGCGCACGGCGTTGGTGCCCGAGGCGCGCGTGGCGGTCATGCCGCCGATGCTCGCGTCGGCGCCCGGGTCGATTGGGAAAAAGAGCCCCGTGTCACGCAACGCTTCATTGAGCTGCTTGCGCGAGATGCCGGGCTCGACGGTCACGGTGAGATCTTCGGCGTTGATCGAGAGCACGCGGTTCATCTGCGAGAGGTCGATCGACACGCCGCCTTGCACGGCCAGCAAGTGACCTTCGAGCGACGAGCCGTTGCCGTAGGGAATGATCGGCACGCCGTGGCGGGCGCACAGCTTGACGATGGTCTGAATATCCTCGGTGCTCTGCGCGAACACCACGGCGTCGGGCAATTGCGGGTCGAAGGGGGACTCGTCGCGGCCGTGGTGGGCGCGCACGGCTTCCGAGATGGAGACGCGTTCGCCGAACGCGCTGCGCAGTTGATCGAGGAGTTCGGTGGGGAACGGGCGGCGTGCGAGGGCCGGCGGCGCGGGGTGATTCACGCGGGTGTCTCCTTCGTATGGGTATGACTTCTGGCCTGGACCATTTTACGCTGAACGTCCGGGGCGCAAAGCCGCGCTCCGCATGCTGCGGTGCACGAAACCTATAATGGCGCCGGATGTGCGCGACTCACACGGCGCTGCGCGCGCGTCATGCGCGATCTGCGCGGATTTTCAGCGTCGGAGGGCACAACATGGGCAATCGACTGAGCAAGATTGCAACGCGCACCGGTGACGACGGCTCGACCGGCCTCGGCGACGGCAGCCGCGTGCGCAAGGACGACGCGCGCATCGCCGCGATCGGTGACGTCGACGAGTTGAACTCGCAGATCGGCGTGTTGCTGTGCGAGACGCTCCCCAAAGACGTGCACGAGGCGCTCGTCGCCATTCAGCACGACCTGTTCGATCTGGGCGGCGAGCTGTGCATTCCGGGCCACACGCTCGTGACCGACGAACACCTCGCGCGGCTCGATGGCTGGCTCGCGCACTACAACGGCACGCTGCCGCCGCTCAAGGAATTCATCCTCCCGGGCGGCTCGCGGGCTGCCGCGCTCGCCCACGTGTGCCGCACCGTGTGCCGGCGCGCCGAGCGCGCTGTCGTCGCACTGGGCGCCGCGCCGAATTCGGGCCCGCCGCTCGCCGACACGCCGCGCCGCTACGTCAACCGGCTCTCCGATCTGCTGTTCGTGCTTGCGCGCGTGCTCAACCGGGCTGCGGGCGGCAGCGACGTGCTCTGGCGGCACGACCGCGGCGCGGGCAAGGGCGACGGCGCGTAGGGCTTAAGTGGGCGCTTGCGTCCCGCTGTCGTCCGAAACAGACTGTTTCCCGCATCGCAAAAGCCCTGCCGAAGCCCGTCCCGCGGCCACCCGCCGCGCGTTCACGTCTCGCACAATCCGCAAATTGCTGGGGTGCGACAAAATGCCCGAGTCGGGCTGTCGCAGTAAAGATGTATCTTGTGTGCATCTTTACCAAGGAGAAGCCGCAAATGACTGCGCTCACCGCCGATCAGATGGCCCGCGTGAAGGCCACTGCGCCCGTTTTCGCCGAACATGGCGCCACGATCACCAAGCATTTCTACAAGCGGATGTTCGCTGCCCACCCCGAGCTCAAGAACATCTTCAACCAGACGCACCAGCAAAGCGGCAGTCAGCCCGAAACGCTTGCACGCGCGGTCTATGCCTACGCGGCGAACATCGACAATCTGGGCGCGCTCGGCGGCGCGGTCACGCACATCGCGCACAAGCACGCGAGCCTGAACATCCGCCCGGAACACTACCCGATTGTCGGTCGCCATTTGCTCGGCGCGGTCGTGGACGTGCTCGGCGACGCCGTGGACCAGCCCACGCTCGACGCCTGGGCCGTGGCCTACGAGCAACTCGCGAACATCATGATCGGCACCGAGGCGAAGCTGTACGAAGGCGCCTCGTGGAGCGGCTTCCGTCCGTTCAAGGTGATGCGCAAGCAAGTCGAAAGCGACGAGATCACCTCCTTCTATCTCGCGCCGGCCGATGGCGCATCCGCAGGCGGTTTCGAGCCGGGGCAGTATGTGAGCGTGACGCGCTTCGTCGACAAGCTCGGCGTGGACCAGCCGCGTCAATACAGCCTTTCGGACGCCCCTCACGGCAAGTGGCTGCGTATCTCGGTGAAGCGCGAAGCCGGCCGCGGCGAAGCGCAACCGGGCCACGTGTCGAACCTCATGCATGACGGCGTGGAAGAGGGGGCCGTGGTGCACGTGAGCGCGCCGATGGGCGAGTTCACGCTCGATCGCAAGAAGACGACGCCCGTGGTGCTGATGAGCGGCGGCGTGGGCATCACGCCGATGAAGTCGATGCTCTCCACGTTGATTGCGGAGCGCAGCAAGCGCGAGGTCACCTTCGTCCACGCATGCCGCAACGCGAAGGTGCATGCATTCCGCGACTTTCTCCGTCACGCGGTTTCCGAGTACCCGAACGTCAAGCGCGCGGTGTTCTACGAAGAGGTCGGCGCAAGCGACCGCCAGGGCGTGGACTACGACTTCGAAGGACGCATCGATATCGGCCGCATCGAAGCGGATGTGCTGCTGCCCGACGCCGACTATTACCTGTGCGGCCCCGTGGCGTTCATGCGCGAACAGCGCGAGGCGCTTGTCGCCCGCGGCGTAGATGCCTCGCGCATTCACACGGAGATTTTCGGCTCGGGCATGCTGTAACGCTGCACACTGGTGTAAACCATTAGTAGGCCGAATAAAAAAGACGCCGCGCGAAAGCGCGGCGTCGTGCGTGTGCATCCGTAAATAATGTATCGATTTGCAACGGGTGCGACTGGTGAAACTGCGATCACTCGGTCGAGGCCCGCCGGTTGACCGCGCGATACCCCGATGGCGAAATCGAGAGCCTGCGCCGGAAGATACGCGCAAGACGCTCGCCGCGCGGCACGCCGCAGCGCTGCGCGATCTCGTCGATCGGAAGATTGGTTTGCGCGAGCAACAGACAACTGGCATCGAGCCGGGTGCGCAGCAGATACTCGGAAGGCGTGAGGCCCGTGTGCGTCTTGAAGTGGCGCAGGAAGTTGCGCATGCTCATCTGCGCTACGCGTGCCGCGTCGGCGACCGAGATCGGCTGATGGTAGTTCTCGCGCAGCCAGTGAGCGGCCGAGTTGATCTTGCCGTTTGCGCTGTCCGCCTCGCCGTCGTCGAGCATCGGGCCGAGCCGTTCCCACGAGCCCGGCATCGAGTCCTCGGAAACGCGCTGCGCGAGCGCCACGCCGTGATTGCGCTTGACCACCTTGAGCGCCGCGACGAGCGCCTCGGAAGGCGTCACGACCGAAGCGCCGGCGTTGCGCGCTTCCAGCGCGCGGCGCAGCCGTTGCGCCGAGTTTGCCGTATTGCCGCCCGTGCGCAGGAAGGGCACGTCGGCGGCGGCGAGCACGGCACGTCCCTCACCGAGTGCACGGATGATGCGCACTTTCGGGGCGAGCATCTGGAGCCGCGCGACGAGCCGCGGATTGTCGCGTGCCTGCATCGCACCGGGGCCGCCTGCGATGAACAGCGTGTCGAAGCCGCTGCGCAGCGGGCCATGCAGGCTCTCGGACCATATTCGCAGGCCACAGCCGCTGGCCACGTTGCCGCCAGGTTCGGAAAGCATCACGACCGAATAAGCAGGAAGCGTGTCGGCGCAGGCGTCGTTCGCGAGACGAAACACATCGGCGAGCAAGGTCACATCCCCGAGCGGGAAGCCCTCGAAAACCAGGATGCCTATGCGTTTGGCCACGTGTCCGAACTTCAAGTGAGCGCCGCGCGGCTGGAAAGCGGCTTGCCGGCAGACCACCCTGTCGATGTACATGGCCGGTTCCTCGCGCAGAAAGGATTCGCAGGAGTACGTTGCGTTTTTGCGCCGCGTGCCCGGTCCGGCAGCGAGGGGCTGTTACATGCGGTCACATCACGCTCTCGGGATTCATGATAGGCCGGTGAGCCCCTGGCGCACGGCGCAGTCTGAAAATGCCGAGAAGTTGGCAGAATGGCTCGATATGCGTTGGGAGGCGGGGCCGGTCCTGGCCGCGCGTTGGGCCAGGTCGCCGCGGGGCGCACGAAGGCGCACGCGCGCCGCGCATGAGCTTCACGCAGGCCGCGCGGACAACGCAAAGCGCGTGCATGGCTGAAACTGGCGCGCTTTCAGCAAAAGTATTGTTTCGAGTTCTTATGCACGTCATCGCGCATGAGCAGTTCCTCCGGCCACAGCCATGCGTACTGGCTGTGCTGGTCGAAGCGCCCGACCGGCACGGTGCTGTCCAGCATGAACGCGTAAGCCAGCACGACATAGTGCGTGCCGATGCCGTTCTCAGCCGCGAAGTTGTCGGGGTAGTGATGCTCGTACACGCCGACGAAGCGCGCGGCGCAGCGCTGCATGCCCGCAATGCCGAGTTCCGTTTCGACGATGCGCGTGAACGCGGCGTCGAGCCATTCGTCCTTGCGAATGCGGCCGCCGGGCACGAACCACTTGCCGCGCGCCGGGCGATTGCGTCGTTCGCCCACAAGCACGCGGCCGTCGGCGTCAGCGACGATGAGGTCGATCCCGACAAGTGGCGCGAGCCGCACCACCTCGAGGAATTCGGTAGGCGACAGCATGGACGAGCGGATCCGTGGGGTATCTGTCGTGTCGATATGTTTGACTCGAGCGCAGCCGGTGCGCGCGCGGCCCACGACAATCAGGCGTCGCGTTCAAGAGCAGTCTAGGCGGGTCAATATCGCGTTGCACTGTCCGCAGCCGCCTAAGTCTCGCTATCGTGGGCCAAGATGCGGGTCGCCGCCCATGCGCTCAAGGCTTCGGCGCAACGTAGCCGGCGGGCGTAACGGCGTTCGCGCGGGCGACATCGGCGTTGTCCGACACCACATAGACGGGCGATTCGGTCAGGCGCAGCGGGAGCATGCCGTCGTTGTAGGTCATCGTGGTCGGGTTGCCCATCATGTCGAAGACGCTGACCTGGCCCGAGCGCCCCCGTGCGTCCACCTGAAGCGTGTAGTTCGTTGCGCGCGTTGCATCGAAGCCCGATTTCGCGCTCCAGCGCGCGTTGTCGTGGCTCCATAGCGCAGTGATCACCTTGCCGCCGCCTTTGCTGTCTTTGTTGCGGCTACCGCCCGGACGTGCGAACGCGTAAGCATAGACGAGCGCGGGCGTGCCGCGCAGCGGCCCGAGTGTATACGTACCGTCGATCAGCCTCGTCATGGTCGCAACCGCGAGCGCGGCCGGCTTCGGGCTGATGTTCGACGCGCCGTACATGCCCTTCGGATGCTCGAGTTCAAAGAACACGCCATAGCCGGGCGTCGTCTCCGGCATGTCCGCTCCATAGAAGATGAAGGTGGTGTCGGCGCCTTCGCCGAGCAGGATGAGGTGCGCGCGCGCTACGACCGCACCTTGAGCGTAGAGCGTTTGCGCATCGGGATAGTTGGCCGCGTAGTTCGTACCGATGTCGTAACTAATACCTGTTTCGGTCACGAACAGCGGGGCGCCGGGCTTGAGCATGTCGCGCATGGTCGAACGCAGCTCGCGCATGGCTTCGGGCAATGAAAGCGTGCCCTTTTCGGGTGCGCCGTACAAACGCTCCGGCGGATGCGAAGGGCTCGTGCCGAAATCGTAGTAGCCGTGGATCGTCACGCCATCGATATATTTAGCAATGCCAAACGGTGCGAACTTCTTGAGCCACTCTGTGTTGCCCTGCACGCCTGCATAGGTTGGGCCCATCACGATCGCCGACGGGTCGGTGGCGTGTATGCCCTCGTAGACGGTCTTGTAGAGATCGACGAAATGCGCGTCCGTGTCTTTCCACGGCAGCCCGCCGTCCTTGTCGGGCTCCCATGTGACCTGATAGTAATTGTGCGCCTGGCGCGGGAAGACACGCGCGCGGATGCGTGCGGATTCCGTGCCCACGCGCGACATGTAATCGCGCAACTGGGCCAGCGAAGCAGGCAGGTAGCTGTGGGTCTCCTGGCCGTTCGGACTCGCCCACGCGGGAAATCCATCGAGCGTGATCAATCGCATGATGTCGCCGGGCTTGAACTGCAGATCGAGCTCGGAGGCGGCAGCATCGAATGTATTGGGACCTTTCGGTTCCATGACGTACCAGCCGCGCTTGTCGTTCGCCCACGCAAGACCGAGGTCCGTGTAGAGCGGACGCAAGCCGTCGCCGCCGCAGCAATGCTGGCCGGGCGCGATATATGCGGAGCCTTGTCCTCCGAAGCGGTGCAGGTCCTGGCGCGCAAAGGTGGGGGCAGGCAGTGCTGCGCTTACATCGGGCAGCACGCCGAAGGTGGCGATACCCGCCGGCCGCGTGCCGCGCTGGGGCAAACCGGTAGCCGGCTGCGAAGCCAGCGACGCCGAAAACGCGAAATAGCCCGCCTGCGGCAGCGTGCAGGTGAGTGACGTGACGTGCGGGCCGGCTGCCACCGTGAAGTTGCCGTTTGCCTGCGGGCGGCTCCATGTATCCGTGATCTGCCATTGCACCTTGTCGTCGCGCGTGGCGCGCGTGGTCACGTCGATACGCACGCTCTTGCCGCGCGGATACAGCCGTGTGCCGTCACTGCCGGGCGTATCGGCCGAAATGGGATCGTCGCCTGCGTCTGCCGTCGCGCGGCTGCCGGCGCTCCTGCAAACGGGCCCGTCGGCGGCGCGGCAACTCATTGCCGGGAAAACAATGCCGATGAAGCCGAGCGCAAGTGTTGCAGCGGGCACCCATGAGCGGGCGCGCGAGCGGCGCGCGCAACGAGGCGTCACGAATGCGGATGCAAGGGCGAGGCGCAATGTCATTGGCAGGTTCCTCACAGCATGAAAGGGTAAGACTAGTTGTTCGAGCAAGTCGTTTGACGCCAGCCTCCAGGCTTTTTGCGCAATTTTCACTCGAAGCCCCGCGCGAGAGTTGTGCAGTGCTCGCGGAGCCCAATCATATAAGGAGGGTTTTTGTGAATTTTTTTATTGTGCGGCGCAAACAGGATTTAACAGGTTTAAAATCCGCAACGCATGCTCGAAATCCGGGCGCAAAGCTTCTTAAACATCATTTAATCAGACGAATAGAGGCGCAGTCTTTTATTGCTCGTTTCTCTTCCATCCCATGCGCACGCATCGATCGGAAGGCATCGAACGATTTTGTCGTAACAAAGGCGAAAATACCGGCCTGTAACGGTTATCCGGCACTTTTGCCTAATTCGATGTAATCGAACAAATTGCCTTTCACGCAGTTTGCGTTTTGTCATTCGACTTGGCGCCAAGCCTCTAATCGGTCCTCGACCGGACTAAATGCGCCAATGTCTCGCCAGTTTCGGTCAGTCGTCGTTGCAGGAATTTTTCTCTGCATATGATGCACTGCACATGGAATGCTATCGAAATGCTATTACCGGGACTTTTCGCTTGATACGGGGGATTGTTTAGGGGAAAAGCATGGCGTACGCAAGTCTGGATTTACCGTCGTTCAGCCGCCCGCATCTCGTGACCGCGGGCATCAGTCGAGAGGTGCGTCATATCGCAATTCTGCTGTTCGATGGTTGTTCGCTCCTCGGCGCCGGTATTGTGGCTGAAGTGTTTCATGTAGCGAACGAACTCTCGACAGACACCGCTCGCAACTCGCCTTACGATGTCAGCATCCTGTCGGCCGATGGCGGCAACGTGACGTGTTCGTCGTCGGTACGGGTCTGGACAGACGGACTCGATGCACGCCACTACGTCGGTTTCGACGCGCTGTTCGTGGCGGGTGGCAAGGGCGCCTTTGCGGCCGCCAACGACGAGCGTCTCGTCGCATGGCTGCGTCGCGTGCACGCGAATACCGGCACCATTCGTCCGATTGGTGAAGGCCGTTCACTGCTCGAGGCGGCGAGTCTGTGCGGCCAGCGCACGCAGCACGAGTTCGGCTCGTACGCGGTGCAAACGGGCCGCGAGGAAGCGGGCGGCGACGCCGGCGACCGGCTCGAGTCGATGAAGAGCGCGCTCACGCTTGTCAAACGCGACCTCGGTGTGGACGTTGCGCGCGCCGTGACTGAGCGGCTGATGCCCGATTCAGGCGGCAACCTGCTGCCGTTTCTGGGCGACGCGCTTGGCAGCGCACCGGCTGACAAAGTGCGTGCAGCCGCGCGTTGGCTGCAGGAAAACTGTCAGCGCGCCATATCGATAGCCGACGCGGCCCAGGTCGCCGCGATGAGCGAGCGCAACTTTCTGCGCCGCTTCAAGCTGGAGATGGGCATCACGCCATCGGACTACCTGTTGCATGCGCGCCTTGCGATTACCTGCAGCCTGCTTACCGATTCGGAATTGCCGGTCGACAAGATCGCGCGCCGCACCGGCATGGGCAATGGCGATCGCCTCGCCAAGATCTTTCGCAAGCGCATGATGATTTCGCCCACCGAATACCGCGAGCAAAGCCGCCGCGAGGCCGGCGTAGCAGTCTCGTAACGCCGCGGTAACAACGGTCGCACTTCGTTACAAACGGGGTCGCTATTCGCGAGCCGAGGTGATCCTGCCCGATATGAAGGAGTCCGAAGATGAATGAAAGATCATCGATTCAGGAGGGCCAGAGTCAGGCGCGCGTCGAAGCCTCAGCGTGTACGCGCATCGTGCCTGTCGTGCTGGCCGGCGGTTCCGGTACGCGCTTGTGGCCGATGTCGCGCGAACATTTCCCTAAGCAGCTAATTGGTGTGGTGGGCAGCGATACGCTGCTGCAGGCAACCGTGCATCGGCTCGACGGCTTTTCGTCGGAGTGGCAGGTCGCGAGCGCGCCAATCGTCGTATGTGGCGAAGAACACCGCTTCGTAATCGTCGAACAGTTGCATGCATGCGGTATCGAAGCGCGGCTCGTGGTCGAGCCCGCGCGGCGCGACACGGCGCCGGCGCTCACACTCGCTGCAGCGCTCGCGTGCGCGAACGGTGACGACGCGATTCTCATCGTCATGCCTTCGGACCATGCGATCGCCGATGCGCAGGCGCTGCAAAGCGCGCTCGAATGCGCCGCGCGCCACGCGCAGCGCGGCGCCATCGTGACGCTCGGCGTGCCGCCGCGCTCGCCCGAAACGGGGTTTGGTTACATCCGTGTGGGCGAGGCGATTGCCGACGGCGCGCATCGCATTGACGGGTTCGTCGAAAAGCCCGCGCCGGAACTCGCCACGCAATACGTTGCACAAGGCGGCTACTGGTGGAACAGCGGCATCTTCGTGATGCGCGCGAGCGTCTGGCTCGACTCGCTGCGCTCGCTGCAGCCCGACATGCATGCAGCGTGCCTCGCGGCATTCGTCGATGGTACGCAAGACGGCGCTGTGTTCCGTCCGGCCCCGGAGGCCTTCAAGGGCGCGCCCGCCGACTCGATCGACTATGCGGTCATGGAGCGGCTGTCGGGCAGCAATGGCTGGACGCCGGAGGGCGTGGTGGTCGCGCTCGATGCGGGCTGGTCCGACCTCGGCTCGTGGGACGCCGTGTGGGCCGCGATGGAAAAAGACGAGGACGGCAATGTCGGGCGCGGGCGCGTGGTGTTCGAAGGGGCGGTTGCCACTTACGCGCATTCCGACGGCAGGCTCGTGGCTTGCGTGGGCACGTCGAACCTCGTGGTGGTCGAGACCGCCGACGCGGTTCTCGTCGCCGACCGCTCGAAAGTGCAGGACGTGAAGGGGCTCGTGGCGCGCATCAAGGCCGAGCGCGCGCCCGAGGCGGCTTCGCATCGCAAGGTGCAACGTCCGTGGGGCTTCTACGATTCCATCGATTCCGGCGAGCGCTTTCAGGTCAAGCGCATCGTCGTCACTCCGGGCGCGCGGCTTTCGCTGCAACTGCATCACCATCGCGCCGAGCACTGGACGGTCGTGCGCGGCACTGCGCTCGTCACGCGTGGTGAGGAATCCTTTCTTATGACGGAAAACGAGTCCACCTACATTCCGCTCGGTGTGCGTCACCGCCTGGAAAATCCGGGCAAGGTGCCGCTCGAGATCATCGAGGTGCAGTCTGGAGCGTATCTGGGAGAGGACGACATCGTCCGTTTCGACGATACGTATGGCCGTTGCGGTTGAGGCAAGCAGCACGGCCTAAAGGGAGAAAAAAGGGAGAAAGCATGCGCGAGCTACAAAACCTGATGGCGAGAGTGCTCGACGTATCTGCCGTGATGATCGGCGCGAGCGTGGCTTCGGAGATCCGCTTCGACGATGTCGTGCCGCGCGGCGTGAACGAAGCCTTCGTGCTGCTCGCCGCGGCCTTCGCGCTCGTGATCTTTCCGGCGTTCGAGCTTTACCAGTCATGGCGCGGCCGCTCGAAGGCGCTGCTCGCGGGTCAGGTGTCGCTCGCCTGGCTCGTCGTGCAGGGCTGCGCGCTGATTTCGATGTATTCGACGATGCATCATGTCGACGTCGTTTCGCGCCTGTGGTTCGCCTACTGGACGGCGCTTGCGGGCGGCTTGCTCATTACGTGGCGTTTCCTTGCGCACGGCGTGCTTTCGCATATGCGGCGCGCGGGCATGAATCTCCACCAGGTCGCCATTGCGGGGTCCGCTTCGCAGTGCGACGAGATCGTGCGGCGCATCGGCGCGGAGCCCGGCTCCGGCTTTCGCGCGAGCGCCCTGTACAACACGATGCCGCAGTCGGCGCGCCCCGCCAGCGAGAAGGATGCGCCGGTGTGCGACACGATCGAGGCGTTCGCGCAGTACATCCGCGAGCACGACGTGCACGAGTTGTGGCTCGCCCTTTCGCTTGCCGAGGAACGCACGGTGGTGCGCCTCGTGAGCGAATTTCGCAACGACCTCGTGAACATCCGCTTCATACCGGACGTGCGCTCGCTGGCGCTGTTCGACACCAGTACGGTGATCGAGCTGCTCGGCGTGCCCGCGATCAACCTCGTCGCCTCGCCGCTACCCGCGAGCGCGCAGTTCAAGAAGGCGATGTTCGATCGCGTGTTCGCGGCGCTTGCGCTCGTGAGTCTCATGCCGCTGCTCATCGGTATTGCCATTGCGGTGAAGGTCTCGTCGCCTGGGCCGGTGTTGTTCAGGCAGCGCCGCAAGGGCGCCGACGGCCGCGTGTTCACGATCTACAAGTTCCGCACGATGCGCGAGCACAAGGAAGCGCCCGGCACGGTGAGCCAGGCGACGCGCCACGACCCGCGTGTGACGCGTATTGGCGCGTTCCTGCGCCGCACGAGTCTCGATGAATTGCCGCAGTTCTACAACGTGCTGCGCGGCGATATGTCGGTGGTAGGTCCCCGCCCGCATGCGCTCGAGCACGACGATCTTTATCAGAGCGTGGTGAAGGGCTATATCCATCGCTATCGCATCAAGCCGGGCATTACCGGCTGGGCCCAGGTCAACGGATTTCGCGGCGAAACCGATCGCCTCGAAAAGATGGAAATGCGTGTCGCGCACGATCTGTATTACCTCGGGCATTGGTCGTTCTGGCTCGACATGCGCATCATCGCGGCCACGGTCGTTCACGGGCTGGTTGGCCGCAACGCGTACTGAGCGCTGCGGCGCATTCGGGCAAGCATCACGAGCAAGCAATACCAGGTTTCGGGAGAAGCAAGATGGCGATGAATTATGACGGCGCTTACTATGGCGCAGCAGCCGCCGACGAGCGATACCTAGGCGACTACCTGCAAACGATGGTGGCGAACTGGCGTGCCATCGCGATCGTGACGCTGGCCGTCACGTTGCTGGGCGCGGCCTATGCCTTCCTCGCCACGCCGACCTATCGTGCCGACGTGCTGTTCCACCTCGTCGACAAGGGCGACGCCAGCAAGAAGGACAGCAGCCTGCCGCCGCTCACAGGCATGTTCGACGAGAAGTCGACGGCGAACGGCGTGATCGAAATGCTGAAGTCGCGCAACGTCACCGAGGAAACGGTGCGCAAGCTGCACCTCGACATTTCGGCGCGGCCGCGGGAAATGCCCGTGATTGGCGGCATGCTCTCCGGCATCATGGGCTCGCCCTGGGCGCAAAAGCTGCCCGGTTTCATGCGCCCGTCCGGCTATGCATGGGGTGGCGGCGAGATCACGGTGTCGCGTTTCGATACGCCCGAAGCGATGTATGAGCGCGAATTCACGCTTGTCGCCGGCGACGAGCCCGGCACGTTCACGCTGCGCGACCCCGACGGCATTCCGCTGCTGCAGGGCCGCGTGGGCGAGGACGTGAGCGCCAACACGTCGGTTGGGCCGATCGCGCTGCACGTGGACAGCTTGAGCGGCGCGCCCGGCACGCCTTTCCTGCTCACGCGCGCCTCGACGCTCACGACCGTCGACCGCCTGGAGCACGCGCTCGAAATACAGGAAGTCGGCCTGCAGTCCGGCGTGATCCGCGCGAGTCTCGAAGGCCATAACAGCAAGATGACCGCCGCGATCCTCAACAACGTGGCGCACGAGTTCATCAAGCAGGACATCGCGAGCCGTTCGGCCGAAGCGGAACATATGCTCGCGTTCCTCGACGACCAGTTGCCGCAACTGCGCGCACAGGTCGACGCGGCCGAGCAGAAGTACAACAAGTTCCGTAACGAGCACGGCACCGTCGATCTCGGCGAAGAAAGCCGGTTGCTGCTGCAGCAGGTGAGCGACAACAAGATCCGTCTCGAAGACCTGCGCCAGCAACGCGCGGAACTCGCACAGCGTTTCACCGAGCATCACCCGGCCGTTCAGTCGCTCGACGCGCAGATCGGCACGCTGCAAGCCGCGCAGTCGCAGCTCACGCGTAACGTGGCGCAACTGCCCGATACGGAGCAGTCCGCCGTGCGCCTCCTGCGCGACGTGCACGTGAGCACGGAGCTTTACACGAGCCTGCTGAACAGCGCGCAACAACTGCGTGTGGCGCGCGCGGGCCAGGTCGGCGACGTGCGTGTCGTCGACTTCGCCGAAGCGCCGGACGACCCCGTGCGTCCGAAGAAGCTGCTCGTGATCGCGCTTGCGATCGGCGCGGGTCTCGTGCTCGGCGTGCTCGTCGCGTTCGTGCGCAAGTCGCTATACGGCGGCGTGGAGCGCCCCGACGAACTCGAAGCGGCGCTCGGCGTGCCGGTTTTCGCCGTGGTGCCGCGCAGCCCGCAGCAACTGCGGCTGCAGCATCACGTGACCTCGCGCCGGCGCGGCCTGCACGTGCTCGCGCAGCAGAACCCGCAGGACGTGGCGGTGGAAGGCGTGCGCAGCTTGCGCACCTCGCTGCAGCTCACGCTCAACGACGCGCGCAACAACATCGTCATGCTCACCGGCTCGCGCCCCGACATCGGCAAATCGTTCCTCTCGGTCAATCTCGCCGCGCTGGTCGCCTCGGTGCAAAAGCGCGTGCTGATCGTCGACGGCGACATGCGGCGCGGCGACGTGCACTCGCACTTCGGCATTGCGCACCAGCCGGGCCTCTCCGACGTGCTGCTCGGCGCGGAACTCGAGCGCGCGATCCAGCACGAGGTGCTGCCGGGCCTCGACGTGCTCGCCAAGGGCTCGCTGCACTCGCATCCGTCCGAGCTCTTGATGAGCCCGCGTTTCGAGTCGCTGCTCGAAGAACTCGGCGCCAAGTACGACCTCGTGATCGTCGATACGCCGCCCGTGCTCGCGGTGACCGACTCGACGGTGATCGGACGCTACGCGGGTACGACGCTGCTCGCGATCCGCCACGGCCGCCACCCGATTTCGGAGCTCGAGGAAACGGTCAAGCGCCTGCGCATCGGCGGCGTGAATCTGCGCGGCGTGCTGCTCACCGACGTGCCGAAGACCGGCGCGTTCATCGGCGGCGGGTATCGCGGCGGGTACTACGGTTACGAAAGTGTTTCAGGGTAGAAGCAGGTTGACGGCCGGTTTTCGGGCTGGCCGTCGATGATGAAAACCACCGAATCCCATTTCGCGCACGCGAGGAGAGAACGATGGCAATGGCTCGTAAAGTTGCTTTGATTACCGGCATCACCGGTCAGGACGGTTCGTATCTGGCAGAACTGCTATTGAACAAAGGTTACGAGGTGCACGGCATCAAGCGCCGCTCGTCCCTCTTCAACACGGACCGCATCGATCACCTTTATCGCGATGCACATGACTCGGAGCCAGGCATCCATCTGCATCACGGTGAAATGACGGACACCACAGCGCTGTTGCGCGTGGTCCAGGAGATTGCGCCCGACGAGATCTACAACCTCGCCGCGCAAAGTCATGTGGCCGTGTCGTTTGACGAGCCCGAGTACACCGCAAACGCGGACGGCCTTGGCACGCTGCGCATTCTGGAGGCGATCCGCATTCTCGGCCTCGCAAAGAAAACGCGCTTCTACCAGGCTTCGACGTCCGAGCTGTACGGGCTCGTGCAGGAAGTGCCGCAGCGCGAAACCACGCCGTTCTATCCGCGCAGCCCTTACGCGGTCGCGAAACTGTTCGCGTACTGGACGACGGTCAACTACCGCGAGGCCTACGGTATCTACGCGTGCAACGGCATTCTCTTCAACCACGAGTCGCCGCAGCGCGGCGAGACATTCGTCACGCGCAAGATCACGCGTGCGATTGCCCGCATCGCCGTCGGGCTGCAGAAGGAGCTGTATCTCGGCAACCTTTCGGCCATGCGCGACTGGGGTCATGCGCGCGACTACGTCGACATGCAATGGCGCATGCTGCAGCAGGAGCAGCCCGAGGACTTCGTGATCGCAACGGGCGTGCAATACAGTGTGCGCGACTTCGTGCGCGCGGCGGCGGCGGAACTGGGCATCACGGTGCGTTTCGAGGGCAACGGGGTGGAAGAGGTCGGCGTTGTCGACCACGTCGACTCGCGCGAGATGCGTCTCGAAGCGGGTCAGGTGATCCTGCGTGTCGATCCGCGCTACTTCCGTCCGGCCGAGGTCGAGACGCTGCTTGGCGACGCGTCCAAGGCGCAGGAGAAGCTGGGCTGGAAGCCGGCCACCTCGTTTCACGCGCTGGTCAAGGAAATGGTGCGAGCCGACTATCAGGCCGCCCGGCGCGACGCGCTCGTTACGCTGGCCGGCTTCAAGGCTCTCGAACATCACGAGTGAGACGCCATGGACAAGAACTCGCGAATCTTCGTAGCCGGCCACCGCGGCATGGTGGGCTCGGCGCTCGTGCGCGCGTTGCAGGCGCACGGCTACCGTAACCTCGTCACGCGACCCCACAGGGAGCTCGACCTCACCGATCAGGCCGCTGTCGACGCCTTTTTCGAAGGCGAGAACATCGACGCAGTGCTGCTCGCGGCCGCGCGCGTGGGCGGCATCCTGGCGAATTCGACGCAGCCTGCGCAATTCGCCTGGGATAACCTGGCAATCGAGACCAACGTGATCCGGGCTTCGTACAACGCGGGCGTGCAGCGCCTCGTGTTCTTCGGCTCGTCGTGCATTTATCCGCGCGAATGCCCGCAGCCGATCCGCGAAACGTATCTGCTCACCTCGCCGCTCGAGCCGACCAACGAGGCCTACGCCATCGCAAAGATCGCGGGCCTGAAGTTATGCGAAGCGTACAACCGCCAGTACGGCACGCATTTCGTTTCGCTCATGCCGACCAACCTGTACGGCCCCAACGACAACTACGACCTCGGCAGCAGTCACGTGCTGCCCGCGCTGATCCGCAAGGCGCACGAGGCGCGCAGGAACGGCCAGCGCACGCTGACCGTCTGGGGCTCGGGCAGGCCGCGCCGCGAATTTCTGCACGTCGACGATCTCGCCGACGCGACGATCTTCGTGCTGGAGCACGAGACCGGCGACGGCGTCTACAACGTCGGCGTGGGCGAGGACCTGTCGATCCACGATCTCGCGCAGCGCGTGTGCGACGTGGTGGGTTTCGACGGCGAACTGGTATTCGATTCGACCAAGCCCGACGGCACGCCGCGCAAGCTGCTCGACGTGTCGCGCCTCGGCGATCTGGGCTGGCATGCGCACATTGGCCTCCAGGAGGGGCTCGCCCGCACCTACGACGACTTTCTTCAAACCTACGCAGCGCCGGCATACGAGGCGGGCATGCGGGCTTGATGCGGCCTTACGGGACCGATGACTTGCAAAATAATCGGCTCCAAGCGGCTCCAAGCGGCTCGATGGACGAAAGGGAAGAGGCGTCTGGTTGGTGGTGGGCGTCGTGCGCGGACCGGATGCACGGCGCCCGCTTTTTTTCGCTCGGCGCGCGAGTCGAATGAAAGCGGTAGACAAGCAGTTCAAAAGCGGTTCAGGGACGGAAGCAACGCAATGAGAATCCTGATCTACGGACTGAATTACGCGCCGGAAGTGACAGGCGTCGGCAAATACACGGCCGAAATGGCGGAGCTGCTCGCGGCGCACGGCCATGACGTGCGCGTGATCTGCGCGCCGCCTTATTACCCGCAGTGGCGCGTGCATGACGGCTATCGCGCGGGGCGCTACACACGCGAAACCTTGCGCGGCGTGAGCGTTTGGCGTGCGCCGCTGTGGGTGCCTTCACAGCAGGGCGGCTTCAAACGCATTGTTCACCTGGCGAGCTTCGCGCTTTCGTCGCTGCCGCTACTCGCGCGGCTCGCGGCGTGGCGGCCGGAGGCTGTCATGCTGATCGTGCCGACACTCTTTTGCGCGCCTGGCGCGCTGATGCTCGCGCGCGCCGTTGGCGCGAGCAGCTGGCTGCATATTCAGGACTTCGAAGTCGATGCGGCATTCGATCTGGGGCTGCTCAAGGGCGGCCAGGGATCGCGTCTCGGGCGCGTGGCGCTCGCCGGCGAACGCTGGCTGTTGCGGCGCTTCGACGCCGTCTCGTCGATTTCGGCGCGTATGGTCGAGCGCGCCATCGAGAAGGGCGTGGACGCCTCGCGTGCCGCGTGTCTGCCGAACTGGGTCGATACCCAGGCGATTTTCCCGCTGCCGTATCCGAGCGCGTTCCGGCGGCGCCTCGGCATCCCGCAGGAGAACACCGTCGTGCTGTACTCGGGGAACATGGGAGCGAAGCAGGGCATCGAAATCCTCGCGGACGTCGCAACGGCGCTCGCCGCGCGCACGGATGTCAGCTTCGTGTTCTGCGGCGACGGCGCGGCCAAACGAGACCTGATAGCGCGTTGCCAGCCGCTTGCGAACTGCCACGTGCTGCCGCTGCAGCCCGCGTCGATGTTCAATGAGCTGCTGAACGTGGCCGATATTCACGTGCTGCCGCAGCGCAACGACGCCGCCGACCTCGTGATGCCCTCTAAGCTCACCGGCATGCTCGCGAGCGGGCGTGCCGTGATCGCCATGGCGCGGCCCGGTACGAGTCTGTTCGACGTGGTCTCGGATCACGGGATCGTCGTGCCGCCCGAGGATGGCGAGGCGCTGGCTGCGGCGATCGTCGAACTGGCCGGCGACCCAGAGCGCCGCGCCGCGCTAGGCCGCGCGGCACGGCGCTACGCGAAGCGCATGCTCTCGCCGCAAGCGATCTTCGAGGTGCTCGAAGCGAGGCTTGCCGCGCTTGCGGGTGAGGGTATCGAGCCGTCGGGTCAGTCGCGAGCGCAGCCGCAGTCCGTGGCAAGTGGCGCTTCTGCTTCGTCGACGCAGCGAGGCGCGGATCAATCGGCAAAAGAACCCGCGCATCAAGCAGGCAAAGGCGGATCGACGTTGCCGGAAGTCGAGCAGTCCGATGTGTGATCGACAGCGCCAAAGGTCGTGGTGGCGGCCTTGGGCCGCCTCTGCCCGGCAGTAGAGCTTACCAGGGCGACTTGTAGAGTTCCGAGCTGGACTGGTCCGGCGACCCGTACGGGCTGCTGTACGGATTGCCGTAGACCTGGGCGGTAGGCGAGGTTTGGCTTGCGCCGTAGTCGTATCCGGCGCTCGACCGGTGTCCACCCGAAGAGATGCCTGCCGAGCCCCGCGCTACCGCGTTGCCGGCGCGAGACCTGCCGTTCGAGCCGATCCTGCTGCTCGTGCCGCCGCTTCTCGACGCGCTGCCTCTGCCACCCGAGGCGTTCGCCTCGCTCGCTGCGTAATCCCCTGGCGTGACGACATGCATGTGCTTTTCGTTCGTGAGCGCGTCTTGCGCGTCGTCTGGCGAAGCGCCGTTGCTGCTGTACGGGGTCACGCTGTATGGGTTGTCCGAAGTGCCCGGACCGCCGAGCAGGCGCTGTTCGTCGAGCTGCTGGCGCTGCACGGCGTTGCCGAGGGTGTCGCCCTGGCTGCTCGGGTCATTCGCAGTCGCGGAAGAGCCGCTGGTTGAGGTGCCAGATGTGCCAGACGGGGCGCTTTGTGCAAACACCGCGCACGGCCATGCGGCACACGCGGCTTGCAGCGCAGCGGCGAGCACGTAGGGCGCAAACTGATGTCGATTGAAACTGGCCATGGCATGGATCCCGCGCGCCGCGAATCATGCGGCGTCAAGCCTTCATGTTGCCCACGCAGCGTCGCCCCGCTGCGCCAAAACCCCTGCCGCGTCGGCCACGCGCGAGAGGCGCTGCGCAGGCCGCCGGATAATGAGATCGTGGCGTGCTGCCGCCCATTGTCCGTTCTGCGGGGCGCGCGACACGCCGGCAAGCAGGGCAGCCGCAAAGAACCGACCCGGATGGGCAAGGAGCGTTCATGACGGAAGCGGTCGAAGGGTTAGGAACCCTCAATGAGAACGCCAGCGCGGCCACTCGCAGCGCTGGCGAGGCACCGTCCGCGGGCGTCGCACCGCCGCAAGCCGCAGCGCAGTCTGCGGGCGCTGAGATCCGCGTGATCGATTTGAGCCGTGCGGGCAAGGGCAACTTCGTCGCACGCCGGGGCAAGCTCGTGCAAGCCGCGTGGTATCTGGTCGAGACCTGCGTGCTCGACAATCGCCTGCTGCCGCTCTCCGCGCTGCGCGTGGGCTTGCTGCGCCTGTTCGGCGCGAAGGTCGGCGAGGGTTGCCGCCTCGTGCACCCCATGCGTGTGAAGGCGCCGTGGAATCTGGAAATGGGCGACAACTGCTGGATTGGCGTGGACGTGTGGATCTACAACCAGGCGCCCGTGCGCATTGGCTCGAACGTCTGCATTTCGCAAGGCGCATTTCTCAGCGCGGGATCGCACGACATGCGCACGAACATGGACCTGCACGTCGCGCCGATCGTGATCGAGGACGGCGCGTGGGTTTCGTCGAAATGCGTGGTGCAGATGGGCGTGACGATCGGACGCTCGGCGGTCGTCACGCCGCTTTCGGTCGTCCATCGCTCGCTGGAAGCTGGCGGTGTGTATGGCGGCAATCCGTGCCGCTTTATCCGCTGGCGTTTCGAGGAGAGCAAGCCGCCCAGGCCATGAGGCCATGAGGCGGCTCCGGACTGGGTTCGCGGTATGAGCGAGCGGGCCCGAAGGCCTGCTCACACTCGCACTCACACGAACACGACCCGCTAGTACCCGCCGTAACCCACCGCCCGGCCCGCTGCGGCTGCCTGCGTACTCGGCAGGATCAGGTTGATGACGCGGCTCCATTTCACGAGCGCCGAGGCATCCACGAACACCACATCGTTCGGCTTCAGGTCGAACTCGTCGGCCGTGGCCATGGCTTCCGGCGTCGACGCGTCGAGGTGGAAGACCGTGCGGTGTCCTTCCTTCTGTCCGCGCACCACGTACACCTGCGAGGCGTCGCCCGATCCCTGGCTGATGCCCCCCGCGTTGCCTAGCGCGTCGTTCAGCGAGAGGTGGCCGTTATCGAACGGCAGCGGCCCAGGGTGCCCGACTTCGCCCAGCACGAACACGCGGCTTTCGTTCGCCGAATACACGCGCACGAGGTCGCCGTTCTGCAGCAGGATTTTGTCCGGGTTCACACCTTGTTTGATCATGTCGGGAATGTTCACCATGATCGTCTTGTCGCCGCGCGTCACGCTAACCCGCGAGCGGTCGCCCGATGCCGTGAAGCCGCCCGCGCGATTGATCGCCTCGGGCAGCGACATCGTCATGTCGTTGAGCACCATGAGGCCGGGCGTGCGCACTTCGCCGTCCACATACACACGCCGGCTGCGGTACGACTCGATGCGCAGCGTCACCTGCGGCTTGTTCAGGTAGTAGGCCAGCTTGCTCGCCACGAGGTTGCGCGCTTCCATTTCGGTGAGCCCCGCTACGTGGATCGGCCCCACGTAGGCCACCTGGATCGCGCCCGTCGAGTCCACGGTATAACCCGACTGCACCTGGCTCGCGCTCTGGTCCTGCGACCCGTTGCCGCCGCCACCGCCGCCCGTCGGCAGGTTCATCTCGGGGTGATCCCACACGACGATGCTCAGCACGTCGCCGGGCCCGAGCGTGTAGGGCTTGGGCGTGCCGAACAGCGACTCGACGTTGGTTGGGACTGCCGTCGGTCTGTCCGCCGCCTGTTTGGCGACCAACGCATTGTTGATCTCGACGAGCGCGCCCGGCGGCGGTTGATCCCCCCCGTTGCCGCCCGTGCGCGCGGCGTCGGTGGCGGCTTTCGCCTGCGTGACGCTCGACGGCGCCGTCATGCCAGGTGAGAGCCCGCAGCCCGAGATCAGGGCTGCGGCCGCCACGATGGCCACCGCTGCGGACATGGCCGCCCGTGCGCGGCCTGCCGATAACCTGTGCAAACTTCTACGCAAACTGCGCGCGGGCGGCGTTGCGGTTGCTGCCGTTGCATCCACGGTCTCGCCGCCAGAACAATCAGGTGTGCTGTCTAACATAGTGTTGCCCCCTTACTCACAGGATTCGCACATCGCCACGATAGTGCAACGCGCTCTCATCGTTCGACTCGTTATGACGCTTCGGCTGCGTTGCTTCGTCACCCCTGCCAATCCCTGCCATTACCGCTATCTGATACCGTTTTTTTGCTTTTCCGCTTATTCGGTTTGCTCGGCGGGCTCGCCCTGCGCCATGGCGCTCATCGGGCGCCCTGCGCGAAATCGTGCGCCTGCGTGCGACGGATGTTCCTGCAACAAGCCCAGCAGCGAGCGCACCATGCCGTCCATCGCGAAGCGCGCATCGAACGTGCGCCGTGCCTGCGCGCGCATCGCGTCGCGCGCGCTTTCGTCGAGCGCGCGCCATGACGCGAAGTTGCGCTGCGTGCCGGCGACCGTGTCGGGCGCGACGAAACCCGCGCCATCCTCATCGATCTCGCGCCACACGCCGACCTTGTCCGAGACCAGGGCGGGCAACCCGCACGCCAGCGCCTCCGCCACGGCAACGCCGAAATTCTCCTGGTGCGAAGGCAGCACGAACACGTCGCTGGCAAAAAACGCACCCCACTTGAGGTTGCCCTGCAGCATGCCCGGCCAACTGATGCGGTGCGTAATGCCGTGTGACTGCGCCATCGCTTGAAGCGCGGGCTGCCAGTTGCTCTTGTCGGGACCCGCAATCAGCAGATGCGCATCCGGCGTTTCGCGCGCATGTTCGGCGAACGCCTGAACCAGCACGTCGCAGCCCTTCTTCGGATGCAGGCGCCCGAGGAACAGGACGATGCGCTTGTTGCGCAGATGCGGCGACTCTTGCAGGAAGGCTTCCCGCAAGGTGTCCGGGTCCTCGCGGGGCGCATTGGTGCCGAACGGCACGACGCGCTCGTTCGCGCGGTACAGCCAGAACGAATCGCGCGCGAGCAGGCGTTCTTCTTCGGTCGTGAAGACCACGGCGGCGGCGTCGCGCAGCACACGGAAATCGGCCCACGGCCAGTAAGCCCATTTCTTCAGATGCTTGAGCGGATAGGTCGCTTTGAACCACGGGTCGAGCATGCCGTGCGTGTACACGTAGTACGGCAGCTGGGCGTGGCGCAGCGCGCGCCACGCGCCGAAGCCGTGGTATTGCCAGAGCCCGTGCACGATCGCCGCGTCGAAGCGCCTTGCGTTCGCGCGCAGCCACGGCACGTAGCCAGGGCTGTAGCCGTAGTGGCCGCGACCCGGGCCCAGGGCGTGGAGCGGGAGTGGAAATTCGCGCACGTAAGGCGCGTCGATCGGATCGAGCGAGGCCACTTCGATCTGATGATCGAGCGCCGACATCGCCAGACCGCTCTGGCGCACGCCTTCAATCGGGCCTCCCGAACGCGGGTCGACGGTGGACACGAGGTGCAGGATTTTCATCGGGGCTCCGGAGTCGCATACGTGTTGAGCGGCACCGGCGCCGCCGCGGGCGCCGTGGGTCGGAAGGCAGGCTCGCGCCCGTAGGACGGGTGCAGGCGCTGGCGCTTGCGTTGCAGGTCGATGCGGTAGTGAAGCTGCGAATACAGCGAAACGATGAGCCCGAGCGCGAGGCCATACACGAGGCCCGAGAAACGCGTGCCGAGCGGATTGCCGCCGATCGACGCGCCCGGCAGCGCAGCGAGCACGAGCAGCGCCATGCTGAGCGGCATGAGCATCGGGTGACGCGGCGCAATGCGGCGCCAGCGCCTGAATGCGCGTCCGGCGACGATCAGCGCGACGATCACCGCGAGCGGCATGCAGCCGCCGAACACGATGCCTTCGGCGTAGAGCTGATACACCCAGAAGTTGTGGCCCGCCACCCAGTCGCTGGTGTTGAAGTAGTCGTCCTTGCTGAACGTCTGGTTCACGTACTGGTAGTAAATGGGCGAGTAGCGGTAGAGGTGCCCATACCCCTTGCCGAACAGTACCGACTCCACCGATTCGGTGACCTGGTCGTACTGGTCGCGCATCTCCGCAATACGCGTGACCGTGGTGGGATCGCGGTCGGAATCCGAGTTTTGGGCGGCCGTGACGCGCTGCGTCCAGTGTTCGGTGATGGACGGGAAGAGCCACGCTGTCCCCACGCCCAGCGCCACGACGAAGGAAAGCGCGATACCCGTGCGGAAGAACGATTTGATCAGATGGCTGATCGATGGCGAGGCGAGCCACGCCGCGAACATGGCGAGCAGGATGGTCGCGATCAGCAGGCTGCGCGTGACGCTCAGCAACTCGACGATCAGCGTGGCAAGGAACACGACGACCATCGTCATGTTGAAGCGCCGGGCAACGATGAACTGGTGCAACAGCATGGCCTGCAGCGCGAGCATGGTCGGCGAGACAATGCGAAAGCGGATGTCGGCGAGCGGCCCGCCTACGGCCAGCAAGCCGAAGAAGAACGTAAACACGAGACACAGCACGTTCGCGTAATAGAGCGCGCGCTGCATCTGCATGACGCGAATGGGGTGCCACGGGCGGCACATGGCCCAGTAGCCGATGGCAAACAGCAGGAACGGCAGGATCACGCGCAGGTACTGGCCGACCGGATTGTGCTGCAGCACTTGCGCAATGAGGCTGCCGACGAGGCTCGCCACGAGTGCGCCCGTGACGAACGAGCGCAACCGCGTCGGACGCGCGAAGCGCGGGCCGATCATCGCAAGAATGAGCGCGCCAGCCAGGGCCGGAATGACGGCCAGCCATTGCGCGCCGTGGCCGAACTGGGAATCCGGGGCCTTATAGTCGAAAGCGAGAGGCACAAGGCACACCCAGAGCCACAGAGCAGCATGTTTGTTTCGCATCGGCGTTCCTCCCGGTGCGGTGCATAGGGTCGCATACGCTGCGCAAAATACATGCGCGCCGCACACGTTGGCTCGATTCAATATAAAACGCCGCAAGCGGCTTGCGCATGCGCGTGGCGGGAAGCGGCAGGGTTGTGGCGGCAGGAAAAAAATTCTGATTTGGCGTGTGGCATGGCCCACACACCTGGCCGAGAACGGCGGGAACTTGGCGCACGCTGCACGGCGCCTGTGTTCATCATGGGGTCGGCAGGAGTAAGTTTTCCATCGTCTGCCTTGCGCAAGAATCCGGCACGGACGAAAGCGAGGGAACGGTCATGAAGCTATTGGACGGAGTGAAGCAGTCGACGAAAGGGCGTTCCGTCGAGCTCGACTTCGTGCGTGGCATTGCGATCTTCGTGGTGATGGGCTACCACTTCCACACGGTACGCACGGGCCATCCCTGGGTGAGCGCGATCGAGTACCCGCTGAAAAGCTTCGGCCATGAAGGCGTGAACCTTTTCTTCACACTAAGCGGCTTTCTCGTGGGCGGGCTGCTGCTGCGCCAATACTCGCAAACGGGCCACATCGGCGCGCGCCGTTTCATCGTGAGGCGCATCTTCAAGATCTGGCCGGCGTACTACGCGCTCATCCTGTTTCATCTGCTGGCGGGCCGCCATCGTCCCGATACGTTCCTCTGGCAGAACCTCACGCACATGCAGAATTACTTCGGCACCTCCATTGCGCAAACGTGGAGCCTCGCTGTCGAAGAACACTTCTATCTGTTCCTGCCCGCACTGCTGATCCTGCTCGCGCACTTCCGGTTGCGCGCGAATGCGCTGATCGCCGTGATGGCCGGCCTCTGCGCGATCGTCCTGAGCGTGCGTTGCATCGCGGTCGCGCACGGCGATCTCGTCGGGGCGTTCAACTACACGCAGTACCGCATGGACAGCCTGCTGATCGGCGTGATACTCGCCACCATCTACTGGATGAAGCCCGAAGTGTGGCGCATGCTCGTGGCGAAGAAGCGCTGGCTTTTTGCGGCGGTGGGGCTGCTCCTCGCCTGGCTCATCTTCGCCACGCCCGACGTCGCGCTGGACGAGAGCGTCGGCTACACAATTCAGGCCATCGGCTTTTGCGCGCTCATCATGCTCGTGCTCGAACATTCGGGCAAATTGCGCACGACGTGGTTGTATCGCGGGCTTGCGTGGCTCGGCGTGTACTCGTATGGCATCTACCTCTGGCATTCGCTTGCGCTCGCGCCCGGCGACTATCTGATCCACAAGGCGAGCGCGCTCGGCGTGCCGCCGCTTGCTGCCTGGCCGGTCGTGATCTTCGCGCAGTTCTTCATCGCTGCGGTGCTGGGCTATCTCACCACGCGCGCCGTCGAGTTCCCGTTCCTGCGTCTGCGCGAGGCGATGTTCCCCGACTCGCGCGGGGCCGTCCCTGCCGAGCGCCCCAACGCGAGCGCGGCGGACCACAAGATCGAAGGCGTTGCGTAAGCGGGTCGAACTGATTCGGTCTGCTGACTAGCTGCCGATGTGAGGACAAGCACTTTGCCAGGCTCACGCCATCGCGGCCTGCAGCGTATGCTTGAACTGCGCGAGCGTGTTGCTCGAAAGGACGTGTTCGCCCGCGGGCTGCGCGGTATGCGGGGCCGCGCGCCAGCGCTGCGCGAGCGCATCGAGCGCGTGCGCGATCGTGGCGGGCTCGAGGTCGTCGAGGAGCGGGCCGAGCGCGCCGTCGCGGCAATACCAGCCGATCAGGCCATCGGCGCTGGCCACCACGGGCTTGCCGAAGCGGTACGCCTGCACGAGCACGCCACTCATGCCGTAGTGCTGTTTGTAGCCGAGCCACACGGCGTCGCAGGCGGAGAAAAGTTCGCGTTCCATCTCGTCGGAGATGAACCGGTTGAAGATCACCGGTGCGCTCGCGAGTCGCGGTGCGTGTGCGTCGATGAACGCGCGCGTTTCGTCGTCCTGCTGGCCGGCGATCACGAGGCACGGCGCGTCGGGCTTGTGCTCGAGCGCGAGCATCAGTTCGCGAATGCCCTTGCGTTCGCCGATGGCGCCATAGACGAGCAGATAGCGCGTGTGCGCGTCGAGCTTCAGTTGCGCGCGTGCGAGCAGCGGGTCCATGCCCTCGATCTCGGGAAACGGGTCGGCCAGATAGCTGAGCGGCGCGGCGCGCCGGGGCTTCGTGGACGCGAACCAGTCGGGCAGCGTCGGGTCGATCGTGAAGAGTTCGCGCAGCCCGCGCGAGCGCATGGCGCGGCGAAAGAGGGCCGACTTGGCCAT
Source organism: Paraburkholderia acidiphila (assembly GCF_009789655.1). Taxonomy (GTDB): domain Bacteria; phylum Pseudomonadota; class Gammaproteobacteria; order Burkholderiales; family Burkholderiaceae; genus Paraburkholderia; species Paraburkholderia acidiphila. The sequence goes on from NZ_CP046909.1 coordinate 530,309, forward strand.
GTCGACGAAGCGCCGGCGCGGCGTGCGCAAGCCGATTTCCGCGTGATGAAATGTCATGCCCATGACGATCGCGATCCACGGCGTGTTGCCGAACGGCGAGTCGAACCCGGCGAGCGTATAGAAGAAGTAGTCGGCGTAGGGCGCGATGACGAGCCGCACAGGCGTTGTTTTACTGATCTGCCGGAAAGCTCGCGCATAGAAGTTGCGAAAGCGCATGTACACGCTCACGGCGAAATGCGGGCCGGGCGGCACGGTGTGCAGGTCGAGCAGCACGAGGCGCAGATCGGGCCGCGCTTCGCGCACGATGCGCTGCGCGAGCGGATGGTCGGCGTACTCCGTGTCGGTGACGACGAGGCAGCGGTGTCCGGCTTCCACGCACGCCTGCGCGATCCACTCGACGTAGCGCCAGCGGTGGCCTGTGAAGTTCGGCTCGATGATGGCGATCCAGTCGCCGCCGGCCGATGCGCGCACGCCGGGTGGCCCGGACATCACGAGCGCGTCGGCCTCGGCGTCGGGCAGCGCGGCGGCGTCCGGGGTGTTGGGGGCGGCATTGCGATATCTGGCGATCGACACGTTTTCCATGCGGCAGGCCCGATGAGCATTATTACGAACAAAATAGCAGCGGTGCGCAAGCCGCATGCGCCAGATTGCGGGGCAGGGTGGCTGAAAATGCCTGGCGATATGCCGATCGATTGAGTCTGCATGAGCGGGTGTCGCGCGCCCGGCCTCAACGCGGATGGCGTCCGAATCCGCCTGGTTGATGGCGCGTCGCGGTAACTGCGGCGCGGTAAGGTCCAGAACGGGTCACGAAAACGCGTTCTCAAACATGCCTGATGGGAACGCGGAAAAGGGGCTTAAGCCCGACTCAGGGATCGAAAACAGGAGATGCATTTTGCGCGTCATGCGGCTGCCAGCAATACCGATCAAGGCCGGCTTCGGACCCGGTGCGGCGACCTGGGTGCTGTTGCAGCAGGTGGTCGTGCGCGGCCTCGTGGCCGTCAAGTTCCTCGTGATCGGCCGCATTCTCGGGCCGTCCGCAATCGGTCTCGCGAGCGTCGCGTTGCTCGCGGTCGCGATTGCCGAAGCGCTCTCCGACACCGGGCTTGCGCAAGCCGTGATCCAGGGCCAGGCGCCGCCCACGCGCCAGGAGGCCGGCGCGGTCTGGACCACGCTCGCCACGCGTGGCCTCTTGATCGGCGTGCTGCTCGTCGCGAGCGCGCCGCTCATGGACGCGCAGTTCCACCTGGGCGGCGCCATCGGGCTCGTGCAGCTTGCGGCGCTGCTGCCGCTCTTGCGCGGCCTCGCTTCGCCCGCGTACTTCATCACGCAGCGCGAGCGCCACTTTCAGCATATTGCGGCGATCGAAATCTCGTCGTCGGTTCTCGACTGCGGCTTCGGTATCGCGCTCGCACTCGCGGGCGCGGGTCCGTACTCGCTGCTGCTCGGCATGATGATCGGCGAGGCCTTCAAGAGCGTCGTGACATGGATCGCGCTCTCGCCGCGTCCGCCGATCCGGCTGCGCTGGTCGGGCATCGGCCATTACGTGGGCTTTAGCCGCTGGATCTGGGCGAGCAGCGTCATCATCCTGATCACCAACCAGTTCGACAAGGTCGTGGTGGGCAAGCTGCTTGGGCCTACCCAACTGGGCGCCTGGCAGATGTCCTCGAAGCTCGCGCAGATGCTGCTCGCCGACGCCGCGCTCGCCCTGTCGCAGTATCTGTTTCCCACCTTCGCCGCACATCATCGAGGCGGCCCTCAATCGGCCGCGCGCCTGTTCCGGCTGTACCTCATTGCAGCCGTGGCGGGGCTCGCGTGCGTAGTGATCGTGCTGCGCTTCGCCGCCGAGCCGCTCTTCTCGTTCGTGCTCGGCGCCGCGTGGCTGTCGGCCGTGCCGCTCTTTCGCATCTTCGTCATCAACATGGCGATTAGCGCGCTGAACTCGGTGCTTGCCTCGTATCTACGCGCCGTCGGCGATGCGCGCGCCGTCACGGTTGCGTCGCTGCTGCAGGTCGCGACGCTCATCGTGTCCGTGCCGCCTTCGTTGCATCTGTTTGGCGTGACCGGCGTGGCATGGTCGATGACCTTCGGGCTGGCCTCGTGCGCCGCATGGATGCTGTATCGCGTTGCGCGGCAGAAATAAGCTGGGATTCAAGCGGGGATTCAGGCGCGCAGCGCCGCTTCAACGATCTCGGCAAGCTGATGGCCAAGCGTTGGCGAGTTGAGCTGGCAGTACACCGCATGCGCGGCCGCAGCGGCCGCGCGCATTTCGTCGGCCGGCATGGACCAGATGCGCCGCAGCGTAGCGGCAAGCGCCTCTGTGCCGCCGTCGCGCCCAAAGAAAAATCCTGTGCGGCCGTCCTCGACGTAGCCGGGCTCCGGGCCCATATGCAGCGGCAGCCGGTCGTGCACGATGGGCGGCAGGCTCAACGCGAACATGTGCACGACGCTTAAACCCGCCGAGCCCGGATAGCAGCCCACGCGGCAGCGGCGGCTGATGGTCGCGATCTCATCGTCGTCGAACACCGCGCCATACCAGACCACGTAGCTGCGATCGCTGTACTTGCGCTTCAAGCGCTCGCCGTGCTCGCCGTCGCCAATCACGTGGAGCGTGATGTCGCTGCCTTCCGCGTGGAGCTGGCCGACCACGTCGATGAGCGGCTCGATCTCCGAGCCTTCACGTAGCCTGCCAATGAACAGGACGCCGCTCTCGGCGCCCGTTTTGGCCGCGGGCTCCACGCCGCACGAGACCGTGAGCGCGTTATTCGCGACGACGAGCTTCGCGGGCGGGCAGCCGATGCCGATGAGCGAGCGCCGCGAAGCCTCGGTATAGCAGACGTAGCGCACGGCGAGCGCGACGGCGAGGCGATAGCAGACCGTGCGCATGAATCCCGCGGACTCGTGCCGGTAGAGCCCCTGGCCGTGAATCAATACGGGCACGCGCATCACGCGCCCGGCGAGGAGCGCCAGCCACAGCGAGAGATAGCGAACGTCCGCAAAGATCAGCACAGCGTCGGGACGTTCGAAAACGATGCGGCTCAGCACGCGGCTTTGCATGCGGATACGCCGCGAGGGCAGGCCCGCGAAACTCGCGATATGCGTTTCGACGAATTCGTCGCAGGCGGGTTTTTCGCGCGAAAAGCCGTTGGCTTCCACGCCCTCGGAGCACGCGAATACCTTGACGGAAAAAAGACGGTTGAGCGACTCGATGACTTCGATGCGATAACGCGCGATCAACGGCTGCACGTAGAAGACCACTGGGCGTTTGAGCCGCGCGCCGGATCCGGTTTCGCAAACCGCTGTGCCCGGAGAGCGGATCTCGTGTTCCACTGGCTGGCTCCGACGTGTCGACGCAGTCATGTTGAGAGGATCTTTCCGGGGGACGGGTTAGTCGGTCATATTTGCACCAATCTCTTCTAGCAGTTGTAGATGAGTCTTATCAAAAGAGGAATCCGAAAATTGCTATTGAACGAATTTCACACGAGGGGCTGCACTATGGGCGATGCGTAATCGATAAAAGCGCGATAAAAGCGCAGAAACAGTGCAATAAATGCGAAATTAATTAACGAAATGAAAGGCGGTAAAAGGTGCGCAAATGCGCGCCCGATGCAGACGCCGCGTACACGCCGGCCCACAGGCATGCTCGTTCACAAACAGGTGGAATCAGTCGTTGGATAGATCGTTTCGGACAACTTGAATCTGGCTCGACTGGCAGCGCGGGGGCGTCGTGCTAACCTCGATTCGAGTCGAAACGACCGCCGGAATGCGGAGAAACCGATGCCAACACTCGCAACCGATGCTCTCGCGTCTTCCCCTGACGTCACGAAGGGCGCGAGCGCGCGCATGCGTGTCGCTGTCGTGATCGCGACCAAAGGGCGGCCAACGGCCACCGCATGGGTCGTGCGTCTGCTCGCGCGGCAAACGGTGCGCCCGGATCAGATCATTCTTTCGGGGAGCAGCGCAGACGACATCGGCCCTTACGATGCCAACGGTTTGCGTGTGAACGAGATCATCGGCACGGCGGGTTCGAGCGTGCAGCGCAATCGCGCGCTCGATGCGCTCGCACCGGACATCGACGTCGTGATCTTCCTCGACGACGACTTCGCGCCCGAACGGCACTGGATCGAGCTGTGTGTCGAGCTGTTCGAAAGCGACGCAAATCTCGTGGGTTTTTCGGGGCGCACGCTGCGTGATGGCGCGAACACGCAGCCCATCGCGTGGGAAGAGGCCGTCGAACTTGTGGAGGGTGCGCAAGCCGAGGCGATGCGGCGTCCGCCGCTGCGGCCCTGCGTGGAACTGTATGGATGCAACATGGCGTGCCGCGCGCAGGCTATCGCCGATCTGCGCTTCGACGAGCGTCTCGTGCTGTACGGCTGGCTGGAAGACAAGGACTTTTCGCGGCGCCTCGCGCGCCGTGGCGGGGTCGTGTACTGCGACTATCTGCTCGGCGTCCACCTCGGGCTGCGAGGGGGGCGCGTGTCGGGCCGGCGCTTCGGCTATTCGCAGGTGGTCAACGCCATGTACCTGTGCAACAAGGGTGTGATGTCGCGCAAGGAGGCGACCAGCAATATCCTGCGCGCGCTGAGCATGAACTGCGTGAAGTCGGTGCGCCCGGAAGCGCATCTCGACCGGCGCGGCAGGCTCATCGGCAACGTGATCGGGATTGCCGATCTGTGCATCGGCGCGGTGCGGCCCGAGCGCGCGGCGCGGTTGTGAACCTGCGCACCGCGCGCTCCAGGCTTGACTATGCTCAGTTGCCCGAGCCGCGCGCGATGCGGCGCTGCTTCACAGCCTGCGCAAGCCCTTCGAGCACGCCCACGCTTTCGTCCCAGCCAATGCACGCGTCGGTGATGCTCTGGCCATAGGTCAGTTCGCAGCCTTCCTTGAGGTCCTGGCGGCCCGCCACGAGGTGCGATTCCACCATCACGCCGACGATGCGCTCGTCGCCCGACGCCACCTGGCGGCCAATATCGGCGCACACGGGAATCTGGTTCTCGTGCTTCTTCGAGCTGTTGGCGTGGCTCGCGTCGATCATGAGGCGCGCGGCGAGACCTGCCTTGCCGATGTCGCTGCATGCGGCGTTCACGCTTTCCGCGTCGTAATTCGGCGTCTTGCCGCCGCGCAGAATCACATGGCAGTCCTCATTGCCCGCGGTCGAGACGATGGCCGAGTGGCCGCCCTTCGTGACCGAGAGGAAATGGTGCGGCTGCGAAGCGGCCTTGATCGCGTCCACGGCGATCTTCACGTTGCCGTCCGTGCCGTTCTTGAAGCCCACCGGGCACGACAGCCCCGAAGCCAGCTCGCGGTGCACCTGCGATTCCGTTGTGCGCGCACCGATCGCGCCCCACGAGATCAAGTCGGCGATGTACTGCGGGCTGATCATGTCGAGGTATTCGGTGCCGGCGGGCAGGCCCAGTTCGTTGATCGAGACGAGCAGCTCGCGCGCGGTGCGCAGACCGTCGTTGATCTTGAAGCTGTTGTCGAGGAACGGGTCGTTGATGAGGCCCTTCCAGCCCACCGTCGTGCGCGGCTTTTCGAAGTACACGCGCATCACGATTTCCAGCTCGCTGGAAAAGCGCTTGCGTTGCTCGACGAGCTTCTTCGCGTAGTCGACCGCGGCCTTGGTGTCGTGAATCGAGCACGGCCCGATGATGACGATCAGGCGGTCGTCCATGCCGTGCAGGATGCGGTGCATGGCGCGGCGCGATTCGAAGATCAGCGTGGAGGCGGCTTCCGAGCACGGGAATTCGCGGATCAGGTGAGCGGGCGGCGTGAGTTCCTTGAGTTCGCGAATGCGGACATCGTCGGTGTTGTGCGGGGGCATGTCGTTTTCTCCTGATCCTGTGCGTAGCGTGCGTCGCGTGGACGGTGCTTCAAAAAATCGGTTAGATGAAGTTAAGGCTCTGGGCTAAGGGCGAAAAAAAACCGCCAGGCTTGGCTGGCGGTTTCTCGTGTGTTCGGGGTCCTGCGCGTACTATCAACCCTCTCGATCCGCCAGCGGTCTGAGATACCAAAAGAAGTAAAAATAAAACTTCGTGGCGAACATGGCGGTTGGTGTCTGAACGTTCGGGACTTCGGTTCGTTACGTCGAAAGGGTGATTGCCTTTATAACCCGGCCTTCTCGTGGCTGGCAAGCGGGGCGCGGCAAAAAAGCGGACTATCAGCGAAAAAAATGACTCATGCGCAGAAAATCCGCACGGCGATGCGGAAATTCCGCATCGCCGTGCATGGAGTGCGCGCGGGCGAAGCCCTTAAACCGTGCCGCCCACGGTCATGCGATCGATGCGCAGCGTCGGCTGGCCGACGCCGACCGGCACGCTCTGACCCTCCTTGCCGCATACGCCCACGCCCGAGTCGAGGCGCATGTCGTTGCCGATCATGCTCACGTACTTGAGCGATTCCGGGCCGCTGCCAATGAGCGTCGCGCCCTTCACGGGGTAGGTGATCTTGCCGTTCTCGATCATGTAGGCCTCGGAGGCCGAGAACACGAACTTGCCGTTCGTGATGTCCACCTGGCCGCCGCCGAAGTTCACGGCATAAAGGCCATTCTTCACCGAGCCGATGATTTCCTGCGGGTCCTTGTCGCCGTTGAGCATGTACGTGTTGGTCATGCGCGGCATGGGCAGCGCTGCATACGACTCGCGGCGCGCGTTGCCCGTGACAGGCATCTTCATGAGGCGCGCGTTGAGCGAGTCCTGGATGTAGCCCTTGAGGATGCCGTCTTCGATCAGCGTCGTGCACTGCGTGGGGTTGCCTTCGTCGTCGATGTTCAGCGAGCCGCGGCGGTTGGGGAGCGTGCCGTCGTCGACCACCGTCACGCCCTTGGCGGCCACGCGCTCGCCAATGCGCCCCGCGAACGCCGACGAGCCCTTGCGGTTGAAGTCGCCTTCGAGACCGTGGCCGATCGCCTCGTGCAGCAGCACGCCGGGCCAGCCCGGCCCGAGCACGACGGTCATCGCACCGGCCGGCGCCGGACGCGCTTCGAGGTTCACGAGCGCCGCGTGCACGGCGTCGTCCACGTACTTCGAGAGGATGTCGTCGGTGAAATAGGCGTAGTCGTAACGACCGCCGCCGCCGCCGTTGCCGATTTCGCGGCGGCCGTTCTGCTCGGCGATCACCGTGACCGACACGCGCACGAGCGGGCGGATGTCGGCGGCGAGCGCGCCGTCGCTGCGCGCGACGAGCACCACGTCGTACTCGCCTGCGAGCGCGGCCATGACCTGGGTGATGCGCGGGTCGCGCCCACGCGCCATCTCTTCGATGCGCTCGAGCAGCTTCACCTTTTCGGTGGCGTCGAGCGAGGTGAGCGGGTCGGACGGCAAGTACAGATCGCGGCCCGCAATGCCGGTGAGCGACTTCGCCACCTGGATCTTCTGCTTGCCGCCGCCGGCTTTGGCGATCGAGCGCGTGGCGATGGCCGCCTGCCGGATCGCTTCGGGCGAGAGGTCGTCGGAGTAGGCGAAAGCGGTGCGCTCGCCGGACACGGCGCGCACGCCGACGCCCTGGTCGATGCTGAAGCTGCCCGACTTGACGATGCCTTCCTCGAGGCTCCATGCCTCGCTGCGCGTGGTCTGGAAGTAGAGGTCGGCGTAGTCGATGCGGTGCGTGAAGATCTCGCCGAGCGTGCGCGTGAGCACTGCCTCGTCGAGGCCGTAAGGCGTAAGGAGCAGGTCCTTCGCGGTCGCCAGATTGCGGATGCCGGGTTCGATGATGTTCATGCGCTCTTTGGGATCAATCGATGAGTCTGTCAATAAAGATTCGGGCGCGGTGCTGCGAAATCAAGCGCCTGAATGTGGAATGCGCGTCAAATTCGCCTGGAATGCGGTGGTGTTCATTCGCGCGGTGCGCGTCACGCGCAGTCGAGCATGCGATGCCGCCACGCGGGCAGGCTCGCGCGCACGCTGGCGATGCGTTCGAGGTCGATGTCGCCGGCCACCACGCCCGCGCCTTCGTCGCGTACCGCGACGATCTCGCCCCACGGGTCGATCAGCACGCTATGGCCCCAGGTGCGCCGGCCGTTCTCGTGCTTGCCGCCTTGCGCCGCGGCGAGCACGTAGCACTGGTTTTCGATTGCGCGGGCGCGCAGCAGGATTTCCCAGTGTGCTTTGCCGGTGGTGTAAGTGAACGCAGAAGGCACGACCATCAGTGCGCAGTCTCCCATGCGCCGGTATAGCTCGGGAAAGCGCAGATCGTAGCAGACCGAAAGGCCGACGCGGCCGAACGGCGCCTCGAACGTGCGCACCTCGGCGCCGGGCCGGATCGTGCGCGCTTCGTCGAATGATTCGGCGCCTTTTTCGAAGTTGAAGAGGTGGATCTTGTCGTAGCGCGCACGCTCCTCGCCGCTCGGGTCGAACACGAGCGTCGTGTTGAGCACGCGCGTGTCTTCGGGCGCTTTCAGCGGCAAGGTGCCGCCGATCACCCACACGCCATGGCGCTTCGCCGCATCGGCGAGAAAACGCTGAATGGGGCCGTCGCCGTGCGGCTCGCGGATCGCGAGCTTGTCGCTGTCCTTGTGACCCATGAAGCAGAAATATTCGGGCAGCAACACGAGGCGCGCGCCCGCGGCGGCAGCCTCGGCGATGAGCTGGTCCGCTTCGGCGAGATTGCGCTCGCGATCGGGCGTGCTGACCATCTGCAGCGCGGCGACGCGAAACGGGTCGAGAGGGGGAGCGCTCATCGGCAGGTCTTGAATGGGTTCGGGGTGCATGGCGCGCATACCGCGTGCCCGCGGCGCGGCCCCGAGGTTGCGAAATTCAGTGCACGGTGGCCGGCGTCTGCGCGTCCATCTTACCCTGATCGCCATGCAGCCGCTCGACGTGCGGTTTGGCCCACGGGCCCGTGATCGCGAAGTCCATCGCGAACGCGTGCTCGAGCGTGTGCGAGAGCACGACGTCGCCGATCAGCGCGCCCAAGCCGAAGAGCGGATTGATGATGGTCGCCGCGACCACGCCCGCGCCCGCGCTGACAGTCGGCACCACGTGCACGCGCAGGTCCTGGGTTTCGTGCGCGAGGTCCACGCTGCCCGACATCGTCGCGCGCCCGGGGGCGGTGACGAGCTTGAAGTCGTTGGTGCTGCCGATGCCGTTATGGATCTGCGCGGTGGCCGTCGCGCTCGTGAAGGGCAAGCCTTCGCCGATGATGTCGCGGAAGTCCATCGTCGCGAAGCGCGCAAGGCTTTGCAGGCTCAGCACGCCGAGCAGTCTCGCCACGCCCGGGTCGACCTTGAGGATCTGACCGTGACGCAGGTCGAGCGTGAGGTTGCCGTTGAGCGACGGGAAGTCGATGCGCGTGGGGCCGCCTTGCCAAGCCAGGTTGCCCGAGAGCGTGCCCGAGCCGTTCTTGAGCACGTGCGGCCTGCCAGCGCGCAAGAGCAGCGCGCCGGCGTCCTTGATGTCGAGATGGAAGTCGAGCGCGGTGCGGCGCGGCGTTTGCATGCCGGCGGCGGCCGAGTCATCGCCGGCGGCCGTGTCGCCCACCGCGCGCCAGTTTTCCGTGGCGGTGAGGTGCGCGTCCGGATTGCTGATGTCGAGCTGATCGAGCTGCCAGACGGGCACGCCGTTGTCGTCGAAGTTGTGCGCGTTCACCTGCAGACGGCCGAGATCGCGGTCGCGCACGATGAGCTGATTCACGACGAGGTCGATCGACGGCATGTTCTGCGCCGGCTGCGACATCGCCTGGCCGAGCAGGTCGTTTTCGGTGGCGGCGGGCACGGTCAGGCGGGCGAGCCGCGCTTCGAGCGTGCCGGGCGCGCCCGGCACGGCGCCCGGCTTCCACGAGACGTGGCCCGACACCTGGTTGGAGGCGACGTTCGCCTGCCATTCGTTGCCGCGCTCGCCGGTGCGCGACGCGCCGAGCACGACGTTCTCCCAGTGGCGCTTGAGCAGCGTGAGCGTGCCGACATGGACGGCGAAGCGCGACGGCAGGAACTGGCCGACTGCGCCGTTGGGGGCGAGCGGGGACGAGGCGGCGGCGGGTGCGGCTGCCGCTTCCGTCGTGGCCGATGCTGGACTTTGCGGCGCGGTCGCGGTGGGGTTGGTCACGGCCGAATCTGAGGCTGGGGAGGCCGCCGAAGCTGCCGCCGCTGCGGCGTCTCGAGCTTGCCTTTCCGCCGCTCTTTCTGCGGCGGTTCGCGGCGGCGGAACCGGCGCCGCCGTAGGTGCGGGCGTCGAGCCCTGGGCTTGTGCCGCTGCCGTTCCGCGCATCTGTTGCACCACGGCGCGCCAGGCGTCGGCGTCGAAGGTGGGCAGATCGACGGCGGCAGTCACGCCTTCCGAAGGCAGATCCGCCGGCCGGTTCATGCCGATCGCACCGCGCACCACTTCCGGTACGTGACCCGGATGGCGGCGCATCACGTAACGCGCGGCAAGCGGCCCGAGCGTGAGTTCCGCATGTTCGAAGGCGGCGTCGTCGGCTTTCACGTCGGCGCCGCTGGCGGACTCGGCGCCCGTGCCCGTGCCCGGCTGCAGTTCGAAGTTCAGCGGCATCGGCGTGCCGGCGGCCTTGCCGAACGGCGCGGGCAGGTCGAGCGCAAGGCCTGTGAGATCGGCGTTGGCTTTCACGTCGGGCAGGCGGCCGCGCTGGCCGGCCACCGAAAGCGAGTAGGGCGCCGCGCCCGAAAGGCGTCCGATTGCCGCCGCCGCCATGCCGTGCAGGTTCAGGCCGCGTGCCGCATCGACCGCCACGTCGCCCGCCACGTCTACCGCGTAGTGCCCGTCGTCGCGCATCCCGCCGCTTGCGCGCAGGTCGCCGCCGAGGAAGCGCGCCGTGAGCCGGTCGACATTCGCGCTGTGGCTCGTGAAACGCACCCGGCCAGTGAGGTTCGAGACCGGCGGCACGTTCTTCGCCGTGAGCGTGTTGTTCTCGAAGCCGATGGCGCCCGCGACCAGCACCTTCGGCATCGGATGGCGCGGGATCGTGAGCTTGAGCGCGAGCGTGGACTGCCCTTGCGCTTGCACCTTCGCGGTGGCGTGCTTCGCCATGTAGCCGATCGAGCTGTTATCCGCATAGTCGAGCAGGTCCGCGAGCGGACCGCGCCCGCTGCCCTCGATCACGATATCGGAGCCCTTGATGCCCAGCTCCTCGATGCGCCCGCTCACGTTGCGCAGCACGAAGTTGCGATAGTGGCCGCGATCGACGTCGAAGCGCAGCTTGTTCTCATGCAGATTGAACACGCCGTCGATGCCGTCGAAGGCCGGCCAGACGTTCGGCGCGCCATTGCGCATCTTGCGCGGCGGGAACGGCGACGGGTCGAAGCGCCCGCCCGTGAACGGCGCGACGATGCGGAACTGACCCGCGTCGGGGTCGCGCGAGTAGGGGAATTTGGTGAGGTCGCCGTGGATCTCGATCGTCCCGCCCTTCGACATGCCCGCCTGCAGGCCGTGGCCGAGATAGATGCGCGTCTTCTCGCTGATCGCGGTAGGCAGGTAACGCGGGATGGCCTTGACCTTGGCCTCGTCGAAGTGCGCGACGAGGTCGAGCGAGCCGCGCCCCTTGCCGGGATTCGTGTAGTGCGCGGTCATCTTCGCGCGCGCGTCGGCGTTCTCCACGCCCAGGTTCGCGACGTCGACGGTGAACGACTTCAGCCGGTTGCCGGGTTCGCGCTCGGCGGCCACGGTCCATTTGGCCGCGCCGTAGAGCCGGTCGAACGTGAGGCGCGGATTGTCGAACACGCCGGGCAGCGTGATGGCCACGTGGTTCGTGTCGAGGTCGATGGTGCCGTGCGACTCGTCGGCGTCGATGTGCCCCCAGAGGTTCTCGACCCCCGGCAGGCCCGCGCGCGGGTGGCCGCGCGGCGTGAGGCCCGGGCCCGGCTCCTGCGCGTTCACGCTGATGCCTTGCAGGTCGCCCTTGAAGCGATAGTGCGTAACTGGCTCGACGCTCGTGGAGCGCTGTTCGGTGGCCGCTTCGCCCGACTCGGGCTTGGCGCGTTCGAGGGAAAGATCGTAGTTCGCCACCATCCCGCGCGGGTCGAAGCGCACGAGCGCGCCCTGCACGCGCCCGGGCAGCGGCAGCGCGCGCATGAACTCGGCGAGGATGCCGAGATCGATGCGGTCGCCGTGTACGCTCATCAGCTGGCCGTGCTGGAGCGTTTGCTGGCGAAAGCGCGCGTCGAGCGTGGTGAGCGCGAGCGAGCGCGTGAGCGGCGTGCCGTCGTCGAGCGGCGGCTGCCCGAGTTCGGCGTGGAAGTCGCGCAGCTTGAGCGCGTAGTCGCCGGGCTCGATACCGATGCTCCAGTGAAAACTCGCGACCGGCAGGTCGAGTAGCGGCTGCGTAGGCCGCGTGCGCAGCGAAACATTCGCGCCGTCGAGCGCGCCGCTCGCTTCGAGAATGCGCCCGTTCGCGAAGTGCGCCCAGATCGCGTTGTCGATGCGCCCGCCGTAGGTGGCGATCGGGATGTTGATGTAGCGCGCGAGCGTGGGCAGATCGACGGGGCCGGTCGAGAGATAGGTGTCGCCAGTCCAGGTGATCGGCTTGCCGGCCTGCGCGTAGTGCGCGTGCGTGAAATGCGCGCGGAAGTCGAGCGGACCGTGCAGCACGGTGCCCTCCGCCGGCGCCTGGAGCGCGACGCGGTGATCGTAGCCGTCGTTGAGAATCGCGAGGCGAATGTGCGAGAGCGCGAGGTCGGGCACGTCGCGCGTGGCGTCGTGCCAGCGCAGCGTGCCGCCGCGCAGCACGATGGCCTCCTGGCGCATGAGCCAGGTCGTGAAGGTGGCGTTGCCCGTGTGCGCGGTGGGCACCGGCACGCCCGCCACGGTGAGCGTGCCGTCGTCCTCGCGCGCGATATGCACGTCGGGCTGCTCGACCACGATGCTCGAAAGCAGCGGTTCGAACAGCACGACCGAGCGCCACGACACCGAGGCCGTGGCATGCGGCACATCGAGCGCGATGTTGCCGTGGCGGTCGCGAATCGTCAGATCGCTGATGTCGATGCCGGGCTGGAAGCCCGACCAATGCGGCGCGAGCTTGCCGATGCGGAATTCGGCGTGAATCTTCGAGGAGACGAGCTGCTCGATGCGCGGACGCAAGTTGTCCACGTACGGCAGCACGACGTAGCGCAGCCCGAGCAGCAGGACCGAGACGATGAAATACAGGACGAGCGCGATGATCGCCAGCACGCGCAGCGTGTGGCGCAGGACCGGGTGATGATGGTGCGGGCCCCCGGGCTCCGCAGCCTGGCTGGCATGTCCAGATTGGGGTAGGCCGGCGTGATCGTTTCGCTCGGACATGCTGCGGCGGGTGGGGTATGGTAGCGTTGCGTTCTAACGACGAAATGTATCACAGAGGGCTGTCAGAAGGCCCATCCGGAGAAGCCGGGATGGCCCTGCGGCGCGTGATACGCATGATTTTTTGCACTGCAGCGGCGGCTATGCCGGACACATCGGCGGGGCGAAGCCTCGCGGCCGAACCCTCGACACCGGCATCGTCGCATCGACACTGTCATCAACCCAGGCGCGCGCAACGAAACCACAGCGGACAGCGGGCCTTCCCGGCAAGCAGCACTTCATGACCGACATCCCCCTTCTGAGTTCCAGCTATTCCCGCTATGCAGCGCGTGCTTGCGCCGCGCGTCCCGAACTGGCGTCACAGGTCGAGGCGCTGGCCGCCGCGCCGGTCTCGCGCGAGCGTATCGTCGCGCGGCTCGACGCGCTGAGCGGCCAACTGCTGGCTGCAGCAAACGCTGCGCCCGGTGCGCCGCTCAACGACGAACAGTTGAAGAAAGTCCTGCGCCAGTTGCGCGTGGAAGTGATCTGCGCCGTGATGGAACGCGATCTCGGCGGCGTCGCCGACGTGGCCGAAGTGACCGGCAGCATGACCGATCTCGCCGAAGTCACGATCCAGCGCGCGCTTGCCTGCGTGAGCGCCGATCTCGAGACGCTCTTCGGCGAGCCGCGCGGCCCGAACGGCGAGCGCCTCACGCTCGGCGTGGTGGGCATGGGTAAGCTCGGCGGGCGCGAGCTGAACGTTTCGTCGGACATCGACCTGATCTTCGTGTACGAGGACGACGGCGAAACCACGGGTGGCCAGCGCTCGCCCATCGCCACGCAGGACTTCTTCACGCGTGTGGGCAAGCGCCTGATCGCGGCATTGAGCGACGTGACGGCCGACGGCTTCGTGTTTCGCGTCGACCTGCGCCTGCGCCCGAACGGCGACTCCGGGCCGCTCGTGTGCAGCCTCGGCATGCTCGAAGAATACTTCTACGTGCAGGGCCGCGAATGGGAGCGCTATGCGTGGATCAAGGGCCGGCTCGTTTCCGAAGACGAAAGTGACAGCGCGTTGCGTCTCGCGCGCCAGCTCGATTCGCTGGTGAAGCCCTTTGTCTACCGGCGCTATCTGGACTTCGGCGTGATCAGCGCGATCCGCTCGCTGCACGTGCAGATCCGCCAGGAAGCGCAGCGTCGCGCCATGATGCGCCCCGACAAGGCCGACGACATCAAGCTCGGGCGCGGCGGCATCCGCGAGATCGAATTCAGCGCCCAGGTGTTCCAGCTCATTCGCGGCGGCCAGGACGCGGGTTTCCGCGTGCGGCCGACGCTCGCCGTGCTCGGCTACGCCGCCGCGCGCGGACTGATCGCGCCCAAGGTGTGCGGCGAGCTCACGCGCGCCTACAACTTCCTGCGCAACCTGGAGCATCGCCTGCAGTATCGGGACGATGCGCAAACGCACGCCATGCCCGTCGACGCCACGGAGCGCGCCGCGCTCGCGAAATCGATGGGCTTCGACGACTACGCCGCGCTGATGACGACGCTCGACGGCCATCGCGACAAGGTCGAGCGCCAGTTCGTGCAGATCTTCTCCGACAAGGTAAGCGGCGAGGGCGGCTGCGCCGCCTCCGAAGACGGCGCGGCGGCGTGGGTGTGGAGCGGCGCGCTCGTGGAAGAGGGCGCCGACGACTCATTGCTCGACAGCCTCACGCAACTGGGTATCGACGATCCGGCGCCGCTGCTCGCGCGCCTGCGGAGCCTCTGGCAGTCGTCGCGTTACGCCGGGCTCCCGGAGAAGAGCCGCGAGCGCTTCGACAGCGTCGCGCAGCGCGCGCTCGAGTCCGCGCGCCTGCTGGAGCCGCGCGAGCGGCGCGCCGACACGCTCGCGCGCATGTTCGACCTGCTCGAAGCCGTGATCCGGCGCGGCGCGTATCTCGCGCTGCTCTGCGAATACCCGGACGCGCTCAACCGCGTGCTCAAGGTGCTCGGCGGCTCGCGCTGGGCGGCGGGCTACCTGATCCGCCATCCGCAACTGCTCGACGAACTGCTCGATGACGAGGCGATGGCTACGCCCTTCGACTGGCCCGAGTTCTCGCGCCTGTTGCGCGCGCGCCTGGCCGCCGCCGCCGACGTCGAGCAACAGATGGACCTGCTGCGCCACGCCCACCAGGCCGAAGTGTTCCGCATCCTGCTGAACGATCTGGCGGGACGGCTCTCGGTCGAGCACGTGAGCGACCGGCTCTCCGAACTTGCGGACGCCGTGCTCGACGTGACCATCGAGACGGTGTGGAAGCAGTTCGCGAAGCGCCATCGCGAGGTGCCGCGCTTCGCGGCGATCGCCTACGGCAAGCTTGGCGGCAAGGAGCTGGGCTACGCGTCGGACCTCGACATCATTTTTCTGTACGAAGACGATGACGAGCGCGCGTCGGAAATCTACGCGGCCTTCGCGCGCCGCCTCATCACGTGGCTCACCACGGCCACCGGGGCGGGCACGCTGTTCGACGTCGACCTGCGCTTGCGGCCGAACGGCGAGTCGGGGCTGCTCGTGACCGACCTCGATGCGTTTCGCCGCTACCAGTTGCGCGAAGGCGACGCCGCGAACACGGCGTGGGTCTGGGAGCACCAGGCGCTCACGCGCGCGCGCTTCTCGGCCGGGGACGCCGCGATCGGCAGCGCCTTCGAGGCGATCCGCGTGCAGGTGCTGACCACGCCGCGCGACGCCGCACCGCTCGCGAAGGAAATCGTGGAAATGCGCCAGCGCGTGGAAGACGGCCACCCGAACCGCACTGAACTCTTCGATCTGAAGCACGACCGCGGCGGCATGGTGGACATCGAGTTTCTCGTGCAGTACTGGGTGCTGCTGCACGCGGCGCAGGACCCGGAGCTGATCCGCAACACGGGCAATATCGCGCTGCTGCGCGAGGTGTCGCGCTTCGGGCTCATGAGCGAGGAGGAGGCCGAGACGATAGGTTCGGCGTACCGGCTCTATCGCAAGCTGCAGCACCAGTTGCGCCTCGATGGCATGGAGAAGGCGCGAGTGGATCCGGCGCGCGTGGAGCGCGAGCGCGAGGCGGTGCTGGCGTTGTGGAAGCGGGTGTTTGGGGCGCGGGGGGAGGCTTAGGGCGAGTGCGCGAGCACAGCTTCGTTCACGCCGCCAACATCTCCTTCGCGTGCCGCCTGGTCGTCGCGGTAATCTCCAGCCCGCCCAGCATGCGCGCGACTTCTTCCACCCGGCCGCCCTTGTCGAGCGGCGTGACCGCCGAGACCGTGCCGCCGTTGCCGTCGCCGGACTTCGCCACCTGGAAGTGGTGATCCCCGCGCGCCGCGACCTGCGGCAAGTGCGTGACGCACAGCACCTGGCGCGCGCGCCCGAGCTGGTGCAGCAAACGCCCGACCACTTCGGCCACGCCGCCGCCGATGCCCGTATCGACTTCGTCGAAAATCAACGTGGGCGTAGGGCTCGCCGCGCTCGCGATCACGGCGAGCGCGAGGCTGATGCGCGCGAGTTCGCCGCCCGAGGCGATCTTCGCGAGCGGGCGCAGCGGCACGCCGGCATGGCCCGCCACGCGGAATTCGACCTGCTCCAGACCGTGCGCGCCGCCGATCGGCTCGCCGTTCGAGCTGCTGCCAAGCGCCACGAGCGCGACTTCGAAGCTGCCGCCCGCCATCGACAGTTCCTGCATGCCCTGCGTGACCGCCGCGCCGAGCGCCTTCGCCGCCTTGGCGCGCGCCTTCGAAAGCTGGCGCGCCTGCACGAGATACGCCTCCTGCGCCTTCTGCCCGGCAGCGCGCAGGCCATCGAGATCGGACGCAGCGTCGAGCGCCGCGAGCTGCTGGCGGCGTGCCGCGTGTTCCTCGGGCAGCGTCTCGGCCGGCAGGCGGAACTTGCGCGCCGTCGAATGCAGCGCGTCGAGGCGCCGTTCAACCTGTGCGAGATGTTGCGGGTCGAGATCGAGACGTTGCGCGTAATGCGAGAGCGAGTACGCCGCCTCCTGGATCTGGATTGCTGCGGGTTCGAGCGCCGCAAGCGCGTCGTTGAGCTCGGCGTCGACCTCGGCGAGACTGCGCAGCTTCGAGACGATCGCGTTCAGCTGCGAAAGCATCGCCTCGTCGGATTCGGACAACGCCGCGAGCGCGCCTTGCACGCCTTCGATCAGGTTGGCCGAATTCGAAAGCCGCACATGCTCCGCATTCACCTCTTCCCATTCGCCCGGCTGTGGCGCGAGCTTGTCGAGTTCGGCGAGCTGCCACGCGAGGCGCTCGCGCTCGAGCTGCAGTTCGCGGTCGCGCGACATGGCGCTTTGCAGCGCGAGACGTGCGTCGCGTGCATCGCGCCAGGCACTCGTGACGGTCGCGGCGAGATCCGTGAGCCCTGCGTGCGTGTCGAACAGTTCGCGCTGTGCGTCGGGGCGCATGAGCAATTGGTGTGCATGCTGGCCGTGAATGTCGACGAGCATTTCGCCTAGTTCGCGCAACTGCGCGAGCGTGGCGGGCGTCCCGTTGATGAAGGCGCGCGAGCGTCCGCCGCTGTCCACCACGCGGCGCATCATGACGGTGTGCTCGCCGTCCCCGTTCGCGAGCGCCTGCTCGTCGAGCCACTGCGCCGCGTGCGGCGGCACATCGAATTCGGCGGTGATGTCGGCGCGGCTCTCGCCCGTGCGCACGACGCTCGCGTCGGCGCGCGTGCCGAGCGTGAGGGCGAGGGCGTCGATCAGGATCGACTTGCCCGCGCCCGTTTCGCCGGAAAACACGGTGAAGCCGTTGTCGAATTCGAGGTCGAGCGCCGCGACGATCACGAAGTCGCGAATCGAAAGATGGCGAAGCATGGCGTCTGGTTCTGCTTTTTTGGTTGGCTTTGCTTTGATTACCGTGGGACTGCTGGCGGCGTGGCAACCGCGTGACGACGACCACGCGCGCGTTACGCGAAGACGCGGGCTCAGTCCTCCGGATCGCCCTGCAGCGACGGGTGTTCGTTCCAGTGCAGCTTCTTGCGCAGCGTGCGGAAGTAGCTGTAGCCGACCGGGTGCAGGAAGGGCACGGTGTGGCGCGAGCGGCGCACCTCGATCACGTCGTTGAGTTCCAGCGCCGTGAACGATTGCATGTCGAAGTTCACGTTGACGTCGCGGCCCGCCACGATCTGGATGCTCACCTTGGAGTCGTCGGGCAGCACGATCGGGCGGTTCGAGAGCGCGTGTGGTGCGATCGGCACGAGCACGATGCCTTGCAGCTGCGGATGCAGGATCGGCCCCTGCGACGAGAGCGCGTAAGCCGTCGAGCCGGTAGGCGTCGCGACGATCAAACCGTCTGAGCGCTGGTTGTACATGAAGCGGCCATCCACGTTCACGCGCAGTTCGGCCATGCCCGAAAAGCCGCTACGGTTCACGACCACGTCGTTGAAGGCGAGCGCATGGTAGATCGGGTCGCCGTCGCGCGTGATGCGCGACTCCAGCAGCGAACGCTCCTCGCGCTCGAACGAGCCCGCGAGCAGTTGCGGCACGACCTCCTGCATCTCGGAGAACGCGATGTCGGTGATGAAGCCGAGACGCCCGTGGTTGATGCCGATGAGCGGCGTGCGGTAGGGCGCGAGCTGGCGGCCGATGCCGAGCATCGTGCCGTCGCCGCCGAGCACGACGGCCACGTCCGCGCGCGCGCCGATTTCGGCGGCCTGCAGCGCGGGATAGCCTTGCGCGCCGATCTCCTCTGCGGTTTGCGCTTCGAACACGACCTCGAAGCCGCGCTTCGAAATGGTCTGAGCGAGCGCCGTCAGCGGCTCGGCGATGCCTGGCGTATTGCTGCGCCCAACGAGCGCAACAGTCTTGAACTGGCTCTGGATCTTCTGGATCTGCATGCCGGCATTACACCATAGTCACGTCGCGAAAAGAACCTGGCGCAGCCCGGGACAGGCCCGCCGGGCCTTGCGCGCCGCACCTTCCAGCCCGAAGCCGGTGACACGGCGATGACAAAGCGCGCGCAATCGTGCGAAGTGCCCGGCCGCCGCGCCCTGAGGCTTGCGCCCGCCCGCCAGGCCCGGTCTGGCGGCGCACTCGCGGCCAACCCGCCATTAGGCTAAAATTTTGAGTCATGCTAGATCCCCGCGCACAAACCCTCCTCAAAACGCTGATCGAGCGCTACATCGCCGAAGGTCAGCCGGTCGGCTCGCGCACGCTGTCGCGCTATTCCGGCCTGGAGCTGAGCCCGGCGACGATCCGCAACGTCATGTCGGACCTCGAGGAGCTGGGTCTCGTGTCCAGCCCGCATACCTCGGCGGGGCGTGTGCCCACGCCGCGCGGGTATCGCCTGTTCGTCGACACCATGCTCACCGTCGAGCCCAGCTCCGACGACGACGCGCTCACACGCGCGGTGAAGACCACGCTGCGCCCCGGCGAGCCGCAGAAAGTGGTCGCGGCGGCCGCCAGCGTTCTCTCGAACCTCTCGCAGTTCGCGGGCGTGGTGCTGACGCCCCGGCGCAGCCACGTGTTCAAGCAGATCGAGTTCATGCGCCTGTCCGACAAGCGCATCCTGCTCATCATCGTGACGCCCGAAGGCGACGTGCAGAACCGCATCATGGCGACGCAGCGCGACTTCTCGCCTTCCGAGCTGATCGAAGCCTCGAATTACATCAACGCGCACTTCGCGGGCCTGTCGTTCGACGAGGTGCGCCGCCGCCTGCGCGAGGAAATCGACGCGCTGCGCGGCGACATGACCACGCTCATGCACGCGGCCGTGACCGCGAGCACAGAAGAGCCCGAAGGCGGCGACACCCTGCTCATTTCCGGCGAGCGCAACCTGCTCGAAGTGGCCGATCTTTCGTCGGACATGGCGCGCCTGCGCAAGCTCTTCGACGTGTTCGACCAGAAAACCAGCCTCCTGCAGCTGCTCGACGTCTCGAGCCACGCGCAGGGCGTGCAGATTTTCATTGGCGGCGAGTCGCAACTCGTGCCAATCGAGGAAATGAGCGTGGTGACGGCGCCCTACGAGGTGAACGGCAAGATCGTCGGCACGCTCGGCGTGATCGGGCCGACGCGCATGGCGTACAACCGGGTGATCCCGATCGTCGACATCACCGCGCGCCTGCTCTCGCTTACGCTCAGCCAGAACTGAGCGTCACCTGGGCCATCGGCCGCACCTGCCTTTCCGACGATCATCCCCGAAAGGCGCACCGCGCGCCATCGGCCGAATGGCCAACGATGTCCAATGATTGGGCAATAAAGGGCCAACGAAGGGCCAACACCAGGCAACCCGCGCCGGCGCGGGCCGGTTTGGCCCACCAGGCCCGCCCGCTATAATGATTGTTTCGTGCAACCGTTGCTGCGCACTCGCGCGGCGTCACTGATCGCCTATGCGTTTCGACCTGGAGCGGCCTTCGCAGTCCGCCGCGGCGCATCGCGTCGCCGTGCTGCTCATCAACCTGGGTACGCCTGACGCGCCCACGCCGCGCGCCGTGCGCCGCTATCTCGCGCAGTTTCTGTCCGATCCGCGCGTGGTCGAGATTCCGGCGCCGATCTGGCAGGTCATCCTGCGCGCGCTGATCCTGCCGTTTCGTGGCCGTTCGTCGGCGAAGAAATACGCGGCGGTCTGGACGCCCGAGGGCTCGCCGCTGCGCGTGCATACGCAAAAGCAGGCGGAAGGCCTGCGCCATCTGCTGCAGATCAACGACTACACGGTCCTCGTCGATTACGCGATGCGCTACGGCACGCCCGACATCCCGGCGATGCTGAACCAGCTCAAGCTGGCGGGAGCGGAACGCATCCTGCTCATGCCGATGTATCCGCAGTACTCGGCATCGACCACGGCGACGGCGTTCGACGCGGCTTTCGTCGCGTTGCGCCGCATGCGCAACCAGCCGGAAATCCGCACGGTGCGCGGCTATCACGACCATCCGGCGTATATCGCGGCGCTCGCGGCCCAGGTGCATCAGTACTGGCACGCGCACGGCAAGCCTAACTTCGCGGCGGGCGACCGGCTCGTGCTGAGCTTTCACGGCGTGCCAAGCCGTACGCTCGATCTGGGCGACCCGTACCACGACCAGTGCCAGCAAACGGCCACGCTACTCATGCACGCGCTGGAGCTGACGCCGGTCGAATGCCGCGTGACGTTCCAGTCGCGCTTTGGGCGGGCGCAGTGGCTGCAGCCGTACACGGCGCCGACGCTGCGCGAACTGGGCGCGGGCGGCGTGCGCCGCGCCGACGTGTTCTGTCCCGGTTTCACGGCGGATTGCCTGGAAACCATCGAGGAAATCGGCATGGAAGTACGCGACGAATTCCTGCACGGCGGCGGCAAGGAATTCCACCGCATTCCTTGCCTGAACGCCTCCCATGCATGGATCGCGGCGCTGGGCGAGATCGTTGCGCAGCACCTGCAGGGCTGGCCTGTGCAGGCCGCGGCGCCGGCTGGCGCGGTGGCCTGACCCAGCAGTTTGAGCGGCGCATTGCGGAAAGCTTCCGATGAACTACAAGATTTCGACTGAACCTGGCGCACGGTTGCGCATCGACAAATGGCTATGGGCGGCGCGCTTCTTCAAGACGCGCTCGCTCGCCTCGGACGCCGTGGGCAAGGGGCACGTACGCATTGGCGGCGACGCCGTGAAGGCGTCGAAGGACGTGCGCTTGGGCGACCTCGTCGAAATCGAGATCGATCACGTGGTGTGGGAAGTGCAAGTGCTGGGAATATGCGAGGTGCGCGGCCCGGCCAGCATCGCGCAAATGCTCTATGCGGAAACCGAGGCCGGGCGCGAGCGGCGCGCGGCGGAGCAGGACCGGCGCCGGCTCTTTCGCGAACCGGCTGCCGTGTTGCAAGGCAGGCCCACGAAGCGCGACCGCCGCACTATCGACAAACTTTCGCGTGAGGGTTGAAGAGCGCTTCCATCGTAGCGTGCACGCCCCCGTATTCCGTCGTGTTTTCGTTCACGGCGCCCGACATGCAGATGGTCGTTGTTCCGGCGATGAGTACCAGCGCGACCACCGATATGGCAAAGGTCAGTTTCACGGTACTCCCCTTGGGATCGCAGCAAAACGGCCAGTTTCGAGGCCCGGTCAGCGTTTTCTATGTGCGGCAACGCCGCTAAAAAATGTGCTGGCTGCGGGCCCATTCGGTGCGGTGCCGGGCTCAGGGTAAACGCGCCATGAGCAGCACCTGTTCTTGAGTGTAGGTCAGGGATGTCCCTTACTCAATTTCAATTTTGCGGCGGTGCAGTAATGGTTGTAACGGGCAGTTTCGCGGCTTTGATCTCTGTATAAAAAAGCCGCACGCGCCCCTTGAAACAAGCGATCCGGCACCCATGTGCTGTCGCATTGTACAAAGCCTCTGTCGTGCCGGCACAACGGTCGCCGGTGTAGCAGGGAGGGCCGCGAAACGGCGCCCGCATCTTTGTTCCCTTTTTCACTATTCAACGACGTTCAGCGACATGGAAAACACGCAAGAGAACCCGACGAGCCAGAACCCCACGCCCGCGGACGAGGCGTCGCAAGCAGCAGCCCAGCCGCAAGCGGCTGAGGCGGCCGAGCAGGCAGCCCAAGGCGGCGTGGACCAGAACGCCGCAGCGCTTGCCGAAGCCGCACTGGCCGAAGCGCAGGCCAAGGTCGCCGAATTGCAGGACGCGTTCGTGCGCGCCAAGGCCGAGACGGAGAATGTCCGCCGCCGCGCGCAGGAAGACGTCGCCAAGGCGCACAAGTTCGCCATCGAAAACTTCGCCGAGCATCTGCTGCCGGTCATGGACAGCCTCGAAGCTGCGCTTACCCATAACTCGGACGACCTCGCCAAGGTCAACGAAGGCGTCGAGCTCACGCTCAGGCAACTGACGGGCGCGCTCGAGAAGGGCAAGGTGCTCGCCATCAACCCCGTTGGCGAAAAGTTCGACCCGCATCGTCACCAGGCTATTTCGATGGTGCCGTCCGAACAGGAAGCGAACACGGTGGTCAGCGTGCTGCAAAAGGGCTATGTGATCGCCGACCGCGTGCTGCGTCCGGCGCTCGTGACCGTTTCGGCACCGAAGTAAGAAAAACGTAAGAAATGCGACGGCCTAAAGGTAGCAGAAAGAGCCAAAAAGGCCCCGCAATTGAAAAAAATGATGGAACGCATAGCCCAAACCCCTTGAAATCGCCGTAACGGCACTTATTTGGGCAGCAGTTCCGTATTGAAGTGGACGCCAGCCGCGCACAAGGGAAAACGCGGCACGAGCATGCAGTTACCTGCGCAGCGCGAAAGCGGCGTCCGCACAGCGATCAAAATCTGGAGATTTGAGAAAAATGGGCAAAATCATCGGTATCGACCTCGGCACCACCAATTCGTGCGTGGCGCTGATGGAAGGCAATCAGGTCAAGGTGATCGAGAACTCGGAAGGCGCGCGTACGACGCCTTCGATCATCGCCTACATGGACGACAACGAAGTGCTGGTCGGCGCACCGGCCAAGCGCCAGTCGGTCACCAACCCGCGCAACACGCTGTACGCAGTCAAGCGCCTGATCGGCCGCCGCTTCGAAGAAAAGGAAGTGCAGAAGGACATCGGTCTGATGCCCTACAAGATCGTCAAGCACGACAACGGCGACGCCTGGGTCGAAGCGCATGGCTCGAAGCTCGCGCCGTCGCAGGTTTCGGCCGAAGTGCTGCGCAAGATGAAGAAGACCGCTGAAGACTACCTCGGCGAGCCGGTCACGGAAGCCGTGATCACGGTTCCCGCGTACTTCAACGACAGCCAGCGTCAAGCTACCAAGGACGCAGGCCGTATCGCCGGTCTGGAAGTCAAGCGCATCATCAACGAGCCGACCGCAGCCGCACTGGCATTCGGTCTGGACAAGGCCGAAAAGGGCGACCGCAAGATCGCCGTGTTCGACCTCGGCGGCGGCACGTTCGACATCTCGATCATCGAAATCGCCGACGTTGACGGCGAAATGCAGTTCGAAGTGCTCTCGACCAACGGCGACACGTTCCTCGGCGGCGAAGACTTCGACCAGCGCATCATCGATTACATCATCGGCGAGTTCAAGAAAGAGCAGGGCGTCGACCTCTCGAAGGACGTGCTCGCGCTGCAACGCCTGAAGGAAGCTGCTGAAAAGGCCAAGATCGAACTGTCGTCGGGCCAGCAGACCGAAATCAACCTGCCGTACATCACGGCGGACGCCTCGGGTCCGAAGCACTTGAACCTGAAGATCACGCGCGCCAAGCTGGAAGCGCTGGTCGAAGACCTGATCGAGCGCACCATCGAGCCGTGCCGCGTCGCGATCAAGGACGCAGGCGTGAAGGTCGGCGACATCGACGACGTGATTCTCGTCGGCGGCCAGACGCGTATGCCGAAGGTACAGGAAAAGGTGAAGGAGTTCTTCGGCAAGGACCCGCGCCGTGACGTGAACCCGGACGAAGCCGTGGCCGTTGGCGCCGCGATTCAAGGTCAGGTGCTGTCGGGCGACCGCAAGGACGTGCTGCTCCTCGACGTGACCCCGCTGTCGCTCGGTATCGAGACGCTCGGCGGCGTGATGACGAAGATGATCAACAAGAACACCACGATCCCGACGAAGCACGCTCAGGTGTACTCGACGGCGGACGACAGCCAGTCGGCCGTGACGATCAAGGTGTTCCAGGGCGAACGCGAAATGGCAGCGGGCAACAAGCTGCTGGGCGAGTTCAACCTCGAAGGCATTCCGCCCGCACCGCGCGGCGTGCCGCAGATCGAAGTGAGCTTCGACATCGACGCGAACGGCATTCTGCACGTCGGCGCGAAGGACAAGGCGACCGGCAAGGAAAACCGCATCACGATCAAGGCGAACTCCGGCCTGTCCGAAGCCGAAATCGAGAAGATGGTGAAGGACGCCGAAGCGAACGCGGAGGAAGATCACCGTCTGCGTGAGCTGGCCGACGCGCGCAACCAGGGCGACGCACTGGTGCACAGCACGAAGAAGGCCGTGGCCGAGTACGGCGACAAGATCGACGCCTCGGAAAAGGAAAAGATCGAAGCCGCACTGAAGGACCTCGAAGAAACGCTGAAGAGCTCGTCGGCCGACAAGGCGACGATCGAGGCGAAGGTCGAGGCGCTGTCCACCGCTTCGCAGAAGCTCGGCGAAAAGATGTACGCCGACATGCAGGCGCAGCAAGCCGGCGCGGCCGGTGCAGCGGGTGCGGACGCGGCAGGTGGCGCCGGTGCAGCCGAACAAGGCGCGCAGAACAACGCCGACGACGTGGTCGACGCCGAGTTCAAGGAAGTCAAGAAGGACTAAGCCGGTTCGTGGCGGTGACGACCGTTTTGCCTGATCAGCGAACGGTCGTGCCGCTACGGAAGCGGCCGCATCGGTTACGATGCGTGTCAGCATTGCAGCGCCTGGCGAGCCATCCGGCTCTCCGGGCACATTTGTTTTATGGAGGCCGTTCTCTTTCAGGGGCCGCCGCGGCGCGAGAAGCGTCTGTGCGGATGTTCAAAGGAACGGCAAACGGGTCGCGAGATCCAGCATTCAAGAGGAGCCGGCGCGCGCCGTGAAGCGCGAGGCCGGCGTTGAACCGATATGGCGAAACGGGATTACTACGAGGTTCTGGGCGTCGCGAAGAACGCGAGCGACGACGAAATCAAGAAGGCGTATCGCAAGCTCGCGATGAAGTACCACCCCGACCGCAATCCGGACAACAAGGATGCGGAAGAGCATTTCAAGGAGGCCAAAGAGGCCTACGAGATGCTGTCGGACTCGCAAAAGCGCGCGGCTTACGACCAGTACGGCCACGCCGGTGTCGATCCCAACATGGGGGGCGCCGGCGCGCAAGGCTTCGGCGGTTTCGCGGACGCTTTCGGCGACATCTTCGGCGATATTTTTGGCCAGGCGGCTGGCGGCGCACGCGGCGGCCAGCGCGGCGGACCGCAGGTGTATCGCGGCGCGGACCTGCGCTACAGCATGGAAATCACGCTGGAGCAGGCGGCGCACGGCTACGAGACGCAAATTCGCGTGCCGGGCTGGAGCGGCTGTGAAGTCTGTCACGGCTCGGGCGCGAAGCCCGGCACAAAGCCCGAAACCTGCCCGACCTGTCACGGTTCGGGTTCGGTGCGCATGTCGCAGGGCTTCTTCAGCATTCAGCAGACCTGCCCGAAGTGCCACGGCACGGGTTCCTACATTCCTGAGCCGTGCACGAACTGCCACGGCGCGGGGAAGGTAAAGGAAACCAAGACGCTCGAAGTGAAGATTCCGGCGGGCATCGACGACGGCATGCGCATCCGCTCGGCCGGCAACGGTGAGCCGGGCATCAACGGCGGGCCGTCGGGCGACCTGTACGTCGAGATTCACATCAAGCAGCACGCGGTGTTCGAGCGCGACGGCGACGACCTCCACTGCCAGATGCCGATTCCGTTCACCACGGCGGCGCTCGGCGGCGAGATCGAGGTGCCGACGCTGGCGGGCCGCGCAACCTTCACGGTGCCCGAAGGCACGCAGTCGGGCAAGACGTTCCGTCTGCGCGGCAAGGGCATCAAGGGTCTGCGTTCGAGCATTGCCGGCGATCTGTATGTGCACGTCCAGGTGGAAACGCCGGTCAAGCTCACCGATCACCAGCGCGAACTGCTGCAGCAGTTTGAGAAGTCGCTCGTGGAAGGCGGTTCGCGCCACAGCCCGCAAAGCAAGAGCTGGTTCGACCGCGTGAAGAGCTTCTTCGACTGATGCGCTTTTCTGGCGTCACCATGCAGTAGCAGGTCAATGGCAGGTAGTTAGCGCAATGGCAGTCCATCCTGGCGGCGCGGCGGGTGCCGCAATTTTCGCGCTGCTCGACGACGGCGACTCGACGGCGGACAACCGCTCGAGCCGCCTCTACACGGGGTTCGTGCGCGAGCTTGTCTGCGAGCGCGCCGCGGATCTCGACGCGGCGTGTGCGCAGGTGAACGCCGAGCTGGGCGCAGGCTTTCATGCGCTCGTGATCGGCGATTACGAATTTGGGCGCACGCTCGAATTCGCGAAGCGCGACACGGCCTCATCCATCGAAACGCAGCACGGCCACGCCGCGCTGCGTTTTTTATTGTTCGAACGCTGCGAAAAGCTCTCGCGCGATGAAGCCGATGCATGGCTCGCGGCGCAAGAGGGCAACGAAGCGGGCAATGAAGCACCCGCGCCAGCAGGCGTGGCGGGCGTGACGATCGGTGTCGATCGCGAGCGTTTCGAGCAGGACATCGCCGCCGTGCAGGACGCCCTGCGTGCGGGCGACTCGTATCAGATCAATTACACGTACCGGCTCGGCTTCGAGGCGTACGGTTCGCCGCTCGCGCTTTACCGCCGCTTGCGCGAGCGTCAGCGTGTGCGTTACGGCGCGCTGATCGCGTTGCCGGGCGATCGCTGGGTGCTTTCGTGTTCGCCGGAGCTATTCGTGGAGAAGCGCGGCAAAACGTTGCGCGCGAAACCCATGAAGGGCACGGCCGCGCGTAGCGCCGATGCGCAGCAAGACGCGGCCGCCGCGCGCTTTCTCGCGAGCGATCCGAAGAACCGCGCCGAAAACGTGATGATCGTCGACTTGCTGCGCAACGATCTCTCGCGCGTCGCGCAAACAGGGTCGGTGCGTGTACCGGCGCTCTTCAGCGTGGAGCCCTACGCTTCCGTCTGGCAGATGACCTCGACCGTGGAAGCGACGCTGCGCGAAGGCACGACGTTCGCCGACGCCATGCGCGCGCTCTTTCCGTGCGGGTCGATCACGGGTGCACCCAAGCACCGGACGATGGAGCTGATCGAAGCGCTCGAGCATGCGCCGCGCGGGCTGTATACGGGCACGATAGGCTGGCTCGAAGCCACTGCGGCAGGCGAAGCATGCGGCGACTTTTGCCTCTCCGTCGTGATCCGCACGCTGACGCTCGATGCGCCTTCGAGGGGCGCGGGTGGCACGCGGCGCGGTGAAATGGGCGTGGGCGCGGGCATCGTGCTCGACAGCGTGGCCGCCGACGAATATGAGGAGTGCCGCTTGAAAGCCCGTTTTCTGACCGATGCCGATCCGGGCATCGAATGCTTCGAAACGATGTATGCGACGCGAGCCGGCGGCGTGCGCCATGTGGAGCGCCATCTCGCGCGGCTCGCGGCGAGTGCCGCGTGGCTCGGTTTCCCTTGCGACGTCGCAGCCATACGCGCGCGCATCGATGAAACCTGCGCCACGTTTGCAGGCGATCACGCGCCGCATCGCGTGCGCCTTGCGCTCGGCAAGAGCGGGGCGGCCACGCTCGCGAGCGCGCCGCTCGCCGCGCTCGCGCACGATACCGTGGGCGTGCTGCTCGCGCCCGATCACGGCTTCGCGCCGATCGAATCCGCCGACGCGCTGTTGCTGCGCAAGACCACGCGTCGCGCCGAATTCGATCGCGCTTGGCGCGAGGCCGAAGCGCTGGACGGCTTCGACATGTTGTTCTTCAACGAGCGCGGCGAGCTGACCGAAGGCGGCCGCTCGAACGTCTTCGTGAAGCTGAACGGCAAGTGGTTCACCCCACCGCTTGCTTCGGGCGTGCTGCCAGGCGTGATGCGCGGCGTGCTGCTCGACGACGAAGCATTCGGCGCACAGGAGCGCGTGCTCACGCGCGACGACGTGCTGAATGCCGAAGCCTTGATGTTGACGAACGCGCTGCGCGGCGCAGTGCCGGCACGGTTGATTCGATGAAGCGCCTGTAGAGAACGCATCACATAAAAAAGCGCGCTCAGATGGAGCGCGCTTTTTTCATACTGCGAAGCAAAATCGCCGGATCAGAACACGTGCTCGGCTCCCGGGAACGTGCCTTCCTTTACCGCCTGCACATACGCGCGCACAGCCGATTCGATATCGGGCTGGCCCGCCATGAAATCCTTCACGAAGCGCGGCCGCTTGCCTGGGAAAATGCCAAGCATGTCGTGCAGCACGAGCACCTGGCCCGAGCAGTCCACGCCCGCGCCAATGCCGATGGTCGGAATGCGCAGCTGCTTCGTGACTTCCGCGCCGAGCGCCGCGGGCACGGCCTCGATCACCACGAGTTGCGCGCCCGCGTCCTGCAGCGCCAGCGCGTCGCGAATCAGCTGGGTGGCGGCCGCGTCGCTCTTGCCCTGCACCTTGAAACCGCCGAAGGCATGCACCGACTGCGGCGTGAGGCCGATGTGCGCGCACACGGGCACGGCGCGCTCCACGAGCATTTTCACCGTGGGCGCGAGCCATTCGCCGCCCTCGATCTTCACCATCTGCGCGCCGGCGCGCATGAGCTTCACCGAGTTCGCGAACGCATCTTCGGGCGTGCCGAAGGTGCCGAATGGCAGGTCCGCCACGATCAGCGCCTTGGTTTGCACACGCGCCACGCACGCCGTGTGATACGCGATGTCGTCGATGGTGACGGGCAGCGTCGTGGTGTGCCCCTGGAGCACGTTGCCGAGCGAGTCGCCGATCAGCACCGTATCGACGCCCGCGCGGTCGCACAGCGCCGAGAAGCTCGCGTCGTAGCAGGTCAGCATGGCGATGCGCTCGCCTGCGTCGCGCATGGCCTGAAGTTTGGGCACGGTGACCGCGCCGCGGCTCGTTTCCTGCAGGTAAGTCATGGGGAAATCCGTTGGGAAAGGTAAAAACGGGGAGGGGCTGCGCCGCGCGTTCGATCGATCGAGCCGATGAAACGGTTATAGCGACGTGCCCTTGACGAAGGATTCCTTGCGGCCGCGCATCGTCTCAATGCGTTCGGCGACGAGCGCTAGGTCCGCATCGGAATCGAGCAGATCCAGATGTTCCGCGCCGACGGTGAGCACCGGCGCATGATCGTAATGATAGAAAAAATCGTTGTAGCTGTCGCAGAGCGCACGCAGGAACGCGCTCGAGATCGGCAGCTCGCGCGGTATTGCCCGCTTCTGGATACGCGCGTAGAGCGCCTCGGGGCTCGCCTGCAGATAGACGACGAGGTCGGGCGCGGGAGCGGATGACGTCAAACGCGAGGCGAGCGCGCGGTAGAGCGGCAATTCGTCTTCAGCGAGCGTGAGGCGCGCGAAGAGGTCGTTGCGTTCGGCGAGGAAATTCGTCACGAGCGGCACGTTCGCGGCACGGCGCGCGGCCACTTCGCGCGAAAGCTGCTCGCGCTGCAAGGCGATATGCAACTGCGCGGCGAGCGCATGCGACGAAGGCGCGGTGTCGCGATACACACGCTCCAGGAACGGATTTTCCGCGTTCGATTCGAACAGCGTCTGCATCGACCAGCGTTCGGCGAGGCGCGTGGCGAGCGTGGTCTTGCCCGCGCCGATCGGCCCTTCGATGACGATGTACTGAAGCGCTGCGGGCCGCGTGGCGCGTGCGCTGACGACGGGCAGGGGTGCCGTGCTCATCGGCAGTTGCCGGCGGGCGGCGTGTCGGGTGCGGGCGCTGCGCCCATGCACTGGCACAGCGGCTTGACCTTCTCGATGCGCTGGTCGGCCACGGCGGCAAGAAACGCGCTGGCGGGCCCGAGACCCGGAATCACGAGTTCGGGATCGATCTCGACGAGCGGCACGAGCGCGAACGCACGGCCCGTCATGCGTGGATGCGGCACGACGAGGTCGGTCTCGTCGATAGAGACGTTGCCGTAAAGCAGGATATCGATGTCGAGCGTACGGGGCGCGTTGCGAAAGGGACGCTCCCGGCCGAAGTGATGCTCCACACGCTGGCACAGCGCGAGCAGCGCGTGTCCGTCGAGACTCGTCTCGACCTTCACGACGCAGTTGTAATAGTCGTCGCCGCCCGCGTCGATGGGCGCGGTGCGGTACAGACTCGATTTGGCGACGACGGTAAGGGTGTGCTGTTGTGCAAGGCACACCACCGCGTCTTTGAGGGTTTGGCGCGCATCCCCCAGATTCGCGCCAATTCCCAGCCAGGCAACCGTCATGGCTTCACTTCCTGCACTTTTGTTGCTGTTCGACACATGTGCGCCGCGGCTTGCCGCGACGCCGCACGGCGTCAGTCCTCGTGCGGACCGGCGTGGCCGTCATAGTCTGCACTGCTGGCTTCCTGCACATCATCCGCACCGGCTTCCGACGCAGCGCCTTCGCCCGTTCTGCGGCTCTTCGCGCCGCCGCGGCGGCGGCGCTTGCGCGGCGAGCGTTCCTTGCCGCCCTGCGACAGAAGCGCTTCGCGCGCGGCGATGTCGCCGGAAATGAAGTCCGTCCACCATTGACCGACTTCGGCGTCCAGCTCGCCCGATTCGCAGCGCAGCAGGAGGAAATCATACCCCGCTCTAAATCTTTGGTGTTCCAGCAGCTTGAGCGCGCCGCGGCCACGCTTTTCAAGGCGCAGCTGCAGACCCCAGATCTCGCGCATGTCCGACGAGAAGCGGCGATGGATCGCGAGCTTCTCCGTTTGCGCGTCGATCACGTCGTCCATCGCGCGATGCAGCGCCGGCACCGGGATTTCGCCCGCGGCCGTGTACTGTTGCCAGCGCTGCTGCACGTCGTGCCAAAGCAGCGTGGCGAACAGGAAGCCCGGCGACACCGGCTTGCCCGCGCGCACGCGCGCGTCGGTGTTCGAGAGCGCGAGCGTGATGAAACGCTCGCCCTGCGGCTGCTCGAGAATCACGTCGAGCAGCGGCAGGAGGCCGTGATGCAGCCCTTCCTTGCGCAGCCACCGCAGGCACTCGAGCGCGTGGCCCGAGAGCAGCAGCTTCAGCATCTCGTCGAACAGACGCGCCGCCGGCACGTTGTTGATGAGGTCCGCGAGCTTCGTGATCGGCTCGCGCGTGTGCTCTTCGATCTCGAAGCCGAGCTTCGCCGCGAAACGCACGACGCGCAGCATGCGCACCGGGTCTTCGCGGTAACGCGTGGCCGGGTCGCCGATCATGCGCAACAGGCGCGCGCGCATGTCGGCCATCCCGTTGTGATAGTCGAGCACCGTCTGCGTCGCCGGATCGTAGTACATCGCGTTGATCGTGAAGTCGCGGCGCGTGGCGTCTTCGTGCTGCTCGCCCCAGACGTTGTCGCGCAGCACACGGCCGCTCGCATCCACGGCGTGGGTCTTGCGGTCGAGTTCGTCGCGGCGCATGCGCCTGGCGGGCGCCGGGGCGGGCGCGGCATCGGCGGGCGGGGCGTCCACCAGCGCGCGGAACGTCGAAACCTCGATGATTTCCTGGCCGAACTGCACGTGCACGATCTGGAAGCGCCGGCCGATGATGCGCGCGCGGCGGAACAGCTTCTGCACCTGGTCGGGCGTGGCGTCGGTGGCCACGTCGAAGTCCTTGGGCGCGACGCCGAGCAGCAGGTCGCGCACCGCGCCGCCTACGATGAACGCGCGGAAGCCGGCTTGCTGCAGGCCTTCGGTCACGCGTACGGCGTTGCGCGAGATCAGCGCGGGATTGATGCCGTGGACATCGGCGGAAAGGATGACCGGCGTGGCCGGGTCGGGCGCGCCTTTGCCACCACGCGCCTTCGACGTTTTCTGCGCGCTGGCCGGCTTGCGGCGCGCGCGGGTGGTGCCGGCGGCAGCCCCTTCATGCGAGGGCGCGTGCGGATCGGCGGCGGGGGCTTCGGTGTCTTGCGCCGCTTCGGCGTCGTCCTGGCCGAACAGCTTGCGGATGAGTTTCTTGATCACTGGGCTTGGAACAAATCGAGGATGCGCCAGCCCGCTTGTTGCGCGTGAGCGCGCAGGGTGTCGTCGGGGTTGGTGGCGATCGGGTCGGTGACCTTTTCGAGCAGCGGGATGTCGTTGTGCGAGTCGCTATAGAAGTAGCTGTGCTCGAAGTCCGACCAGTTCTTGCCGAGCGAGGCGAGCCATGCTTCGACGCGCACGATCTTGCCTTCGCGGTAGCTCGGCGTGCCCGTCGGGCGGCCGGTGAAGGCGGATGCCGGATGGCCGTCCACGGTTTCGACTTCGCACGCGATCAGCTTGTCCACGCCGAACACCTCGGCGATGGGCGCCGTGATGAATTCGTTGGTGGCCGTGACCACGCAGCAGAGATCGCCCGCTTCCTTGTGCTTTTTCACAAGCTCGACCGCGCTCGGCAGGATGGTTGGCTTGATCACTTCGTGCATGTACTGGTCGTGCCATTCCTTCAACTGCGCGCGCGAATATTTCGCGAGCGGCGTGAGCATGGCGACGAGGTACGCGTGGATGTCGAGCTTGCCGGCCTTGTAGTCGGCGTAGAAGCGGTCGTTCTGCTGCGCAAAGCGCTCGCCGTCGACAATGCCGAGCTTCACCATGAAGCGGCCCCATTCGTGGTCGCTGTCGGTGGGGATCAGGGTGTGATCGAGGTCAAAAAGTGCAAGGTTAGCCATGGGCGCTCATTTTACTTGAAGCGGGGCACGCCGTTGCCGCCGCCGGCGGGCGGCGTCGGCGCGGCGGGGTCCGCGGGGGATTCGGGTGAGGAAGGCGTGGCGCCGTCCTGCGCGTTGGACGGAGCGGGCGTTGCCGGTGTCTGAGCTTGCGCCGAGGTTTCTTGCGGCGCCTCACCGGTGTTCACTGCGGTGTTCGCCGCGCTTGCTGCGGTCCCATCTGGCGGATCGAGATCGCCGCGCAGTTCGCCGCTCATTTCGTTGCTCACGTCGGCTTCGACCTCGCCCTTGAGGTCCGTGCCCAGTTCCTTGTGGACGACGTGACGATATTTGGCCCCTAATTCGCCTTCGACGTTGTCGGTCGGTTTGTCGAACGGCACGGGCGCCGGTGGGCGCGCTTGCAGGGCGGGGGCTTTCGGCGCTTCGTAGGGCTGGGCGTCGTCGTCGGGCTCGGCGGCGGGCTCGGGCGGCACTACTGGCTCTGGCAACTCATCGAGACCGGCGAGCTGCGTTTGCGCCGGGATGTCTTCATCCGGAGCCGCGTCGCCTTCGTCCGCTTGCGCCGCTTCGCTCGTTTGCGCGGGCTCTTCGCCGTCAAGCGCGTCGTCCGTCGCCAGCGTGCTCGCTACGCTCACCAGATCGCCCACGCCCTTGGCGAGCATCGCGCGCAAGAGGGGCAGCGTGACCGCGCGCTTCTGTTCGAGCGAGAAGCGGTCGAGTGCGTCGAGCAAGCCCATGAGGCTCGGCATGTCGCGCCGGAAGTGCGTGAGCAGGTAGGCGGGCACGTCGTCGGCGAGCGCAATGCCGCGCTCGCGCGCCGCGAGCTTGAGGATCGCCGCCTTGCCTTCGTCCGAAAGCGGTGCAAGGTGGAACACGAGCCCCCAGCCGAGGCGCGTGCGCAGGTCCTCGCGCACGGCGAGCCCCATGGGCGGCGCGTTGCCCGTCGCGACGAGCGCGCAGCCGGGGTACGAGCGCACCTCGTTGAACAGGTTGAAGAGCGCGATTTGCTGCGCGCCCGAGAGCGAGTCGCAGTCGTCCACCGCGTAGATTGTCACGCGCGGATCGAACGTGAACGCGGCCAGCGCGCTTTGCGGGCCCAGATAACGCACGTGCCCCGGCGGCGCCTCGTCGGCGAGCGCGTGTAGCAAATGGCTGCGCCCGTTGCCCGGTTCGCCCCAGACATAGAACGTGCGATCGGCGATGGGGCCGGCCGTGAGCGCCGCGTCCAGACCGCGCAGGCGCGCGACCAGCTCGGCGTTGGCGCCGATATGGAAGTTGTCGAAGGTCGATGGCGGCGGGGTGCCGAGATCGAGCGTTAACTGTCGCTGCACGGTGTGTCTGGACGGATTCGGTTCTAGTAAAGCGTGCTCTCGCGAGAACTGCGGTGAGAACTGCGCAAAGCACTGAGCCGCGAGCGCCGCAGCACGGGGCCGACGGCGAGCGCGATCCCGGTCCAGATAGCGGCCCGACGCGGGTACTGCGCGAAATACGGTGTGTTCTGCGGCAAAACTCGGTTTCCGGTTGGGGGGCGCCAGGCGAGACGCGTTCCAAATCTCGCTCCAAGCGCGGCGGCGGGGCGCCGTCAATCGGTTAAAATCGCATTTTACCGACCTTCTGGCGCTTCCCCATGAATCAACCGAAATCCGGCCCCGCTAATCAGGAACAAGGCCTCTCCTACGCCGACGCTGGCGTCGACATGGTCGCGGGCGACGCGCTCGTCGACCGCATCAAGCCGTTTGCGAAGAAGACCCTGCGCGAAGGCGTGATGGGCGGCATCGGCGGATTCGGCGCGCTCTTCGAAGTGCCGAAGCGGTACAAGGAACCCGTGCTGGTTTCGGGCACCGACGGCGTGGGCACCAAGCTGCGTCTCGCGTTTCATCTGAACAAACACGACACGGTCGGCCAGGATCTCGTCGCGATGAGCGTGAACGACATCCTCGTGCAGGGCGCCGAGCCGCTGTTCTTCCTCGACTACTTCGCCTGCGGCAAGCTGGACGTCGACACGGCCGCCACGGTCGTGAAGGGCATCGCACAAGGCTGCGAGCTGTCGGGCTGCGCGCTGATCGGCGGCGAAACGGCCGAAATGCCGGGCATGTACCCCGACGGCGAATACGACCTGGCCGGTTTCGCGGTCGGCGCGGTCGAAAAGAGCAAGATCATCGACGGCAGCACGATCGCCCCGGGCGACGTGGTGCTGGGTCTCGCGTCGAGCGGCATCCACTCGAACGGCTTCTCGCTCGTGCGCAAGATCATCGAGCGCGCCCAGCCGGACCTCGCCGCCGACTTCGACGGCCGCTCGCTCGCGGACGCGCTGATGGCGCCCACGCGCATCTACGTGAAGCCGCTGCTCAAGCTGATGGAAACCATCACGGTGAAGGGCATGGCGCACATTACGGGCGGCGGGCTCGTCGAGAACATTCCGCGCGTCCTGCGCGAAGGCCTCACGGCTGAACTGGATCACACGGCGTGGCCGCTGCCGCCGCTCTTCACGTGGCTGCAGCAGCACGGCGGCGTGGCCGACGCGGAAATGCACCGTGTGTTCAACTGCGGCATCGGCATGGCCGTGGTCGTGGCGGCCGATCAGGCCGATGCGGCGCTCGCGCAGCTGGCCGCTGCGGGCGAGCAAGTGTGGAAGATCGGCGTGGTGCGCGAAAGCAAGGAAGGCGAAGCGCAGACCGTGGTGATCTAAGCCTCACGCGCTCCCGCGCAAAAAAATGCCCGCCATTGCCTGGCGGGCATTTTTCTTTTCGGCGCGGCGTTATGCGTTACAGCACCGTGCGCACGTGCCAAAGCTCGGGGAACAGCACGACGTCGAGCATCTTGCGCAGATACGGCGCGCCGTTCGTGCCGCCCGTACCCTGCTTGAAGCCGATGATGCGCTCGACCGTCGTCACGTGGCGAAAGCGCCATTGACGGAACGCGTCTTCGAGATCGACGAGTTCTTCTGCCATCTCGTACAAATCCCAGTACTCCGAAGGATTGCGATACACCTCCAGCCACGCGGCCTCGACCGTGGCGTCGTGCTCGGTCGGCAGCGACCAGTCGCGGTTCAGACGCTCGGGCGCGATCGCAAAGCCGCGTCGCGCGAGCAGGCGAATCACTTCGTCGTAGAACGAAGGCGCTTTGAGCGTCGCTTTGACCTGCTCGAAAATTTCGCCGCGATGCTCGTGCGGCTTGAGCATCTGCGCGTTCTTGTTGCCGAGCAGGAATTCGATCTGCCGGTACTGGTACGACTGGAAGCCCGATGATGCGCCCAGATACGGCCGCATGGCCGTGTACTCGGAGGGCGTGAGCGTCGAGAGGACGTTCCATGCCTGCACGAGCTGCTCCATGATGCGCGAGACACGCGCGAGCTGCTTGAACGCGGGCGGCAGCGCGTCGCGGTGCACGTTGGCGAGCGCCGCGCGCAGTTCGTAGAGCGCGAGCTTCATCCACAGCTCGCTTGTTTGATGCTGCACGATGAACAGCATCTCGTTGTGGTCGGGCGAGAGCGGGTGCTGCGCATTGAGCACGGCGTCGAGCGCGAGGTAGTCGCCGTAGCTCATCGACTTCGAGAAGTCGAGTTGCGCGTCGTGCCAGCCTTCGCCTTGCGCCGCTTGTTCGGGCGCTTGCGCCGTCGGCGCGACCGCGCCGTGTCCGAACGGGCAGCCGCCGCGTGCGGCGGTGGTTTCACCTGCGTCGGGCATGCCTGGGACTTGCATGTGATCGTTCATCTGCCGCTCCTCAGGTCACCGCGCCGCGCTCGGCGAATTCGGGCTTGCGCCAGGACTCGGTGGCGAGCACATCGCGCAGCGTTTCCACGGCGTCCCACACATCGGCGTAACGCAGATACAGCGGCGTGAAGCCGAAGCGCAGCACGCGCGGCTCGCGATAGTCGCCGATCACGCCGCGCGCGATCAACGCCTGCATCACCTCGTAGCCGTGCGGATGCTCGAAGCTCACGTGCGAGCCGCGCACCGCGTGTTCGCGCGGCGTGACGAGCGTGAGGCCGTATTCCTTGCAGCGCGTCTCGACCAGTTCGATGAAGAGGTCCGTGAGCGCGAGCGACTTGCGGCGAATGGCCTGCATGTCGGTTTGCAGGAACACGTCGAGACCGCATTCGACGAGCGCCATCGAAACGATCGGCTGCGTGCCGCAGAGGTAGCGGGCGATGCCGTCGTCGGGGCGGTACACGGGGTTCATCTCGAACGGCGCCTTATGCCCCCACCAGCCCGAGAGCGGCTGCGAGAACGCGCTTTGGTGGCGCTTGGGCACCCACACGAAGCCGGGCGAGCCGGGGCCGCCGTTCAGATACTTGTAGGTGCAGCCCACGGCGTAGTCGGCGTTCGCGCGGTTCAGGTCGACCGGCACGGCGCCCGCCGAATGTGCGAGGTCCCACAGTGCGAGCGCGCCCTGTGCGTGAATATGCTCGGTGAGCGCGTGCATGTCGTGCATCTCGCCCGTGCGGTAGTTCACGTGTGTGATCATCGCCACCGCCACGTCCTCGCGGATCGCGGCTGGCAGTTCGGCAGGGTCGTCGACGAGGCGCAGCTCGTAGCCGCGGTCGAGCTGCTCGATGAGCCCTTGTGCGATGTACAGGTCGCTCGGGAAGTTCGAGCGTTCCGAGACGATCACGCGGCGCTTCGGGTCGCGCGCGTTCTGCACGCGCAGCGCGGCGGACAGCGCCTTGAAGAGGTTGATCGAGATGGTGTCGGTGACGACGACTTCGTCGTCGGCCGCGCCGATCAGCTTCGCGAGCTTGTTGCCGAGGCGCTTGGGCATGGCGAACCAGCCCGCCGTGTTCCAGCTGCGGATGAGGCCTTCGCCCCATTCGCCGCCGATCACGGCCTGCGCGCGCGCGGCCGAGGCCGAGGGCGGCACGCCGAGCGAGTTGCCGTCGAGATAGATGGTGCCGGCCGCGAGCGTGAATTGCTCGCGCAGGGCGGCGAGCGGATCGGCGCGATCGGCTGCCAGGGCTTCGTTGCGGTCGTTCATGTCTGCGTTTCTGCGTTTCGTAATGTGGCGGGTTTGGCGGGAATTTCGTCGGCGGCGGCTTACGGCAATTCGCGCAGCACGGCGCGCACGGGGCTTGCGTCGAGGGTCGAGAACTTCAGCGGCAGCGCAATGAGTTCGTAGTCGCCTGGTGTGACGTCGTCGAGCACGACGCCTTCGAGGATCGCCATGCGATGCGCGCGGATGCGGTGATGCGCGTCCATCGTCTTCGATTCCTGCGGGTCGAGCGAAGGGGTGTCGATGCCGATGAGACGCACGCCGTGCGCGGCCAGCAGATCGATCGTTTCTGGCGCGACGGCGCAAAACTTGCTGTCCCAGTGGTCCTGCGGCGCGTGCGCATAAGTGCGCAGCAGCACGCGCAGCGGGATGCCTGGCAGCGCGCCTTGCACGTGCTCGGGCAGCACGAGGGGCGCTGCGCCCACGCAATGAATCACGCGGCACGCGCCGATATACGTATCCAGCGGGACTTCGCCGATCGGCGCGCCTTCGGCGTCGTAGTGCAGCGGGGCGTCGGTGTGCGCGCCGGTGTGCGGCGAAAGCGTCACGCGCGCGACATTGACCGGCGAGCCCGCCTCCATGCGCCACACGCGCTCGACGCTCACGGACGTGTCGCCGGGCCAGACGGGCGTTGCCGGGTGAATTTGCGGGGAAATGTCTTTGATCTGTGTCATCTCAAAGTTGTTGCGTCTCCTGATGCTTCGAATGATAGGCAACTCGCCGCGAAATGTGCTTGCAAAAAAACGCCGCAAACTCCCGTTGTTGGCACATAATTTGTCTTAAGACGGGAATGGAGACCAAATATGAACGCAATCTCGCTTGATGCTACCGATTGCCGTATTCTCGCCGTGCTGCAGAACGAGGGGCGGATCAGCAATCTCGACCTTGCGGAGCGCATCTCACTCTCGCCATCGGCATGCCTGCGCCGTTTGCGGCTGCTCGAGGAGCAGGGCGTGGTGGAGCGTTACCGCGCGAGTCTGAACCGGGAAATTCTCGGCTTCGAGATGGAGGCTTTCGTGCAGGTGTCGATGCGCAACGACCAGGAGAGCTGGCACGAGCGTTTCGTCACGGCGCTGCGCGACTGGCCGGAGGTGGTGGGGGCGTATGTGGTGACGGGCGAGACGCACTACCTGCTGCGCGTGCTCGCGCACAACCTCAAGCACTACTCGGACTTCGTGCTCAACAAGCTGTACAAGGCGCCGGGCGTGATGGACATCCGCTCGAACATCGTGCTCACGACGCTCAAGGTGGAAGTGGGCGTGCCGGTGGACCTGATCGCGCAGCGCGAGCCCAAGAG
The DNA here is from genome assembly GCF_009789655.1 of Paraburkholderia acidiphila. GTDB lineage: Bacteria > Pseudomonadota > Gammaproteobacteria > Burkholderiales > Burkholderiaceae > Paraburkholderia > Paraburkholderia acidiphila. The sequence goes on from NZ_CP046909.1 coordinate 569,959, forward strand.
CGCGCAGGCTTAACTGGAAGCGAGGGGGTGCCCCCTCGCGGCGTCAGAGCGACTGCAGCTGGTGGAACGCGCCGCCGTGGAACACGAGCGGCGAAGCGTCCGTGCCATCTTCGCGCACGCCGCAGCGTTCCACTTCCCCGACGAAAATCACGTGGTCGCCTTCGTCGTAGCGGCTGCGGTTGTGGCACTCGAACCATGCGATCGCGCCGTCCAGCACGGGCATGCCGGTGTCGCCGGCCGCGTGCGAGACGCCCTCGAAACGGTCGCCTTTCACGGTCGCAAAGCGCTTGCACAGGTCGAGCTGCGACGCGGCGAGCACATTGATCACATAATGGCTGTTCGAGCGGAACACGGGCATGGAAGCGGAGCGCGTGGCGAGGCTCCACAGCACGAGCGGCGGATTGAGCGAGACCGAGTTGAACGAGCTGGCGGTGATGCCGATGAGCGTGCCGTCGGGCGCGCGCGTCGTGATGACGGTCACGCCGGTGGCGAACTGGCCAAGCGCGCGGCGGAAGGCGCCGTCGTCGAAGTTGGGCGGGCTGGCGCGGCGGGTCATCGGTGCAGGCCTGTATGGGCAGCGCGGGCCGCGCGCGCGGCGGCGGGAGCGGAAATCGGGATCAACGTCATGTGGAAATTCGGCGAATTGTCACAATTTTAGCGGAAGCGGCGGATGGCGGGTCGCGCGGGACACCGCGCGAGGTATCCGCAAACGCGTGCGCATTCACGATCAAAGGAGCGAACAGCATGAGTCAGAGAGTCGAAACGGCCACCCTGGGAGGCGGATGCTTCTGGTGCCTGGAGGCGGTGTATCTGCGCGTGGATGGGGTCAACGCGGTGGAGTCGGGCTACGCGGGCGGCCACGCGGCGAACCCGAGCTACGAGCAGGTCTGCGACGGCGAGACCGGCCACGCCGAGGTCGTGAAGGTGGATTTCGATCCCGCGAAGATCAGCTATCGCGAGATTCTCGACATCTTCTTCGCGATCCACGATCCCACGCAGCTGAACCGCCAGGGCAACGACGTGGGCACGCAGTACCGCTCGGTGATCTTCACGCACTCCGAGGCGCAGCGCGAAACGGCCGAGCAGGCGATTCGCGAATTGGCCTCTGAGGGCGTGTACGACGGCAAGATCGTCACCCAGGTGCTGCCGCTCGACGGCAACTATTTCCCCGCCGAGGCCTATCACCAGAACTACTTCGCGCAACACCCGAACCAGGGCTATTGCTCGTTCGTGGTCGCGCCGAAGGTCGCGAAGTTCCGCCAGAAGTTCGCGCACCGGCTCAAGCCGGAATAAGCGCCAACACGCGCGCGGGCGGTTTCGATACGCCGGTGCCGCTTAGCGCGTCAATCTTCGTTGTGTTCTTCTTCCTGCACGCCGGGCGATGCTTCGTCCGGCGTCGCGTCGCGCGCGGCGTCCAGCGCCATTTCCCCGCGTAAGCGTTCCATCTCGTCCGCAATCGCCCGCGCGAGCTTCGCGCACGTGAGCGGCGCCGATCCTTCCGCCTTGTTGTTCGTCGTAATCAGCACGGGCTGTCCCGCCATCGCATAGCGCGCGGCCAGTTCCGCGAGTGTGACGCGCGTATGCGGGTCTTCGTCCACCAGCTTGTCGAACGGCTCGTAGCGTGCCTTCGCCTGCTCGTACTTGAAGCCGCTATGCAGGCTCCAGCGCACGATCAGCGGGCCGGACGGGGCTTCGCCGTCCATCAGCGCGAGCGCGGCGGCCTGGCGCAGCGGGTCCGGCATGCGGGCATGCAGGCCCACGCAGTAGCGCACGCCCGCGGCGCGCAGCGTGCGCACGAAGCGCGGCGTGAGCAGGATCGCGTCGCGGATCTCGATGGCGTAGCAGGGGCCGTCGCCGGCTGCGCCGGGCTCGGTGGGTTTGGGCAGTGGCGGCAGCGCGGCGAGGAAGGCGGTCAGCCGTTCGACGAACGCCGCCGGGTCGGCCACCAGTTGATCGGGCAGCGGCGGGAACTGGAACACGAGCGCGCCCGCCTTGCTGCCAAGTCCCGCGAGGCACGGTTCGACGAATTCACGCGCGGCCAGCTCCGCGTTGAGGAAGCACGGGTTCGCCGAGACGGGCTCGCCACGTTCGCCGCGCACGCTGGCGTCGGTGACGAGCGCCGGCGCTTTCACGATGAAGCGGAAGTGGTCCGGCACCTGCTGCGCGTAGCGCAGGTAATCGGTGACGGTGAGCGGCGCGTAGAACGAGCGGTCAATGCTGACCGAGCGCAGCAGCGGATGCGCGCCGTAGGCCGAGAGGCCGTCGCGGGCGAGCTTGGACTGGCTGTAGTCCTCGCCGTAGACGATGCCGCGCCAGCCGGGAAACGACCACGACGAGGTGCCGAGGCGCACGCTCGCGGGCAACGCGGCGGCGACGTCGAGCGTATCTTGCGTGGCCACGGCGGGCAGCACGCCGCGGCCGCGGCGCTTGGGGGCGTCGCCGCTGGGCGCAGGCTTCTTCGGCGGTTTAGGGCGCGGCTCGCCTTCGTCGCGGGCTTCGATTTCAGCGTCGTCGTCGTGTGTGGCGCGAGCGGGGCGCCGGCTGGCGGATTGCGTGGCGGCCCTCGGCGCGGGCACCGGCGCCGAGAAGCCGAACAGGTCGGGCTGCGGCTCGGCGCGGTCTTCGGCTTTCGGCGCGTTGTGGCGTGTAACCGGGCGCGCAGCCGGTCGCACGGCGGGGTGGGCGGCGTCGGGTCCGGAATCGTTGGCCGACCCGAGCGTCATGTCGCCAAACAGGTCGTGGCCGTCGTCGCGTTCGTTCATGCGGTTGCGTCGCGCAGTGGCGTCTTGATGGCGGTCGTGGAGCGAAGCCGCGCGGGTCAGGCGCAACAGCGGGACCCGTTGATGAGCTGGCGGCGCGGCGAACCGCGCCGCCGCCTGCTTCAGAGCGGCTTCTCGTACATATACCGGCGCGACCACGGCAGCGTTGTCGCGCTGCGGCCGGCCTTGCGGCAGACGATCTGGAAGATCGACACGTCGTCGTGTTCGAACGCGTACGCGCAACCCGCCAGATAAACGCGCCAGATGCGGAATTTCTCGTCGTCGACGAGTTGCTTCGCTTCCTCGGCGCGCGCCTCGAAATTCTCTGCCCACAAATCGAGCGTGTGCGCATAGTGACGGCGCAGGCTCTCCACGTCAACCGCTTCGAGGCCGCCGCGCTGCGCTGCTTCGAGCGCGAGGCCGATGTGCGGCAGCTCGCCGTCGGGGAACACGTAGCGGTCGATGAATTCGCCGCCGCCGAGCGCCGTTTCGCCCGAATCGGCGTCCGACGAAGTGATGCCGTGATTCATGGCGACGCCGTTGTCGGCGAGCAGGTCGTGGACCTTGCGGAAATAGCCCGGCAGATTCTTGCGCCCGACGTGCTCGAACATCCCCACGCTCGTGATGCGGTCGAACTGGCCTTGTATGTCGCGATAGTCCTGCAGCCGGATCTCGATGCGATGTTCGAGGCCCGCGGCCTTCACGCGCGCGGTGGCGAGATCGAACTGGTTCTGCGAGAGCGTTACGCCCACGCAGCGCGCGCCGAACTTCTGCGCCGCGCGCAGCACGAGCGCGCCCCATCCGCAGCCGATATCGAGCAGCGTCTGACCTTCCTGCACCTGGATCTTGGTGAGGATGTGGTCGATTTTCTTGAGCTGGGCGGTGGCGAGGTCTTCATCGCCGTTCTCGAAATAGGCGCACGAATAGACCATGTTCTCGTCGAGCCAGAGCTGGTAGAACTCGTTCGAGACGTCGTAGTGGTACTGAATGGCCTGTTTGTCCGTGGACTTCGAATGCGTGAAGTAACGGCGCACGCGCGCGAGCTTGCTGGCGCTCGTGACCGTGTTGCGCGCGAGCGAATAGCTGATGTTGATGATGTCGGCGAGCTTGCCTTCGATGTCGATCTTGCCCTTCACGTAGGCCTCGCCGAGATTGTCGAGGCTCGGCGTGAGCAGGAGCGGCAGTGCGGAAGCGCTATTGACCTTGAGCGTGACCCGAGGCGCGGCGAAGTGGCCGAAGTCGTACTGCTGCCCGCTCCAGAGCACGAGGCGGGCGGGCAGATCGGCCTTGTTGCGCACTTCTTCTACCCACTGTGCGAGTTTTTTCTCCCAGAACATGCGTTTCTCTCCATGTCAGATGAACGGTTGAAGCCCAATGACAAAAGCGAATTGCGATGCAGGTTTTTTGGCGACAGCGTTATGGCAACAGCGAGGGACTAAACGGCGTGCAACGGAAGTGTGAGACGAAAACGCGCTTGGCGCGGCGTAAGTGCGCTACGCCGCGCGCGAGCGATTACGGCGCGAGACGATCGATCTTCCACGCCGTGTGCGCACCGTCACGCGTGTAGCGAATGCGGTCGTGCAGCCGCGACGGCCGGCCTTGCCAGAACTCGATCGCTTCCGGCACGAGCCGGTAGCCGCCCCAATGCGGCGGGCGCGGCGGCGCTTCGCCATACTGCGCGGCGATTTCGCGCTCGCGGGCTTCGAGCGTTTCGCGGTTCGCGATCACCGCGCTCTGCTCCGAGGCCCACGCGCCAATGCGCGAGCCGAGTGGGCGCGAGTTGAAATACGCGTCGCTTTCCTCGGCGCTCGTGAGTTCGACCTTGCCTTCGATGCGGACCTGGCGCTCCAGTTCGATCCAGTGAAAGAGCAGCGCCGCATGCGGATTCGCGCTCAGCTCGCGACCTTTGCGGCTCTCGTAGTTCGTGAAGAACACGAAGCCGCGCTCGTCCACGCCCTTGATGAGCAGGATGCGCGCGGCGGGGCGGCCTTGTGCGTCGACGGTCGCGACCGTCATGGCGTTGGGCTCGGGCAACTTCGCGTCGAGCGCCTGGGCGAACCAGGTCTGGAACTGGCGGATCGGATCGGGGTCGACGTCGGCGGCGTCGAGCGAGCCGAGCGAGTAGGTCTTGCGGAGATCGGCGAGGGATGTCATTTTTTATGCAAACGCTTCAATGCGGACAAGTCTATCGAACAGGTGGGCAAGCAAGGGGGCACGCGGCCTCGTTCGGCGCGATCAGGCAAAATACGGGTCTTGCGAGGACCGCGACAGCAGCGTGCGACCGGTCCGAGGTCCGCTTACGATTGCCTACCGTCATGTCCAGTACCCCGATTTCCCCTGCCGCCGGCTCCGTCGATCTTACCGCGAGCCCTGCCGACGATGTTGTAGACCGCGCCCGCCGATTCGGCGGAATCGCGCGGCTTTATGGCGCACCCGCGCTCGACGCGTTCGAGCGCGCTCACGTTGCCGTGATCGGCATTGGTGGCGTGGGTTCGTGGGCCGCCGAGGCGCTCGCGCGCAGCGCGATCGGCAAGCTCACGCTGATCGACCTCGACAACGTGGCCGAAAGCAACACCAACCGTCAGATTCACGCGCTCGACGGCAACTACGGCAAGCCGAAGGTCGAGGCCATGGCCGAGCGCATCAAGCTCATCGACCCGGCGTGCGATGTGCGTCTCGTCGAGGATTTCGTCGAACCGTCGAACTTTGCCGAGCTGCTGGGCGGCGGCTTCGACTATGTGATCGACGCCATCGACAGCGTGCGCACCAAGACCGCGCTGATCGCCTGGTGCGTGGAGCACCGCGTGCCGCTCATCACGGTGGGCGGCGCGGGCGGGCAGCTCGACCCCACGCGCATCCGTATCGACGATCTCGCGCTCACGATCCAGGACCCGCTGCTCTCCAAGGTGCGCGGCCAGTTGCGCAAGCAGCACGGATTTCCGCGCGGGCCGAAGTCGAGGTTCAAGGTGAGCGCCGTGTATTCGGACGAACCGCTCATCTATCCCGAAGCCGCCGTGTGTGATATCGACGCCGAGGCCGAGCACGTGACCACGTCGCCGGGGCATCACGGTCCGGTGGGGCTGAACTGCGCGGGCTTCGGCTCGAGCGTGTGCGTGACGGCGAGCTTTGGGTTCGCGGCGGCTTCGTATGTGCTGCGAACGCTGGCGCATCGCGCGATGAAGGGCTGACGCGCGCCGCCTTAACCGGTGCAATGCGACGGCGAAAAAAAACGCACGGCCCGTAAAAGGCCGTGCGTTTTGCTTTTCAGGCGCCGCGTTGTGTGCGGCGAGCAGGATCAGTTCAGCGTTGCGCTCAGCTTGCGCCGCCATTCGCTCACGAGCTGCGGCTGATGCGCCGCGAGATCGAACACCGAAAGCATGGTCTTGCGGCCCACGTCGTCGCGGAAGGTGCGGTCGCGCTTCACGATCTCCAGCAGATGTTCGAGCGCGCCCGCGTACTTGCGTCGCGCGATCAGCGCATTCGCCAGATCGAAGCGCGCTTCCAGGTCGCCGGGGTTGGCGGCCACCTGGGCTTCGAGCGCGTCGGTGGGCGGCAGGTCGGCGGCGGCGTCGAGCGCGTCGAGGCGGGTCTTGAGCGCGTTGAAGCGCGCGTCGATGCCCTGCGTGGTCTTGGGCGAAAGCAGCTCGACTTCCTTTTGCGCGTCATCGGCGCGGTTGTCGGCGAGCAGCATCTCGATCAGGTCCATGCGCACTTCGTCGTTGCCCGGATCGAACGCGAGCGCGGCTTGCAGCGCTTCATAGGCTTCGTCGCGGCGGCCTTCGGCCAGCGCTTCCTGCGCGGCGCGGCGCGCCGCGTCGGCGCCATCGGGAATCAGGCCGTCGAGGAACTGGCGCAGCTGGCCTTCGGGCAGCACGCCCACGAACTGATCGACCGCCTGGCGGTCGGCGAATGCCACGACGTGCGGAATGCTGCGCACGCCGAAGTGCGCGGCGAGCTCCTGGTTCTCGTCGACGTTCACCTTCACGAGCTTCCATTTGCCCGCGTAGTCGGCCTCGAGCTTTTCGAGCATCGGGCCGAGGCTCTTGCAAGGGCCGCACCAGGGCGCCCAGAAGTCGACCAGCACCGGCGCGAGCGCCGACGCTTCGATCACGTCTTTTTCGAAAGTGGCGAGAGTGGTGTCCATTGCGTCCTCGTTGAGAAATCCGTTATGCCGCTAGTTGGGGACGAAACGTACAGGTTTCAATCGTCCTCCAGACGCGGCGAGCCGTCTCGAGCCTCAGCGCGGCTTCTTCTCCGGCAGCGGAATCCATTCCGTTTCGCCGGGAACATGCCCCATTTCCTGGCGCGTCCACGCTTCTTTGGCGGCTTCGATCTTTTCGCGCGAACTCGCCACGAAGTTCCATTCGATAAAGCGCTCGCCTTCGAGCTTTTCCCCGCCGAGCAGCATCACGCGGGCCCCATTCGTGCTCGAGAGCGTGACGGTTTCGCCCGGCACCAGCACCGCCATGGTGTGCTGTTCGAGCGGCGTGCCGTCGATCGCAATATCGCCTTCCACGAGATAGACGCCGCGCTCTTCGTGCTCCGCGTCAAGCGCGATTGCGCTGCCCGGCGCGAAATCTGCGGCGACGTAGAGCGTGCCGGAGAAGGTCTCGACCGGCGCGGTCGCGCCGAACGCCGTGCCGGCGATCACGCGCATCGTGACGCCGTTGCGCTCGATTTCGGGCAGCGTGGCGGCGGCGTGATGGAAGAACGACGGCTCGGTGTCTTCGTGATCGAGCGGCAGCGCCACCCAGGTCTGGATGCCGTGCATGGTGAGGCCGGTGGCGCGGTTCTCGTCGGGCGTGCGCTCGGAGTGGACGATGCCGCGCCCGGCCGTCATCCAGTTCACGTCGCCGGGCACGATCTTCTGGCTCGAACCGATGCTGTCGCGATGCATGAGCGCGCCGTCGAAGAGATAGGTGACCGTGGCGAGTCCGATATGCGGATGCGGGCGCACGTCCACGCCCGAACCAGGCGCGAGCGTGGCGGGGCCCATGTGGTCGAAGAAGATGAACGGGCCGACGAGCCGTGCGGCGAGCGCGGGCAGCACGCGCCGCACATAGAGATTGCCGATGTCGCGTTGATGAGGCTTGAGAACCGCTTTGATCGATGAGGACATGATGCTTCCTGGATGAGTCGGACGGTGCCCGCTTTGGGCCAGCTTGGGGGCGAAATCGGCGCGCGGGAGAGCCCGCGCGCGAGGCTGGCGCTCATTCTAACGCCGGTGTTCGCGGCGTGTGGCTAACGCTTGGGCTGGGCGCTGGCGGCACGGCGCGCTGCGGCGCGAGGGCACGCGAGGCGGTAAGATCGCCGCTTCGAAGAAAAGGTATGACGCAAAACAGGAGAAAGGGGATGTCGCCGAAGGACTTGTTGCTCGCGCTGGTGGTGGTGCTCGCGTGGGGCGTGAATTTCGTCGTGATCAAGGTGGGGCTGCACGGCGTGCCGCCGCTCCTGCTCGGCGCGCTGCGCTTCATGCTGGCGGCTTTTCCCGCCGTGCTGTTCGTGAAGCGCCCGCAAATGCCGCTGCGCTGGCTGCTGGCCTACGGCGCGACCATCTCGCTCGGTCAGTTCGCGTTCCTCTTCACAGCGATGTACGTGGGCATGCCCGCCGGCCTCGCTTCGGTCGTGCTGCAGGCGCAGGCGTTCTTCACGCTCGGCTTTGCGGCGGTGTTTCTGCGTGAGCGCTTTCACGCGCAGAACGTAATCGGCTTGTTGATCGCCGCGGGCGGTCTCGCGCTGATCGGCGTGCAATCGATGGGGGGCGCGGCGGGCGGCGCGCAAGGCATGACCATCGCCGGATTCGTGCTCACGCTGTGCGCGGCCTGCATGTGGGCGCTCGGCAATATCGTCACGAAGAAGGTGGGCAAGGTGGATCTCGTCGGCCTCGTGGTGTGGGCGAGCCTCGTGCCGCCGCTGCCGTTTCTCGCGCTCTCGTACTGGATGGAAGGTCCGCAGCGCATCGTGACCGCGCTCTCGGGCATCGGCATGACTTCGGTGGGCGCGATCGTCTATCTCGCGTTTGTCGCGACGCTCATCGGCTATAGCCTCTGGAGCCGTCTGCTCTCGAAGTATCCCGCAAGCCAGGTGGCGCCGTTCTCGCTGCTCGTGCCGATCGTCGGGCTCGCCTCGGCCTCGCTCCTGCTCGGCGAACAGTTGAGCGCAGCCGAGATCGGCGGCGCCTTGCTCGTGATGGGCGGGCTGGCCGTGAACGTGTTCGGGGGCTGGGTCAAGCAGCGCCTCGGCGCCGTGCGCTCCTGACGTGTGCGCTTCAAGTGACAACGCCGCGCGAGCCCCAAGGCGCGCGCGGCGTTTTCCACCAGGCGAGGCTGGCGGGCCTCAGGTCATACGGCTCTTCGCAAGCGGCGGATTGGCCGCGAAATAGCGCTTGATGCCCTTGAGAATCGCGCTCGCCATCTTGTCGCGATAGGCGTCGTCGTTGAGCTTGGACTCTTCTTCGGGATTGCTGATGAAGGCCGTCTCCACGAGGATCGACGGAATGTCGGGCGCCTTGAGCACCGCGAAGCCCGCCTGCTCGACCGAGCCCTTGTGCAGCTTGTTGATCTCGCCGACCTCGTTGAGCACGAAGCCGCCGTAACGCAGCGAGTCGCGGATCTGCGCCGTCGTCGACATGTCGAAGAGCGCGCGGTTCACGGCGGCGTCGGCCGTCTGCACGCTGATGCCGCCGATCTGGTCCGACGAGTTCTCCTTGTTCGCCATCCAGCGCGCCGCAGCGCTCGTCGCGCCGTGCTCCGAGAGCGCGAACACCGAAGAACCGCGCGCCTCCGGCGTGGTGAACGCGTCGGCGTGAATCGACACGAAAAGGTCCGCGCCCACGCGGCGCGCCTTCTGCACGCGCACGTTCAGCGGCACGAAGAAGTCGGCGTCGCGCGTCATCATCGCGCGCATGTTGGGCTGGGCGTCGATCTTCGCGCGCAGCTTCTTCGCGATGTCGAGCGCCACGTGCTTCTCGTAGGTGCCCGAGCTGCCGATCGCGCCAGGGTCCTCGCCGCCATGGCCCGGATCGATCGCGACGGTCAACAGGCGCGTGGTGCCGCCCTTGGCGGACTTCGGCGCGGTGAAGCCGTAGTTGTCGTCGGCGCTGGCGTTGTCGTCGTCGTTGTTGTTGCGCTGGGCGACGACGGGTGGCTTCGGCACGGCAGGCTTGCCCGGACGCGGCACGACCGCGGCAGGCGGCATCGGCGGCGTGGGACGCGGCGCGCTGGGTGACGCACCCGCGTCGCTCTGCGCGTAGCGCTCGAAAAACGCGTCGCTGTTGTCGTGCGCGGGCGGCGTGTTTGGACCCGCGAGCGTGGACGGCGTGGAAGGCGCGCTGTCCTTCATCGCCTGGTGCGCATCGAGTTGCTGCTGCTTGCGCTCGGTCTGGGCCAGCAGGTCCATGAGCGGGTCGGGCGCGACCGCCGGATAGAGGTCGAACACGAGCCGGTACTTGTACGAGCCCACCGGCTGCAGCGCGAACACCTGCGGCTTGACCGACCCCTTGAGGTCGAACACCATGCGCACCACGTGCGGCTGGTACTGGCCCACGCGCACGGCCTGGATCTGCGGATCGTTCGGCGTGATCTTGGAGACGAGGTTCTTGAGCGCGTCGTCGAGATCGAGACCGGTGAGGTCGACAACGAGACGATCGGGGCCTTGCAGCAGTTGCTGCGTGTTCTGCAGCGGCTGGTCCGACTCGATCGTGACGCGCGTGTAGTCGCGCGCCGGCCACACACGCACGCCGACGACCGAAGTCGCCCACGCAAGACGCGGCACGGCAAGACCGAGCACGAGCGTGGAGGCGCCCGCCTTCAGAATCTGCCGGCGACGCCAGTTGTGCGTGGCGGTAGCGGCCGATTCGATCGAGCGGAACGGTTTGATTAACATCTTTCTAGACATGCCTTTCCTGATGCGCTGTATGCGTAGGCGGTGAGCACGCGGCCTTCGCCGCTTGCATCCGGCTCGAGCGAGAACACGAGATCGGGTACGCCGAGCAGGCCGCCCGCGCGTTGCGGCCATTCGACGAGGCACACCGCACCTTGCGCGAAGTATTCGCGAAAGCCCGAGTCGGCCCATTCGGCCGGATCGCTGAAACGGTACAGATCGAAGTGATAAAGCTGGAGTTCCCCACTCGGCGTGGCGACCGCATAGGGCTCGACGAGCGTGTAGGTGGGGCTGCGTACCCGGCCCGTGTGGCCGAGCGCGCGCAACGTGGCGCGCACGAGCGAGGTCTTGCCCGCGCCGAGGTCGCCGTGCAACTGCACGTGCAGGCCGTGAAAGGGTGGTGCGTCGTGATCCTGCACGCCGCTTTGCACGTCGATTTGTGCAGCATTTGCGCGCAGCGAATCGAGCGCGTGCGCAAAGCGTGCGCCGAAGGCGTCAGTGGCGTCGGCATCGGCGAGATCGAAGCGGCGCTCGAGGAGAACCTCGGCGGAGGGATCAAGCGAAAGCGGCGCGTGGTCGTGACCGGGCGTGTCGGGCATTCTCGTAAAATGACGTAATGAACCCCACGCATTCCCCTTCCAACTCCGCGCAGGATGCGCGCGCGTCTTCGGAGGCGCTCGACCCAACGTCCACTCAGGCGTGTGCTCAGGCACAGGCTGCGCGAGAATCGTCTGCGCCGGCCGTTGAGCCGGCCACGCTGCTCGATGAGGCGGCGCTCGCCGCGCTCGCGGCGCGCATCCGGACGTGGGGGCGCGAGCTGGGGTTCGGTGCGATCGGTATCAGTGACACCGACCTTTCCCATGCCGAGGCGGGCCTCGCCGCGTGGCTCGAAGCAGGCTGCCACGGCGAGATGGATTATATGGCCAAACATGGGATGAAACGCGCGCGGCCAGCCGAGCTTGTGGCCGGCACGCGACGCGTGATCACCGCGCGCATGGCCTATTTGCCCATCGACACGCTCGCGCCGAATGCAGTGGGAAAGACGCGCGAAAGTGCTTCGCAAGGCGGCCCGCATCACAGCGAGAGCGCTAGTACCGAAGGTGGCGCCGAACCTGGCACGAACGTTGCGCACCAGAGCATTCACGCCGACTGGCGCCTGCGCGAGCACGCGCGTCTTGCCGACCCGCATGCCGCCGTCGTGTCGATCTACGCACGCGGGCGCGACTATCACAAGGTGTTGCGCGCGCGGTTGCAGCAGCTTGCCGAACGCATCGAGGCCGAGATCGGCCGGTTCGGTTTTCGCGTATTCACCGACTCCGCGCCCGTGCTCGAAGTCGAGCTTGCTCAGAAAGCGGGCGTGGGCTGGCGCGGCAAGCACACGCTGCTTCTGCAGCGCGACGCGGGCTCGCTCTTCTTTCTCGGCGAGATCTACGTGGACGTGCCGCTGCCCACCGACGCCGACGCACATGAACACGGCGCAGCCAGTGCCGCACCCGAAACGCCGGGTGCGCATTGCGGCAGTTGCACGCGCTGCATCGACGCGTGCCCGACGGGTGCGATCACCGGGCCGTATCGCGTGGATGCGCGTCGCTGCATCTCCTATCTGACGATCGAATTGAAGGGCAGCATTCCCCTGGAATTGCGCGAGCTGGTCGGCAATCGTGTGTATGGCTGCGACGACTGCCAGCTCGTATGTCCATGGAACAAGTTCGCGCAGGCCGCGCCCGTTGCGGATTTCGACGTGCGTCATGGGCTCGATCGAGCGAGTCTCGTCGACCTGTTCGCATGGAGCGCGGCGCAGTTCGACGAGCGCATGCAGGGCAGCGCGATACGGCGCATCGGCTATGAAAGCTGGTCGCGCAATATCGCGGTGGCGATGGGCAATGCGCTGCGCGCGCCGCATGAAGGCGTGGATCACGAGCGCGACGGCGCGCGCGCGGCGATCGTGAAGGCGCTGCGCGAGCGCGAGCACGACGAGTCGGCGATCGTGCGCGAGCATGTGCTTTGGGCGCTGGAGGCGGCTTGATGCAAATGAAAATGGCAGAGGCTGACATGGACATGAAACTGGACGACGGCGCACTGGAAATTGCGCGCGCATCGCGGCACCATGGCGTGCAACGTTCGCGCACGGCTTTGCATGGGATCGGAGTCAGCGCTGAAGCCCTAACTCCGAATCGACAGGAGACGACGATGTTCAACGCAGTGATCGACGCGCCATTCGGCAAGGTCGGCATCCGCACTGACGGACAAGCGCTGCGCGAGATCGTCTATCTGCCGGGACAGACGGCGAGCGTCGAACCCGATGGCGAACTCGCCGCGCGCGCGGCCGAACAGATCGCGCAGTATTTCGAGAACGCCGACGCCGGCTTCGACCTGCCGCTCGCCCCGCTTGGCACCGAATTCCAGCGCCGTGTGTGGGATGGCATCTGCTCGATCGAGGCGGGAGAGGTCCTCACCTACGGTGAACTCGCGAAGCGCATTGGCGGGCTCAGCCCGCGCGCCGTGGGTCAGGCGTGCGGCGACAATCCATTCCCGCTCGTGATTCCGTGTCATCGCGTGGTGTCGGCGAGCGGCCTCGGCGGTTTCGCGCATCACGGCGGCGAAGGCTTCTTTCGCGACGTGAAGCGCTGGCTGCTCGCCCACGAATGCACGTCGAACCGGTTTCAACTGCGCTAACACGATGACGATGACGACGAATCCGCCGCCGCTTGCCGTAAGCGATGCCGCCGACGAGGCGGAACACGCGCTCGAGCCCGCCGCGGCCGAAGCGCTTGCCACGAGCCTGACCGCCATCGACACGTTTTGCGACGCCATGTGGCTCGAACACGGTCTCTCGCGCAACACGCTCGACGCCTACCGGCGCGATTTGCGCCTCTTCGCGCAGTGGCTCGCGCGCGAGCGCTCCCATGCGCTCGACACGACCCACGAAGACGACTTGCTCGCCTACAGCGCGCGCCGCAAGGACGACAAATCCACTTCGGCGAACCGGCGTCTTTCGGTGTTTCGCCGCTACTACGGCTGGGCGCTGCGTGAGCAGCGCGTGCATTCGGACCCGACCGTGCGTATCCGCTCCGCGAAGCAGGCGCCGCGCTTTCCGTCCACGTTGAGCGAGGCGCAGGTCGAGGCGCTGCTCGGCGCCCCGGATGTCGAGACGCCGCTCGGCTTGCGCGATCGCACGATGCTCGAGCTGATGTACGCGAGCGGCCTGCGCGTGACCGAGCTCGTCACGCTCAAGACCGTCGAGGTGGGCATGAACGAAGGCGTCGTGCGCGTGCTCGGCAAGGGGTCCAAGGAGCGGCTCATTCCGTTCGGCGAGGAAGCCCACGCGTGGATCGAGCGCTACCTGCGCGAGTCGCGGCCGGCGCTGCTCGGCGCGCGCACGGCCGACGCGCTCTTCGTGACCGCCCGCGCCGAAGGCATGACGCGCCAGCAGTTCTGGCACATCATCAAGCGCCACGCGGCGGCGGCGGACGTGCATGCGCCGCTGTCACCGCACACGATGCGCCACGCGTTCGCCACGCACCTGCTCAATCACGGCGCGGACCTGCGGGTCGTCCAGCTTCTGCTCGGCCACAGTGACATCTCGACGACGCAGATCTATACGCACGTCGCGCGCGAGCGGCTGCGCCAGTTGCACGCGAAGCATCATCCGCGCGGATGATGCCCGCGGCGGCATGCGCGAGCCCACCGATTACAATGCGCCGATGAGCAAAACGAAACATGTATCCGAAACGCCCGCCACGCAGATGCTGCGCCGGGCGGGCGTCGCGTTCGGCGAGCATCCCTACGAGTATGTCGAGCATGGCGGCACCGAAGAGTCCGCGCGCCAGCTCGGCGTGGACGAGCATCGCGTCGTCAAGACGCTCGTGATGGAGGACGAGCACGCGAAGCCGCTCATCGTCCTCATGCACGGCGACCGCAAGGTGTCGACGAAGAATCTCGCGCGGCAGATCGGCGCGAAGCGTATCGAGCCATGCAAGCCGGAAGTCGCGAACCGTCACTCGGGCTATCTGGTGGGCGGGACGTCGCCCTTCGGCACGAAGAAAGCCATGCCCGTGTACGTCGAATCGACCATACTCGAACTCGACGAGATCTGGCTCAACGGCGGCCGACGCGGCTATCTCGTGAGCCTCGCTCCCGCAGTGCTCACGACGCTGCTGAACGCGAAGCCGGTGCAGTGCGCAAGCGTCGAGTAACGCGCGCCGTTCGCTGACCGTCTTCCCGCCGGTTCCCGTTGCTTCCCTGATTTACCCTGGTTTGTGCGCGGTTCTGCGGTCTGCGCGGGCAGGGCGCGCCCGTGCTTCGGTAGAATGAGCGCCGTCGCGCGTTGCCGGGCGGTGACGATCATCACCTCGGCCCGGCGCGCATCGTTCCACCTCCTCCGGGTTTCGTGCATGTACAACCTGTTCGTCGCCGTTCTTGCCTATCTGATCGGCTCGGTATCGTTTGCCGTAATCGTGAGCGCCTTCATGGGCCTCGACGATCCCCGCTCTTACGGCTCCGGCAATCCCGGCGCGACCAACGTGCTGCGCAGCGGCAACAAGAAGGCCGCGATCCTCACGCTGATCGGCGACGCGTTCAAGGGCTGGCTGGCCGTGTGGCTCGTCGTGCGCTTCGGCCCGGGCTACGGTCTCGGCGACACAGCCGTCGCGCTCGCCGCGATCGCGGTGTTCCTCGGCCACCTGTATCCGGTGTTCTTCCGCTTCAAGGGCGGCAAGGGCGTCGCCACCGCGGCCGGCGTGCTGCTCGCCGTGAATCCGATCCTCGGTGTCGCCACGCTCGCCACCTGGCTTATCGTCGCGTTCTTCACGCGCTATTCGTCGCTCGCGGCGCTGGCGGCCGCCGTGTTCGCGCCGCTCTACTACGTGTTCATGTTCGGCCCGCGCATCGTCGCGCTCGCCATCCTCGCCATGAGCGTGCTGCTGTTCTGGCGGCATCGCGCGAACATCTCCAAGCTCATTGCGGGCAAGGAGAGCCGCATCGGCGAGAAGAAGGCTGCCGGCGCAGGCAAGTAAGTCTCGCCGTCATCTATTTGTCTGATAATTTCGCTTATTCTTCGCCAACTTCTGGTAAGTAAGCGATTCAGGGCGCATCTTCTGCCGATGCGCCCTCAAGAATGCCGTGCGATTTGCCGTAATCCCTGATAGGTCCAGATCAGGCATGGCGGCTTCTCCCTTTCTTCCCCACACGGCAATCCCCTCCCATGTTTTCCACTATCCGCGCGCGTATCGTCGCGCTATGCGTCGTCATTGTCGTGTCCGCGCTTGCCGCGAATACGGCGCTCAACTATTTCGTCGCTAACTCGCACAACCGGGATTCGATCGACAGCACGCTCACGGCGCTCGAAGAGAGCCACGCACAAGGCGTTGCCGACTGGGTCGCGACGCACGTGCGGATGATCGACTCGCTGCAGGACGCCGTGCTCGGACCGGATCCCGTGCCGGCGCTCAAGCAGATCGCGACGGCGGGCGGGTTCACGAACGTCTACGTGGGCTACGCCGATCGCACGGCGAAATTCTCCGACCCGACCGGCATCCCGCCCGACTATGACCCGACCGGTCGCCCGTGGTACAAGCAGGCCGTGGCGGCGGGCAAGGCCGTCGTCACGCCGCCTTACGTCGATGTAGGCACAGGCAAGCTGGTGGTGGCGTTCGCCGAGCCCGTGATTCGCGACGGCGCGGTGAAGGGTGTGATTTCCGGCGATGTGGCGATGGACAGCGTGATCGACAACGTCCGCTCGATTCACCCCACGCCGGCGAGCTTCGGCATGCTGGTCGACGCGAGCGGCGCGATCGTTGCGCACCCCGACCCGAAGCTCACGCTCAAGCCCGTCTCGGAACTCGCCCCCGACCTGGCCGGCGACCGCCTGAACACGTTGTTCTCGGCCACGGCGCCGTTGAAGGTGGACGTGAACGGCGACATCAAGCTGATGCGCGCGCAAACGATTCCGGGCACCGACTGGCGCGTGATCGTTGCCTTCGACCGCGCCGATGCGACGGCGGCGATGCGTTCGCTACTCACGGCCTCGCTCGTCGCGCTCGTGGTGATCGCGCTGGCGGCTGCGGCGATCGTGGCGGCGGCGACCGCCGTGTCGTTCCAGCGACTCTCGCGCGTGCGCGACGCAATGGACGCGATCAGCGCCGGCGAAGGCGATCTCACGAAGCGCCTGCCCGCCGTGGGCAACGACGAAGTCGCGCAGATCGCGCGTTCGTTCAACGCGTTCATGGACAAGCTGCGTGACGTGATGCGCCACATCCGCGACGCGAGCGAATCGGTGCGCACGGCAAGCGACGAGATCGCGGCGGGCAACGTCGACCTGTCGGGCCGCACCGAGTCGGCGGCGGCGAGCCTCGAAGAGACGGCGGCCTCGATGGAGGAAATCACGGCGACGGTCGCGCAGTCGGCGAACGCGGCGCAGCAGGCCGACGTGACGGCGGCCACCGCTTCGCAGGCGGCCTCGCGCGGCGGTTCGGTGATCGGCGACGTGGTGCACACGATGGGCGACATCGAGAAGGCGTCCGTCAAGATCGCGGACATCATCGGCGTGATCGACGGCATTGCCTTTCAGACCAACATCCTCGCACTGAACGCGGCGGTCGAGGCCGCGCGGGCGGGCGAGGAGGGCCGCGGCTTCGCGGTGGTGGCGGGCGAGGTGCGCAGCCTCGCGCAGCGCAGCGCGCAGGCGGCGCGCGAGATCAAGGGGCTGATCGAATCGACCGTCACCAGCGTGACGTCGGGCTCGCAGCTCGTGCGCCGCGCCGGCTCGACGATGGATGAGATCGTGGCGAATGTCTCGAACGTGACGACGATCATCTCCGAAGTTACCAACGCGGCCGGCGAGCAGACGCGCGGCATCCAGGAAGTGAACCGCGCGGTGAGCCAGCTCGACGAGATGGTCCAGCAGAACGCGGCGCTCGTCGAACAGTCGACGGCTGCCGCGGCGGCACTGCGCAGCCAGGCGGCCAGTCTCGCGGATGCGGTCGGTCAGTTCAGGCTCGACTGACGCGCGCAAGCGCAATGAGGTGAGAGAACGGCGCTGCGGCGCCGTTTTCTTTTGCCTTGGTCTGGCGGTCGACCTGCCTGTCGCCAGTCATCGGGCGTTCGGAAACGGCCTATCCCTGACGGATGACTTTGCGCCAAACACCACACCGGTAAGCTGATTTCACGCGTACGCCAGAGTTTGTCGTGGGACAAAGGTCGTGCGTGCGCACCTCGAATCGAGGCTTATAAAACCCAACGTTAGGTTATTATCCGAACCATGCCCACTGTTCATCGCGTAGCGGGTTATCGCGTGGCGATCTTTTCGCATGACCATCGGGCCGCCCATGTTCATGTGGCCAGTCCGCAAGGATCGTGTGTGTTCAAGTTGAATGGCCCTGAAGGTCCGCTCGCATTGCGCGAGCTTTACGAACTCGCGGAGCAGCAGGTTGCGCGCCTCACACGCGCGCTCGAGCCGGAAATCAGCATGTTGTGTATGGCGTGGTGGAGGATCCATGGTTTCCATTAGCAAGACGCAGTTCGCCGCGGCGCGCGAGGCTGGCGCGCAGAGTCCGGTTGCCGTATCCGCGCGCTATAGCCGTGTGCGCGCCCGGCTCGAAATCGAGTTCGCCAACGGTGTGGCCATTGGCGTGCCCGTTGCGCTGATCCAGGAGTTGCAGAGCCTCGAGCGTGCGCCAACGGCCGCGCAACTGACTGAGGTCGAGATTTGGGGCGGCGGTCAGTCGCTTTATTTTCCGCGGCTCGATCTTTTGCTGTGGGCGCCCGGTCTGCTGCAAGGCGTGTTCGGCACGCAGGAATGGATGCGCGAACTCGCGCGCGCAATGGGTTCGTCCACGTCGCCGGCCAAGGCCGCCGCAGCACGCGCGAACGGGCGCAAGGGCGGCCGCCCGCGCAAGCAGCCTGCCGACCGGTCGAATGATGAACCAGACGATGAACCGGCTGATCCGGGAGGCGCACCGCCAGGCGTTCAGGCGGCTTGATACGCCATCGTCGTCGCTGCGCCGTTTTTACCTTGACATGCAACCATCGGGTTGCATAATCAATGCATGAACGACGACGCCGTATTCCGTGCGCTGGCGGACGCGAGCCGCCGCCAACTGCTCGACCGCCTGCATGCGAAAAACGGGCAGACGCTGACCGATTTATGCCACGGACTGGCCATGTCGCGCCAGGCGGTCACGAAGCATCTCGCGGTGCTGGAAGAAGCGAATCTCGTCGCGACGCAGCGGCACGGGCGGGAGAAGCGGCATTTCATCAATTCGGTGCCCATCGGCGAGATTGCCGCACGCTGGATCGGCAAGTTCGAGCACGAGCGTGTAGGCGCGCTCGTCGACCTCAAACGCTCACTCGAAGGAGACAGTCATGAGTAGCGAAAAGCACGCGCAAGGCGGTGCCGCCGGCGACTCGACGTTCGTCTACGTCACGTTCATCCGCACTACGCCGCAAGCGTTGTGGGAGGCGCTCACGAGCCGTGAATTCACCGAGCGCTACTGGTTCGGCATGCATCACGAATGCGACTGGCAAACGGGCTCGCCTTGGTCGTTGCGCTTTGCCGACGGCCGTATCGCCGACTCGGGCACGGTCGTCGAATCCGAACCGCCGCGCCGGCTCGTGCTGCGCTGGCGTAACATGTTCCTCTCCGAACTGCATGCCGAAGGCGATTCGCACTGCGCGATCGACATCGAGCCTGTCGAGCACGCGGTCAAGCTCACGATTACGCACAGCATGGCGCGGCCGGGATCGATCTTCATCGAGAAGGTGTCGGGCGGCTGGCCGCGCATCCTCTCGAATCTCAAGACACTGCTGGAAACCGGAGAGGTGCTCATGCCGCTCGTGGTGACGGCGGACTAAGCGCGGGAAAAGAGAGGGGCGAAACGAAAACGGGGCGGCCGAAGCCGCCCCGCCATGCGATGCAACGGACTCGCTGCGTGAGTTCGTTTTAATCGCGGAAGTTGTTGAAGTCGAGCGGCGTGTCGGTCACGTCCTTGCGCAGCATGGCGATCACGCTTTGCAGGTCGTCGCGCTTGGTGCCCGTCACGCGCACGGCGTCGCCCTGAATGCTGGCCTGGACCTTGATCTTGCTGTCCTTCACGAGCCTCACGATCTTCTTTGCGAGGTCGCCGGACACACCCTTCTTCACGGTGATGACCTGCTTGACCTTGTCGCCGCCGATCTTCTCGATCTTGCCGTAGTCGAGGAAGCGGACGTCCACATTGCGCTTGGCCATTTTCGAGACCAGCACGTCCTTCACCTGGCCGAGCTTGAAGTCGTCGTCGGCGAACGCGGTCAGCTCGCGCTCTTTTTGCTCGACGCGCGAATCCGAGCCCTTGAAGTCGAAGCGCGTGGAGATCTCCTTGTTGGATTGCTCCACAGCGTTCTTTACTTCGATCATGTTGGCTTCGCTGACGACGTCAAACGATGGCATTGCTTTCTCCAAAAAGTACGAGGTGCGCAAACGGCTATGCAATCTACGCGCCCGCGACCCGCAGCCGCATTTTCAGGCAGCGGTTCGCGCACTCGCTATAATCACGGACCGACGCCATTCTACCGGCGCCGTTGCGTTTGCCCAAGGCGGCTTGCCGCCGCCAGGTGGCGAGATCCGCGGCAATCCGCGGTGCAAGGGCGTCCGCCGGCGGCCTTTCCGGCCTTTTTCCGTCTGCTGTCCGTGTTCAGTTCCTTCCCGATGCCTGTCGCTCAAACGTCCGTCGCTACGTCTCCAGTGTGGTTCGCCGCCGGCTTTGCGCTGCGCGCGTACAACACGTTCGGCTTTGACGTGCGTGCGCGCTACGCGTGCCGGATCGAAAGCGAGGCCGATCTCGCCGCCGCCGTGCGCGATCCGCGCGCCCAGGGCTTGCGCACGCTCGTGCTGGGCGGTGGCAGCAACGTCGTGCTCACGCGCGACTTCGACGGTCTCGTACTGCTCATGGCGCTGGCCGGCAAGCGCGTTGCCCACGAAGACAGCCACGCCTGGTACGTCGAAGCCGCCGCAGGGGAGAACTGGCACGATTTTGTGTCCTGGACGCTCGAAGCGGGCATGCCGGGCCTCGAGAACCTCGCGTTGATTCCGGGCACGGTGGGCGCGGCGCCCATTCAGAACATTGGCGCCTACGGGCTCGAGATGGCCGAGCGCTGCGTCTTTGTGCGGGCCATCGAGATGGCGACGGGACAAGTCGTCGAGTTCGATGCGGCTGCCTGCCGTTTCGGCTATCGCGACAGTTTTTTCAAGCGCGAAGGGCGCGACCGCTTCGTCATTACTGCGGTCACCTTCCGCCTGCCGAAGGTGTGGCGGGCCAACGCGGGCTATGCCGATCTCGCGCGCGAACTGGCGCAGCACCACGGCGGCGAGACGCCGCATGCGCGCGCCGTGTTCGACGCCGTGGTCGCGGTGCGGCGCGCGAAGCTGCCCGACCCGCTTGAACTCGGCAATGCGGGCAGTTTCTTCAAGAATCCGGTGATCGAAGCGCAGCAGTTCGATACGCTCGTCGTGCGCGAACCGCAGATCGTTTCATACCAGCAGGCCGACGGGCGCGTGAAGCTCGCGGCTGGCTGGATGATCGACCGGTGCGGCTGGAAGGGCCGTGCGCTGCGCGCCGCGGCCGTGCATGAGCGTCAGGCGCTTGTGCTGGTCAATCGCGGCGGCGCGACCGGCGCGGACATTCTCGAACTCGCCGAAGCGATCCAGCGCGACGTGCTCGCACGCTTCGGCGTGGAGCTGGAGCAGGAACCCATCAGCCTGTAAGGCTTTGCGGCGCCGGCGCTTGCCGTCGCGCCAGCCTCCCCCTCAAACCACCTTGTCCTGGGCCGCGAACACCGGCCCCTGCACGAAGCGCACGTCGTACTGCTGCAACTGCTCGAACTGCGCCGCGTCGGTCACGCGGTTGAAAATGAGCGGAATGCGCAGCCGCGCCGCATAGCTTACGAGCGGCTTGACCATCGAATCGCGCAGTGCGGACGCCGCATCCATCTTCACGAAATCGGGCCGCGGCGTGTCCGACACCGAAAGAATCTGTCCGGCATTGGGCAGATTGCCCGCCACCTTGAACCCGTACCGCTGATAGCTCTTCGTGAGATAGCCGAGGAACGTGCGGTGCGCGACCGCCGCCGCCGGCAGTTCGATCACGATGCGCCCGGGATTGAGCCCGAACGACACCAGCACGTTCGAGAAGTGCCGCCCATGGTCGTACTTCACGCTCTTCAGGAGCCGCTCGTGCACGCGCAGAAAGAGCAGCCCGTGCTGCTGGCCACCCAGAAAATTGATGGCGTGCAGCGCGCGTACCATGCGGTCGACCGCCACGAGGTCGGGATCGTCGAGCGTGTCGCTGAATGCGTCGCAGGGCGCGAGCAGGCCGTTCTGCTCGCGCAGCGTGACTGCCTGATAGCCGAGTTCGTCGCCGAAGCGCGAGGCCATCGCGAGATCCGCGGTGAGCGACTGCGCCCCGCTGTGCACGCTGATGTCGTAAATCGGCTCATAGGCGCTCAATAGCTCCACGCCGCGCCGCCGCGCCACGGCCTCTTTGGCGTGCGCGCCAGTGCCCATCGCCAGGTGCTCGCCGAGAAACGGATGGTCGGCGGCGCGGGCAACGAGCTCGGGAATAGTGGGAGCGATCATGGTGATGTAGCGGGGAGCGGATGAAAAGCGCGAGCCCGGCACGGGGTCGCATGACCCGATGGTAGCAGCCCGCAGCCGCGCCGGATGGACTGTTTGGTCATAACGTTATCGGCCGTTCATCCACGTTCTGGAGTCCGCCCCCAGTCCGCCAGGGTTTACGCTTAATTTCACTAAACGTAATTCGTTTTACCATCCGTAAATCGCGTGACGCTATGTCACGGCCCGAGAACGTGGAGAGACAGCAATGAACGCACCCTTGCGGCACCCAACCGAAGTCCAGCACGGCTACATGAGCGGCTTTGCCAACGAATTCGCGACCGAGGCGCTGGCGGGCGCGCTGCCCGAAGGCCAGAACTCGCCGCAGCGCTGCGCCTATGGTCTGTACGCCGAGCAGCTTTCGGGCACCGCGTTCACCGCGCCGCGCTCGCACAACCGCCGCACGTGGTTCTACCGGATCCGTCCGGGCGCCGTGCATCAGCCGTTTGCGCCGGTCACCGCGCGCCTCACTGTGAACGGGGCGCCGCGCCTCGTCGCCGAATTCGGCGATGTGCCGCCCACGCCGCCCAACCAGCTGCGCTGGGACGCATTGCCCATGCCCACGGAGCCCACCGATTTCATCGACGGCTGGGTGACGATGTCGGGCAACGGTTCGGCGGCCTCGATGAGCGGCTGCGCCATCCACCTGTACGCGGCGAACCGGTCGATGGTGGACCGCTTCTTCTACAACACCGACGGCGAGCTGCTGATCGTCCCGCAGCAAGGGCGCCTTGCGATCCGCACCGAGATGGGCCGCCTCGACGTGGAGCCGTTCGAGATCGTCGTGATTCCGCGCGGCGTGCGCTTCACGGTGGATTTGCCCGATGGCGAAGCGCGCGGCTATATCTGCGAGAATTTCGGCGCGCTCTTGCGCCTGCCGGACCTTGGCGTGATCGGCTCGAACGGGCTCGCGAACCCGCGCGACTTCCTCACGCCCGTCGCCGCCTATGAAGACCGCGAAGGCGAGTTCGAACTCGTCACGAAGCTCAATGGCCAGCTCTGGCGCGCCGATATCGGCCATTCGCCGCTCGACGTGGTGGCGTGGCACGGCAACTACGCGCCCTACAAATATGATCTGCGCCGCTTCAACACCATCGGCTCGATCAGCTACGACCACCCCGATCCGTCGATCTTCCTCGTGCTGCACGCACCCACGGACACGCCGGGCGTCGACTCGATCGACTTCGTGATCTTCCCGCCGCGCTGGCTCGCGGCCGAAAACACGTTCCGTCCGCCCTGGTATCACCGCAACGTGGCGAGCGAATTCATGGGCCTCGTGCACGGCGTGTACGACGCCAAGGCCGAGGGCTTCGTGCCGGGCGGCGCGAGCCTGCACAACTGCATGTCGGGTCACGGCCCGGATGCCGAGACCTTCGAAAAAGCCTCGAGCGCCGACACGACGAAGCCGCACAAGGTTGGCGACACGATGGCCTTCATGTTCGAAACCCGCACGCTGATCCGCCCGACGCGCTATGCGCTCGAAACGAGCCAGCTGCAGGCGCATTACTACGAGTGCTGGCAAGGCCTCACGAAACACTTCAATCCGGAGCAGCAATGAACAGCACCATGACGGACGACCTCAAGGCGACGCTCGACACGAAGCGCAAGAGCTGGGTCGAAAGCGCGAACGACGCACAGTGCGATTTCCCGATCCAGAACCTGCCGTTCGGCGTGTTCAGCCATGTGGGCAATGCCAATGCGCGTGTGGGCGTGGCGATCGGCGACCTCGTGGCCGACATTGCGGTGCTGCACGAAACCGGGCTGCTGCGTTTGCCCGCGAGCGCGCCGCAGGACGTGTTTACCCGTCCCGCGCTGAACGACTTCATCGCGCTTGGCCGCGACGTGTGGCGCAGCGTGCGCGTACAGCTTTCGTCGCTGCTCGCGCGCGAAACGGCCACGCTGCGCGACGACGCTGCGCTAAGAGCGCGCGCCTTCGTGAAGCTCGCCGACGCGAAGCTGCATCTGCCCGTGCAGATTCCCGGCTACACCGACTTCTACTCGTCGAAGGAACACGCGACGAACGTCGGCTCGATGTTTCGCGATCCGAAGAATGCGCTGTTGCCGAACTGGTCGGAGATGCCGATCGGCTATAACGGCCGCGCGTCTTCGGTGGTGGTGAGCGGTACGCCGGTGCGCCGCCCGAACGGCCAGTTGAAGCTGCCCGATCAGGAGCGTCCGGTGTTCGGCGCGTGCCGCAAGCTCGATATCGAGCTGGAAACGGGCTTCATCGTCGGGCGCGGCAATGCGCTCGGCGAGCCGATCGCGTGCGAGGACGCCGAGGACCACATCTTCGGCATGGTGCTGCTCAACGACTGGAGCGCGCGCGACATCCAGCAATGGGAATACGTGCCGCTCGGGCCATTCAACGCGAAGACCTTCGCTTCGACGATCTCGCCGTGGGTCGTCACGCTCGATGCGATGGAGCCGTTTCGCGTCGCGCAGCCGGTGCAGGAGCCGCAGCCGCTCGAATACCTGCGTCACGAAGGCGACCATGCGTTCGATATTTCGCTCGAAGTGCGGATGCGTCCCGAGAACGCTCAAGAGGCCACGACCATCGCGCGCACGAATTTCCGCCACATGTATTGGTCGATGGCGCAGCAGCTCGCGCATCACACCGTGGCGGGCTGCAACACGCGCGTGGGCGACCTGATGGGTTCGGGCACGATCTCGGGCCCGACGCCGGACTCGTTCGGCAGCCTGCTCGAACTCACGTGGAACGCGAAGCATCCGCTCGAACTGAAGAGCGGCGGCACGCGCGGTTTCATTGAAGACGGCGACGAACTCACGCTCGCGGGCTGGTGCCAGGGCGATGGCTATCGCGTGGGCTTTGGCGCGTGCGTTGGCAAGATCCTGCCGGCGTTGAAGTAACGGCGCGTTAGCCTGAAAAGCAAGACGGCCGGTGCGCTTCGAAAGCGCACCGGCCGTCTTTCGTTGGTGCCCGCACTATGCGCGCGCTTGCGCGAGCCCCCGCGTCCGTTCCCAGCGCAGCGCGCCGAGAAACACCAGCGCGCCCGCGAACAGCACCCAAAGCATCGCGTCGCGGCCCGCGTGCTCCATCAACGCGCCCGTGATGATCGGACCGCCGAAGCTCGCCGCGCTCCACGCCGCGCTCACGAGCGCGCTCGCGGAAACGAGCGCGACGCCTCCGAAACGCTCGCCGCACGCAACGATAGCCAGCGTGTAAATGGAGCCCGCCGCTGCACCCAGCACGAAGAGGAGCGGCCAGCGCAGCCAGGGCGTATCGACCACGAAGGGCAGGAGCGGCAGCAGCACCGCGACGATCACGCCCATGAGCGCATGCACGCGCTCGCGGCCGAGCCGGTCGGCCAGCCAGCCGATGGGGAATTGCATGATGGTGTCGCCGAGCAGCACGACCGAGGCGAACAGCACGGCCACTTCGCTGTTGATGCCGTGACCCATCGCGAAGAGCGGCAAGAGCGAAAGCGCGAGCGTATCGAACAGCGCGAAAAAGCCCGTGGCGATGATGAGCGCGGGCATTTTCGGCATTACGTGACGCCAGCTTCCGTGCGGCTCGTGCATGTCGGTTTGCTGCGGGCTCGAGCGGATCGCCGCGAGCATCGGCAGCGCAATGAGAAAGAGCGCCCCGCAGATCGCGAAGCGCCACGCCGTGTACGCCGCGATCTGGCTCACGAGCACGGGGCCCGACATCTGGAACAGCGTGAACGTGGTCGCGTAGATGCCCACCACGCGGCCGCGGTTCGAGTCGTCGGCGAGTTCGTTGACCCAGGCTTCGCCGATCGTGAAGAGCAGCATGAGCGCCGCGCCGCAGAGCATGCGCAGGACGGCCCAGAGCCACAGGTTGGCGCTCGTTTGCATCAGCGCGGTCGCGACGGCCACGGTCAACACCGAGCCGACAATGACCTGACGCGAGCCGAACCGTGTCGAGATCCATGCCGTGACCGGCACGACGGCGAGTCCGCCCAGCGCCTGGGCGGCCGTGAGCAGGCCGACGATGGCGGTGCCGTAGCCGGCGTCGGTGAGGGCGAGGGCGGTGAGCGGGAGTGTCGCGCCGGAGCCTAGGCCAACCACGGCTACGCTCAGGATCAGCGCGAGAAAGTCGCGGGTGAGGACGGTTTTCATCGGGCGAGATGCTACTACGGCCGCGTGTATCGAGCGGCGCAGTTGTGCCCCACATTGAGCACACGCGCCTCAGCGCGACGCACGTTCGCGCGCGCCCGCATCGGAAAAAGCATCACGCGCAGGAAGTCGGCCCCGAAACCGCCACGCGGCGGCGCGCGCGCCGCTCGATCTGCGCCGAAACCAGCGTGAGCGCGAGCGCCGCGAACGCGGTGACGACACCCACCCACGGCAGCGCCGTGAGCGGCGCGCCCGCGCTGATCGCGACGCCGCCAATCCAGGCGCCGCCCGCATTGCCGAGATTGAACGCGCCCTGGTTTAGCGTGGAGGCGAGGTTGGGCGCTTCGCTCGCGCGGTTGACGATCAGGATCTGCAGCGGCGGCACGATCGCGAACGCGAGAATGCCCCACACAAAGATCGTTGCCATGGCCGCGATCTGATCGTGCATGGTCAGCGAGAACACGGCGAGCACCACGGCGATCATGGCGAGGAACGTGAGCAGCGAGCGCATGAGCTTCCAGTCGGCGAGCTTGCCGCCGAGCGTGCTGCCCACCGTGAGCCCGAGGCCGAACAGCAGCAGCACGAACGTGACTTCATGCGGCGAAAAGCCCGTCACGTCTTCGAGAATCGGCGTGATGTAGGTGAACACCGCGAAGAGGCTGGCCGAGGCCAGCACGCTCATGCCGAGCACCATGAGCACCTGCGGATTCTTCAGCACGCCGAACTCGTGCACGAGGCTCGCCTTCTGCATTTCGATCTTCGCGGGCAGGCACACCTGCAGCGCTGCCGCCGCGAGAATGCCGATGGCCGTCACGGCCCAGAACGTCGTGCGCCAGCCGGCGATCTGGCCGAGCGCCGTGCCGAGCGGCACGCCCAGCACATTGGCGAGCGTCAAGCCGGTGAACATCAGCGCGATGGCCTGGGCGCGGCGGTTCGGCGCGACGAGGCCGGCCGCGACCACCGAGCCGATACCGAAGAACGCGCCATGGCAGAACGCAGTGACAATGCGCGCGGCCATCAGGATCGAATAGTTCGGGGCGAGCGCACACAACAGGTTGCCGACGATGAAGATGCCGATCAGCCGCATGAGCGCCTGCTTGCGCGGCACATTGGCAACGGCGATGGCGACGATGGGGGCGCCGATCGTCACGCCGAGCGCGTAGGCCGAGACCAGCATGCCCGCCGCCGGGATCGAGACGCTCAGGTCGCGCGCGACGTCGGGCAGCAGCCCCATGATGACGAATTCGGTGGTACCGATACCAAAGGCGGCAACGGCGAGGGCGAGCAAAGGCAGGGGCATGGCGGGTGGTCGGCGCAGTTCGGCGACGGGCTTGAGCGCGAAGCCGTTTTATTTAAGTCAACGCGGAATTGTACTGAAACCTGACACAACGCATACGGCACGCTTTTCGACGCTGTTGGGAAAACAACAGGTTTGCGCGTCGGATGTCGTTCACCGTTCCTGCCTATTTCTTGACGATTTCTACAGGTTACGTGCATGGCGCAACGCGCTCGCGGGTCGCACGATACCTGCACGAACCAACGAGCGAAACCGCTCCCCATCCGGCCCGCCCGCCGGTGGGCGCCGCCCTCTCGTTGTCCGTCCCGCGCATGACGGAACCGAACATGCGCAACCTTGCTGGAGCGATGACATGAACACGATGAACACAGTACGCATCGCGGTGGCCGCAGCAGCCGCCTTCTTCGCAGGTAGCGCGCTGGCGCAGTCGCAGAGCGACGACCAGACACAACAGGCCGCGACGCCGCCGGCTGCACAGGACGTGGGCGGCTCGCCGATGTCGACCGGCGCCTCGGGCGCGCCGATGACGCTCACGCACGCGCAGGTCTATCAGGATCTCATCCGCTCCGAGCAATCGGGCCAGCAGAAGGCGCTGAGCGAAGGGCTCTATCACGGTAACTGAGGGGACAACGCAGACCAGGGTAGCAGGACGGCGACGCGACGCGCTCTCGCGACTTGCGCCAACCGCCAAACGCTTAGCGTGTCGGGCCGCCGCCAATATGCTTTTCGATGAGCCGCATACGCCCCGTTGGGCGCCAGGGCGCGAACCACGGATTCGTGCGCAACTCGCATAGCCGCGAACTGCGCTCGGCCAGCGCCGTTTCGAGCCAGCGGAACATGTCGTCGGGCTGGGCGAGGCGCGCGTAGGCCTCGGCGATGAGAAGCGGCGAGGTGTAGCGGGAGCGTCGCCGCGCCAGCAGATCTTCCAGATACCAGCGCAGTACCGCGTCATAGCCGCCCGTTTCCCAGCGGGCGCGAATGATGCTGGCGCGCGCGTGCTGGTTGCAGTGCTCGAGCGCCTCCACCGTGGCGTCCACGGCCTGCGCATACAGTCTCTTCACCTCGAAGGCGGTCGCGAGCAACTGATACACGAGCGGCGGATGGTCCATGTGCCCCGGCGCGAGATATTCGCTCACGACTTCCGCATGCCTGCCCGACATCACCATGCCGAACGCGCGCGACCCCTGGAACGCCAGCGGATCGATGCGTTCGGCGCGCTCCATCGCCGCGTCGCCCTCGGCGCGGCGGCCCGCCGCCACGAGCATGCGCGCGTAGAGCCTGTGCGCCTCCGGGTAGCTCGGATTGCGCCGCAGCGCGTCCTTGAAGCCGGCCTCGGCCTGGTCCCAGTCCCAGTCGTAGAAGTAACGCACGGCCGCGAGCGCGTGATGCGCCTCGGGCAGGTCCGGGTCGAGTTCGAGCGCGCTTTCCGCAAGCGAGCGCGCAACCGGCCAGCCGTCGTCGGGCGCGACGAAGCCGTGCACCACCGTCGATCCGTAGTAGTTCGAAAGGCCCGTATAGCCGAGCGCGTAGCTCGGGTCGTGCTCGAGCGCGGACTCGAAGTACGTCCGGCTGCGCACGAAGTCTTCGCCGTCGATGCCGTGATGCGCGCAAAAGCCCGCTTCGAAATGCACGCGGCGATACCAGAAGAAACGCCCGCGCACATACGCGTCGTGCGCGGCGGGGTCGACGGGCAGCCGTCGCTCGAGGCGCATGCGCTGCTGCTCGGAAAGCGTGGACGCGAGGTTCTCCGCGAGCGCCGCGCCCGCATCCTTGAGGATATCGAGCGCACCTTGCGTGGCGCTCTCGTGCGCGCGGCTCCAGATCTGCGCCTCGTCGGCGCAGCGGATCAGACGCGTGAGGATGCGTGTTTGCTGCCCCGCGCGCGTGAGCGAGCCCTCGAGCACGTAGTCGAGCTTCAGTTCGCGCGCGATCTCGCCGATGCTCTTCGGGGTCGCGCGGTAACGCGCCGCCGTGGTGCGCGCGATCGTGAGCAGGCGCTCCGGGTTGAGCGCGCCGAGCGTGACCGAGATCTCGTCGGCGAGCTGGCAGCACAAGCTCTCCTGGCTCGCATCGCCGGTGTGGTTGGCGAACGGTAGCACCAGCATGCGTACGGCGGGCAGCGCATGCTCGCTCTCGCGCGGCGCGTGCGAGTCTTGCGCGGCAGCCGATGCACCGCGAACCTCGGACGGCTCGGGCAGGATGCCGTCGAAGCGGTAGCCCTTGCCCTTCACCGTGATGAGGTGACGCGGATTGGCCGGGTCGTCGGCGAGCGCGATGCGGATCTTGCGGATCGCCGTGTTCAGGCCGTTGTCCGTGTCGCGAAAGGGGCTGCCGGCCCACAGCCGGTCGACGATGTCCGCACGCGATATCAGCTCGCCGCGACGGGAGGCAAGCAGGATCAGCAGATCCATCGGCAACCGCTCCAGCCGGACCTGAGCACCAGCCCGGCGCAACTGGTACCGCTCGACGTCGAGTTCGAAGTCCGCGAAGCGGATGATTCGATCCGTCGGCATGAGATCTCTCCCGTGATGCGGCATCAGGGAAGGGCGCGCCGGGGCGGTTCGTCTGAAGATTGCCGTGAGACGCAGACGGACTCAGCGTCATGACATATGGCGGCAGGGGCGGGGGCAGCGGCGCGGATCAATTTCAATGTAGCGGGTCGCGCGTGCGCCTTCAAGCGTCAAGCGCTGCGCGTGCCGGCCACTGACGCTCGAATCGTCTGCCGCGCGGCACGCGTGCGTGTTTTCGATCAACGGTCTACGGATCGAGCGGTTCGCCATGACGGCCCGCGCCGGCCGCGAAGCGCGCGGCGTGTGCGAGCCCTTCGTCGAGTACCGCGCGATAGCCGAGCGCACCTTCGCGGCGCAACGCCTCGCCAATATCGGGCAGCATGCTGTGTTCGAACGCGGAGCGGCGGTCCGCGAGCAACGCGGCTTGCGGAAACGCCGCCAGCCGCGCGGCGAGTTGTTCGGCGGCCTCGCGCGCGCCGCCTTTTGCAACCACGCGATTGGCGAGTCCGAACGCGAGCGCTTCCTGCGCATCGACGGCGCGCCCCGTGAGGATCAGATCGAGTGCGCGCGAAAGGCCGATCAGGCGCGGCAGACGCACCGTGCCGCCGTCGATGAGCGGCACGCCCACGCGGCGGCAGAACACGCCGAGCACGGCGTCTTCTTCGACCACGCGCAGATCGCACAGCAGCGCGAGTTCAAGCCCGCCGGCAACGGCGTATCCTGAAACCGCGGCGATCATGGGCTTGCTGAGCAGCATGCGCGTGGGGCCGAGCGGGCCGCCGCCGCTGCCGTCCGCGTGGATTTCATTGCGGCGTTCGGGGTCGGCGAGTGCGGTGAGGTCCGCGCCCGCGCAGAACGTGCCGCCCGCGCCGTACAGCACGCCCACGAGCCAGGCGGGATTTTCCTCGAAGCGCGTAAACGCGGCGGCGAGTGCATTCGCTACGGGTCTGTCGATGGCGTTGCGCTGCGCAGGACGATCGAGCACGAGAATTGCTACCCGCTCTTGCGCTTCGATGCGCACGTGTTCGCCGAAGGTTTCGATGGTCATGCGCCGCTCCTCGATGCGCCCCGCATTCGTCATAAAAATTTCATGGTCCATCCGTAGCTTAGGCCGGTTTTAATTGCCCGAACCACGTTCTCCCCCGCACGCATGCAATCGACGTCCATGTCCAGCATCACCTCCGTTCCGGATTCTTCGTATCCTGCTTGTGGACCCTTCTGGACCGTCCCGTTGTCCAACCACGACGCGTACGACCACGTGCGCTTCAAGCGCGTCTTCACGACCGACGGCACGCGCCATATCGTCGTGATCGTCGACCTGCACAAGCTGCTTCTCTGCGCCGATCGCGACGACACCGACTACGTGCTCAAGCCCGTCGACGACTGGCACAGCGGCAAGGTGCGCGGCATTCGCGAATTTCTCGATCCCGACAACGAGCGCGTGCCGCAGATGCCCTACGTAACGATCAGCAAACGCCGCGTGGCAGGGCTGGCGGGTTGGTTCGGACTCGCGCACGAGGGCGTGGTGGCGTTTCGCAACGGCCAGCATCGCGCGCGCTATCTCGCGTGGGCGGGGGCGTCGTGGCTACCGGTGGAAGTGCACGAGCGCGAAGCGGCATTGCTGCGCGACCTGTGCGGCGCGGGCGACCTCGGCCTGCTGGTTCCGGTCGACGGCAACTCGCCCGCGCCCTGAGGTGCCGCTGTTCGCGAGCGCAATGATCTCGATGCATGTTCCCAAACAACGGGCGCGCCCATGACGCGCGCCCGATGCGCGATCACGCGACGCTCAGCGGCCGGGTACGCGCGCCAGGCGCACTTGCAGACAATGACGTTGCACTCGGCGCGGGCGACAGGCTGTGGGCGTGTTCGAAATGCTCGACCGTATAGTCGACGAAGCGGCGCGTCTTCGCGGGCAGATACTGGCGGCTCGGATAGACGATGGACATGCGTGCGTCAGGGTCGTCGATCTCGTAGTCGGGCAAGAGCCGCCGCAATGTGCCCGCGGAAAAGTCGTCGGCAACGAGTGGCGCGGGCACGATCGCCACGCCCATGCCGGCCAGCGCCGCGAGCCGCACCATCAGCATGTTGTTGACCGCATAGCCCGGCTGTAGCGTGACCTGCTGGGCCCGCTCGCCGGGCTTCGCGAACTGCCATGTCGCGCTGCGCTCCTCGGGAGGCAGTGCGACCGCCGCGCACTGCGCGAGCTGCTCCGGCGTGTGTGGCTCGCCGTGCTCGGCGAGCCACGCCGGAGCCGCGCAGGGCACGAACGTCGTGGTGCCGAGCGCGCGCTCCACGCACTCGCTGCTGCGCGCGGGCGTGGCGCCGACGATGCCCACGTCGAAGCCGTCTTCCATGAGATCCACGGGCCGTTCGGCGAGCGTGAGGCGCACGTTCACACGCGGATACAGACGCCGGTAACCGTCGATGAGCGGTGTGAGCGTGGCGAGCGAGAGCGCGCCTGCGGCCACCACGCGCAGCGTGCCGCTCGGCTCGCTTTCCGTATGCGCCAGCGAGCGCTCCAGATGATCGAGTTCTTCGAGCACGCAACGACAGCCCTCGAGATAACGCAGACCCGCCTCGGTAAGCGCGAGGTTGCGCGTGGTGCGGTTGATGAGCCGTGTGTTCAGGTGCGCCTCGAGCATCGCAACGGAGCGCGTGACGAGCGCATTGGAGACGTCGAGCTGCTGCGCGGCGCGACGAAAGCTCTCGGTTTCCGCAACCCTGACAAAGACGCGCATGGCGTGTATCTGGTTCATGTGTAGCCTCGTATGCTCAATGCATGGACCGGTAGAGGGGCACTGCGACTGCTGACGAAGTTGGCGACGAAGCGGTGTGCTGCGTTGTTCTGGACGATATGCCTTGAATGGACGAAGGCCGCAATCTAACAAAAATAATATTGACAGTCGCTGAGAATTACAATATCTATCTCAACACGCGGCAGCATTTCGCACTTGTAAAAGATTCGGTACTCAGCAGGCATGTATTGAATGACGAATACGTTGTGCGTTTTTGTCACTGTCGAATATTTGTGCATTGCGGATAACGTGTTTGCGCAATCCATGCGGCGGCAGCTATCCAACAAGTCTGTCAGATTCAGGGTAGATTCACCTTTGCATGCGGCAAATTGTGATTCATTGCGGCGCGCGAATTCATCGTAATTCACGAGCCGGTAATAAGCGCGCATTGATTCTTTTGCTGTGTGAAAGAATTGTTGCGCATGGGGAAAATAACGACCTGCATTGGTATTGCATGTTATTTAATGTGCATTGCCGCTCAATTTCGAGCATGCTTTCGGGCTAACTAAAACGTAAATCGGCAGACCAGACATGATCGTCGAATTGCTGAAGTCGCAACCCGAGATTGCCCTGTTCGTGAGCCTTGCGCTCGGTTATCTGATTGGTTCTATCCGCTTTGGGCCGATCTCCCTCGGGGGCGTATGCGGCACGCTGATCGTCGCGCTCGTGCTTGGGCAAACCGGCGCACGCATCGCGCCGGACCTGAAGAACATCGCCTTTGCACTCTTCATCTTCGCGCTCGGCTTCACGGGCGGTCCGCAGTTCTTCGCGAACGTCGGGCGGGGCTGGCGCTACGGTCTCCTATCGATCGTCGAAATTGTCTCGGTCATGGCGCTGATCATGATCGCCGTCGTGTTGATGAAGCTCGATGCGGGCACCGCGGCGGGCCTCCTCGCGGGAGCGGCGACCGAATCTGCCGTGATCGGCACGGCTTCGGAAGCGATCACGAGGCTCGGGCTGAGCGACGCCCAGACGAGCACGCTGCAGGCGCATATCGTGACCGCGTACAGCGTGAGCTACCTCTTTGGCCTTATCACCATCGTGCTCTTCACGAGCCAGATCGCGCCGCTCATCCTGCGCATCAACCTGCGTGAAGAGGCCGCGCGCCTGTATCGCAAGCTCGGCGGCGACGGCGCGCTCGACGAAGGGCAGCGGCTCG
The DNA here is from genome assembly GCF_009789655.1 of Paraburkholderia acidiphila. GTDB lineage: Bacteria > Pseudomonadota > Gammaproteobacteria > Burkholderiales > Burkholderiaceae > Paraburkholderia > Paraburkholderia acidiphila. The sequence goes on from NZ_CP046909.1 coordinate 604,102, forward strand.
CGCTGCCGCCGCTGGTCGGGCGCGCGTTCAAGGTGGGGGCCGCGGCCGGCACGGAAGTCGCCGCGTTCGAGGCGCGCTTCGGCAACAACATTACGGTCGAGCACGTGCTGCGCGACGGGGCCCAGCTTGACGCCACCGCGCAGACCGTGCTGCAGGCGGGCGACGTGGTGCTCATCGCCGGTCGCCGCGAAGCGGTGATCGAAGCGGCAGGCAGTCTGGGCGAAGAGTTGCCGGGCGAGGGCCTCTTCAAGCTGCTCGCGAAACGCGTGGACGTGATGATCACGCAGCGCGATGTCAACGGCCTCACGCTCGCGCAAATGCGCGAGCGCGCAGCGCCGGAAGCGGGCCGCGGCATCTACGTGGGCGCGATCACGCGGCTCGACACCACGGTGCCGGCGTTGCCTGGCACAGTCGTGCATCGCGGCGACGTGCTCACGCTGATCGGCACGCCCAACGACGTGGCACGCGGCGCGAAGCGTCTTGGCTACGTCATCCAGCAGACCCAGAAAACCGATTTCGTCTATCTTGGCCTTGGCATCCTGGTCGGCATGATGATCGGGCGTCTCGGCCTGAACATGGGCGGCGTCACGCTCGTGCTCGGCACGGGCGGCGGTTGCCTGCTCTCGGGTCTCTTCTTCGGCTGGCTGCGCTCGCACTTTCCCGTGGTGGGCTCGCTGCCCTCGGCGGCCGCCCAGGTGCTCAAGGACTTCGGCCTTGCCACCTTTATCGCGGCCGTGGGGCTTTCCGCAGGCCCCGACGCCATCAAGCTCGTGCGCGAGTACGGTCTCGCGCTGCCGCTCGCCGGCATTCTGATGGTGCTGATTCCCGGGCTGCTCTCACTCTGGATCGGGCGCATGTTCCTCAAGCTCGAAGCGCCGATGCTGCTCGGCGCGATTGCAGGCCAGCAGTGCAGCACGCCGGCGATCAGTGCGCTCGTCGGCGTAGCCGGTAACTCGACTCCCGTGATCGGCTACACGATCACTTATGCGCTGTCGAACATTCTCCTGCCGCTCATGGGCCCCGTGGTGGTGGGCCTTGCGGCGAAGTTCGGTTGACGAGTTTGGCTGGCGTTTTCTGCTGGACCTGGCCGGCGTTGACGCCATCTTCCTGGCCATCTCCAGTTGCAACAGACAGTTCTTTCCCAAAGCGAGGACACGATGGAATGGCTACATGACATCTTTCACAAATCCCCGGAAATCGCGCTATTTCTGTCCCTGGCGGTTGGCTACTGGATTGGCCAGATCAACTTCGGCAAGTTCCAGTTAGGCGGCGTGGGCGGGTCGCTGATCGCCGCGGTCGTGATCAGCCAGGTCGGCGTGACGGTCGACAACGGCGTGAAGGCGGTGATGTTCGCCGTGTTCATCTACGCGGTGGGCTACGACTCCGGGCCGGGCTTCTTCAACTCGCTCAACCGCAAGACGCTGCGCGAGATCGCCATGTCCGTATTCATGGCGCTGGCGGGGCTCGTCACGGTGCTCGTCTGCGCGAAGCTCTTTCACCTCAACAAGGGTCTCGCCGCCGGCCTCGCCGCGGGCGGCATGACGCAGTCGGCCATCATCGGCACGGCCGGCGACGCCATTGCACGTCTGGGCCTGCCTGCCGACCAGGTGAAGGCCATGCAAGCCGACGTCGCCGTCGGCTATGCCGTGACCTACGTGTTCGGGTCGCTGGGCGCGATCATCGTCTGCGTGAACATCCTGCCGAAGTTCATGGGCCGCAGCCTGAAGGACGCCTCCATCGACGCCGAGCGCGAGATGTCCGGTGGCGCCGCCGTGGCTGGGCCGGGCCAGATCACGGCGCTGCCCGAGCTGTTCGGACGCGTATTTCGCGTCGAGGCGGGTGCGGGCAAGACCGTCAAGCAGATCGAGCTGGCCGAGCACGATTTCGTCGCGATCGAGAAGATCCGCCGCGCGGGCAAGGTGCTCGACGCCACCCCCGACGCCGTGCTGAGCCGCGACGACCTCGTGCTCGTCGTCGGCCGCCGCGAGCAGATGGTCGAAGTGGGGGCGCTGATCGGGCCGGAAGTGCCGGATTCGGGCGGCATGAGCCTCGTGATGCAGACGCGTCAGATCGTGTTCACGGCGAAGGGCATGAATCACACGACGATCGCCGAAGTGCGCAAGAACGTGGACCGCGATCTGCGCCACGGCGTGTACATCGAGAAGATCGAGCGCGTGGGCCAGCCCGTGCCGCTCTTGCCGGAAACGAAGCTGGAGCACGGCGATGTCGTGACCGTGTACGGCACCGCCACGGATACCAAGCGCGCGGTGCAGGCGGCCGGCTACGAGCTCGCCTACAGCAACAAGACCGACTTCATCTACATGGGCGTGGGCCTCGTGCTCGGCTTGCTGATCGGCCTCGTCGTCGTGAACGTGGCGGGCATCCCGCTCACGCTCGGCTCGGGCGGCGGCTGTCTGCTCGCGGGTCTGCTGTTTGGCTGGATGCGCGGCAAGCACCCCATGTACGGCGTGATGCCGCCCGCGGCCTCGCAACTGCTCAAGGACTTCGGTCTCGCGGCGTTCGTTGCGGTGGTGGGTCTGAACTCGGGCTTGCAGGCCGTCGTGACGATCAAGCAGAGCGGTGTCACGATCTTCCTGCTGGGCGTGGTCGTGACGCTCGTGCCGCTCTTCCTCACCATGCTGTTTGGCCGCTACGTGCTCAAGTACAACAACGCGGCGATTCTCGCGGGTGCGCTGTCCGGCGCCCGCAGTGCGAATCCCGCCTTCGGCGGCATTCTCGACAAGGCGGAAAGCGCGGTGCCCACCGTGCCGTTCGCCATCACCTACGCGATCGCGAACGTGCTGCTCACGCTGCTCGGGCCGCTCGTGGTCGGTCTTGCATGACATGAACCCAAGGCGTGCTGCGCACGGAAGCAAAACGCGCGCGGCACCCGCAACGTCTTCCAATGGAGAACACCATGGCAACGAAAGCGAAGAGTAACGGCGCGAAGGAAAAGTCGGCCCTCGAGGCACTGAGCCCGTTCGAGCTGAAGGACGAACTGATCAAGGCGGCCGGCGGCGGCGCGGCCGAGCGCCCGGCCAACCTCTCGATGCTCAACGCCGGCCGCGGCAACCCCAACTTCCTCGCCACCATTCCACGCCACGGTTTCTGGCAACTCGGCCTCTTCGCGATGCGCGAGTCGGAGCGCTCGTTCTCGTACATGCCGGAAGGCGTGGGCGGCTTCCCGCAGCGCGCGGGCATCGTCGAGCGCTTCGACCAGTTCCTGCGCGAGAACAAGGGCCAGCCCGGCATCAATTTCATCGGCGGGGCGGTCTCGTACGTGCGCGATCAATTGGGTCTCTCGGCGGGCGACTTCCTCTACGAGATGTGCGAAGGCATTCTGGCCTGCAATTACCCGGTGCCGGACCGCATGCTCAAGCTGTCGGAAATTATCGTCGGCCAGTATCTGCGCCGCGAGATGATCGGCAAGCATCCGTTCGTCGGCGAGTTCGACGTGTTCGCTGTGGAAGGCGGCACGGCGGCCATGACGTACATCTTCAACACGATGCGCGAGAACTTCCTGATCAAGAAGGGCGATACGATCGCGCTCGGCATGCCGATCTTTACGCCCTACATCGAGATCCCCGAGCTCAACGACTACGAGCTCAACGTGGTGCATATGAACGCCACGGTGGAGAACAACTGGCAGTACTCGAAGAAGGAACTCGACAAGCTGCGCGACCCGAAGGTGAAGGCGTTCTTCCTCGTGAACCCGAGCAACCCGCCTTCGGTGAAGCTCGACGACGAAAGCCTCGAATACATTGCCGAGATCGTCAAGGAGCGCCCGGACCTCATCTTCCTCACCGACGACGTGTACGGCACCTTCGCCGACAACTTCGTCTCGCTCTTCGCGCTCGCGCCGAAGAACACCATTCTCGTGTACTCCTATTCAAAGTACTTTGGAGCGACGGGCTGGCGTCTGGGCGCCATCGCAACGCACCGCGACAACGTCCTCGATCATCTGCTCGCGAAGCTGCCGAAGGAAGAGAAGAAGATCCTGCACAAGCGCTACGAGTCGATCACGACGGACCCGGACAACCTCAAGTTCATCGACCGTCTGGTGGCGGACAGCCGCACCGTCGCGCTCAATCACACGGCCGGCCTCTCCACGCCGCAACAGGTGCAGATGGTGCTGTTCTCGCTGTTCTCGCTGATGGACACGCCCGACGCGTACAAGAACGCGCTCAAGCGCCTGATTCGCAGCCGCAAGCGCGCGCTGTTCGAGGCAATGGGCACGACCTACGACGAAGACGATCCGAACCAGGTCGACTACTACACGATCCTCGATATGGAGTACCTCGGCGAGAAGCGCTTCGGACGGGAATTCGTCGACTGGCTGCTCAAGCAGGTGAAGCCCAACGAGCTGCTGTTCCAGCTGGCGGCCGAGGCGCGCGTCGTGTTACTGCCGGGCAAGGGATTTGGCACGGCGCATCCGTCGGGCCGCGTGTCGCTCGCGAACCTCAACGAGTCGGACTACCGCAAGATTGGCCGTGCGGTGGCCAAGCTCACCGAGGAGTATGTGCAGCGCTATAACGAGGCGACCGGCAAGAAGCTCGATACGGCTGCGGTGAAGAAGTAAGGGCAGGCGGCGCGCAGCCGCTTGCAGTTTGAATCGTCTGAAGTCCGGGCCGCATCCGGTGCAGTTTGCCGGGTGCGGTTTTTTTATTCGGGTTGTTGTCCGGCGCTCGCGCTGGCGCCGCTTGCGTTTTGCGCCCCCTGCGCGGCATGCGAACGCACGCTTTTGCGATGAAGCGAAACCGAAAGCGCTACGGCGGAAGCTGCCGCGATGGCGGCGAACAGAAACACCGACCCATACCCGAACAGATTCGCCACATAGCCCGCGAGCGGGCCGGTAATGCCCAGCGAGAGGTCGAGGAACACCGAGTACGCCGAAAGGGCGGCACCGCGGCTTGCAGGCGGCACGAGTCCGACCGCCTCGACGCCGAGCGCGGGGAACACGAGCGCGAAGCCGAAGCCGGTGAGCGCCGCGCCCGCGAGCGCGACTTGCGGCGTGGGCGCGAGCCACAGCAGCAAGAGGCCCGCGCATTCGCACGAGAACGAGACGATGGCCACGCGAAAGCCGCCGAAGCGTTTGATCGTGTTTGCAAACAACAGGCGCGCGCCGATGAACATCAGACCGAACACCGTGAGCGTGAAGGCGGCATTGGGCCAGTGGCGCGCGGCGTAGAACAGCGTGATGAAGGTCGCGATGGAGCCAAAGCCCGCCGAGCCGAGCGCGAGGCCGATACCGTGCGGCAGCACGCGCGTGAACACGCTGCGGTACGACATGCGCTCGCCGTGCACGATCGGCACCGGCGCGATCGGGCGCGCGAGCCAGAAACCGAGCGCGGCCATCGCGATGACCGAAACGCCGAGCATCCAGTAGCCGATCGCGTGGGCCATCACCACGCCGAGCGGCGCACCGATCGCGAGCGCGCCGTACGTGGCGATGCCGTTCCACGAGATCACCTTCGCGTTGTGCGCGGTGCCCACGCGGCCGATGCCCCAGAGGATCGCGCCGGTACCGCACAGGCTTTCGCCGCAGCCGAGCAGCAGGCGGCTCACCACCAGCAGCGCGAGCGAGAGACCGGGCCAGTGATCGACGAGCGTGCCGAGCAGCAGCAGCACGCCGCTCGCGCCGCAGATCGTCAGGCCGATCGTCACGGTTTTCTTGGGGCCGAGCGTGTCCGCCGAGCGGCCGGCGAGCGCGCGCGAGCAGAGCGTGGCGATGTACTGCACGCTGATCGCCGCGCCCGCCACCACGGTGCTGAAACCGAGGTCGTTGTGCACGTAGCCCGGCAGCACCGCGAGCGGAATGCCGATCGTCAGGTAGCAGAGGAAGGTGAAAAAGACGACCGGAATGATCTGCAGGGTCGTCGATGCGGCGTTGCGCCTGGGCGCCAAATCAGCAGACATGGGGAAAACGCGGATGGAAAACGGCGGGAAAGGCGTGATTGTCCCATGGAACCGGTTTTTATGCAGAAATTGAAAAGCTGTTCCGGCCGGCGGAACACGGATTTTCCGCGCTGATAACGGCGTTTTGCGTTCGATAGTCCCGCGGCGAAGATCCAGCGATATTGCCCGACGTTGCCCGCATTTCGCGCAAACGCGTTGCCTTGGTCCGACCGTTCGTGCGCAGATTTCGGTATTTGAACCGGTAAATGCTCAGTCGAATATGTCTTGTATTCACAAATTAACCGTGAAATCGCGCAATCGAGACACATCAACATAAGCACAGCCGCAGCGCAGCACGCCGATTTATCGATTCAACGATATATCCCCCATGCTCCTCTAGCTATGGGTTGCCAATATTGGCGGTGATAGTTTTCGAACCGTCCACTCGAGCGGCATACGCCTTTTGCGAGCCGCAGCCAACGACGAGCCAGAAACCATGAGCCAGCCGATCCGCTTTTACCACCGCAACGCGATTCGCGAAGTCAGCGACGCGGGTGTCACCCGCACCGTTCTCCAGTACCTGCGCGAAGACGCGCGCTGCACCGGCACCAAGGAAGGCTGCGCCGAAGGCGATTGCGGCGCCTGCACGGTCGTGGTGGGCGAGCGCAACGAGGCGGGCGGCGTGAGCTTCAAGGCCGTCAACGCCTGCATCCAGTTCCTGCCGACGCTCGACGGCAAGGCGCTCTTCACCGTCGAAGACCTGCGCCAGCCCGACGGCTCGCTGCATCCCGTGCAGCAGGCGATGGTCGATTGCCACGGCTCGCAGTGCGGCTTCTGCACGCCCGGCTTCGTGATGTCGATGTGGGCGCTCTACGAGAAACATGGCCACGAGCACGCTGGCCAGGGCGCGTGCGCGGCCAAGGGCGCCTGCAGCGTGCCTTCGCGCGACGAGATCGCCAACGCGCTCACGGGCAACCTGTGCCGCTGCACGGGCTACCGGCCGATCCTCGACGCCGCCGAGCAGATGTTCCAGGCCGGCGCGCCGAAGCAGCCTGTCGACATGAAGGCGCTCGCGCAAACGCTCGCGACGCTCGAGCGCAAGGACACCTTCCACTACGAGAGCCGCGGCCAGCACTACGACGCGCCGCGCACCGTCGAGGCGCTCGCCGCCATCAAGGCCGAGCGTCCCAACACGCGCATTCTCGCGGGCAGCACCGACATCGGCCTGTGGGTCACGAAGCAGATGCGCGAACTCGGCGACATCGTCTACGTGGGGCAGGTCGACGCGATGCGCCGCGTCGACGTGAGCGACGCGTGGATCGAGATCGGCGCGGGCGTGAGCGTCGAGCGCGGGTATGCGGAACTCGCGAAGCATTACCCGGAACTCGAAGAGATGTGGCAGCGCTTTGCCTCGCTGCCCATCCGCAACGCGGGCACGATAGGCGGCAACGTCGCGAACGGCTCGCCCATCGGCGACTCGATGCCGGGCCTCATCGCGCTCGGTGCGCGCGTGGTGCTGCGCGGCGGCGACGTCGAGCGCGAAATGCCGCTCGAAGACCTCTACCTCGCCTACCAGAAGAAGGACATGGCCGAGCACGAGTTCGTGCTCGCACTCAAGGTGCCCACGCGCACGGGCGAGCGCGCGAATCTGCGCTTTCGCACCTACAAGGTCTCGAAGCGCTTCGATTCGGACATCTCGGCCGTGTGCGCCGCCTTCGCGTATATCGCCGATGGCGACGTGATTCGCGAGCCGCGCATCGCGTTTGGCGGCATGGCCGCGACACCGAAGCGCGCGGCCCACGCGGAAGGCGTGCTCGCCGACGCGCAATGGCATGAGGCCACGGCCCAGGCCGCGATGATCGCGCTTGGCAAGGACTACGCGCCGCTTTCCGACATGCGCGCGACGAGCGACTACCGCCTCGAAGCCGCGAAGAACACGCTGTACCGCTTCTGGCTCGAAACGCGTCCGCATAACCCGCTTGCGCCGCAAGCGCTCAATGTGCGCAACGTCGCCGCAGAAACGGCTTGAGACATTCAGGAATCGGAAGAGACATACGGAGAACGAAACAATGAACCAGCAAGCCGAACCGTTCCTGGACGAACTCAAGGCACGCGAGCCCTTCGCGCAAGTGCACGTCTCGCGGCCGCATGAATCCGCGCATCTGCATGTGAGCGGCCGCGCCACGTATACCGACGACATTCCGGTCGTGGCCGGCACGCTGCACGCCGCGCTCGGCCTCTCGCAGAAGCCGCACGCGCGCATCGTTGCGATGAACCTCGACAAAGTGCGGGCGACGCCGGGCGTCGTGGCCGTGCTCACGGCCGAGGACATTCCCGGCGTGAACGACTGCGGCCCGATCATCCACGACGATCCGGTGCTCGCCGACGGGGTTGTGCAGTACGTGGGCCAGCCCATGTTCATCGTCGTGGCAACGTCCCACGATACGGCGCGCCTGGCCGCACGCCGCGCCGAGGTGCAGTACGAAGAACTGCCCGCCGTGCTCACGGCGCAGCAGGCTCGCGCCGCGCAGCAGTCGGTGCTGCCGCCGATGAAGCTTGCGCGCGGCGAGGCATCCACGCGGGCCGCGCGCGCCGCGCACCGCCACGACGGCGAGATGCTGCTGGGCGGCCAGGAGCAGTTCTACCTCGAAGGCCAGATCGCCTACGCGGTGCCGAAGGACGACGACGGCATGCACGTGTGGTGCTCCACGCAGCACCCGAGCGAGATGCAGCACCTCGTCGCGCATGTGCTGGGCGTGGCCTCGCACAACGTGCTCGTGGAATGCCGCCGCATGGGCGGCGGCTTCGGCGGCAAGGAATCGCAGTCGGGCCTCTTTGCATGCTGCGCGGCGCTCGCCGCCTGGAAGCTGCTGTGCCCTGTGAAGCTGCGCCCGGATCGCGACGACGACATGATGGTCACGGGCAAGCGCCACGATTTCCACTACACCTATGAAGTGGGATACGACGATCAGGGCACGATTGAAGGCGTCTCGGTCGACATGACCTCGCGCTGCGGCTTTTCCGCGGACCTTTCCGGCCCGGTGATGACGCGCGCGGTCTGCCACTTCGACAACGCCTACTGGCTGCCCGACGTGTCGATCGCCGGTTTCTGCGGCAAGACCAACACGCAGTCGAACACGGCGTTTCGCGGCTTCGGCGGTCCGCAGGGTGCATTCGCGATCGAGTACATCATGGACGACGTGGCGCGCTCGCTCGGCCTCGACTCGCTCGACGTGCGCCGCCGCAATCTCTACGGCAAGACGCAGAACAACGAGACGCCGTACGGCCAGATCGTGGAGGACAACGTCATTCACGAGCTGATCGACGAACTCGTGGAAACGAGCGGCTATCGCGCACGGCGCGCCGCGATTCGCGAATTCAACGCGAACAACACCGTGCTCAAGAAGGGCATTGCGCTCACGCCGGTCAAGTTCGGCATTGCGTTCAACGTCACGCACTTCAACCAGGCGGGTGCGCTCGTCCACATCTACACCGACGGCTCGGTGCTCGTGAACCACGGCGGCACCGAAATGGGCCAGGGCCTGAACACGAAGGTCGCGCAGGTCGTGGCGCACGAGCTGGGCATCGAGTTCGGCCGTGTGCGCGTGACCGCGACGGATACGAGCAAGGTAGCGAACACGTCCGCCACCGCAGCATCGACTGGCACCGACCTGAACGGCAAGGCGGCACAGGACGCCGCGCGCCAGCTGCGCGAGCGCCTCGCCGCGCTGGCCGCGACGACGTACGGCAAGGGCGAGGTCAACGCCGCCGACGTGCGCTTTGCCAACGAGTCCGTGATCGTGGGCGAGACGATCGTGCCGTTCGAGACGCTGGTTTCCAAGGCCTATCTCGCTCGTGTCCAGCTCTGGTCCGATGGTTTCTACACCACGCCCAAGCTGTACTGGGACCAGGCCACGCTGCGCGGACGGCCGTTCTACTACTACTCGTATGGCGCGGCGGTATCGGAAGTCGTGATCGACACGCTCACGGGCGAAATGCGCGTGCTGCGCGCCGATGCGCTGCACGACGTGGGCGCGTCGCTGAACCCGGCGCTCGACGTGGGGCAGGTGGAAGGCGGCTTCATCCAGGGCATGGGCTGGCTCACCACGGAAGAACTGTGGTGGAAGCCGGACGGCAAGCTCATGACGCACGCGCCGTCCACCTACAAGATCCCGACCGTGAACGACACGCCCCCCGAATTCAACGTGCGGCTCTTCAAGAACCGCAACGCGGAGGACAGCATCCACCGCTCGAAGGCCGTCGGCGAGCCGCCGCTGTTGCTGCCGTTCTCGGTGTTCTTCGCGATTCGCGACGCCGTGGCGAGCGTGGCCGACTACCGCTTCAATCCGCCGATGAATGCGCCCGCCACCGCCGAAGAAATCCTCAAGGGCGTGCGCGCGGTGCGAGCAATGTCGCGCGAGGGGGCCGCAAAATGAATCGCCATCCTGAACATTGCGTGCGCGTCGACGAAACCGGGCGCGTGATCATCGGCCGTCGCAGCACGCCGGTACCGCATTACGGGCCGATGCATATCGTGCTGTTCGGCGCGGGCCACGTGGGGCACGCGCTCATCACGCTGCTCGGCATGCTGCCGTGCGTGGTGCAATGGGTGGACGAGCGCGACGAACTGTTCCCCGACGAAGTGCCCGCCAACGTACAGATCGAAGCGACGGATACGCCGGCTGCCATCGTCGACGAAGCGCCGGCGGGCGCGTACTTCCTCGTGATGACGCACAATCACGCGCTCGACTTCGAGCTTTCCGAGCGCATCATGCGCCGGCGCGATTTCGCGTGGTTCGGCCTGATCGGCTCGAAAACGAAGCGCGTGAAGTTCGAGCGGCGGCTCATGGAGCGTGGCGTGGAAGAGGCGCGCATGGACGAGATGACCTGCCCGATCGGCGTGACGGGGATCGTCGACAAGGCGCCTTCGTCGATTGCGGTGGCGGTCGCCGCGCAGCTCATGCAGATGAGGGTGGCGCAGCGCCCGGCTGCGGTGAGAACGGTCGCGCTCGAGCGCGTCTGATTCGACGCATCGTGTCATCCATTGAAAGGCCACGAGCAAGAGATCAATGCTTCGCTCCCAGGCTTTATCCGGTTTAGCTTAGCGGGACAAGCTCACGGCCCAGCACAAGGCGAGGGGGACAACGGCGATTGACCGTCCCGGGCGCAGCGATGCGGCGCCTCACGGCTCGGCCGTATTTATCGCCTGGTACCCGCCCCCCAGCGCCTTGGTCAGGACGAGGTCCTGATTCAACCGCTCGCCGTCGATCAACAGCAACGCAGTCTGCTCGGCCAGCACCGGCAGCCGCGCCTCCTCTGCGCTCACGTGGCTGCCGAGCCCCTGCTGATACGCGGCGTTTGCGGCCTCTTGCGCGAGGCGCGCGGCCTCCACCTTGTCGCTTTGCAGCCGCCGTTCTTCGTTGAGCGTTTGCAGGCGGCTGCCGCTAATGGCGACGTCGCGCACGGCGTCCACCACCGCCTGGTTGTACTGCTCGATCAGAATGTCGCTGCCGGCGCGTGCAGTACGCAGGTTGGCGTTCAGGCGACCGCCATCGAAGATCGGCAGGTAGAGGCCTGGAATCAGGTTGATCTGCTGGCTGGCGGCGCGAAACAGCTGGTTGAGATGGACGGAGTCGAGACCGAAGAAGGCCTTGATGTCGAGGCTCGGATAGAACGCCGCCTTGGCGGCGTCGATTTCGCTGAACGACGACTGGACATACCAGCGCATCGCCTGCAGGTCCGGGCGACGGGCCAGCAGCTGAAAGGACAGCTCGGCGGGCAATCCGGCCCCAGCCTGCGGCAACGTCACGGGCTGGATCTCCGGCAGGTCGTCGGCGCCGGCTCCGACCAGCGCGCGCAGCGTCTCTCGCGTCTGGATGATCTGCCCCTGCGCCGCGGCGATCTGTCGGTCGAGGCCCAGTAGTTGCCCGCGCGCGGCTTGCAAAGGGATCCTCGCCTCCAGTCCGGTCCCGGCTTTACCCGCGTGCGCCTCGACGGCGAACACGAGGATCTGGCGCGTCTGCCGCAGCAGGTCGAGCAGGCGATAGCTGGCCTGCATGCTGAAGTAGAGCCGGGCCACGTCCGTGGAAATCGCCAGCTCCACCGCGGCTTCTTCGGCGACGCGTGCGTTGCGCGCGCCGATGGCCGCCTCGACCAGCGAACGCTGGCGGCCCCAGAGGTCGATGTCGAGCCCTGCGAAAAGGCCGATGGTGCCTTCCGTGTACCACGGCCCGGTGATACCGAGTTTCGGCAGATTCAGCGCATATGGACCGAGAAAGCCGTTCGAGGAAGCGCGCTGGCGGTTGAGAAAGCCGAGCGCCGATATCTGCAGGTTACTGCCGGCCCGGAGCAACTCGACCTGCGACCCGGACTGCGCTACGCGGACCTGGGCGGCGGCGATGGTCGGCGACTCTTTGAGCGCGCGTGCGATCAGTGCGTCGAGTTGCGGATCGCCGTAGCGCGTCCACCATTGCGCATCGGGCCAACCCTCGCGGGCCAGGTGAATGTCGCTCGCAAGCTGGATATGCTCCGGCGGAATGTGGGCATGGGGTGGCGAGTCGCTGCGCATCAGGGCGCAGCCCGAGGCCAGGCTTAGCAGGCTCAACAGGCCCAACAGGCAGGCAGCGGTGAAGAGGTGTTTCTTGTTCATGTCAGGGCGCTTCTCGGGTGGCCGGCGATGCGGCGGCAAGGTCGATCGCGGCAGCGGGTGTCGAATCGTTGCCGGCGTCCCAGCCGGGCAGTTCGGCCGCGTGGAGCGCGAGGCGCCGCAAGTCCGCCGGCATCGGCGCGCGGGCGGCGCCGCTCGTTTGCTGCGCAAGCGCGCGCAGTTGCTCCAGCTCCCGTAATGGGGGGGCGCCGCGCTTGCCGACGCGCTCTGCGTAAAGCTCCAGTAGTGCGGCGGTTTCGTCGCGCAATTTTTCGGCGTCTTCACGCGCGGGCGAGGCTGCCGGATTCGCCATGTCGGCTGCGGCCAGTGCGTGGCTATGGACGTGGTCCTGTGCCACGAGCACATCGCGGCTCACGCCAAGCATCCGCTCGGCCTGCGCGGCCAGTTGCGCAAGGGCGCCGTGCTTGAACTGCGGCTCGTAGCGCACGCGTTCGAGCGCCAGGTTGCACTCGTTGAGCACGGACCAGCATTGCATGTGCTGCTTCGCGTAGGCCATTTGCAGCGCCGGGTCATCCTTGCCCACGGGCGCGCGCACCAGCGCGGCCAGTGCGCGCACGAGCGCCGCGAGCTTTGCGCGGGTCGCGCTGCCCTCGCTCTCCGGCCAGATGAACGCGTAGACGAGCCAGCAGATGCCGACGCCAAGCATGATGCCGACCATCCGGTCGCGGATCTCGGTCAGGTCGGTGCTCGGGCCGAAGTGCTCGAGCAGCGCCAGCGCGAAGGTGGCGGCGCCCTGGGTGCCGATGTAGGCGAAGCGCTCGGAACCCGCGGTCAGCCACGCGCCGGCCGCGATGACCGGCACCATCGTCAACAGCAGGCCGACGATGGTATCGATGTATGGCATCACGAAGACGAACACCAGCAGCGCGCTCAGGCTGCCCAGCAAGGCGCCGTAGAAACGCAGCGTCATCTGCCGCACGGAGGTGCCGAGCCCCGGCAGCGCGACCATGCCGCTCGTGATGAGGATGGTATGAATGCCGGGCCATTGCAGGACGTTGAAGACGAAGTAGCCCGAGAGCCCGCAGATCAGCACCTTCAGCGCGAAACGGACGTAGGCGGGATTGGTGAAGGCATCGGGCGCCAGCAGCGGCTCCTTGACCGCAGGCTGCTCGGGCGCGGCGGCGCTGTCGAACTGATCGACGGCTTGCAGCGTGCGATAGATATCCTCGGCCTGCGCAAGGGCCGGCAGGGCCGCGCGTTCCTCCTCGTCCGGCACCCAGGCCAGGTGGAAGGCCGTATGAGCGGCAATCGCCGCATCGAGCGCGAGCAGTTGTCCGTGCAGCCGCCCGAGCGCGCGCCGCAACGCGGGCGACGCCCCGGGCAGCGCTTTCGGCAACGCATTGCAAACGTGTTGCACGTGCGACACGGCGGCGATGCAGCACTGCCGGTATTGCTGGCCGGCATAGTCCTTCGCGTCGGCCATGTTGGCGAAGGTAGCGAAGTTTTGCAGCGTGGCGCATTGCCGTTGCAGCGTCTCGGGGGACGAGGGCGGCGCAAGCGCCTCGGCCGCCGCCAACTGGCCGAGGCGCTCAGCGGCGCGGGTCAGTTGCCGATGCGCCTCAGCTTGCAACTGGCGCAGCGGATTGGCCGACGCGAACAGCGAATTCACCAGCAGCGCGAGAATGCTGCCATAGGTAATGGCCACCACGGACCACAATACTTGCCGGACCAGGTATTCGGCCTGGCCGGTCAGGTCTGCGAACGACTGCGCGTACAGAATGATCATCGCCGGCCCGAGCAGGACCGCGCCGGCTTTCGACACCCGTACGCAAAACATGAAGCTGAAGAACAGCAGACCCGAGACGACGATGCGCAACACCGGATAGTCGTAGGTAAAGTTCAGCAGCCAGATGTACAGGGGCACGGCAATGATGTCGGCAAGGGTCAGCGCGATGAAGATCACGCGCGTCATGACGACGTTGGCCTGCACCGTGAAGAAGATCGCGACCAGCGACATCACCATGTACGGAATCTGGAACGTCTCCCCGATCAAAATGGCGATGGCCGAAGCCAGTGTCAGACGCAACGCGAATTGCCCGCGCCCCGGAAACGGCGCCAGTTCGGCGGCCAGCCAGCGCAACGAGTTCTTCAGGCGTTCCGCAAGCGGAGCGTTCATGAGTTGCGTCCTGTCTCAGTGCGCCGGCCTGGCCGTGCCGGGCTCGAGTTTGACGACTGCCGAGGCGCCGAGGCGGAACAGCTCCGGATTCGGCTGGTCGACGCGAATCTTGACAGGAAAGCGTTGCGCGACGCGCACCCAGTTGAGGCTGCGCTGCACGCGCGGCAGTCCTTCGAGAACGAGGCCGCCGTCGTCGGGCAACACGCCATAGCCTATCGAGTCGACGCGGCCATGGAACACCTGGCCCGTGTCCGACATCAGATAGACCTTTGCCGGTGTACCCGCGCGGATATTCTTCAGTTCCGTCTCGCGGAAGTTGGCGACGACATACCAGTTACGCGTATCGATCAGCGTGAATATCGGCTTGAGCGGCGACGCAAACTGCCCGGTCGTGGTTTTCAGCGACACGACGCGCCCATCGAAAGGCGCACGCACGGTGGCCATTTCCTTGCGGTATTGAGCAAGCGCGATTTCCGCGAGCACCACGTCGCGCTGCGCGACGAGCGCGTCGGCGCCGGTCACGGAGGCGGACGCCTGCCGCGCCTGCAGATGAGCGGCCTCCAGCTCCGCTGCGGCGGCGCGCTGCGCGGTACGCGCCCGATCGACATCCTCGGCTGAGACATAGCCCTTCGCCAGCAACGGCTCCGTGCGCCTGAGCGTCTGAATGGATTGCGCGGCGGCGGCCCGGGCACGCTCCACGGCGGCGTGCGCGGAATCGGCACCGTACTGCTGTGCCTTGACGGTGCGATCCATCAGCGCGATCTGCTTGTCAAGCGCCGCCAGCGCGGCATTGGCGCGAGCCACCTCGTCATCGAAGGGACGCGGGTCGACCTCGAACAGCACGTCGCCCCGCCTGACCGCCTGGTTGTCGCGCACCGCCATGTTCGCGATGCGCCCATTGACTTCGGATACCACATCGATTGAATCGGCGTAGGCGTAAGCGTCGTCGGTGCCCGGCGAGGCGTCTATCCGCCAGAGCACGTAGACGAGGGCGAAGACCGCTGCCAGCAACAGCGCTGCCGGTGCGATCCTGCTCGAAATTACATTCGGCCTGCTAGCCATTAACTCACTCCGTCAATTCAAGAATTAAAGATCAGCAGCCAGATCAGCAGAGAAAAGAGCAGCAGCAATGCGGAATACGCGAGAACTGGCGGCCCCAGAAGGCGTTCGCGCTGCAACCGTCCCAGCACGGCATGCACGATCAGCGTCATCAGCAGCGCGCCCACCAGACAGAACATCCAGTCCGGGAAGTAGGCGCCCAGCACGCTGATCGAAGGCGGCGCCGAACAACCGGCCAGCGCCGCCGGCAACAGGCACAACAGCATTCGCACGGCGAAGGTGTGCGGCCTCGAATGGAACTGGACGGTCGGACTGGACATGAATCGATTGCTGTATTTCTGGACGCGCAGATGAAAAAATTAGTTATCTTAAATTTCAACAGGCGTCGCGAGTTATGGGAAAGCGCCCGCGCGCCGGCTGCCTTGTAGCGGCGCGCGGCACGCGGAGCCGCCGTAGCGGCTACCCTGCTCTGTTTCGTCCGGTATTGGCTGTTCTGTCAGTGAGCAGCCAGGTTGACGCCCGGCGGCGTCCATTGCCCTTCGACAATGGCGTGCTTCGGCCCGTAGGCACGCAGATAGAGCGAGAAGTCTGCGTTGGCGGGCGCCGGCAGCCAGTTGGCGCGCGCTTTCGCGTCCTTCGGCGCATCGGCCTGGATATAGATCGTGAGCGAACCGTCGGCGTTGTATTGCAGATCGCGGTTCTTCGTGCCAATTGAATAGCGCTTGATCTCATTGGGCACGAAGAAGTGCTCCGCGCTATAAAGCGTGAGCGACCAGAATCCATCCACCGGTGGCGTCTGCCCCTTGAGGAACGTCACGGTATAGCGGTGTGCGCCATTGAGCCGTGCGCCGTCCGCACTCAGATCCTGGTAGAAGTATTTGGTTTCCCGATTCGCGTTGACGAGGATGTTGGACTTCGCCACGGCAGTACGCGTGAAGTAATCCGTGCCAAACACGGCGCCGTTCGAGATGGTGCTCCAGTGGTAAGGCAGCGAATTGCCCCAGTGACGGAACTGAAGCAGGGGATCGACCAGTTCCTTCTGGGCCCGCGTGGCTTCGTCGGTCATGATCTTCTTCAAGGCCGGATCGTGCTTCGCCGCCTCGAGCACCGCCCGTATCTGTGCATAGAGCCCCGCCTCGCCGGGCATCGCGGGGGCATCGGCCATGACGGGCGGCAGTTGGTCGAAGAACTTATCCGGGAACACCCAGGCGGTCTCTCCCGTGCCACCGGAGCTGGCCGGCTTGGGGAAGACCGGAAGCGTCGCCCAGTCACGGCGCTTCATCTTGCCGTCGAATTCGCTCAGCGGATAAATGTTGATTCCCTGGATGACCGCCTTGACGGCTTGCTTGTCTGCGGCCGTATCGTCCTGGAACACGCGCGGCACGACCATGCCCGTACTGGTTGTCGACCGGTAGACCCCGTTGATGCCCGCGGGCACCTTGCCGTTCCAGTTCGGGCCGACCAGCAGGTAGAACCCTGGCTTGGTGCCGTACATCATTCCCAGACTCGCGAAGCTGTCCGTGCGCGCGTCGACGATCTGATAGACCCAGAAGCGCTTCCCGAAATCGGGCACCTGAACGACGACGGGGCTGATATCGAGCGCCACGACACTGCCGCCATAGACGACGTCCTGATTGGGGCACGCGACGTCGCGCTCCTGTGGTTCCACGTAGTCGTGCAGCATCGCAAGCCGGTTGAGCGGCGCGAACGGCAGGATCCCGCCGATCAGGCCGGGAGCCGGCGCCTGCTCGAAGGCAAGGCGCCGGTTGTAGATGTTGACGAGAGGCCAGCCCCAGAAGTAGGCCTGGCGGGCCACCATGCGGGCGTAAGCTTCGGTGATCCTGGCGTTGCTGTCGGGCGCCGGCGGCAGCGCGGCGAGGCGTCCGGGCGTCCCGCTTGCCGCGTTGAGCGCAACCGGCGCGCCCGCAGAGGTGGTTACGGAAGCAAGGGAAACCGCCGACGCGGTCAGCAGGCCGGCGACCAGGGTGGCGATGTGAGATTTTTTCATGGCAATGTCATCGTTCAATCGACGGGGCGGCGTCCATTCGCGCACGACGGCATCGGCCTTGCGCGTTGCGTCCCACCCTGCCGGAATTTGCTACCAGGTCGCCTGGTTGGTCTTCCGAAGTTGCGGAGCGCGCCACTGACCATCGACCATCGCCTTGTCCGGCCAGTAAGTACGCAGCACCATCGCGAACGCGCCCTCCGGCGCGGGCAGCCAGTTGGATTCCTTATCCTTGCCCGGGCTGTCGTGCTGGACGTACAGCGTAATGCCGCCGTCCGTATCCTTCTTCAGGTCGGGCAGCATGGGCGAGTTGATGAGGTAGCGCTGCAAGGGATTGGCAACCAGCAACTGCGAAGGCAGCGCGTACATGGTCAGCGACCAGAACGCATGAGCAGGCGGCAGCTTACCCTTGCCGAAGTGCAGCACGTAGTGGTTCGATCCATTCAGTTCGGCGTCCGCCTGGTCCTTGTTGTACGGCAGATAAATTGCCTCGTTGGCCGAGTTGCCATAGATGCCGTCGACATCGCCCAACATGCGGTAGACATAGTTGTTCCTCAGGAACTCACGCGTGCCGAACACCTGGCCGCTCGAAAGCTTCCCGGTAACGAATGCTTCCTGGGCCTTCTTGTAGGCCTCCCACGCGTCGGCGATGCCGTCCTGGTAGGCCTGTTTCATCTCGGGCGACAGTGCAGCGAAGTCGATCTTCTTGCCGGCACCCACGTTGATCCGGGCAAAGCGCTCCATCAGCTGCTTTTCGCCGGCATTGGGCGGACAGAATTGCAGCACGTAGTTGAGCAGATTGAACGCTTCGAGCGAGCCGTGCTCGTCCTGCACGCTCAAAGGCCTGGCGAAGTCGATTGCCGGTGCGGCGGCCCGCGCCGGATGGCCGAGGAACGCCGAAAGCGTCTGCACCTTGTAGCCGGCCTGAATCTTCCTGACGTTGTCGATGTCCTGCGGATTGAAGAGCTGGGTACGGAAGAAAACGAACGCGAAGTCGGTTTCGCTGCGGAAGACCTTCTTGATGCCGGGCGGCGTGGCGCCGTGCCAGTTCGGACCGGCAAGCAGGAAGTTGGCCGCTTGATTGCCCGTGGTGCGCGTTCCGGCATAGGCAAAGTTGAAGGTGTACATGTCGATGAACTGCAGCGCGTAATAACGGTTCTTCTCGACTTCCGGCACCGAAATGACGATGGGCTCGGTACGCAGATCCGCGCCTAGCTGCGAATAGGGCGTGTCGGAATTGGGCGTCTGCATGGCCTTGTCGTCCGGCGTGTAGACCTGCGCGCTGCCGTGAATCGTGTTCCACGGGCCCTTGTACTCCGGACTCTGCGTGTCGATGAACCAGGAATACTGGACCCGGTAATTGTCGATGACCGGAAAACCGTAGATATACGCGTCTCGCGCGATGGCTCGAGCCTCATTGGGCGAGACCGCGAGCGGCACAGCCGCTGCGCGCAAGGAAAACCCTGCCAGGCATAACGACGCCAGAAACAGCGACGCAATCGAAGCAAGTCTCTTTTCCATATTGAACATCCTTGTGAAAGTCACTGAAGTGGCTTCGATCAGGAAATGTCATCGGGGCGACCGTGGCCGTTGCTGCGAAAGACGTCTACCTGTCGAATGCCCTCCGCTATCGATAGCGGTTCAATTATCTTTGCCATAACAATTGATTGTGTCGCGCACTCTACAGTGAACACTCGGACCGAACGTCGCGAACATTTAGCATCTGGACATGACGCAAATCCATAAATGAAATCGGAATCCTCCTATGGTGTGGCTACTAGATTCAATCTCAGTTATCCATCAATGAATGCCGATGAAAATTGCACCTGCGGCATGTGCCCTGACACCTCGATGGGCAACGGGATGGAGGCGAAAGCGGAAGAGGAACGGTCGCATGCGGAGCACCTGCATGCGCCAGTTGGACGTTCAGTTACACGACCCGGAACGGCACGACGAGCCCGCCTGAAGGAAATCGCGAACCACACCAGAACGCGAGCGTGGCTGTCGCCTGTACGCTCGTGGTGCTCTTAAGACGTGGCCGATGCAAAGTCCCAACTGCCGGTTCTGCCGAGGCGCGCTCGATCGTCGCCAGCGTGAAGGCAATCTGGCCGTCGACGCCCAGCGATGTCTTGCCGGTAATCGGCACGCCGCGGCTTGCGCTTATGGAGCCGTCGATATAAATCTGCTGCAAGCTCACGATCGTCATCGGTTCCGGCGGAACGATGCCCAAGTCCGATCTCAAGTCCGATAGCACGCTCATGCCGGCAACGGGTCGTTCGAGCGCCCCTTCTGTGGCCTGCCCCTTTAGGGCTAAACGCGAGCGCACTAGCGCGCGCATCGATGAGGCGCCCGTCTTGCATTTCAGAGCGCTTCGAGCGGCGGCGTGGGCATTGTTTCGCCGGTCACGCTCGCGGCCTTCTTCGCGCTCGCGCGCTTCGTGCCGCGCTCGGCGGTCAGCGTTCCCGATACCTCGTCGATCAAGCCGCGCAACCATCCCACATCGCTCGGTCTGTCCGGCTGCGGATGCCACATCTGATAGCAGTGAATGCGCGGAAACGCGATCGGCGTGTCCACGACGGCAAGGGGCATGAGCTTCGCGTAATGCTGCGCGAAGCGCCGTGTCGTCGTGAAGATCAGATCCGATTGCAGCAGGACCTGCGGCACGAGCCCGAAGTAGGGCAGCGTCGCGACGATGCGCCGCTCGGCCTTCGCCTTCGCAAACCCCAGATCGATCGCGCTGGCATGTGCGCCCGTATAGGGCGTGGGCGCGAGATGGGGCGCCGCGAGATACGCCTCGCGTGTGAGTTCGCGGCGCGCGAGCGGATGATCGGCGCGCATCATGCAGACGACCTTGTCGGAGAAGAGATCGCTGCGCGCAAAACGCGGCTCGGGCTTCGGCCAGTTGCCGATCACGATGTCGAGTTCGCCCGCGTCGAGTGCGCTGTGATGGTCAAGCGTGGGCGAGAGCGAAAGGATCTCCAGCCGCGCCGCCGGCGCCGTCTCGCGAAAGCGTGCGATCAGCGTCGGCATGAAGAAGTCGTTGAGGTAGTCGGGGGCGGCCAGGCGAAACGTGCGCTTCGAGCGCTCCGGGTCGAAGTCGCCATGCGGCGTGGCCACGAACTCCACGTCGCGCAGCACGCGCTGCGCATGCTGCAACAGCGACTCGCCGTACTCGGTCGGCACCATGCCGGCCTTGCCGCGCACGAGGATGGGGTCGCCCAGGATCTCGCGCAGACGGCGCAGCGCCGTGCTGATGGCGGGCTGGGTCTGGTTCAGGCGCAACGCGGCCTGCGTGACGCTGCGCTCGACCAGCAGCGTGCGCAGCACGCGCACCAGCCAGATGTCGAGGGTGAGGGCGTTATCGTCGTCCATGGGGCGTGGCGGGCAAGGGCGCGTGCGCGATAGAAACCTGCGCGCGCACGCGTTCAGCCATAACCATAAGCCGCCTCGCGCGCCGCCGCCATAGGGTGCGGGGCATGACGGGCATCAGAAGGGGACTTCTAGCGCGTTGCCGCTCACTCCGTGACGGGCTTCGCGAGTCCAGAAGGCAGCGTGCTGATGCGCTTGACCTCGCGCGAGTCGAGCCAGTTCGGGCTGCGCGCGCAGTAGAGCACCATCGGCAAGGCGTCCTCGCCCCAGAAGAGCTGCTTGTTCATCCAGAACGTCGGCACGCCGAACACGCCCATGGCGATCGCGTCGTTGGTGTTGCGGCGCAACTGCGCGCGCACGACTTCTTCCTCGATCAGCGACTCGCCGTGCGCAATGCCCACGCGCTCGCAAAGCTGCTCGAAGCCCTCTTCGCTCGACGGGTCGCGTCCCTCGCGCCAGATGAAGCGGAAAATCTCGCGCACGCACGCGAGGTCGCCGCCCGCGGCGATCGCGAGCAGCATCGGCCTGACCGAGTCGAACGGGTGAGCGGGCGGCATCTTGAACGGAATGCCGAGCTGCTCGGCGCGAAAGAGCGCGTGCCGGTAGGTGAAGATGCGCTTGGCCGGCACCGCGGAGCCGAACGGCTGGCCCCAGTGGCGATATAGCTCGGAAAGCAGCACGGGCGTCGGCACGAAGTCGAAGCCGGGCCACTTGTCATGCTGTTCCAGCAACAGATACGAAAACGGCGACACGAAGTCGTAGAACCAGGCCGGCTGGCTGGCGTCGATGCCGTCGATCATGCTGTTCCTCCGCTCTTGGGCGATATCCGGGCCATTGTTTGCATGGCCCATTGTTCGGTTCAAAATGCGTGCAGCGGCGCTAATGCGTGCGCTCGCCTGTTTCATTGCCGCCGCTTTCGTCTGCATGGCTCGCCTCTGTACCCGCTGTGCCTGCGTCGTCGCTCCCACCTTCTTGCGCCTGTGCTGCTTCGGCGCCTTGCGCTGTCTGCTCCTCTTCGGCACCGGCGGCCGCGTCTGGCGCTTCGCGCGTTCCGGAGAGCCGCGCGCGCACGAAGCCGATATGTTCGCGCAGCACGTAGAACTGTTCGGCATAGGCGAGCGGCATTTTCATGCCGTTGACCGACTCTTCGATCCTGTCGAGCTGGCGCATCAGCGCGCGGCGCTCGGTGGGCGAGTTGTCGGCCATCGCGGCGCGCTCGAGGGCGATGAGCGAGCCATACCAGCGGTAGATCCGCGATTTTACCCGCCAGGCGTAGAGCGAAGGCACGATCCGCAGGCCCGGAATCAGCACGACGATGATCGGCACGAGCAGCACCACGAGCCGGTCGGCGAGGCTCGCCACCCAGAAGGGCAGCACGCGGTAGAGGAAGCTCTTGCCCGACTTGTAGTAGCGCGCGGCGTCGTCGCTGATCGGGAAGTCTTGCGCGCGTGGCGCGGGGAACTCGCCTGCGTGCTGCAGGAGCGAGGAGCGGCCGTGCACCTCCTTGGCCGCTTCGATCAGCAGGTCGGAGAGCGCCGGGTGGAGCGAGTCGCGCGCGACCAGTACGGCCGTGGGCGCGATGATTTGCAGCGGCGCGGCGGGCAGGTTTTTGCCGAGATCGAACGCGCCCATCGGAATCGTGATGGCCGTGAGATACGGGAAGCGGCGCGCGAAGGCGTCGGCCTGCACGAAGTCGAAAAAGCGCACACCCGGCGTGCGCATGAGGTGGCCCATGACGGCCGGCTGCGCGGAGTCGCCTGCGAGAAACGCGACGTCGATCTTGCCTTCCACGAGTGCGCGCGCGGCGTCGTCGCCGGAGAGCGGCAGCAGCTTTGTCGCGCGGCCCGGCTCGATGCCGTTCGCCTTGAGCAAGGTGAGCGCGAGTTCGCGCGTGCCGCTGCCCTCCGCGCCGATGGCGATGCGCTCGCCTTCGAACTGCGAGAGCCGCGTCGCGACGGGGCCGTGATAGAACACGACGAGCGGCACGTAAGCCACGCTGCCGAGCGAGACGAGGCCGCCTGGCGCCTTGCCAGCGATGCCGTCCTGGACGAACGCCACGTCGATGTTCGACTTCGGGTCGGCGAGGCGCTGCAGGTTCTGCGCCGACCCTTCCGATTCGAGTACGTTCAGCGTGATCTTGTTGCGCGCGAGGATGTCCTTGTACTTTTGCGCGGCGTTCCAGTAGGTGCTGCCCTTGGGGCCGGCGCTCATGGTGAGCGTGCTGGGCGGCGCGGGCTGGATGAGGCGCACGGCGAGCCAGATGGCCGCCACGCTCACGAGCAGGATGGGGCCGAACGAGACAGCCAGGTCGCGCCACGAGATCGCCACGAAGCGCGCGACGAGACGGGGAGGAGGTTTGCGGCCGGTGCGGGACTTCATCGGGGTGGGGCGGCCCTCGGGTGGTTCGGGAGAGTGCGGGTCAGGTCCGCGTTGGGTCCGGCAGGCAGCCGGGTGGGCACAAGCCCGCGCGCCGCGCGGGCTCTGTGGAGCCGATGGTACATGAGAATCGGCGTTGCGGCGGCATGCTCTGCGCCTCGCCGAACACCTTAAGCGCATGCCACAGTCGCCTGCGCTAAACTCTTTGCGCTTGCGGCACAGCCAGGCTAAATTGTGATACGCCTGCCGGGCCTCGCATGGCACGCGAGCATCGACGCATCACCCATGCATAACAAACACGAAACGGGCGCAGACCTGTCCGGGCGGGCGTAACAAGCCGTGTAATTCGACGTCCTTTCATCCTTGCCTCTCGTATCGCGTCCAGACCCTGGCCGTGTGGGCGCGCATTGCGCGCTGTACGCTGTCATCGGTAGTGGTAACGAAGCCGTCAGACCGTGGCTGACGAACGGCCTTCGAGCCGTCCGCCGGCAAGGGAGGCGGTCCTATTCCAGGCAATAAAACGCAATAACGCGCAACAACGCGAAGACACAAGGAGAAAACATGAAATCGGTCGCAATTCTGAAGACGCTGGGCGCGGCACTGTGCCTGTCGGTGGCCTGCAGCGCGTCCTATGCGCAAGACGCATCGACGAGCGCACCCGCGGCTACGACCACTGCTCCGGCAACGTCGGCCAAGAAGGTCGACCGCAAGCTGGGCTATTCGGTGCGCAAGGCGCTCTCGAAGACCCAGGGCGTCGACGTTTCGAACATCGCCGTGCGTTCGCACGGTGGCGCGGTCACGCTGGAGGGCACGGTGCCGGATCAGGGCCAGATCGATAAGGCTGGCGAGGTCGCGAAGGGTGTGGCTGGCGTGACGTCGGTGACGAACAAGCTGACGGTCATGCAGCAATAATCGCTGTCACGCGCCCTGGAAGCAGGGTGCTTGCGGCAGGTAGCAGAAAAAAGCCCGGCCTTTGCAGGCCGGGCTTTTTTTATGCGTCTGTTCGATATGCGATTTCGTCATGCTGCACTGCAGCCGCCAAAGTGTAGTTTGACACACAGTTTTCCCGCGGTTGGGGGTATACCGTGGGTATCGCGCGTCTTTCCCGAGGTCGAGCGCGGCCTCATCGCTGGAAAGCAGGAAATCGCCATGACCATTCATACCTACACCGACTTGCCGCTCGTCGACCGGGCGGCCTTCGAGCTGGCCTGTGCGCGGCACGGCTTCGCGCCCATGCAGTTCGACATTCGCGGCGAAGCCGATCCCAACGATCCCGACCACGGCGACATGCTGATCGTGCGGCGCGGCGCCTGGGCGCAGGCTTACCGCATCGATGCGCGCGGCCAGTGGCTGCGTCAGTTCGAGGTCGATCTCAACGGGAGGTTTTTCCGCCAGGCGCCTCACGCCTGAGCGCGCACGACGTGCGCGGGATGCGCCTGGCGTGCGCGGCGCTCAGGAGAGCACGAGCCGCACGCCCACGAGCGTGAGCGTCGCGGCCAGCAGCACGCGCAACAGCTTTTCGGGCGCTTTCGAAGACAGCAGGCTGCCGATCGCGATGCCGGGCAGCGAGCCGCACAAGAGCGAAAGCAGCATGTGCCAGTCGACCGAGCCGAGCAGCCAGTGGCCTGCGCCCGCGAGCAGGGTGAGCGGCACCGCGTGCGCGACATCGGAGCCGACGATGCGCACGGTGGGCAGCGCCGGGTAGAGCAGCAGCAGCACGGTCACGCCGATGGCGCCCGCGCCCACCGAAGTCAGCGAGACAAGCACGCCGAGCACCGCGCCCGTGAAGATCGTGAAGAAGAGCGTGCGCGCTTCGCCGGGCCCGTGGCGGTGGCGTGAAGCGAACGCGGCGAGCTGCGTCCGGAAAATCAGCGCCACGGCCGTAATGAGGAGTGCCGCGCCCAGCACGGCCTGGATTAGATGCCCTGCGCGCGGCGTGTCCATGCCATAACGGTGCAGCAGAATCAGCGTGATCGTCGCGGCAGGCACGCTGCCGGCCGCGAGCCGCAAGGTCACGCGCCAGTCCACCGAACCCTTGAGCCCGTGCACGAGCGTGCCCGCCGACTTGGTCGCGGCCGCGTAGAGCAGGTCGGTGCCGACCGCGGTAGCAGGGTGCACGTTGAAGACGAGGACGAGGAGCGGCGTCATCAGCGAGCCGCCGCCCACGCCGGTCAGGCCGACCAGAAATCCGACGAACAGGCCGGACAGCGAATACAGCAGATCGATATGGGGGAAGGACATCGCGCGCGAGGAGGCCGGTTCAGGGGGGCGGCGCCATCGTCTGCCGCGTTGCGAACAGCGCGCGCCGTAAGCGGCGCGTCAGGCTGGACAACGGCCAGGGCTGGCGGCGAAAATCCGCTATTGTCGCAAAACCGGCGGCTCGGCGCAGGGTTACGCGAAATCGGGCGCGCACCGCCTGGCTTTCAATTGCCTTCGCACGGACCCCGATCTCTCGCAGGCACGCGCCGAACAGCGCCGCGCAGGACTGGCGCCTCCATAACCAGAATCGACCATGAATCCCGGCATCCTCTACGCGTTCGCTGCCTTCGTTCTCTGGGGGCTCTTCCCCATCTACTTCAAGACGCTGCACCAGATCCCCGCGCTCGAAATGCTCGCGCACCGCATGGCGTGGTCGCTCCTGTTCGTGATCGCCGTGCTCGTCGTGCGCCACCACTGGCGGTGGCTCGGGCCCACGCTGCGCGACCGCCGTCTGCTCGCGCGTTTCGTGGCGAGCGCCGTGCTGCTCTCGGCCAACTGGGGCACCTATATCTGGGCCGTCAATGCCGGGCACATTGTCGAGGCGAGCCTCGGCTACTTCATCAATCCGCTCATCAACGTGCTGTTCGGCTATGCGTTCCTGCGCGAGCGCCTGCGCGCGCTGCAATGGGCCGCCGTGGCGCTGGCGAGCGCAGGCGTCGTGTGGCTCACCTGGCAAAACGGCGCGCCGCCCTGGATCAGTCTCGCGCTCGCTGTGACCTTCGGCGGCTATGGCCTCCTGCGCAAGACCGCACAACTCGGCGCGCTCGAAGGCCTCGCGCTCGAAACCGTGCTGCTCTTTCCCGTTGCGATCGTCTATCTGACGATCGTGGGCCTTGCGGGCGAGAGCCATTTCACGCATGCCTCGCGCGGGCTGCAACTGCTGCTCGCGGCCTCCGGCCCGATCACGGCGATCCCGCTGCTCCTCTTCGGCGCGGCCGCGCGGCGCATTCCGCTGTCGATGCTCGGTCTCATCCAGTACGTCACGCCTACGCTGCAACTGCTCACCGGCGTGCTCATCTACGGCGAGCCGTTCGGCGCGGTGCGCGCCGTGGGTTACGGCGCGATCTGGGTCGCGCTCGGCGTGTATTCGCTCGAAGGCGTGCGCAGCCTCATGGCCGCGCGTGAGCGCCGGGCGGCGTGAGTGGCGTGAAGGGTCTTGGCGGCGCTGCGCTGTCGGGCATTGGCTGACATGCTGACGTCGCGGTAGGATGCCAGCACGATGCGCTGCACGGTCGCGACCGGCAGCGCCTTAATCCGCTGCCCATCCTCCGTGGAGTGCCCCGCGCATGAGTATCGAAGCCGTTCGCCGGTTCGAGGAAGAGTTCGCACCGCGCATTGCGGCGAAGCTGGCGAAACAGTTCGGCCCTTCGGTGCACGTCGACGTCGTGCCCAACGCCGGGCACGGCCATCCCACGCGCGTGCGCCTGCGCGGGGTCGCGAACGAGCACCGGCATCCGTACGGGTATCCGCTGAACGTCTCGCTGACCTGGGACACCGAGGAGATCGAGCGCCTCATGGAGCCCGGCGGCGAAGCGCGCTTCGAGCACTACCTCGAAGCGACGGGGCGCAAGCTCGCGTCCTGGGAGTCGGCGCGCCCGGTCGATTTTGCTTCGCGCACGCAGGGCGAGCCGGAAGTGCTGCTTGGCGGGCTCGATTTCGAAGGCTGATTCAGCAGCCCTCGATTCCCGTGGATCCCGTCAACCGCGCGAAGCCCGCGTGAGCCATTCGCGGCCCTTGAGCATGCCCCACCAGTAGAAGCTCGGCAGCACGCTCGCCTTGAGCAGCCACATCAGGCGGCGCGGCCGCGTGGGGTCGAGCGGGAAGGTGGGCAAGAGGCGACCGCCATAGCCGAACTCGGCCAGCACGACCTTGCCCTTTTCCACGGTGAGCGGGCACGAACCGTAACCGTCGTAGCGCCAGGCGAGCGGCGCGCCTGCGCGCGCGGCGAGCAGATTCTCCGCCACGATCACGGCCTGCTTGCGCGCGGCCGCGCCGGTTTTGGCGTTCGGCGCGGAGCACACGTCGCCGAGCGAGAACACGTTCGGATAGCGTGGATGCTGAAGCGTGGCGTGATCCACTTCGCACCAGCCGGCCTCGTCCGCGAGCTGGCTGTCGCGGATAAAGTCGGGCGCGACCTGCGGCGGCACGGCGTGCAGCATGTCGAAGCGCTTCTCCACACGCGTGACGTTGCCGTTCGCATCCTTCACTTCGAACGTGGCGAGATGCGCCGGGCCGTCCACGGCGACGAGATTCGACGAAAACGCGAGATTCGCGTTGTAGCGCTTCACGTACGCCATGAGCGGCGGCACGAAGGTCGCCACGCCGAACAGCACGGCGCCCGCGAGATTGAATTCCACGTTGATCTGGCCGATGACGCCCTGACGGCGCCAGTGGTCGCAGGCGAGATACATGGCTTTTTGCGGCGCGCCTGCGCACTTGATCGGCATGCCGGGCTGGCTGAAGAGGGCGGTGCCGCCCTTCATCTGCTGCACGAGCTGCCAGGTGTAGGGCGCGAGGTCATAGCGATAGTTCGAGGTCACGCCGTTCTTGCCGAGCGTTTCCGTGAGGCCCGCAATGCGCTCCCACGCGAGCCGCAGACCCGGCGCCACGATGAGCTGGCGGTAGGCCACGCGCACGCCACTGTCGAGTTGCACGACGTTCGCGTCCGGCTCGACGCGCGTGGCCGCGGCGCGGAACCACTTCACGCCCGCCGGCATCACGCTCGCCATCGGCCGGCGCGTTTTCGTCACGTCGTAGGCGCCGCCGCCGACCAGCGTCCAGGCGGGCTGATAGTCGTGATGATCGCTCGGCTCGACGATGGCGATCTTCAGGTTCGGCTCGCGGCGCAGCAGGCTCGAAGTGACGGCAATACCCGCCGTCCCGCCGCCGATCACCACGACGTCCCAGGTTTCGCCTTCCCACGCGCAGGCCGCCGTTGCGGCGCGCGCGGCATGCGCGGCTTGCGTGGCCGCTGACACCGGTGCGCCTTGCTGCGCGAGCTGATATAGGCTCGTGGCGCGGTTGCCGCTGCGGCAGTAAGCGAGCACGGGGCCCGGCAGGTCGACGAGCAGCTGGGCGAACTGCGCGGTGGCTTCTGCGGTGATCTGCCCGGGTCTGACCGGCAGATACGCGAACTGCAGGCCGAGCTGCGACGCCGCCGTGCGCAGCGCCTGCGACGTGGGTTGCGCTTCGCCGCCTTCGCCATCGGGCCGGTTGCAGATGATCGACCGATAGCCCGCCGCGTGGATGGCGGCGAGGTCGTCGGGCGTGATCTGGTCGGCGCTTGCGAAGCGCGCGTCGTGTAGCGTGATTTGCATGTGATTTTTGGTCCCGAGGCTGGCGCGGCTTAGTGTGGTTGAGTGCTGCTGAATGAGTTGGCTTGCGAGCGGCGGCGCCGCTCCAGCACCGCATAAATCGCCATGCCCGCGAGCATGGCGGCGACGAAGAGCCAGGCGCGCGGCTGGCCGCCGCCCGAGGCGACCAGCGCGGGGCCGGGGCAGAAGCCCGCGAGCCCCCAGCCCGCGCCGAACAGCAAGGCGCCACCGACCAGCCGGCCGTCGATGCGCCGCGCCGTGGGCAACTGAATCGGCGCACCGGCGAGGCTCGACGTTCGTGTACGCGCGAGCCAGAAGGCGGGCGCGGCGAGCGCGGTGGCGCCCGCCATCACGAAGGCAAGCGATGGGTCCCAGTTACCGGCGAGATCGAGAAAGCCGAGCACCTTGGCTGGATTGGCCATGCCCGAGACGAGCAAGCCGATGCCGAACAGCAGACCGCACGCGAACGCGCTGAGTTTTCGCATTTCAGCCTCCGATCAGGTGACGGACGGCGAACACGGTGGCGAAGCCCGCCGCCATGAACGCGCCGGTGGCGACGAACGAGCGCCGCGAGCCGCGCGCGATCCCGCACACGCCGTGGCCGCTCGTGCAGCCCGAGCCGTAACGCGTGCCGACGCCGACCAGCAGGCCCGCCACGACGAGCGTGAGCGCGGAGGCGTCGATCTGCATGGCCGGCAGCGCCGCGCGCAGCCGCCACAGCAGCGGGGCGGCGACGAGCCCGGCGACGAACGCCGCATTCACGCCGCGCTCGGCTCCCGAGCCTGGCAACAAGCCGCCCAGCAAGCCGCTGATGCCGGCGATGCGGCCGTTCACGAGCACGAAGAGCGCGGCGGCCGCGCCGATCATCAGGCCGCCCGCGAACGAGGCGAAGGGCGTGAAGTGGGCGAGGTCGAGGCTCACGCTGTTTGCCCCTGCGCTTGTACCGCTTGTACCGCTTGTGCCGCTTGTGCCTTGAGGCGCCCGCAATACAGGCTCGACAGCGTCTGCATGACCTGGATAACTTCGGGGCTGGCGAGGCGGTAGAAGATGTATTTGCCTTCGCGGCGCGTATCGACGAGGCCTTCGTCGCGCAGCTTGCCAAGATGCTGCGAAAGGCTTGGCTGATGCACGCCGACCAGTTCCTCGAGCTCGCCGACGTTGCGCTCGCCTTCGGTGAGCTGGCAAAGCAGCAGCAGACGGTCTTCGTGGGCCAGCGCCTTGAGCAGCGCGCAGCACTTTTCGGCGGATTCGCGCAAGGCCGCGAGCGCTTCGGGAGCGAGTGGTGAGTTCATGTGTCGCCTCGATGGACGAGGTTAAACGGCAATCCGTCGCATTATACTTTGTCTAAAAACATTATATAAATTTATAATATGTGTTTTACTAAAGGGTCATCTTTGCGGAGCCGTTGATGTCCAATCCAGACCAGCTACACACACCCGATCCCAAAGTCGAGCCGTTTTTCGACCCCGTCACGGCCACGGTCACCTACGTCGTGCACGCCGGGCGCGGCACGGCCTGCGCGATCGTCGACCCGGTGCTCGATTACGATCCCAAATCGGGTCGCACCTCCACGGAATCGGCCGAGCGCGTGGTCGCGTTCGTGCGCGAATACGGGCTTCGCGTCGAGTGGCTGCTGGAAACGCACGCGCACGCCGATCATCTGTCGGCGGCGCCGTATCTGAAGGCTGAGTTGGGCGGCCGCATTGCGATTGGCGAGCATATTCGCGCCGTGCAGGGCGTGTTTCGCGCCGTGTTCAATCTGGGCGAGACGCTGAGCCCGGACGGCAGTCAGTTCGACATGCTGTTTCGCGATGGCGAGACGTTCCAGGTCGGCGCTTTGATGGCACGCGCGCTGCACGTGCCAGGCCACACGCCGGCCGACCTCGCTTACCAGATCGGCAACGCCGTGTTCGTGGGCGACACGCTCTTCATGCCCGACGTGGGTTCGGCGCGCTGCGACTTCCCGGGCGGCGACGCGCACACGCTCTATCGCTCGGCGCGCAAGCTGCTCGACCTGCCGGGCGACACGCGCCTTTTCATGTGCCACGACTATCCGCCCGCTTCGCGCGGTCCACGTTTCGAGACCACGGTGAGCGCACAGCGCAGCGGCAATATCCATTTGAACGAGACCGTGAGCGAAGAGGCGTTCGTGCAGATGCGCACCGCGCGCGACCGCACGCTCGCCATGCCGAACCTGATCCTGCCGTCGATCCAGGTGAACATCCGCGCGGGCCGTATGCCGGAGCCCGAAGCCAACGGCGTGCGGTATCTGAAGATTCCGATCGACGCGCTCTGAGTCTTTCGCCGCGATCGCGCGGCGGCTTGTCCGAAATTCGAAAGCATCT